>CAWINP010000003.1:0-191684 GCA_963837485.1 uncultured Solirubrobacteraceae bacterium | reverse complement strand
AGTCCTCGGGCATCAGGATCCGGCGGTGGTCGGGATGCCCGTCGAAGAGCACGCCGAACATGTCGTAGACCTCGCGCTCCTGATGGTCGGCGGTCGGCCACGCGGGCGTGACCGAGGGGACGGTGGGAGCGTCGATCGGCACACGGAGCTTGACCGTGATCCGGTCGACCTCCTTCATGTCCAGCAGCTCGTAGTGGACGCCGAGGCGCGGCTCCTCGGGGAAGTAGTCCACGCCGTGCACCGATGCCATGAACGCGAAGCCCTTGCCGCGCAGCGTCTCCAGCACCTCGCGGATCGACTCGGGCCTGACCGTAAGCGCCGCCTTGTCGCGGAAGTACGTCGTCTCGATGACCTGGTCGCCCAGCTCCTGGGCGAGCAGCTCCAGGCCGGTCGCGTCAGGCACGTTCGATCTGCAGGTCGGACTCGACGAACTCCTCGGTGCCGCGTCCGCCGTAGCGCGTGCGCCAGCCCTCGTCGGGCTTGGACATGACCATCGCGCGCAGCTTGAGGATGCCGTAGGCGAGCGACTCCGGGCGCGGCGGGCAGCCCGGGATGTGGATGTCGACCGGCATGAACTTGTCGGCCGGCACGATCGCGTAGTTGTTGAACACGCCCTGCGAGGAGCAGCAGGCGCCCATCGCGATCGCCCAGCGCGGCTCGAGCATCTGGTCGTAGATGCGCCGCACGACGGGGGCCATCTTGATCGAGACCCGCCCGGACATGATCAGCAGGTCGGCCTGGCGCGGGGACGCGCGCAGCGCCTCGAACCCGAAGCGCGCGATGTCCATGCGCTGGTCGACGATCGCCATCATCTCCATCGCGCAGCAGGCGAGGCCGAACGTGGCGGGCATGAACGCGTTTCCGCGCGCCCAGTTGGCGGCCTTCTCGAGCGTCGTCGCAAGGACGCCCTCCTCGACGTGCTTCTCCAGCTCGGGACCGTCGAGCTCGCCGTTGAGCATCGCCCGGGCGGTCAGCTGGCGGGCGCGGAACTCGCCCTGCTTGCCGCTGCCGAGCGGCTGACGGGTTACCTCCATTCGAGCGCCCCCCTTCGCCATACGTAGACGAACGCCACGAACAGCAGGACGATGAACACGATCGTCTCGATCAAGGCGAAGCTCCCGAAGGCCTTGAGCTGGATCGCCACCGGGAACAGGAAGATCGTCTCGATGTCGAACAGGATGAAAAGCATCGCCACGAGGTAGAAGGAGATGCCGAAGCGCATCGACTTCTTGACCTCGGACGGCAGGCCGCTCTCGTATGGATCGGCCGTCGCCGCGCGCGGGTGGCGACGCTTGGGCCCGAGCAGGCTGTTCGCCGTGGCGAAAATCGCGCCGAGGATCACCCCCAGGCCCACGAAGACCAGTGCCGGCAAGTATGCGCGGATCACATCTGGGATTTGTAGCACCTTGTGCGGGCGTGTTACTTAGTGCCGAAACGCACGCGCTAAAGCCATCCTTGGGCGCGCAGGCACAGCAGAGCCACGACCGCGGCGGAGGCGGCCATCACACCCGTCTCGCGGCGGATGATGCCCGCCACGAGCCCATGTTGATCCTCTTGCGAGAGCGTCGCCACCTCCTGCGCGTTCTCCAGCCCTCGCTTCTGCAGCTCGAGGTCGGCGGAGGTCAGCCGCAGCTGCTCGGCGACGAAGCTGACGGCGATCGGGACCAGGCCGTAGATCAGGTGCAGGCGCGGGAGGTCCTTGCCGTCGAGCAGCAGCGCCGCACCGGTCACCGCCTCGAGCATCACGAGGAGCTGGCCCGCGCGGAGGAAGTACCAAAAGACACGAACGGGCCGGATTCCCCACCCGACCAGGCCGATCGCGGCGGCGAGCGCGTTGACGGCGATCGTGATCGCGCCCAGCGTCGTATGGACGTCGGTCATGAGTAGCGGCCGCGGTACCAGATCAGCGGCTCGCCGCGGTGCTGGGCATGGTCGGCGGGGCCGAGCTCTGCCGCGGTGACCGCGCCGATGCCGATCGTGTGGTCGCCGCCGGGGATCAGCTCCTGCAGCGTGCAGCCGACCCACGCCAGCACGCCCTCGATCACCGGGATGCCGTCGTGGACGGTGTACGGCACCTCGGCGAACTTCTCGTGCTCGGGCGCCTTGGACGCGAACAGGCGCGCGAGCTGCTCCTGGCCCTTGGCGAGCACATTGACGCCGAAGCGCTCGCCCTCGGCCACCACCGGGAGCGTGCGCGCCTCCTTGTCGAAGCACACGAGCAGCAGCAGCGGGTCGAGGCTGAGCGAGCAGACCGCGTTGGCGGTCATGCCGACCGGGCCCTGGTCGCTGTGGGCCGTGACCACCGTGACGCCGGTGGCGAGGTGGCCCATCACGTTGCGGAAGCGCTCGGGGGCGACGGTCTTCATCAGCCGACGGTCAGCGTCCCGGACATGCCGAGCTCCTCATGGTTGGAGAGCGCGCAGAACATCGTGTAGTTGCCGGCCGCCAGCTTGAAGGATCGCGACTTCGTGCCTCCGGGCGGGATCGTCGTGACGTTCATGACGTTGTGGTTGACGCTGCGGATCCGGAACGTGTGGCCGAGGCGGCCGTGGTTGACGACCGTGACCGTCAGCTCGCGCCCCTTGGGGACGCGCAGGTGCTGCGGGCGGATCAGGTAGTCGTCGAGCGTGACGGTGAAGCGCGCGGGCGCTTTGGCCGTCGAGGCGCCGCCGCAGCCGGCGGCGAGGACGGTGGCGAGCACGAGCGGGAGGGTGCGGGTCGGGACGCGCATCGGTCCCCTATGCTGTCGCACCCGATGCCGAGAGCCCGTCGCCTGCTGCTCCTCGCGGCCGCGTCCGCGGCCTCGATCGCTCTGTCCGGGTGCGGAATCCGCCGGGATCAACGTGTCCGAGCGGGAGCGTCCCGCGGCTGAGGTCTTCGTCCAGCACTGCTCGGGCTGCCACACGCTCCAGGTGGCCGGAACCCAGGGCTCGGCGACCAACGTGCGCACCCGTGAGTACAAGGACGGGCCGAACTTCGACCAGCGGCACGAGACTGTCAACTGCGTCCTGTACGCGATCCGCAACGGCGGCTTCTCCGGCGGCCCGATGCCGCAGAACATCGTCACCGGCGATGAGGCGCAGGCGGTCGCCAAGTTCGTCGCGGAGAACTCCAAGCCCGTCGCAACCGGCGCAACCGCCGTGAAGGTGCCGGACTGCCCGCCGGCTGACTAAGTGGCCCGGCCCGCGGACCACTGATGCTCGATCTCCGCTCCATCGCTCGCGACCCGGCGCCGGCGCGGGAGGCGCTCGCGCGGCGCGGAGACGGGTCGGAGGAGCGGCTGGACCGAGCGCTGGAGCTGCTCGCGCGCCGCACGGCGCTGCGGCCGGAGCTGGAGGCGCTGCAGGCGCGCCGCAACGAGGCCTCGGCGGCGATCGGGCGGGCCAAGCAGGCCGGTGAGGACGCGTCGGACGCGATCGCCGCGATGCAGGACGTGGCGCGGCGCGTGAAGGAGATGGAGGCCGAGTCGGCCGCCGTCGAGGCCGAGCTCGCCGAGGCGAACGCCGCGCTGCCGAACCCGCCGGACCCGTCGGCGGCCGACGAGGACACGGTGCTGCGCGAGTGGGGCGTTCCGGCGCCTTCGGGGCGCGATCACCTCGAGCTCGCGGGTCCGATGATCGACATGGAGGCAGGCGCGAAGGTGGCCGGCTCGCGCTTCGCCTACCTGAAGGGCGACCTCGTCTTCCTCGAGCTGGCGCTCTTGCGCTGGGTGCTGGAGAAGCTGCGCGGGCACGGCTTCGAGCCGGTGATCCCGCCCGTGCTGGTACGCGAGGAGGCGCTGTTCGGAACCGGCTTCCTGCCGGACACCGAGCAGCAGATCTACGCGCTCGCCGGCGACCCGCTGTTTCTCTCCGGCACCTCGGAGGTCGCGCTGGCGTCGCTGCACGCGGGCGAGATCATGGACGCGGTGCCGCGCCGCTACGCCGGCTTCTCCCCGTGCTTCCGGCGCGAGGCGGGCGCGGCCGGCCGCGACACGCGCGGCATCTTTCGCGTGCACCAGTTCGACAAGGTCGAGATGTTCTCGTTCGTCGAGCCGGGCGAGTCGGCGGCCGAGCACGAGCGGCTGCTGGCGATCGAGGAGGAGATCTTCCAGGGCCTGGAGATCCCGTACCGCGTGGTCAACATCGCCGTCGACGACCTCGGCGGCTCGGCCGCGAAGAAGTACGACATCGAGGCCTGGCTGCCGTCGCAGCAGCAGTACCGCGAGGTGACCTCGACGTCGAACACGACCGACTACCAGTCACGCCGGCTCGACATCCGCTACCGCCCGGACGGCTCCCGGCCGGTGCACGTGCACACCTTGAACGGCACCGCGGTCGCGGTCAGCCGGACCCTGATCGCGCTGATGGAGAACCACCAGCGCGAGGACGGGTCCGTCGTGGTGCCCGAGCCGCTCGTCTCCTGCGGCGCCCCGGCGACGCTACGCGGCGACTAGCGCGAACACGCGGGCCGGGCTGCCGGTGCCGCGCACGAGCTTGAGCGGCGCGACGACGATCACCGCGCCGGTCGGCGGGAGCTGGGCGAGGTTGGCGAGCTGGGTGAGGCCGTACTTGCCGGCGCCGAGCAGGAAGGTGTGGACCGGGAACGGCGGCTGGAAGCTGTGCGCGGCGCCCGCGTCGGTGCCGACCGTCTCCACGCCGACGCCGGCGATCCCCGTCTCCTCGGCGAGGTAGCGCGCGGCCTCGACGTCGGGGCCGGGCGTGCGCCCCTGATTGAGGAACTCGTCCTGGTCGTGCGCGCGGGCGTCCCAGCCGGTGCGGTACAGCAGCCAGCCGTTCTCGGGTAGCGCGCCGTGCTCGGCCTCGAACGCCTTGATGTCGGCCACCGTCAGCAGGTGGTCGGGGTCCTCGGCGGCCTGGGCGGAGTGGTCGATCACCACCGCGGGGCCGACCAGCCGGGCGGGCGGGACGCTGGCCACGTCCTCGCCGTCCTTGCCGGTGACCCAGTGGATCGGCGCGTCGAAGTGCGTGCCGACGTGCTCGCCGACGGTCAGCGTGTACCACGTCCAGGCCGGGCCGCGGTCGTCGAATTCGCTGATCACCGCGCGGCTGAGCCCGGGTGTGTTGGCGAACGGCGGCGGGAGCTGCAGGACGGGCGTCTTCTCGCTCAGCGGTTGCGTGAGGTCGACGACTTTGACGCTGCCGTCCTGCAGAGCGCTGATCAGATCAAGTTTCGGCCTCCGTCCTCTCAAGTTCGGACCTCGGACGACGTTACATGCGGAATGCCTCCTCAAGCCATTCGGCACAGATGTCGGGATCGACCTTCGCGTCGAGCACCATCGGGCGCTCGGGGTTCTTCAGCCATTCGCGCACGGCGTCGAGGTCGTTCGTGACGCCCTCGCAGCCGGCGGCGCGGGCGAGCGCGGCGAAGTCCGTCGGCGGGAACTGCGCGAGCTCGACCGGCCAGCCCAGCGGTCGGAAGTGGTGCACCTCGGCGCCGTACGCGGCGTCGTTGTAGACGACGACGAGCAGCTTCGGCCTCAGGCGCCCGAGCGTCTCCAGCTCGGGCAGCGCCATCAGCAGCCCGCCGTCGCCGACCGCGGCGACGCTCAGCCGGTCGGGACGCGCGATCGCCGCGCCGATCGCGCTGGCGAGGCCGAGCCCGACGCACTGGAACGCCTGCGGGAACACGAACCCGTGCTCGTCCGGGACGCGCAGGTACATCGCCGGCCAGCCCATGAACGCGCCGGAGTCGACCGTCACGGTTCTTTCGAGGGGCAGGATGTCGTCGAGCGCGATCGAGAGCGTGCGCGGGTCGACCCAGTCTTTGGACTTCTCGTAGGGCTCGTCGCGCCAGCGCCGGGCGGCGATCTCGGCGGCGAGCTCGGGCGTGCGCCGGTTGGTTGCCGGCGCGAGCGCGGCCGCGAGCAGCTCCGCCGTCTCGCGCGCGTCGCCGTGCACGGCCACGTCCACGCGCGGGTTGGCGCCCAGCTCGGCCTCGTCGCGGTCGACCTGGATCAGCGTCGCATCCGGTGCGATCAGCGCGCCGTGGCGCGTCGTCCACACGTTCAGCGCGGCGCCGAACGCGATCACCACGTCGGACTCGGCGAGCAGCCGTTGCGCGAGCGGCGTCGAGAAACCGCCTGAGATCCCGAGGTCGTACGGGTCGCCGGCGAACAGCCCGTTGGCCACTGCCGTCGTCGCCAGCACGGCGCCGGTCAGCTCGCCGAGCCGCCGCAGCGACGGCCCGGCACCCGAGAGCGCAGCCCCGCGCCCGGCGATGATCGCGGGCCGATCGGCGCGCGCCAGCGCTTCAACGACCCCGGGTATCGATCCCGGCCGCACCGACGAGAGCGCCAAGGCCGGCGGCGTCGTCAGCTCGGCTTGCTGCGCCTGCACGTCGAGCGGCAGCATCAGCACGACCGCGCGCCGCTCGACGCGTGCTCGCCGCACCGCACGCGCGACGTCGGCGACGACCGTGGCCGCGCCGTAGACCCGCTCCGCGACCGCGCCGACGGACTCCACCAGCGCGTCCTGGTCGATGCGGAAGTTCGAGCGGATCTGCGCGGCCGGCGTGTCGGCGGCGAGCACGATCAGCGGCGTGCGGCTCTTGGCCGCCTCGGTCAGCGCGGTCACCGTGTTCGTGAGCCCCGGACCCTGGTGGACGCTGACCGCCGGCAGCTTGCCGGCTACGCGCGCGTAGCCGTCGGCCATCGACACCGCGCCGCTCTCGTGGCGCGACGAGAAGAAGCGCGCGCCGGCGGCCACCAGCGCGTTCGTGACGGCCAGGTTGCCGCTGCCCATGAGGCCGAAGACGACCTCCACCCCCTGGTGGTGCAAGGCGCGGCCGGCGACCTCCGAGACGAGCATCGCCGGAACGCTAGCCTCGCAGGGTGCGAGGCGCGGCGTCATGGCTCCTACTGGCCGCCGCAGTCACCGCCACCACGCTCGCGCTCGACTTCGCGGGCATGCCGTCGCCGACGCTGTTCGCGGCGCTGCTGGTCGGCATCGCCGTCGCGCTGCGCTCGCCCGGCAGCTTCGAGCTGCCGCGAGGCGTCTTCACCGGCGGGCAGGCCGTCGTCGGCGTCACGCTCGGCGCTTACCTGCAGTCGTCCTCGCTGTCGGCACTCGCCGACTCCTGGCTGCCGGTCGCGCTCGTCAGCCTCGCCACGCTCGGGCTCAGCCTCGCGTGCGGAGTGATCCTCTCGCGGGTGACCGGGCTCGACCGGGCGACCGCGACGCTGGGATCGATCGCCGGCGGCGCGTCCGGAATCGTCGGCATGTCGGACGAGCTCGGCGGCGACGACCGGCTCGTCGCGTTCATGCAGTACCTGCGCGTGCTGGTCGTCGTGCTGCTCACGCCGGCGATCGCCGCGCTCACCGGCGGCCACGCGGCCGCGAGCGGCCCTTCGGAGCCGGCGTTCGGCCACCTCGACGGGTGGCTCCTGACGGCCGCGATCGCGCCGGCCGGCGTGCTGATCGGCCGTCGGCTGCACGTGCCTTCGCTGATCGGGCCGATGGTGATCGCCGGCGCGCTCACGCTCGCCGGCGCCGGCTTCACGGTGCCCCCGGCCGTGCAGGAGCCCGCGTACGCGCTGATCGGCCTGATGGTCGGCCTGCGCTTCACCGTCGCGACGCTGCGCGAGGTCGGGCGGCTCGTGGTGCCGGTGCTGATCTCGCTTTTCGCGCTGCTGGTCGCCTGTTTCGGGCTCGCCGTCGCGCTGTGGGCGGCCACCGACGTCTCGCTGCGCGACGCGTACTTCGCGACCACGCCCGGCGGGCTCTACGCCGTGCTGGCGATCGCCGTCGGGGCGGGGGCGGACACGACGTTCATCCTCGCCGTCCAGGCGCTGCGGGTGTTCGTGATGATCCTGCTCGCGCCGCTCGCCGTGCGCTACGTCGTCGCTCGGGGTAGGGGCGAGAGCATGAGCGAGACACCGATCACGCCTCAGGACCCCGACATCCCCGACGAGCCGCCGCCCGCCGAGGGCGGGTCGCCGGAGATCGACGACCAGCCGCTCGGCCCGCCGCCCGACCTCGACCCGGAGAAGGCGCCGCTGCCGGGCATCCCGGAGAGCGAGCCGCCGGCCGCCGACTAAGCGCGCGCCGGCGACCGCTGCGACCGCGCGAACCAGACCAGGCCGACGATCGTCAGCGTCACCGCGACGAACAGGTTCAACCGCAGCCCCAGGAAGTGGTGCGCGGGATCGATGCGGATCGTCTCCTCGAAGATCCGGAAGGCCGAGTAGCCGGCGACGTAGAGCGCAAACAGGCCCGGCGGGCGGATGTTGCGATGGTGGCCGAGCCAGACGAGGAAGCCCGCCAGGCCGAGGTTCCAGATGATCTCGTAGAGGAACGTCGGGTGGAACGTGAGGTTGTCCGCGTACTGAGCGGGCCGGTTGTCCGGGTCGATCTTCAGGCCCCACGGCAGGCTGGTCGGCTTGCCGAAGAGCTCCTGGTTGAACCAGTTGCCGACGCGGCCGATCGACTGCGCGACGAGCAGCGCCGGCGCTCCCGCGTCCATGAACGCGGGGACGTTCGCGCCGCGGCGGTGGACGCGCCAGATGCCGACCAGGACGCCGAGCGCGATCCCGCCCCAGATGCCCAGGCCGCCCTTCCAGACCGCGAACGGCCCCCACCAGGTGTGCGGGACCTCGTTCCAGCTCGTGATCACGTGGTACAGGCGGCCGCCGATCAGGCCGGCGGGGAACGCCCACAGGGCGACCTCGTCGACCAGCTCGGCCTCGCCGCCCCCGGCGACCCAGCGCCGGCGCGTGATGTACACGGCGGCGATCACGGCGACCGCATAGAGGAGGCCGTAGACATGCAACGGGACGCCGACGTCGATGACGTTGTTCGACGGGCTGGGGATGGACGCGATCACGGCGGTCGAGGCTAACGCGCGGCGACTAGGATCGGCCGCATGACCGAGCGCACGTCATACGAGCCGGGGACCCCGAGCTGGGTCGACCTCTCCACGTCCGATCCTGCAGCGGCCAAGGAGTTCTACGGCGGGCTGTTCGGCTGGGAGGCGACCGACGCGGGGTCGCTGGAGGAGACCGGCGGCTATGCGATGTTCACGCTGCGCGGCAAGCAGGTGGCCGGTGTCGGGCCGTTGATGGACCCGAATCAGCCGCAGGTGTGGTCGACGTACATCTCGACCGACGACGCCGACGCGGCGGTCGCGCGGGCACGCGACGCCGGCGCGCAGGTGATCGTCGAGCCGATGGACGTGATGGACGCGGGCCGGATGGCGATGGTCATGCATCCCGCGGGCGGCGTGGTCGGCCTGTGGCAGCCGGCCCGGCACACCGGCGCCGAGCTCGTCAACGAGCCCGGCTCGCTGACCTGGAACCAGCTCCACACGCGCGACAAGGACGGCGCGACGGCGTTCTACGGGGCGGTCTTCGGGTGGACGCAGCAGGACTTCGGCGGGATCCCGGTGTTCAGCCTCGGCGAGCGCGGGATCGCGGGCATGATGGACATGCCGCCCGGCACGCCCGACGCGGTCCCGGCGTACTGGGTGACGATCTTCGCGGTCGCCGACTGCGACGCGTCGGCCGCGAAGGCGACCGAGCTCGGCGGCACAGTCGTGTCGCCGCCGTCCGACATCCCGAACGTCGGGCGATTCGCGCTGCTGACCGACCCGCAGGGCGTCTACTTCGGGATCATCGCGTCGGCGGGCTAGGGCTGGCGCAGAACGCGCTCTTGGAGCGGTTCAGGCACACGAGCCCGTAGAGCCGGCCGTCCTCGCCCACGACCGGCACCCGGCTCGTGTGCTCGAGCAGCTCGAGCGCGCGGCTGATCGCGTCGTCGGGCCGCAGCCGCGGCGTGCTCGCGTCCACGCCGGCGGCGATCGTCCCGTCCTCCGGCACGTCGCCGGGCGCGAGCGTGCCGAGGAATCGGTCGCCGTCGGCCACCAGCAGCAGCTTCACGCGCGGGTTCGCGAACGTCTCGCGGGCGTCGCCGACCGGCGTGTCCGGCCGGATCGCCCGCGCCTCGGCGAGCATCACGTCGCGCACGGCGGGGCCTGCGGCGTCGAGCGGGATGTGTCGCGTCGAGCTCATAGCTTAAAGCGTACGCCCGGAGTACCCTCGGAGTATCCGCATCGCCCTGCCGTTCATCGCCGCCTTCGCCTGCCTCTACGCCGCCAGCCGGCTCACCATCCCGGTCGCCGGCTTCGTGCTCTTCGTGGTCGCCCTCGGCCTGGTCTTCGACGCGGGCTCAATGCTGTTCGCGCGCGTGACCAGCACCGGCGGGATGCGCGACCACCGGCAGTAGCCACGCCGGCGTGGATTAGTCTTGCGCCGATGTGGCCCTTCATCATCACGGCCGTGATCGTGGTGCCGCTGCTCGTCATCGCGTGGATGCGCGTCCGGCGCTGACCGCCGATATACAACCGATTGGTTGACGGTACGCGCGAACGCTCCTACCGTTAACCATATGGTTGAACGATCGGGGCAGCTGGACGCGGTGTTCCACGCGCTCGCGCACAACGCGCGGCGGAGCATGCTCCGCCGGCTGGCCGATCGGGAGCTGACCGTCGGCGAGCTGGCCGAGCCGTTGGAGATGTCGCTTCCCGCGGCCTCCAAGCACCTGCAGGTCCTCGAGAAGGCAGGTCTCGTCCGTCGCACCGTTATGGGCCGGAGGCACGTCTGCCGCCTCGCGCCGGGACCGCTGGCCGGCGCGGACGAGTGGCTGCGGTTCTACGAGCGCTACTGGAACGAGCGGCTCGACGCGCTCGGCCGGATCTTCGACGACGACGACACGAGAGGTGATCGACGATGACCAGGCAACCAGCGACCGCGGTCCACGTACAACGCACGATCGCGGCACCGCCGGAGCGCGTCTACCGCGCCTGGCTGGATCCGGAGCTCATGAGCGCGTGGTTCGCACCTTCTGACTTCACGGTCGCGAAGGTGGAGGTGGACGAGCGCGTCGGCGGCCGCCTGAGCATCTGGCATGCGGACGGCGACGGCAACGACGTCGGCGGCGCGGAGTCGGAGATCCTCGAGCTGGTCCCCGGCGAACGCATCGTGCTGGACTGGCAGTTCGTCGGGCCCGACCGGACCACCGACCCCGCCATGACGACTCGGCTGACCGTCACGTTCACTCCCATCCCCGACGGCACGCAACTTGACCTGACCCACGATCGGCTCGACGGCCTGCGCGACCGGTTCCCGCACATCGCGGAGCAGGTCACGCCCGGTTGGGAGTCCGCGCTCGACGGACTCGTCGCGGTCGGCTGGTGAGGTAGGGCATGCTGCGTTTCGATCATGTGGGTGTTGTCGTCGATGACCTCGACGCTGTGGCCGAGTTCTTCACGCGCCTGGGATTCGAGCGCGACGGCGGGATGCTGGTCGAGGGCGAGGCGGTCGACAAGATCAACGGGCTCGACGGCGTCCAGGCACAGATGGTGATGGTGCGAACGCCGGACGGCAGCGGCACGCTGGAGCTCATCAAGTACCTCGCGCCGGCGGACGACCGGGGCGCGCACGCCTTCCCCGCAAACCGTCTGGGCTTCCGCCACATCGCCATCGAGGTCGATGGCCTCAACACGATCGTCGACCGGCTCCGAGACGAGGGCTTTGACCCGGTCGGCGAGGTCAGTGACTACGGGAATGTCTATCGGCTCGTCTACGTGCGCGGTCCCGAAGGACTGATCGTCGAGCTCGCCGAGCGGATCGCCCCAGGCGAGCGAGCTGAGCGGCCGCTGACCCCGTCGGAACCGCTGCACGACGGCCCGGCTTAGAGGTTGTGGTTGACGACCTCGATGTTGTGCCCGTCGGGGTCCAGGACGAACGCGCCGTAGTAGCCCGGGTGGTAGATCGCGCGCTCGCCGGGACCGCCGTGGTCCTCGTAGCCGGCGGCGAGCGCGGCGGCGTGGAACGCCCGCACGATGGCGTCGTCGTGCGCCGGGAACGCGAGGTGCACGTGCTCCGTGAGCGGCCGCTCGTCGTGGATCAGCGAGAAGCTGAAGTTCTCGCCGACCATCTGGACGTGGTCCGGCTCGTCCACGCCGATCCGCAGCCCGGCGTGCGGGGCGATCGTCGTGTAGAAGCGCTTGGACGCGGCGGGGTCGCGGACGCGCAACCAGAGGTGGTCGATGCAGCCGTCGGGAACCGGGTTCTCGCGTTCCGTGTGCACCGCCTCCGCGCTGTTGCCATCCGGATCGAGCAGGAAGCCGCCGTAGTAGTCCGGGCCGTAGACCGTGCGCGGACCGGGCGCCCCATCGTCGCGGTAGCCCGCGTCGATCCCCGCCTGCCAGAAGGCGTCCACGGCCTCTCGAGAGGGCGCGCGGAAGCCGACGTGCAGGCCGCGGGTCACCGGATGCTCGCGGTTCGTCGCCAAGACGTCCCAGTCGGCCCACTCGACGATCTCGGCATCCATGTGCCTCGGCTCGGCGCCCAGCACGGAGATGACGGTGCGGTAGAAGCGCTCGGACGCAGCGAGGTCCGAGACGGCGATTAAGACGTGGTCGAACACCCCGCCGAGGCTACCGTCGACCCGCGGCGCCGCCGCACCGACCACGGCGGTGCTTCATCTCGTCAGTCGTGCAGCGCGGGCGCGAACGAGATCCCGATGATCGAGCCTTCGTCCGATTGAAGCCGGGCCACCGTCTGGCCCCACGGCTCCTTGCGCCGGTCGTGCAGCAGAGTGAATCCCCGCTCGCGCAGCTCCTCGGCGGCGGACTGAACAGCGTCCTCGTCGCGCACCTCGAACTCCAGGCTCATCTGCGGGACGGTGCGATCGACCGGCCAGTCTGGTGTGCCGAAGCACGCCTGAGCAGCCTCCGACAGCGGCCACACCCCGAAATGCTTGCTGCCCTCCACCCGCTCGCTATGGAAATAGTCGCTGCCGGGACTCGCCTCGAGCGGGAGGCCCAACGCATCGACGAACAGCTCGCGGCTCTTCTGCGGATCCGGCGTGATCACCGCGATGCTGGCAACGAATTGAATATCCATGCCCGAAGCGTATGACCGCACCGCACCGGCGCCTTGAAGGAAACGGTCGTCCGGATCCCGCACGGCGCCGCGGCTACAGGCAGCGGCCGCGAGCGGAGGGGGCGGGATTCGAACCCGCGGTCCGCGTGAACGGACTCCGGTTTTCAAGAGTCGCGGTTTCCCCGCCGCGTGCCGACGTTGTCGGCCGCAATTCCGCGCGCGGTGGAAGGTCGCTGCGGGAAACGAAGCGTTCGCGAGTCATCGCCGCGACCCTGGTGGTCTGAGGCCCGCTCGGCGAGGAACGCGTCGAGCAGATCGCGTGCCTCGGCTCCAGCTCGCCGGGCAGCGTGTGCGTGTAGCGCTCGCAGCGTGATCGACGCCGCTCGGCGTCTGGCCCATCAGGGTCGAGCGAGCGCCTTCGCGAGCACGCCCGCGGTCGATCATCAAGCTCGCCGCACGTGTGGCGCGCCTCGTGCAGCCCGATCGGCTCCAGGCTCAGCTGCGCCCCACTCGCTCATCGGACCGCTGTCGACTGCACGCCGTCGAGCGCGAGATTCCTGACGGCGCGGGCCGCAGCGGTCACACTTGCCCGCCGGGCGAGCCCTGCGCGATCCACACCGCGCGTAGATCGACACAGAGCGCTTGACGAGCGGGACGACGCGCCGCCAGGAGCTCGCCTTCGGCTTGATCTCGCCCCTCCGTACGTCCGCCGCCAGCTCGACGTCGATCGCGCCCGACGCTTGAGGTCGACGTCCGGCCAGAGACGCGGATCTCCTGCGCTTGCGCGCGGGCCGTAGCCCGGCGTACAGGCCGTCGGCCACAGCGCGCGGTCGCGCTCTGGCAGAGTCCCGAGCAACGTTGCGAACTCGGTCAGGCGTCGCGACGCGGTCGCGGGGCGTGGCGTCCATTGCGGGCAGCCGCACGTTGGCGGCCGGATCGTGGCCCACCAGCTCGCGGTCTTGCGCCCACCGGTAGAGCGAGCGGAGCGCGTTGACGACACTGCGAACTCGCGACCCCGACATGCCACGGCGAGTCAGCTCATCCACGAGCCGCTGGACGTCGCCGCGGCTGACGTCGCCGAGGCGACGGCGGAGGAGCTCGTCCGGCACATGCCGCAGCGCGGACTCCAGGTCTTCCCAGGCGCGGCGCCGGTAGCGACGGCCCCACTTATTCAGCGCGACGCCCTCGCGCGCGGCCTCGATGAACTGGTCGCAAGCGTCCGCGAGCCGCGGTCCGGCAACCGCGAGCTGCGTGCCGCGGTTAAGCGCGTCCGCCAGGTCCTTGCGCGCGTTACGCGCCTCCATCACGCGCTTGAACCGCCGCGTCTTTCGCGTCTTGCGCGCCGACCGATCCCACACGACGCCGTAGTAGCTCGGCGTGCAGTTGCACGCGGCGGGGTCCGCTCCCGCGCTGACGCGGCATGCCTCCTGGTGGCGGGCGTACACGCCCTGAAATCGCGTCTTGGTGTCGCGCGCCGGCGGCAACGTCGTTCGCTCCTACTCGGCCTGGCGGTCGGCCCAGCGCTCCAAGTCGCGCGGGCGGTAGAGCCGCAACTGCCCGGAGTAGACGCAGCGCACGTACGGCTGCACGTGCCGCTGGAAGTGCCGCAGGCTCATTCCGAGCGCGGCGGCCGCCTCTTGACGCGTCAGCAGCATCCGGGGCAACGTGGGTTGCGTTGGTGCGGCGGCGCTCATCTCGGTCCTCCTTCTCGCCCTCGTTTTAGCTCCGGATCGCCGATCAGGCGCTCCTCGCGTGCCAATTGCCGGTGTTCACGCGCACGGGCGGCCGCCGAGGCGGCCAGATAGGCGTCGGCGGCTGTGAGATGGCCCATGCCGACGTAGCGGAAGCTGGTCGTGCGCTCGACGGCGCCTGCGAGCGCGCGCTGAGCCGCGTCGGTCGAGCGGGCGATCAGCTGCTCGTGCACGTACGCCTCGCGTGCCTGGCGCAGCGCCTTGAAGGTCGTCGAGTAGCGGCGGCTCTTGGTCAGGCAGTGGCCGCGGTAGCCGAACGCGTGCGCGGTCGAGGCGAAGCGCCGATCGGCGAGCGCGGGGTCCTCGGCGAGAGCGAAGGCCTCCCGCATGTATGCACGCACGTGATCCCGTACAGGCAGCCGGTTGACCTCGTGTTCGGTGACCCGATGGAGGACGCCGCCGGCCTGTTCGGTGCTCTTGGTCGCGTACTTGGCGAGGTAGCTGGCGATCTCGCCGCGCGCCTGGCCGTCGTCGAGGCGGCGGACGTCCAGCTCGCCGCCCCAACGGACGCGGCCGCCGCCGAGCTCGTCCGGCAACGGCGCGTCGACGGTCTCGACGGTCGCGCGGATCGCGCGCTCGAGCAACTCGACGCTGAACGAGCGCGTGGGCGGGTGCAGCTCGTGCGCGCGGTACTTCGGCATCGCGCGGTCGAGGCGGATCACGACGTGCAGATGGATCAGTCCGCGGCGCTGGTACTCGGCGACCTTGACGTAGGAGCAGCGCACCAGCTCGCTCAGCCGCTTCTGCGTGCGATCGGTGATGAACGCGAGCGTCCGCGGCAGGTAGATCGTGGTCCGCCGCCACAGCTCGCTCAGCGCGTTGTTCCAGACGATCGCCGCCGCGTGCTCGAAGCACTCCACGCACAGCGGCTCGCCGAGGCGTGGATCGTCGTCGGCGTGCACGTCGCCGCAGGACAGGCGGACGCCGTGCCGGCAGACGTCGGCGTCGCGTCGCGGCTTGCATCGGCGCGGTTGCCCGCCAGGCCCGAGCGGCCGAGTGTGCACGAGCCCGAACGTCGGTGCGGTGAGCGTGACGAACACGGCGGGGTGATCCGCGATCGTGTCCGGGACGTCCTTGCCGCCTCGTAGCCCGGCGGCGATCAAGTGGTAGGCGTCTTGGCGGTAGCGCTCGGCGCATGAGGGGCAGACGGCTTCGCGGCGGTTGCCACACGCCTTGCGCAGCACTCCGTCAGGCTCGGCCTGGGTCGACCAGACGCTGCGGCGGCCGCTCGGGTCCCAGGTCTCGATGTGGCCCTTCAGCCGCACCGGTCGCGCGCAGTAGCCGGAGGAGCGGAGCTGAGCCTCGAACCGCGAGAATATTTTTTTTTTTTTTTTTTTTTTTTTTTTTTTTTTTTTTTTTTTTTTTTTTTTTTTTTTTTTTTTTTTTTTTTTTTTTTTTTTTTTTTTTTTTTTTTTTTTTTTTTTTTTTTTTTTTTTTTTTTTTTTTTTTTTTTTTTTTTTTTTTTTTTTTTTTTTTTTTTTTTTTTTTTTTTTTTTTTTTTTTTTTTTTTTTTTTTTTTTTTTTTTTTTTTTTTTTTTTTTTTTTTTTTTTTTTTTTTTTTTTTTTTTTTTTTTTTTTTTTTTTTTTTTTTTTTTTTTTTTTTTTTTTTTTTTTTTTTTTTTTTTTTTTTTTTTTTTTTTTTTTTTTTTTTTTTTTTTTTTTTTTTTTTTTTTTTTTTTTTTTTTTTTTTTTTTTTTTTTTTTTTTTTTTTTTTTTTTTTTTTTTTTTTTTTTTTTTTTTTTTTTTTTTTTTTTTTTTTTTTTTTTTTTTTTTTTTTTTTTTTTTTTTTTTTTTTTTTTTTTTTTTTTTTTTTTTTTTTTTTTTTTTTTTTTTTTTTTTTTTTTTTTTTTTTTTTTTTTTTTTTTTTTTTTTTTTTTTTTTTTTTTTTTTTTTTTTTTTTTTTTTTTTTTTTTTTTTTTTTTTTTTTTTTTCTATCATCTCCATCCCTCCCTCCTATCCCTTTCTCTCCCCTTACTTTCCCTCCTCACACACCATATCTATACTCTCCACCACACAACTCCGCTCCACACATGTTCTTCATCCTACACACCCATCAACGGCTCGCCGCTTCCACCAGCTACACCCCACTCATCACCTCTCTCCCCTCTCCCACCACACACTGCTGCCATCTTCAAACCAACCCTATCCAAAACTTCATACCCTACACCCCAACCTGCAATCATCTCACCCTCTTCACACACCTAACATCTCTCCACTCATCAACCCCTATCACCTACCAACTGCTCATGCCCTCACACACCTATCCTACTCTCAATCTACCCAACCATGCACATGCACACTCCCTCGCCCTCGCCGACCATCGTCGCCTTCGTCAAACCGCCACTCGTACGACTCCCCAACGTCACAGCGATCCCGCTCGTGGCCGGCAACGCCACTACTTCGCTTGGATCGAGGCCGAAACGCTTCGTCCTACCACCAGTATCGCGCAACATCGTCACATCACACAGAGCCGCGCGCGTTATCGACCACGAACGCGATCACCCGCCGTCCTGTCTCCCTCTAGCCTCGAGCGCAACGCGCAGGCCTGCGCACTCTCGAGCGCGCCTCGCGCGATCCGACCGGACTATTGGCTCGTCACGACCGTATGGCGATCGTGTGCCTCTGGTCGCGCTCGCCGTCGAGCGCGAACGCCAGGTCATAGCCGCCCTCCGATCCAGCGGATCCTCACTCGGCTCTAGGTGATGATTGATCTCGTCACCGGGTCGCGCTGTCGGAGCGGGCGCGCGGCGCCACCGGATATTCGAGCGTTCCCAACATTTCGCGTGTTCGGATCCGTCAACGTGAGTTTGATCACGTGCGATCGCGAAGTCCTCCGGTCGCCCCACAAGGCGCATAAGCACGCGAAGCCGCCCTCAATCCCTAGACGTGGCACGATCATCGTGTCGAATCCAGCGCCCCATACGTCGAAGAGACCGTTTGGGCGTGGTTCGGCCCACAGGCATGGGATCGCCCAAGCGATGCGCAGCGGATTACTCCTCGTCCTCTCCGACGGGCTCTGACCCGCACACCGCGAAGGTGATCCCTGCTTTGCGCACGTCTTCCGGTACTTCCAACGCGCCTGTGTCGATCCCGGCCGGCGGTTTCGGATCGTCGATTTTCTCGACAGTCATGCGCCGGAAATCCAGCAAGTACATGGGTTCGGCCATCTGGCGCTTCCTCCTGTAACCTTATGCTAATCACGATCTTTGAATGCTCACCGCTCCACCGGACGAACGGACGCCATGAAATCGCTTGGCGCGTGCTGAATGCTCTACGATGTCGCCGTGCCGTTACGCTCGGCGCATGCCCAGCACGAGCGACCCTCTCGACTACACCGACGACGAGTGGCGGCAGATCACTGGCGGCGCGCGCCCACTGCAGTAGCTCAGCGCCAACCAGAGCATGACGCTGCACCGGCACTGTATGTGAGCCAACGCAGCCCGTGATTAGTTCTACCAGAAGCTCTGAGAACGCGACTAGACGTTATCTTTCTAGTTCAGCTCTGTGACGAGGCGTCTGCCGCCATGTACGTCTGTACGCCTTCTCTGTTCTGTCATCGAAGCACTCTCTCCCGCAATATCTATCTCTAGACTCCCATGTCTACTTACATTCTTCTAATCGTGATCTCTCCGAGATGCTCGCAACCCTCGTTCCACGTCTGCCCGATCTACTAGAACTGGGACACGCGCCTCTTCGAGATCCTCCGCGATCCCGCAGCTCCGATCATCTTCCTCGTGTGAACCGCTCTTCGCCTCTCTTCTACAGAGCACGCTCCCGCGCCAAGAAGCTAGAAAGACAGATGACCAGTTACGCTATCTTCCCTGAGTCCGAATCCTAGCTGACGTTTTAGTCGATCCAGCCCATCCCCGAGAACTCAAGCTGTAGCGGCCCCTTCGAGAACACCCTGGCGAACTTGCGACGAAGTCGTCCATGTCGCCTCAGAGCTTCATGACGCACAACCTGCTGCAGTGTTGTTGAGCTCCTGATGACCGAACTCCCGTGAGTCTCACTGGTGGTGGTTGTGGCCGTGCGCGGTCCCGATTGATCTCGCGGAGCCGCTGTCCGACATCCGGTCGATGGCGTCGTACACGAACGCCATCACGTACTTGCCCCACCGCAGCGGACTATTTCTCTGCGAGTACCGGATCCCTTCGAGCCGAGCGAGCTCGTACCAGAAGTCATCCGGGAACCGCTTGACCCACTCACCCATCTGGTCAGCGATGAACGCTCGTAGCTTTGCCTGCAGCGCGCGCTTCTCGCGAATCTCCTGGTAGCCAGTTGCCTCGTCAATCAGCGCGATAATCCCGACCCGAGCGCAGGCCCGCATAATGATCTCGGCCATTCTGGCGATGTTGGCCTGACTCGGATGCAACGTGCCGGCATCACGAGCTTCGAGATACGCCTCGCAGATCTCGATGAGCAGGTGGCCTCGAAACCGTGATTGTGCGGCGATCCACCCGGCATGCTGAAGGGGATGACACGGTCGGCGAACGCCTCCGGCGGTGTCCCGGGACGTTCTGCAGGTAGCTGCCGCTGCGTCGCCCGCCCGAGAGCACTCGGACTACCTCGCGCTGGTTAGCACTCGTCGCAGGTCGTTGAGCACGTGGCACTGGAACGAGATGTCGCCGACCTGGAGAGTTCCGCTGAACATCGACCACAGACGGCCGTCGCTCGCGGGCGTCGTGTCGCCGATCGGGATAAGTGCGGCGTGGTCGTCAGCGACGTCGGTCGTCGACGCCTCCGTGGTCTCCTTGCCAGCTTTCGCCCACCGCGCGCGAGCAGCGTTACGTGCGGCTTCGCGCCGCTCCTCAACCGTGAGCACGCTTGCCCGAGCCCGGCCGCCCTTCGCGGCACCCTTGCTCGCCAGTGTCTTCGCAGCCTCGCTGCCTCGTGAATCCGTCGTTGCCAACCGCTCAGCTCCTGTATTCGATGCTCTGCTCGGCACGCATTGAACAGCTCGCGCCGGACTGCATCCGATGGACTGGTGCCGCTCATCTCGGTACGCGGTCGTCGGCGACGCGTTGACTACGCGAATCTCGAGCATCGTGCGGTGAGGATCTGCTTCACGATCATCAAGGGCGGCTCGCTTCGCTCTCCGCCGCGCCCGCTGCGGGCGGCCGCAAGCGGCCGTCCTCGCGGTCTCCTCCGCACCCCCCGCGGCACTGACAGCCGTCTGGCCTCTTACTCTGGAGACTGGGCGTCTATTTCGCGATCGCCAGTGGAAGGCCCCGTCGGCAACGTCGGCCGACCGTGCGCGCTCTGAATCGCAGCGGCGAACTCTGCGCGTAGCGCATCCAGTTGTCGCGCCGCCTCGTCGAGGCGCATGTACTTCGCGCGGAAGGCGCGAAGATCGCCGGCCCTTCCAGCGATGAGATGGAAGTCTGCGTGCGACGCCCAGTTGCCGCTGGCGCGCCGAGCGGGCGCCCAGGCGGCCAAGCGGCCGTCAGCACGTTGCTGCGAGCAGCACGCTTGCTGTCAACGTTTCATCGTCCGTTAGCGTCGTGAGGCCGTCGCGACAGCGACGCTGACCTTGCTATCGATCCCTAAACCTATCGCGAAGTATTGTCCCACTTCGCGTACTGCGAAGTCCTTTTACCGCTCCAACGCCTCTGCCTCTAACATGGCGACGTTCTCTAGGAACTCAGGTCTTCTGCCGCG
Source organism: uncultured Solirubrobacteraceae bacterium (assembly GCA_963837485.1). GTDB lineage: Bacteria > Actinomycetota > Thermoleophilia > Solirubrobacterales > Solirubrobacteraceae > Solirubrobacter. The sequence continues at coordinate 171,392 of CAWINP010000003.1, read as the reverse complement.
ACTCTTTACCCGCTCAGAGCGGCCTCTATTGCCGCTCGTTGTATTGACATCTCGCCTTGGCGCATCATCACTGAGTGAGCATCACCAAGCAAGCAGCATTTGTCCCTACGCTGAGACCGCAGCAGCGGCCCGCCAAAGACGCATCCACCAGACGCACGTGTCTGACGTCCACCCTCTCCACCGCCCGCCGACGGGCGCGTACGCTAGCTTCGCCGCGCACCCTTCAAGCCCACTGCTTCGCAGCTCGCTACGCTCTGCCCTGTCTCGCTGAGCTTGACTGAACCGCGTCGCTGCGCTGATGCGCTGGTATGGCGGCTCCGCCGCGAGTGCGCTCACTACCCGCCAAGCGCACGTCAAGCGCTGCAAACGATGGAAAACGCGCTTCCCCACGCGTCTCCGTGTACCCTCCAGCACCAGCCACAGCCTAAACCAACCATTTCAGTACGAGCGAGTCGCGAGCGGAGGGGGCGGGATTCGAACCCGCGGTCCGCGTGAACGGACTCCGGTTTTCAAGACCGGCGCATTCGACCACTCTGCCACCCCTCCGGACGGTTTCAACCTTAGCTGTAGAGCCGAATCCTCTGGACTCCTTGATCTGGGTCGCCATCGCGCGACGCCGGCGCACCGCCTCAGTCGCCCGGAGTTGACGCGCCTGAATACTGAGTGCGAGGCTTGCCGTGGGCAGGGAGCCAAGCAAGGGACGCACACATGTGGAGCAAGTGGGGTCGCCCGTCGCGGCTGGCACTGCTGCAGCCGGGAGACGCAGATCACCTGGAACCGGCACGGCCAGCCTGGCGTGCCGGGCGCCGCGGGCGCGAAGGGTGACCCGGGTGCGCCCGGCGCCAAGGGCGATCCCGGCGCGCCTGGCGCGCCTGGCGCCTTGCCGGCCGGCTCGTACGTGTTCATGGCCAGTTCCAGGGTGCGCGCCACCGGCACCGGCTCGACGAACGTCGCCTGCTTCATCCAGGCCCGTAGCGCTGCAAACAGCAACTTCGTCAACGTCAACCTCGGCGGCATCGGGACCGCAAGATCGCGACTGTCACGCAGCAGTAGCTCGGCTCCTCCGGCGGTCCGGGTGGTGAGCACCCGGACCCGCCCACCAGGGACTACAAGCGGACGAGTTGTCCCGTGCCGGTTCGCTGCGCCTCGGCGACCGCCAGCTCGGCGGCCACGATGTCCTCGATCACGTGGCCCATCGCCTTGTAGATCGTGATCTCGGTGGGGGAGGTGCGGCCGGGGCGGGTGCCGAGCAGGACCTCGCCCAGCTCGGTGGCCGACGCCGGGTCGACGCCCGCCAGCTCCGCGCAGCCGACCGGCGGCGGCTCGAAGGCAAGGCGGGTCTCGACGAACAGCGTCCCCTGCAGGTCGCGCGGGAGCTCGCCGTCGGGCGGGTGGTAGCCGACCGAGCTGACGTGGGTCCCGGGAAGGATCCACGCCGGGTCGATCACGGGGTTCGCCGAGTGCGTGGCGAGCGCGACGACGTCGGCGCCGGCCACCGCATCCTCGGCGGTCATGGCTCTCGCCCTCGGATGCGTCGCCGCCAGCCGCTCGGCGTCGGCCGGATATAGCGAGGCGATCCGGATGTCCTCGAACTCGCGCACGAGGGGGAATGTGAGCAGGTGGTGCTCCCCCTGCACCCCCGCTCCCACGATCGCGAGCCTGCGGGCGTCGGGGCGTGCCAACAGGCCGGTCGCCAGCGCGGCCGCGGCGCTCGTGCGCAGCGCCGTGATGTAGGTGCCGTCGAGGAACGCGCGGCAGCCTCCGGTGCCGACGTCGTAGAGCCCGATCGTGGCCAGGTGCGACGGGAGCGTGCGGTTGGATTCGAAGACGGTGACGACCTTCACGGCCATCGTCTCGCCGCGACGGCCGGGCATCCCGAGCAGGAACGCTCCGTCCGCAAGCGTCACCTCGTTGCGGTCCGGCGCCGTGACCTGGCCGTTCGCCAGCGCGCGGAACCCGTCGGCGAGCGCGTCCAGCAGCGCGCGCGGGTCGAGCAGGCGTCGCACGTCGTCCTCGTTGAGCAGCAGGATCTCCATGCGAGGCGACGCTACGGGCCTCGCCGCTCGCGATTCAGACGTCGTAGCGGAGAATTCAGATGCGATGCCTGAGCTGCGGCACCTCCGCTACTTCGTCGCGGTCGCGCAGGAGCTCAGCTTCTCGCGCGCGGCCGAGCGGCTGCACATGGCCCAGTCCCCCCTGAGCGCCGCGATCCGGCAGCTGGAGGCGGAGCTCGGCGTGCCGCTGTTCGAGCGCACGACGCGGACGGTGCGGCTCACTCCGGCCGGCGAGCGGTTGCTGCGAGCGGGCCCGGCGGCGCTCGCGGCGGTCGACGGCGCCTTCGAGGACGCCGCCCGGGCGGGACGGGGCGTGATCGGCACGCTGCGGATCGGCAGCTCCCCCGCGTCACGGTTCGAGCTCCGGCCCGCGCTGCTCGCGCGCGTGCGCGAGGCGCTCCCGGCCGTCGAGCTCGAGGTGTCGGAGGCGACGAGCGGGACGCTGGCCCGCGAGCTGCTCGGCGAGCGGATCGATGCCGCGCTGCTGTTCTGCTCGGACCCGGTTCCGGGGCTCGTCCGGCGGCGGGTGAGCAACGACGCGGTCCACGTGCTGATGCGCTCGTCCCACCGGCTCGCCGGCCGGGACGCGGTCTCGCTGGAGGCGCTGGCGCGCGATCGCTTCGTCGTGCCCGGGGAGGACCTCAACGGCGGCTTCCACCGGCGCCTGCGGGCGCTCTGCGGCTTCGAGCCGGCGACGGTCGTCGCCGGCGTGATCTGGGACGAGGCGGAGTGGCCTGCGGGCGCGGATGTGGTCACCCTGACGACCGAGCGCTGGGCACGTCACCTACCCGTCTCGATGCGCGCTCCGCGGCTTGAGCCCGCGGAAACGATGCCGGTCGACCTCGCGTGGCGCGAGCATGACGCGGCTCCGCTGCTGTCCCGGTTTCTGGAGCTCGCGCACGCCGCGTGTGCTTGAGTGGGCGCGAATGTCCTGGAACGGACTCTTCAGGACCTCGGGACGGCGGCGCTCCCCGGTCTCACGACTGCGAGCGGGCGGGGACATCGCGGTCGACCTGGGGACCGCCAACACCGTCGTCTACGTGCGGGGGCGAGGGATCGTGCTCTCGGAGCCGTCCGTGGTCGCGATCGACCAGCGCACCGGCGAGGTCCACGCCGTCGGCGCCGACGCCGAGCGGATGATCGGCCGCACGCCGGCGTCGATCTCCGCGGACCGGCCGCTGCGCCACGGCGTGATCGCGGACTTCGAGGTCACCGAGGCGATGCTGCGTCAGTTCCTCGACAAGGTGCTGCATTCGCGCTTCTCCCGGCCGCGGATGGTCATCTGCGCGCCCTCCGGCATCACCGAGGTCGAGCGGCGCGCCGTGGAGGAGGCGACGCTGTCCGCCGGCGCTCGCGAGGTCCATCTGATCGAGGAGTCGCTGGCCGCCGCGATCGGCGCCGGGATCGAGATCGCCGAGCCCGTCGGCCGCATGGTCGTCGACGTCGGCGGCGGCACGTCGGAAGTCGCGGTGATCTCCTTGGGCGGTCTGGTGGTCGCGCGCTCCCTGCGGGTCGGCGGCTACGACCTCGACGACGCGATCACGACGCACATCCGGCTCGAGCACCGGATGGCGATCGGGTCCCAGAGCGCGGAGGCGATCAAGCTCGCGGCCGGCTCGGCGATGCCACTGGCCGAGGAGATCGAGACCTCGATCCGCGGCCGCGACCTCTCCTCCGGCCTCCCGCGCGAGCTGCTGCTCACCTCCGACGAGGTCCGCCAAGCGGTCGCCGCGCCGCTGACCGACATCATGGCCGCGATCCACGCGACGCTGGAGGAGACGCCACCGGAGCTCGCGGCCGACATCACGTCCGAGGGCATCCTCCTGGCCGGCGGTGGCTCGCTCCTGCGGGGCCTCGTCGACCGCGTCGCCGCGGAGACGGGAATGCCCGTCCGCCTCGCCGACGACCCGCTCGCCTGCGTCGCGACCGGCGCCGGCATGTCGCTCGAGGAGCTCGACTCGATGGGCCGTGGACGGCGCCATCACGCCGGATGACCCGGCGGTCTCTAGACTGCGGGAACCCGCGGACAGGTGGCCGAGTGGCTGAAGGCACTCGCCTGCTAAGCGAGTATGGGGTTTATAGCTCCATCGCGGGTTCGAATCCCGCCCTGTCCGCCTGATTCATCGGCCCGGCTAAACTGGTCGGCCGCATCCCTGCGCCCGTAGCTCAGCTGGATAGAGCGTCGGTCTACGGAACCGAAGGTCACAGGTTCGAATCCTGTCGGGCGCGCTGAGAAAGCCCTGCTATTCGCAGGGTTTTCTTGTCTCTGGAAGTTCGATGGGATGCGAACGTGTCCCGAATATGTCCCGAACTTCCTTCGAGTATCGGCTCGTCGCGGGGCTGTTCGCGGCGCCGTCGTGGTTGGCTGGGATGTGGCGCGTTCGCGTTATCGCTCGTCGGCGTGAGCTGTGGACGAGCAGAGGCGCAAGAACGACAAAGCCCCGGGCGCTTGCCTTCCGAAGGAGACAGAGGCGTGTCCGGGGCGTTCGCGCGGGAGACTAGCGGCGGCGTAACCGCTGGAAGCCGCTCGCTGTACGTTGCAGCCGAAGACTTGGGCGTCCATCGTCAGCGAAGCCGTACTCGAGAACCACGCATGACCGAGCGCCGCTATCTGATCTTGATCGAAGGCGCCGAGGGCGAGAACTACTCGGCGTACGCCCCTGATCTCCCTGGCTGCGTTGCCACGGGCCGAACGATTGATGAGGTCGAAGGCGAGATGCACGATGCGATTGGGTTCCACTTGGAAGGACTCCGCGAGGCCGGCGAGCCGATCCCGGAGCCGTCCGACATCACGACCGCGTACATCGACGTCCCGGTGTAGCTACCGCGGGCGTCTCCGCGCGACGGGCGATCGGGGCAGGGCGGACGGAATACGCTGCGAGAGTGACCGCGAAGGATCGTCTGCATCGCGTCGTGGACGAGCTGACCGACATCGAGGCCGAGGTGGCGCTTCGACGTATCGACGCGTTGCGTCACGACCCGCTCGTGAGGTTCTTCGACGCGGCAGCGGTGGACGACGAGGAGCCGACTGCCGAGGGGAACGCGGCGATCGCCGAGGCGGACGCGGGCCGGGAGCAGGACGCGTCGCGGATTCCGCTCGACGAGATCAGGCGTAGGTCCGGCGCGGCTTGAACGGCAGCGAGAGGTCGCTTGAGTCGAGAGGCGCGCGGAGCGCGATCGCAGCCGCGCTCGGCGGGCCGATCGCGCGCCGGGTCATCGCGGCACTCGAACGCGTCCTGGCCCGTGACCCCTGAGTCGACTCACTCGTCTGACAGGTGGCCACGCGCGGCGGCTGCGTGGAGCTGTTGGCAGCGTGGCGGACGCGGCGCGTACGCCGCGTCGCGGACTCACGTTGCGACGAGCAGTTCGACGCGCGCGCCGAGGTCGATGCCGGTCCAGCGGTAGTCCCCGGTGACCACCAGCTCGGCACCGTGAAGGTCGGCGGTGGCGAGAATCAGCGCGTCGGGCATCTTCAGGGCCGGTGTCTGCGACCTGAGTTGCGCGGCTCGTTCGGCGATGGCGCGGTCGACGCTGTAGATCTCGTCGATGAGTTGTTCGAAGAACCCGCGTACGGCCGACTGTGCGTGGTGGCCGAGGCCGGCGCCGGTGAGCAGTTCCGCGTAGGTGATGACCGACACGATCAGCGTGTCGCGCCCGGCGAGCTCCCGGACGCGGGCGTCGGCGGCGGCGTGGAACGCGTCGTCGCGGTCCAGGAAGCCGGCGACCGCGACCGAGTCGAGCAGCGCTACCACTCGTCGCGCAGCGCTTGGACGCTGCGGCGCAGCTCGCCGCTGGTCGCCAGGCTGCCGGAGTAGCGGTCCACGAGGTCGTCGATCTTGGTCAGCACGATCCGTCCCGCGCCCTCGGCCTCGATGCGCACGGTGTCGCCGGCCTGAAATCCGGCGCCGCGGAAGGCGGCGGCGGGGATGGTGACCTGGTGCTTGGAGGAGATGCGGCTCCGCCCGGCCTTTCGCTTTACGTTCTCGGCCATAGGTAAAGCATAGCTCGGCGCGGCGGCCTCAGTATCTCTATATGCCGTCACAAGCAAGGGAGCGAATTGGACGCTCGAGCGAGACTGACATCCAAGCGGCAAGTCACGATCCCGAAGAGCGTGCGCGACGCGCTCGATGCGTCAGCGGGCGCACCGCAGCGGAGGTCCGAATGAACCGGTCAGGCGGAGGTGGTGGGCCCGAGGTTGGGGAGGTAGGGTCCGTCCATCTTCGGACATCGTCCATGAGCATCGCTTGCGAACGGGATGTGGATCTTCGGAGCGTCGGCCCGCTCGACATCCGCCAGAACCCGTGAATAGCCTGCCCCGGGTGCCGCCGGTTGCCTATCGGTTCGAGGACTACGAGCTCGACGCTTCTCGATTCCAGCTGTGCCGGAGGGGCGAGCCCGTGCACGTCGAGCCGCGCGCCCTCGAGGTGTTGCTGTACCTGATCGAGCACCGCGACCGCGTCGTGTCCAAGCACGAGCTGCTCGACTCGGTGTGGGGACACCGCTTCGTCAGCGAGGCCGCCCTCGCCACGGCGCTTCGCACCGCTCGCATCGCCGTCGGCGACAGTGGAAGCGAGCAGCGGTTCGTCCGCACCGTGCACCGCCGGGGCTACCAGTTCGTCGCTCCGACGAGCGAGCTCTCAGATGGTCGTGCCCGCGCGCAGCATCCTGCGCAGCCCGGGCCGGCCGAGGCGCGAGGACGGTCGCTGGGGGACGGTCAGGGCATCCGGTTCTGCCAGGCGACCGACGGTACCCGTGTCGCCTATGCGACCGTGGGCTCGGGACCGCCGCTGGTCAAGGCGGCCAACTGGATGACGCATCTCGATCTCGAATGGGCGAGCCCGGTGTGGTCGCATTGGCTCGAGGGCCTCGCTCGCGATCGGCGGCTGATCCGCTATGACGAGCGGGGCTGCGGCCTCTCGGACTGTGATGTGCCGAGCTTCTCATTCGAGGACTGGGTCGACGATCTCGAGACGGTGGTCGATGCCGTGGGCCTCGACCGCTTCCCCTTGCTCGGCGTGTCCCAGGGCGGGGCGGTGGCCGTCGCCTATGCGGTCCGCCGGCCGGAGCGGGTGAGCCGGCTGATCCTCGCCGGCGCTTACGCTCGGGGCCGATCGGTGCGCGCCCATGATGAGGCGGAGCGCAACGAGGCGGCCCTCGACCTCGACCTGGCCCGGGCCGGATGGGCCCGGCAGGACCCGAGCTTCCTGCGCGTCTTCGCGTCGCAGTTCCTCCCGGGCGGCACGCGCGAGGAGTGGGAGGCGTTCACCGCCTTCCAGCGGCAGACCACCTCGTCGGTCAACGCCGTGCGCTTCCTGGAGGTGTTCGCGCAGATCGACGTCTCGGACGTCGCCGGCCGTGTGACGTGCCCGACGCTCATCCTGCACTCCCGCGACGACGTCCGTGTTCCAGCCTCGCAGGCGAGCGAGCTGGCCGCGCTGATTCCGGACAGCGAGCTCGTCCTGCTCGACAGCGCCAACCATCTGCTGAGCGCGTCCGAGCCGGCGTGGCCCGAGTTCCTGGCGCGGATCGACGCGTTCCTGGTTGCGTGACGGTCAGCGGATCACGTGGAACAGCGCCCGCACCGGCCTCGAGCGGCTGCCGGCGGCGTCGGTGGCGACGGCGGTCACCCGGTAGGCGCCTGGCGTCAGCGTCCGGCCCTGCACGCGTCCCGTGAAGCGGAGGCTGTTGCGTCCGGCCTTGGCCCTCGCTGTCTGCGTGCCAAGGCTGACGAAGAGCGTGCAGGGCCTGTGCTTGGCGTTCGTCCTGCTCGGCTTGCGGCACGTCGTGCCGACCCGCCGGCCCGAATGCCGACGCGCGATGGTGAACCGGACGGTCGCGGCAACGGAGAGCCGGTAGGAGAAGACGGCTCCGGCCTTGCGCTTGCTCACACCGGAGACCGCGGCGAGGAACGTGTGCGGAGCGATCACGAGATGCCCGATGACGGGCTTCTTGGTGATCGTGGCGGGCGGGAGCACCGGCGTGGCGGGGACGCTGACGGGCGGCACGGTGGCGCTCGCGATCGACAGGGCGCTGCTGGCGCTCGCGTCGGCGCCGCCCGGGCAGACCGTGCTCTGGCCGGTGTAGACCTGGCGGGTCGAGCAGCCCTGCGCATCGGTGACGGTGAGCGTCGCGGTGTAGTCGCCGGCGGTCGCGTAGACGTGGGTCGGTGTGGGCCCGCCGTCGACCGACGTGCTGCCGTCGCCGAAGTCCCAGTCGTAGCGCACGGCGCGGGCCGAGCCCGTGGCGTCGAATGCGGTCGTCGCGCCAGGCCGGCCGGTCGTGACCGTGGAGGACGCCTTGGGCGTGGGCTGGGGCTGGAAGGTGAGCCGCTGTGCCTCGCCGGTCGGCGCCGCGACCGAGGAGGGCAGCGCGGTCAGCGCGCCGTCGGATCCGATGGCGGCGACCTGGATGTCCTGGCCATCCTCGACGTAGAGGAAGCGGCCGTCCGGGCTGACACCGACCGCCTCGGCGTTGGCCACCGGCAGCGTCGGCTGGGTGACGCTGAGGCTGCCGTCGGCGGCGACGTCGGCGATGACGACCCCGCCGACGTTCTGGTCGGGCATGTACACGTGGCTGCCGTCGGGGGAGACGGCGATGATCCCGATCACGCGGTCGCCGGTCAGGGCCGGTGGTCCGTTCTGGGCCAGCGAGCCGTCGGCGCCGATCGTGAAGGAGAAGACGCCGTCGCCCGACGCAAGCGTCTGAGCGACGAACAGCAGGCGCCCGTCGGGCGAGACCTGCAGGTTCATGCCGAAGTCGGTCAGAGCCGTGGCCGCGCCGAGCGAGACCAGGCTCCCGTCGGCCTGCACGCTGAAGCGCTCGATCTTCTTGTTGCTGGTCAGCGTGAACGCGAAGCGGCCGTCGGGCGTCAGCGCGATGTCGTGCGCGTTGGTGGCGGTGGTGGTCCCGGCGTCGGTGAGCGAGCCGTCGGCCCCGATCGTGAAGACATGCACGCCTTGCCCGAACGCCGGCCCGTAGGCGAAGCGGCCGTCGGGCGAGACGGCGATCGCCGGCAAGTCGGCGGTCGTGAGCGCAGCCCCGGCCTGGGCGATGACGCCGTCGCTGACCGAGTAGCCCTGAGCGCCGCCGTCGAAGTAGAAGCTCGCGGCGGCTCGCGCGCCGTCCGGCGCGAAGGCCAGGTTCGCGACGCCTCCCGGTAGCGCGTTGGCGGTGGAGGCGAACGGTGATCCGGTCAGCGACGTGAGCGAGCCATCGGCAGCCGTCTCGAACCCGAGGATCGTCTCCGGGGTGCCGACCCCGTACTGCGGCAGGTAGAGCCGCGCCGCCCCGGCGCCGGCGACCGGGATCGCGAACGCCGACACACCAGTGCAGCAGAGGAGCAGGCCACGGCGGACTAGGGATCTCATCATGAAGCGGAGCACCGAACCGGACGTAGATCAGCCGCGGGCACGGCGTATGGGATGAAGGGTTCTCTGAGGGGCACGCAGGTCGCGGGCGCACCACGGCGGAGGTCGAACGAACCGGTCAGGCGGCGGTGGTGGGCCCGAGGTGGGGAGGTGGGATCGGTCCATCTTCGGACATCGCGCTTGAGCGCCGCTTGCGGACGGGATGCGGGTCTTCTGAGGGCCGGCCCGCTTGACGCCGCCAGAACCGTGAAGCGCCTGCCCCGGGCGCCGGCGGCCGCCTCTCGGTACGACCGAGCGGGCCAACCGTCCGCTTGACCTACGTTTGTGCTACGCTCGTAGCATGGGCGAGATCGCGGCGCGCGAGCTGCGCAACCACACCGCTGACGTGCTGCGCCGCGTCGAGGCCGGAGAGCAGGTGACGATCACCTCCCGTGGCCGCCCGGTGGCGCAACTCGTGCCCGTCCGGCCGCTCCGGCGCCGGCCGATCACACGCGCCGAGCTCCTGAGGCGCTTGGCCGTCGTGCAAGCCGATCCGGGGCTTCGCACCGACCTCGCCGTCCTGGCCGGCGAGAGCACGGACGACCTGGGACCGCTCTGCTGATGGCCGCGACGACGCGGGGCTTGCTGGACACGAGCGTGTTCATCGCCGCCGAGTCGGCGCGGCCGCTCCTCGCGAATCGGCTGCCGGATGAGAGCGTGGTCTCTCCGGTCACGGTCGCCGAACTCCAGGTTGGTGTTCTCGCGGCAGTGGATCTGGACATCCGTGCGCGTCGTCTGGCGACCCTCGAGTCGATCGCGGACGTCGAGGTCCTGCCCATCGACGGCGAGGTCGCGGCCGAGTGGGCGCGCCTGCGGGTGCATCTGGCGCAGGCGGGGCGGCGAGTCAACGTCAACGATCTCTGGATCGCGGCGACTGCGCTCGCCAACGGCCTGCCGGTCGTGACGCAGGATGACGACTTCGATCCCCTCGACGAGGTCTCTGGTCTTGAGGTCATCCGCGTATGACAACCACGGTGTTTCTGGCGAGTTAGGCGAGGCGATTTGGCTCTGTAGAGCCAAGACCGCGCGCTACGCGTCGGTCCACGGAACCGAAGGTCAGAGGCTCGAATCCTCTCGGGCGCGCTCTCCGGAACGCCCTGCATCTGCAGGGCTTTCGTCGTTCTCGGGGGAATCGTCGTCCTCGGTTGACGCGGAAATCGTGCCCACAACGTGCCCAAGCGTCATTTTGGATGGCGACTTCGACCGGATCGGACGCCGCGCCGTCGTCGTCTGCCGTGTCGTACGCCGCGTGAGCAACCCGCTGCGCAGCGCGGGTCGCAGCGACACGTCCGCCGGGCCGAGGCCATAACCCACTCGTGAGCAGCCTCGTACGCCGCATCGTGTTCGCGCCGCTGATCCTCATCGCCGTGGCCATCATCATCTTCGGCAGCCTGCGGGTCCTCCGGCCGGATCTCTACCCGGACGGCCACACGCTGCTGGGCGGGGTCGTCCATGACCTCGACCGGGGCCTTCTGCATCTCGACTTTGGCTGTGCGCCACCCGGCGGCACCGGCTCGGGCGCTAAGGCCAGTGGCGTGTGCATGCCCGTCCGGGTCCTGTGGCAGCGCGGCTGGGCCGCCGACGTCTGGCTCCTGTTGGGGTCGATCGTCATCGGTAGTGTCAGCGGCGTGCTCGGCGGGCTGTGGTGCGTCGCCCACCCGCGGACGCGGTTCGCGCGCGCGTTGGAGGGGGGCGCCGCGCTGGCCTACTGCGCGCCGGTGTATGTGGTTGCAATGGGGCTGCTGTTGCTCTTCAACCCCGCCTGGGGGCTCGTCCACGTCCCGTTCTTCTTCGAGGCCAAGCCACAGTGGGCCTCGCCGTTCACGGACCCCTGGACGTGGCTGCGGGCGATGCTCGTCCCGTGGCTCGTGCTCGCCGCGCCGCTCGCCGCCATGTGCCTGCGGGTGACGCAGTCTCTGGGCCGCGAGATCACCGAGGAGGACTACATCCGGACCGCGACGGCGAAGGGCCTCAGGTGGAACACCGTCGTGCGCCGCCACATCGGCCCCCCGACGATCGGCGGGACCGTCGCCTTCGCACCCGTCACGTTGCCGCTGTTCCTCACCAACGTCATGCTCGTCGAGAAGGTCTTCTCGCTCCCGGGCTTCCTTCACAACGTCTGGGAGGCCATCGGCCACAACGACGAGAGCGCGACCAACCTCCCGATCATCATCACGGCCGCGCTGTGGGTGACGGTGCTCCTGATCGTCCTCTCGATCCTGGCCGACGCGATCCTCGCGCAGCTCGATCCGCGCGTTCGCGGCTCCGGGTTCTAGGAGCCTGTTGAAGAATTCCGGTACGCCTGCTGCGGCACATCCGCGGCGCCTCGCGCCGCCCGCGATGCTCACGTGGCAGAGCCACGCATCGCGATCGCGTCCGCCCCGAGGCATCCACGGCTGCACCACATCAGGGCTGACCGACCATTCTTCAACAGACTCCTAGAGGTTGAAACCGCCGCAGGCTTCGAGCGCCGTCCCCCAGGCGCCCGAGCGTGGTGCGCGCGACGAGCGGCGGGATGACCTCGGGGAAGCGCTCGAACGCGTCGCCTGCGATCCGGGTGCGCGTCGGGCCGGGAGCGACGGAGTTGACGCGGATCCTCCGGCCGCCGAGCTCGAGCGCGAGGTAGCGTGCAAACCACGGACACACGGGATCGAAACGGCCACGATCACGCCGTCGCCGACTAGGCCGGAAACGCCCCTGCAGAGCCGATCCGGCACGGCCGCCGAGCCGGGCGCGCTCCACGGAAGACCCTGCAAATCGCCGGGTTTTCTCGTTCTCGGGATCCCGAGTCCCGGCCAATCGGGTACCGACACGCTCTTCGCCGATCACCGATCGCGGCAGCGCTCGCCCTTCACCCGCTTGGTACTCGGTACCAGCTCCAGCTCGACGGTCATCGATCGAGAGCCCAATCCGTCGGCGAGGCGATGCTCACGCGCAGCACTCGAGCGCGGCGGGCGTGGGCGTCAGACGGAGTGCGCTGAGGGTCAGCCGCCGGCGGCGGGGGAGTCGAGATGTTCCGCGATCGGCGTCGGCGCGGCGCTCGGCGGCAATGAGGATGTTGATCTGAGGATTCATGTCGTCACTTCCCCGGGCTTGCGGGCGCGCACGATGGCGGAGATGGCCTGGTCGTGCACGCGGTGGGTCTCACGGATCTCGATGTCGGTCAGGCCGGCGGCGGCCAGTGCCTCGCGGAACTCTGCGCCGGTGAGCGCGCCGGCGATGCAGCCGGTGTAGGCCGCCATGTCGGCGCGCGTGGCCTCGTCCATGTCCTCGTCGGCGATGATGTCCGACACGGCGAACCGTCCGCCGGGCTTGAGTACGCGACCGGCCTCGGCGAGGACCTTGGACTTGTCGGCGGCGAGGTTGATCACGCAGTTGGAGATCACGACGTCGACGGAGGCGTCGGGAAGCGGGATCTCCTCGATGTAACCCTTGATGAACTGGACGTTCTCCAGGCCGGCCTCCGCGGCGTTGGCGCGGGAGAGCTCCAGCATCTCGTCGGTCATGTCGAGGCCGATCGCCTTGCCCGTGGGACCGACGCGGCGGGCGCTGATGAGCACGTCGGCGCCGGCGCCGGAGCCGAGGTCGAGCACGGTCTCGCCCTCGTGTACGTCGGCGACCGCCGTCGGCACGCCACAGCCGAGCGAGGCCTTGACGGCCTGCTCGGGTACACCCGCGCCCTCCTCGCCGTAGAGCGTCGCGCCGAATGTCTGTGTTCCGGTCTCGGCGGCATCGAAGCCTGCCTCGCAGCACCAGCTGCCGGCGCCACTCGCCTGGCGCGCCGCCGCGGCGTACTTCTCGCGGACGGTGTCGCGAATGTCTTCGGCGGGCGCCGGGTGCTGACCGGCCGCGCAGCCGCAGCTGCTGCCGGCGGCCGCGGTGCCGCAGCAGGCCTCCTTGTCCGATGGAGCGCAGCAGGTGGTCTGCGTCTCAGGTGCGCAGCACGATGAAGTCTCGTCGGGGGAGGTCAGCTCAGCCATCTCGTCAGCTCCTGGGCAGCGTCGGCGGGAACGGAGTAGTAGGCCCACTTGTGGCGCCGCTCGACGCCGACCACGCCGGCCTCGACGAGCTTGCGCATGTGGTGGGAGAACAACGACTGCTTGACCTCGAACAGCGCGATCAACTCGCACTGGCACACGGGCTCCGGACTGCGCCGCAGTACATCGACGATCTGCACGCGCAGCGGTTCGGACAGCGCCTTCGCAAGCTCGGCGACGTGCTCGGCGTCAAGGGCGGGATCGAGGCCCACGGCCGGCGCGCAGCAGCTCGCGGCGGACGGGCCTGGGTGCATGGGAAAGCGGTGAGGTCATAACAGCATCCGTTGATTTGACAGATCGAAACTCTACAGCGCCGGCGGCCTCACATCAAGATCTGTTGTTGCGAACACGTAGTCCCCCGAGCCCGCTGTGTGGCTTTGCCCCGACGCTCCGCATCGCGGCGCGCGGAACCATCAAGACGGACACCCGCGACCGGCGTTGCGGCGTGCCGGCCACACGAGAAAGGTCGGTGGGCCATGGCCACCTCCACTCCTCCTCATCCTGCAAGTTCGCAGCTTCGCGGCTCGGACCGTGTGCTCGACCTCGGGCGCCTGCTGCTTGGCCTAACGGTGGTCGCGCTCGGCGTGCTCTTCCTGCTCGACGGCGCGGACGTGCTCGACGCCGGGTCGGTGATCGGCGACTTCTGGCCGTTGTTGCTCGTCGCCGGCGGTGTGCTCACGCTGCTCGAACGCCCACCTTCCCGGTTGCGCGGCTGGCTGCTGATCGGGATCGGCGCGCTGGCACTGGCCTTCACGACCGACGTGCTCAGCGGGAACGCCTGGAACTACGTCTGGCCGGCGGCGATCATCCTCGCCGGCATCGTGATCATCGCCCACTGGGCTGGCCGCGCGATTCCCAAGGGAGCCTCCGGCGAAGACGTGATCCGCTCCACCGCCGTCTTCGGCGGCCCGGAGCTCGTCAGCACCGCCCAGCACTTCCAGGGCGCCTGGCTGACCGCGATCTTCGGCGGCATCACGCTCGACCTGCGCGGCGCGCGACCCGCACCGGACGGCGCGACGATCAACGCCACCGTCGCCTTCGGCGGTGTCGACATCCTCGTCCCCAAGGGCTGGCGGATCAGCGTCCGCACGACCCCGATCTTCGGTGGGCTGGGGGACAAGACCGACCACTCCGAGCCGCCCGCGCCCGATGCGCCGACGCTCCACATCGACGCGCTGACCGTCTTCGGCGGCGTCGAGATCAAGCACGCGAAGTGACGCCGCCATGCGGGGTCCTGACCATCTATGCGCACCCGAACCCGCGCTCGTTCTGCCACGCCGTGCTCGAGCAGTTCACGGCCGGTCTGCGTGAGGCGGGTCAGGAGGTCGAGGTCGTCGACTTCTACGCCATCAAGTTCGACCCGTGTTCCGCCAGCGCGACCTCGCCGCCTGCGGTCCGTCCCCGCCGGCGCGCAGACACCATGAATGAGCTGCTGCTCTACACCGGCGGCGCGCTGCCCATGCTCTGGGGCGCCGCTCACCTGTATCCGACGAGGAAGGTCGTCGAAGGCTTCGGCGCGATCACCCGTGACAACCAGCTCGTCCTGACGATGGAGTGGATCGCCGAAGCGATCCTGCTCCTCTTCATCGGCACGCTCGTCATCGTCACCACCGCCCGGTTTGGCGCCGACGGCGCCGCATCCGAAACCACCTTCGCCGCCTCGGCGCTCGCGCTTCTCGTCCTCGCCGGCGTCTCTGCGGCGACCGGCGGGCGGGTCGACTTCATCGTGTACCGCCTGTGCGCCCCGATCTTCACGCTCTCGCCGGCGCCTTCCTCTAGTGCCCGGCGGCGTGTCGTGGTGGCAGCAGGCGCTCCCGTACGAGCTCTACGTGGGTTCGTTCCGTGAGGCAGCTCGGCTTGCACGCGCTGCCGGGAACGTGGCGAGGATCAGTGCGTCCGGCATCTTCAGAGACGGTGTCTGAGACCTGAGCTGCGCGGCTCGTAGCGCAGCGCCTGGACGCTGCGGCGAAGCTCGGTGCCCGTCGCCAAGCTGGCGGAGTACCGGTCCACGAGGTCGTCGATCTTGGTCGGCTGGCGCGTCGGCCGGTGCGCAAATGCGATCGTCGACCCGGTCAGCGGCGAGGACGTCGGCGTGGGCGAGCCGGGCGAGCTCTGGTTTCAGGATCCGAACGTCATGCGCGGCCACCTGCATGACCGCGACGGGACCGCCGCGACGCTCACCCGCGACGGCAGGTGGCGCACCGGTGACGTGGCCTTCATCGATGCCGATGTCTTCGTCTGGACCGCGCACCGGCTCAGGGAGCGGATCAAGCACAAGGACTTGTGCGCTCGTTCGACGGCATACCGGGCCCCGCTTCCCCCTCAGCACAGACACACGTCTCCCAGTGAGCAGGAGGTGCCTCACCTCGGCCCCGGCGGGATCACCGACATTGGCTGCTCGTACGGCAACCACAACTTCGCGGAGCGCAGCCGCGTGTGGTTCCAGGCCTGCGTCGGCGGGGCGGAGCCCCTGACGTGCGGCAAGACGATCGTCGCGACGACGTCGTGAACGAGCAAGGGGAGGTACATCGATGAACGCGACGACAACGCCCGCCGAGCAGCTCTGGTTCCTGGACACGCTCACGACCACGCGCCGCGGTAGGTCCCGAGCGCGACCTCGGCGAGGCGCAGTCGCTGCACGTCCGAGGTCCCGGCGGCCGGGAACGTGTGGATAACGTCCCGGACGTACCGCTCGATGTTGTGGCTGGTCTGGCAGCCGCGGCCGGCGAAGATCTCCAGGGCTGCGCGCGCCGAGGTCAGCGCCGACTCGGTGTTGACGAGTTTGGCGTTCATCAGCTCGGCGTCGCAGTCGTGCCGCTGGTCGAGCAGGTGGACGGCGTGGTAGGCCGCCAGCCGCGCGGTCATGAGGCGCGACGTCATGTCTCCCAGCTTCTGCGCGACGGTGGGCAGCTTGGCCAGCGGCTCGCCGTACAGCTCTCGCTCCCGGCAGAAGGCGATGGTGTCGTCGATGATCGCCTGGTGGATGCCGAGCGCGACCGCGGTCAGGTTCGGGCGACCGTAGAGCGTGCTGGAGGAGTAGGCCACGTCGAGGCCTTCGCCCTCCTCACCGATCCGGTTCTCGACGGGGACGCGGCAGTCTTCGAAGATCAGCTCGCCGTAGCTGAAGCCGTGCAGGCCGGCCGGCGTTCCGTAGCTTCCGAGCCGGAACCCAGGACGGTCGCGTTCTACGAGCAGCGCCGTCAGTCCGCTCGAGCCGTCGCCGGTCCGAGCCACGACGCCGTGCACGTCGCCGATGTGGGAGTTGCCGACGAACCACTTGCGCCCGTTGAGGACGTATGCGTCGCCGTCGCGGACCGCGGTGCTGCGCATGCTGAGCACGTGACCGCCGGACTCCGGCTCGGTCACGGCGATCGTCGGCAGCAATTCGCCGGACGCGAACCTCGGCAGCCAGCGCGACCTCTGTCGCTCGCTGCCGAAGTGGACGACCTTCGCCACGCCGAGCTGCGACGCCTGGACCATCGCTCCCATCGCGCCGCTCGCGCGCGCAAGCTCCTCGATGATCACGGTCTTCGCCAGGTGGCCCAGGTCCATGCCTCCGTAGCGGCGCGGGATCGTCACGCCGATCCAGCCGCGAGCCGCGATCTCCCGCGGAAGCTCGAGCTCGACGGTCCGTCGCGCCTCCATCGCCTGCACCCGGGGTCTCACCTCGCGCTCCGCGAATCGGCGGACGTCATCGCGCAGGGCGAGGTGCTCGGAATCGAAGAAGTAGGTCACGACCTCCAGATACGACGAGGCCGGCTCCGATTCCATCGGGCCGAGCACGAGCGTCGAGATGGTCGCGTTGGGCGTGTGACGGAATACGGGCGCGCCCTCGCCTCTCGCTTAAGGGTGGGTGGACCTCAGCCCACCTGCACGTAGTCACCTCGACGGGAGGCATATATGACTAGACAACGCTATGGGCACGGGCGGCCGCTGCTGGTACTCGGACTGGTGATCGCCATCGCGGCGTGGCTTGCGACGCAACCCGCGCCCTCGTCAGCGCACTCGCGCCACTCGCACGCCGGCGCGCCCGCGCCCGGCGCCCAGCGGGAGGACCTGCAGCGTGCCCGCGACGCGACGCGCAAGTTCCGTGACGTCGCCGTGGCCCGTGCGGCCGGCTATGCCACCAGCGGCGAGTGTGCACAGGATCCCAAGTACGGCGGCATGGGCATCCACTACTCCAACCCGGAGCTCGTTGCTGACGGCAAGCTCGACGTCACGAAGCCCGAGATCCTGGTCTACCAGCCGCTGCCGGATGGCGAGCTGCGTCTTGGCGCGGTCGAGTACTTCCAGGCCGATGCCGACCAGGATCTCGCGACAGATCCTGACCGGCCGTCCCTGTTCGGCCTGCCCTTTGACGGGCCGATGCTCGGCCATGAGCCCGGCATGCCGATCCACTACGACCTGCACGTGTGGCTCTACAACCACAACCCGGCCGGCTTGTTCGCGGCCTGGAATCCGCGCGTTCGCTGCCCGGGCACGTAGCCGGGCGGCGGGGAATCCCGGGAGCGCAGGTCGACCCGCACGGGCAACGAGCCTGAGCGCCGCAGCAGGCGCCGACCGGCCGCGTCGAGGCGAAGCCTCGACCGGCCGTTGCCGGGCCTCAGCGACGCGACCGTGAGCGCATCTTGCCTTCACCGTCCAGCGCTCCGGGTGTGCGCTGCGGTCCCCGCCGACCCGCTGAAAGAAGCCGCCGAGATAGACGCGCCCGCCGGCGAACGCCAGGGTCTCCACCCGCCAAGAGTCGACGTGGGGGTTCCACGGCGTGACGCGGCCGGTGCGCAGGTCGATCGCGGCGATGCCGTGCCGGCGATGTCCGCCGAGCCGGGTGAACTCGCCGGTGACGTACAGCGTGCGGTCGTGAACAACGAGCGTTGACACGTCGCGGTTCGCGTCCACGCGCCAGCGCGTGACGCGCCCCGTCCGTGTGTCCAAGGCCGCGATACCGCGCCGCGGCCGGCCGCCGATGCGCTTGAAGTCGCCGCCGACGTACAGCCGGGTGCCATGAACGGCGAGTGCGCCGGGGCCGCTGTCCACGCGCGTGTCCCAGCGCTGCGCTCTCCCGGTCTGGGCGTCGAGCTTGCCGAGCCATGGGCGCTGTCCGATGACCCGGCGGCGTAGACGCTGTCGCCTTGGGCCACGATGACGCCGATGTCGGGACGCGGGTCGAACGGCAGCAGCGCGCCGGTTGTGACGTCGATCGAGGAGACGCGGTTCCACGGCCGGCTGTCGAGGCCGCCGAAGTGGCCGCCGGCGAGCACGCGGTCACCGGCGGTGGCGAGCGAGTACACCGCGTTGCTCGGGCGGGGATCCCAGCCGTTAGGCACGCCGGTTGTCACGCGCACGGCGGCGAGGTTCTCGCGTCGCTGCCCGGCCAACGAGTGAAAATCGCCGCCGACGTACAGGTGATCGCCGACGACGGCCAGGGCGAACACAGTCTCGCCGTTCGCCTCGCTCCCGCCTCGGACATCGGCCCGCCGGGGCAGCACGCGTCCGGTCCGCGCATCGACGGCCGCCACGCCGTCGCGCTCAGCTCCGCCCACGGTGTAGAACTCCCCACCGACGAACACGGAGTCACCGGCGACCGTCAAGGCGTCGACGTCGTAGTCCGATCGAGGGTTCCACGCGGTCAGCGCTCCGGTCGCGACATCGAACGCGGCGAGGTTCGATCGCTTCTGGCCGGCGATCGCGTCGAAGAGGCCGCCGGCATACAGCGTCCGCGGTCGGCCACGAGGGCGTTGACACCCACCGTCGTGACGGGAGTGACTCCGGGACTCCACGCCGTGAGCGTGCCGGTTGCCGCGTCGAACGCCGCCAAGCGTCTGCGGACCGCCGAGCCAATCCGCGTGAACGCCCCGCCCACGAAGATTGCACCGGACGCGGCGACGAGCGCATGGACGTCGCCATTGGGCCAGGGATTCCATGGACGCAGGCGCCCACCCACGGCGTCCACCGCTGCCAGCCCGGCACGGGAGTGCCCGTCGATGGCCGTGAAGGAGCCGCCCACGTACACCGTGTCGCCGACCAGGCCTAACGTCTTCACAGCCACCGTGGCATCGAGCCCGTCATGCGGCGCATCCACCACGGGCGCCCATGTCGGATCGAGCTCGCCGCCCGCGCCGACATGCGCCAGCCCTGCCCGCGGCTGCCCCGCGACGTGCGAGAACTCGCCGCCGATGACGGTGATGTACGGCTCGTCGCCGCCCCAGCCGGCGTCCTCGGTCTTGTTGACGGTCAGCGTGCCGAGGTGGCGGGTGTTGTCGGCCGCGCTGGCGTTCGCGGCGCCGGCCACTCCGATCGCGGCGGCCAACACGGCGGCGATGCCGGCGAAGCGCTTATTGGTGCGCATGGGAATGCTCCTTTCGTCGGGTCCCGACACCGTGAGGGCTTCGGGCCGCATCGACAATCGGAGAGCTCTCAGGGTGGCGCCGTGAACCGCTGTCGCCTAGGAATCCGCTGGAAGCGGCAGGCGGGCGCGGACGCGGGTGCCCGCGCCGGGTGGGCTGTCGAGCTCGAAGCTCCCGCCGAGCGCGTCGATCCGGTCGGCGAGGCCGCGCAGCCCCGTCCCGGCGCTCGTGTCGGCGCCGCCGCGGCCGTCGTCGTCGACCTCGACAACGAGCGCGCCGTCCTCGGGCGCGACGCGGATCCGGACCGCGCTCGCGTCCGCGTACTTGCTCGCGTTGGTCAGCGACTCGCTGACGATGAAGTACGCCGCCAGCGCGATGTCCTCCGGCAGCTCGCCGTCCCGGACGTCGAGCGACACCGGCATCGGCGAACCGACCGTGAGCGACTCGAGCGCGCCGGCCAGGCCGCGCTCGGCCAGAGCGACGGGGTGAAGGCCGCGGGCCAGATCGCGCAGGTCGGCGTGGGCCTCGCCGAGCTCCTCCTGCGCGAGCCGCAGAACCTCGGCCACGTCATGCTCGTCGCCGAGCTTGCGCCCGACGACCTTGAGCAGGTTCCCGACGGCCAGCAGCCGCTGCTGCGCGCCGTCGTGCAGGTCGCGCCCGACGCGCCGGCGCTCGGCGTCGGCGGCCTCGATCACGCGAGTGCGCGAGCGGCGCAGCGCCGCCGCCTGATGACGGCGCTCGAGCTCGGCCGCGGTTCGCGACGCGAAGATGCGCAGCGCGGCGACGTCATCGTCGCCCGCGCTCATCGGATGCGCGTCCATGACCGCCATGTGGCCGAGGTGCGTGCCGTCGGCGGCGCGCAGGCAGACCGCGAGGTAACTCTCGAGCCCCATGTCGATGGCCGGCTGGGCTTCCGGGAAGCGAGTCGTCAGCGCCTCCGGAAACGCGACGACCGGCCGCTCGACGACGAGCGCGCACGGCTTGCCGCGCGTGTCGTACTCGAACGGTTCGTCCATCCAGTCGCCGTCGTACCAGCCGTTGATCACGCGCACGTGCTCTCCGGTGCTGTCGGCGGCCTCGGCGACGAAGGCGAACTTCGCGTCGAAGGCCAGCGCGAGGTGACGGACCAGACGGTGCAGGAACTCGTCGCCGACCGCGCCCGCGGTCCCTTCGGCGACAGCCCGAAGCAGGCCCCTGCCGCGGAACCGCACATCGACCTCATCGCTGTGGACGTAAGAAGGCACGAACCGGCTACCCGGTTGTTCATGCTAGCCCGCGATCGGAGGGATCCAAGCTCCGGGCCGGTTTGAGGATTGCGCTCGCGTCGCCCATTGACAGGGCATCCGCGATCAGTCAGGGTTGCTCGTGCATGTCCGCCGCTGACTTCCAGGTCGTGGGCCGGAACCCCAAGGCGCTCTTCACGCTCAAGATCCACCGCGGCGAGGGGATGGCGCTGCTGGCCATGAACTGGAAGCAGGGCACGCCGCCGGTCGACTTCGCCGGCTTCGCGATCTCCTACAAGGAGCCGGGCGGCGACCGGTTCTTCGTGCTCCCGAACCGGATCAACTTCCCGACCCCGGCCGGGCGCGTGGACCCGCAGCAGCATCCGACGACAATCTCGCCGATCCAGAAGTTCCGCTGGGTGCACTTCCCCCGCAACGCCGAGCTGCGCGGCGACTTCCTGTACCGCGTCGTGCCGGTGTTCATGAACGACCAGGACCAGCTGAGCTACGGCGACGAGCAGGAGGCGAGCCTGGAGCTGCGGCGGGAGACGTATCCGCGCAAGCTCAACGTGTCGTTCACGCGCGGCTTCGTCTCCTCGCAGGCGTTCGTCGACCGCTTCGCGCCCGACGGCGACATCTCGACGCTGCTCCCCGACAAGGCGGACACCGGCCTCGCGTTCACGCCCACCCACCCGCACGCCGGCGACGCGCTGAGCTGGATGGGATTCGAGGCGCGCAGCGCGATCCTGGAGGTGCTCGACGAGGCGATCGCCGACAAGCAGGCTCGTGTCGAGGTGATCGCGTACGACCTCAATGAGCCCGAGATCGTCTCGCGGCTCGTGCAGCTCGGCGACCGCGTGCGGGTGATCATCGACGACGACGGCGACCACGGCGTGAACGGGTCGGCCGAGGCCCAGGCCGAGCAACGGCTCGTCGGCTCGGCCGGCCGCGACCACGTCAAGCGCCAGCACATGGGCCAGCTGCAGCACAACAAGACGATCGTCGTCGACGGGCCGAGCGTGCGCTGCGTCGTCTGCGGCTCGACCAACTTCAGCTGGCGCGGGTTCTACGTGCAGGCCAACAACGCCGTCGTGCTCCACGGGAGGAAGCCGGTCGACGTATTCCATGCCGCGTTCGCGGCCTACTGGGGCACCGACGACGCCCGGATCTTCGGCGCCGGGCCGCCCGCCGGCTTCAAGGCACTCGGGCTGACCGGCATCGACGCGCAGGCCGCGTTCTCGCCGCACGCGACGCAGAACGCGCTGCTGAAGTCGATCGCCGACGACATCGACCCGGGCGCGAAGTCGTCGCTGCTGTATTCGCTCGCGTTCCTCTACCAGACCAAGGGGCCGATCCGCGACGCGATCCAGAACGTCACCAACGACCCGGGCATCTTCGTCTACGGCATGTCCGACAAGCGGGTCGGCCTGCAGTTGCAGAAGCCCGACGGGAACATCGAGCCGGTCAACCCGTCGCAGCTGAGCAAGGACGTCCCGGAGCCGTTCAAGTCCGAGCCGTCCGCCGCCAGGGGCGTCCGGATGCACCACAAGTTCCTGGTGATCGACTTCGACAAGCCGACCGCCCGCGTCTATCTCGGCTCGTACAACTTCTCCAAGCCCGCCGACCTCGACAACGGCGAGAACCTGCTGCTGATCCGCGACCGCCGGATCGCGGTCGCCTACATGGTCGAGGCGCTGCGCCTGTTCGATCACTACCACTTCCGGATCGCGCAGAACGACGCCCGCAGCGCGCGGAGGCGCCTCGTGCTCGCCAAGCCGCCGCGCAAGCCGGGCGAGACGCCGTGGTGGCAGGAGGACTACACGGACCCGGTCAAGGTCCGCGACCGCGAGCTGTTCTCGCGCTAGAGCCGCGGCGCGTAGTGCTCGAAGAACAGGCGGGCGACGAGCTCGCCGCGCGAGCCCGCGCCGGTCTTGTCGAAGATCGCCTTCAGGTGATCCTGCACCGTGCTGCCACACTGCGCGCCGCATGGCCCCCGGCGATACCGCGCGCCTCTATCACCGCCTGACCTCCTACTCGCCGGAGCGCGAGTGGACCGATCTGCTCGACGACCCGCGGATCGTGCAGGACTTCACGCCGAACGACCTCGACACCGTGCCGCCGTTCTGCAAGGCCTACGGCGACGGTCTGCCGCGCGTCGAGCTGCCGCGCGAGTGGGAGCCCGGGGCGCCCGCCACCGCAGCGCTCGCGGGCCGCCGGGACGAGCGTACGCTCGACGTGCCCGCGCTGGCGCGGCTGCTGTTCCTCTCCTCCGGCGTCGTGCGCACGTCGCACCGGCGGGGGCGCGACTGGCTGTTCCGCGCGGCGGGCTCGGCCGGCGGGCGGTTTCCGATGGAGCTGTACGTGTCGGCGCGCGGCGTCGACGGCCTCGACGACGGCGTCCACTGGTACGACCCGGTCGGCCACGCGCTGCTGCAGGTCGGCCCCGCGGCCGGCGGCGAGGCGACGACGCTCGTGGTCACCGGCATCCCGTGGCGGACCGGCTGGAGGTACGCCGAGCGCGGCTTCCGCCACATCTACTGGGACTCCGGCACGCTGCTCTCGCACGCGCTCGCGCTGGCCGCCGCGCCGCGGCTGTGGACGCGCTTCCCCGACGCCGCGGTCGCGCGGCTGGTGGGCGCCGACGGGACGCACGAGTTCGGCGTCGCGCTGGTCGCGCTGGAGGCGGGCGAGCCGGCGATCGAGCCCGGCGGCGAGGCGGTCGTGGGGACGATCGACGCCAGCCCGCGCGAGTTCCCGCTGGTCACCCGGGCACAGCACGCCGGCGACCTCGCGCAGCTCGGCGAGCCGTGGCCGGAGCCGGCTCCGCTGGACGTCGCGCCGCCGCACTCGCCCTCGCTCGACGACGTGATCCTCACGCGCGGCTCGACGCGGCGGATGGATGCGAGCGCGACGGTCTCTCGCGAGCGCTTCGACTTCGCGATGGCCGCTTCGCTGCGCGGTACGCGCGTGCCGCACTGGGTCGCCGTGCACGCGGTCCAGGCGCTCGAGCCCGGCCTCTACCGCTGGCCGGACCTCGACACGCCGGTGCGCCGCGGCGACCTGCGCGAGGTGATGCTGCACGCGTGCTGGGACCAGGATCTCGGCCGCGACGCCGCGTTCGTCGTGATGGCCGCGATCGACCTCGACGGGCTCGACGACCGCGGCTACCGCGAGGCCCAGCTCGAGGCCGGCATCGTCGAGGGCCGGCTGCACCTCGCCGCCTACGCGCTCGGGATCGGCGCGTCGGGCATGACGTTCCTGGACTCCGAGATCGAGCCGCTGCTCGGCGACGGCCTGTCCGGCCTGCTGTTCACGTGCGTCGGCGTGCCGTCGTACCGCAGCAGGGGCGGAGGCAAGCCGGGCGCGCCGACCTCGGTCGTCATCCCCGAGGCCGGTCTGACGCCGCCGCCTGAGTAGCGGTGCGCGAGGGTAACCTCGGCTCGATGACGCGGCGAGCCGCAGCCGCCCTCGCCGCGCTGGTAGTGGTCGCCGGCGTCGCCGCGTTCCTGCTGCTCCGCGGCGGCGACGAGACGCGGACGCCTCAGAAGGGGCCGTCCGCGATCGACCCGCTGGCGTTCATGCCGGCCGGCGCGGACGCCACGTTCGACCTCGACACCGACGTGCCCGGCGTGGCGATCGCGGCCGCCGAGCTGGTGCCCAAGCTGCCCGGGGCGACGCTGACCGCGGAGCAGCTGCAGCCGCTGGTGGGCGGGCGGATGGCGGTGGCGGTGAAGGACGGGAGGATGTGGCTGGCCGCGGTGACCCGCGCGCCCGCGCCGCCCGGCGCGACGAAGCGCGGCGGCACCGTGATCGTCGTCCCCGGCGCCGTCACGCAGACGCTCGGCGCCCGCGCCGCGTTCGACCGGCGCTTCACCGGCCTGCCGAGCTCCAGCGCGCGCGTCGCGTTCAACCCGCGCACGCTGTTGGCGAGCCGCTCGCCGCAGATCGCGAACACGACCTGGGGGCGCTCGCTGCGCGACGGGGCCGCCGTGATGGTCGTCCGCGGCGACCGCGTGGCGCTGCCCTTCAAGCTCACCGGCGACCCCGTGACGCCGGAGAGCCTTCCGATCGCCACCGGCACGCAGGCCCCGAGCACGCATGGCAGCGCGCCGATCGTCGCCGCCACTCGCTCGCCGGCGCAGACGCTGGGGTTCCTGCGCGACGCCGGTCTGCTGCCCGCGCTCGACGTCCTCTCGCGCGCGCCGAGCTTCCTCAAGCCGAACCTCGACGACCTCGGGCCCGACGCGACGCTCACGACGGCCGACGCCAAGGTCTTCACCGTCCGCCTCACGCCCCCGGATCCGAGCGACTGGGCGACGAAGCTCGATCGCCTCGACGCGCTCTCCGGCCTGATTCGTTTCGCCGGCCTCGCGAACGTGCGGATCGACAAGCGCGACGGCGTCTACACGATCGAGCAGGACGGCGAGCTGGCCGCCCGCGCCGCCGTCTACGGCCGCGTCGTCGTCCTGTCCACCGACCCGGGCGCGGACCTCAAGGCGGCGGCGACCGCGCCCGCGAAGCCGCCGCCTCCCGGCGCGGCCGGCGCGCTCACCCTCAACCTGAGCGAAGCGCTGTTCGGCTCCGCGCTGCCCGCGCTCGCGCGCGACCACGTCGGCGACGTCGAAGGCTGGGCGCGCGCCGAGCCGGCGGGCGTCCGCGGCGAGCTCGGCGTCAGGGTGCGGTAGGGGGTCCGTTGAGGAATACCGGTACGCCTGCTGCGGCACATCCGCGGCGCCTCGGGCCACCCACGATGCTTACGTGCCAGAGGCACGCATCACTATCGGGTGCGGCCCGAGGCATCCACGGCTGCGCCACATCAGTCGGACCGACCATTCCTCAACGAACCCCCGGGAAGCGCTCGAGCGGGAACGTCTCCACCTGCGGCGAGCGCTGCTGGAAGAGCACGCCGCCGTCGACGGTGACGAAGCTGCCGGTCATGTAGGCGGCGTCGTCGGAGGCGAGGAAGACGGCCGGCCCGGCGAGGTCCGCCGGGATGCCGGCGCGGCCCAGCGGAACCGTCGCGTCGGTCTTCGCCAGCGCCTCCGGTGGCGTCTCCTCGCGCCCCGGGACGATCAGCCCCGGCACGAGCCCGACGACGCGGATGCCGTACGGCGCGAGGTCGAGCGCCAGCGCGCGCGTCAGCGCCTCGATGCCGCCCTTGGACGCGTCGTAGGCGACCATCCCGCGGTGGGCGCGGGTCGCGCCGCCGCTCGACATCGTCAGGATCGTGCCGCCGCCGGAGCGCGCCATGACCCGGGCCGCGGCGAGCGAGCAGAGGAAGTGGCCCTTCAGGTTCGCGCCGATGATCGCGTCCCACCACGCCTCGTCGGCCTCGAGCACGTGCCGGACCGCCTCGCGCACGATGCCGGCGTTGTTGACGAGCACGTCCAGCCTGCCGAACGCGTCGAGCGTCGTCGCGACGATCCGTTCGGCGTCCGCGGACACGCCGACGTCCGCGGTCACCGCCACGCCGCCGATCGCGTCCGCGACCGCCGCCGCGTTCGCGCCGTCGATGTCCGCCACGCACACGCGCGCGCCCTCGGCCGCGTAGCGCTCGGCGATCGCGCGGCCGATGCCGCGGCCCGCGCCGGTGACGATCGCGACCTTGCCCTGAAGCCTCATCGCATCTCCTCCCGCAACCGAGCGGTCGCGTCCTCGTCCACATACAGATCTCCCGGCAGCACGACGAGCGCGTCGGCGTCGCCGCCGACGACGACCCCGTACTCCGCCGCCGCCGCCTCGCGCGAGACGTAGCCGTCGAGCACGTCGCCGAGCACCGCCTCGGGGTCGCGCTCCAACGGCGACCCGAAGCCGCCCCCGCCCGGCAGGTCGAACCTGACCGGCCCGCTCACCGCGATCAGCCGCTTGGCCGGCACGCTCAGCGCGCCCGGAGCGCCCGCGCTGCCGCCGAACGCGCCCGGCGCCGGGACCGAGATCCGGTCGGCGAGCACCGAGACGCGCCCGCCGCCGGTGACCACCGACGTCTGCCCGAGCCCGCCGCGCCAGCGCCCGGCGCCGCCGGAGTCGACCCGCAGCGAGCGCTCGCGCTGTACCACCGGCGCGGCCAGCTCGAGCACCTCGGTCGGCACGGAGGCGACCGCCGACGGGAACCCCGTCGCGCTCATCCCGTCACGACCATGGCGCGCGCCCGCGCCGCCCGACTGGAAGAGCGTCAAGTTGTAGGCGGGGCCGGTCCAGACGCTGATCCAGATCGAGTCGGCGCCGCCGGCGGGCCGCCGCTCGCCGAGCACCGGCTCCAGGGCGGCGAAGATCAGCCCGGGGATGAAGTGGCCGACGAGATGGCGCGAGGCCACCGGAGCAGGAGGGAGGCAGTTGAGGATGCTGCCCTCGGGCGCCGTCACCCGCACCGGCCGGAACGAGCCGGCGTTGTGGGGAACCTCCGGCGCGATCGCGGACTTCAGCGCGAACGAGGCGTACGCATGCGTGTAGTTGAGCACGACGTTGATGCCGTGCCGGCTCTGGGGCGAGGAGCCGGCGAAGTCGAGCTCGAGCTCGTCGCCACGCACGGTCACGGCGACACGCAGCACGACCGGCTCGCCGTAGCCGTCGCTGAGCGCCTGCGCCTCGTAGCGCCCGTCCGGCAGCGCGGCGATCGCGCGCCGCATCGCCTCCTCGGAGCGGCGGCGGATCTCAGCGCCGACCTCGTCGAGCGAGTCGAGCCCGAGGTCGTCGAGGCAGCGCAGCAGGCTGCGCGCGCCGACGTCGTTGGCCGCGGCCTGGGCATAGAGGTCGCCGATCGTCTCGCCGGGCGTGCGAACGTTCGCGCGCACGATCGCCAGCAGGTCCTCGTTCATCCGCCCGCCGCGCGCGAGCTTCATCAGCGGCAGCCGCAGGCCCTCCTCGTACACGTCGGCCGCCTCTGCCGACAGCAGGCGCCCGCCGATGTCCGGCGCGTGGCAGGTGGACACGAAGAACGCCAGAAGCCGTCCCGCGCGGAAGACCGGCGTGGCGACCGTGATGTCGTTGACCTGGCCCGCGGTCATCCACGGGTCGTTGGTGAGCAGGACGTCGCCGGGCGCCAGCGCCTCCGGCGGGAACGCGTCGGTGAAGTGCCGCACGCCGGTCGCCATCGCGTTGATGTGGCCGGGCGTGCCGCTGCTGGACTGCCCGATCATGCGGCCCTGGGGATCGAACACGCCGCACGCCAGATCCTCGGACTCGCGCACGATCGTGCTGAACGCCGTACGTATGAGCGTCGCCTGCTGCTCGTCGAGGATCGAGTGCAGGCGGCCGGCGGCGATGCCGACGAGCACGGGATCGATCACAGCCGCATCACCAGGCTGCCGTCCGCCGCCACCTCGACGCGAGCGCCCGGGGGGACGACCGTCGTGGACTCGCGCTCCTCGACGATCGCCGGGCCGTCGAGCCGCGTGCCCGCGCCCAGCGCCTCACGCGCGTAGACGGGCGTGGAGACCGGCGCGCCGAAGTACGCGCTGCGATGCCCCTTCAACGCATCGGCGCCGGTGCCCGGCGAGCCCAGCCGCAGCGCAGGCTCGGGGCCGCGCGTGAGCACGCGCCAGGAGATCGCCTCGAGCCCGACGTCCGGCCCGGTGCGGCCGTGCTTGCGCACGTAGACGGCCTCGAAGGCGCGCCGGAAGCCGGCGGCGTCGAGCGGGCCGGCGGGCAGCGGCACCGTGACCTCGAAGCCCTGGCCGACGTAGCGCATGTCGGCGCTGCGCTCGTGCACCACCTCGCGGACGCCGGAGCGCGCCAGCAGCTCCGCGCCCGCTCGCGCGAGCTCGCGCAGCAGCGGCTCCGCGCGCGCCGCGGTGCCGTCGTCGACCGGCTCGCGCCGCGAGCGCATGAAGTCGGCCGCCGGCGGCGCCGCGAGCACGCCGACCGCGCTCATCACCCCGGCCGACGGCGGCACGATCACCGTGCGCGTCCCCAGCGCGCGGGCGACGCCGGCCGCGTGCACCGGCCCGGCGCCGCCGAACGCGAACAGCGGCAGGCCGGTCGGGTCGTGGCCGCGCTCGGCGGCGTGCACGCGCGCGGCGTTGGCCATGTCCTCGTTGACGAGGCGGTGGATGCCCCATGCGGCGGCCGGCTGCCGCAGCCGCGCGACGGCGTCCGCTGCGGCCTCGCGATCGAGCCGCATGCCACCGCCGAGGAAGAACTCCGGATCGAGATAGCCGAGCAGCAGGTCCGCGTCGGTGACCGTCGGCTGAAGGCCGCCGGCGCCGTAGCACGCCGGGCCGGGATCGGCGCCCGCGGAGTCGGGGCCGACGGTCAGCAGGCCGAGGCCGCCGACCCGCGCGATCGAGCCGCCGCCCACGCCGATCTCGATCATGTCGATCGCCGGCGCCTTGATCGGCAGCCCGGAGCCCTTGGCGAAGCGATGCGTGCGCGCGACCTCCAGCTCGTGCGCGACGAGCGGGCGGCCGCCCTCGATCAGGCACAGCTTCGCCGTCGTGCCGCCCATGTCGAACGACATCAGGTCCAGGTGGCCGGCCTGGGCGCCGAAGCGCGCCGCTGCGAGCGCGCCGGCCGCGGGGCCGGACTCGAGCATGCGGATCGGCTGGGCGGCGGCGTCCGCGGCCGTGGCGACGCCGCCATTGGAGAGCATCACCCGCAACCTGGGAAGGCGGCGGTCGAGCGCGTCCAGGTAGCGGGCGGCGCGCTCCTGCACGTAGACGCTCGCGACCGTCGTCGACGTGCGCTCGAACTCGCGGATCTCCGGCGCCACCTCGCTGGAGAGCGCGACCCGCAGCCCGGTGTCGCTCAGCGCCCGCCGCGCGGCCTGCTCGTTGGCCGGGTTGGTGAAGCTGTGCAGGAAGCAGACGGCGACCGCCTCGATGCCGCGCCTCGCCAGCTCGGCGCCAAGCCGGGCCACGAACGCCTCGTCGAGCGGCCGCTCGACGGTGCCGTCGGCGAGCGTGCGCTCGCCGACGTCGAAGCGCAGGTGGCGCGGGACGAGCGGGTCCGGCCGCGTGACCGAGAGGTCGTAGAGATCGGCGCGCCGCTCGCGCGCCAGCTCCAGCACGTCGCGGAAGCCGGCGGTGGCGAGCAGCGCGGTGCGCGCGCCCTTGCGCTCGATCAGCGCGTTGGTGACGAGCGTCGTCGCGTGCACGACCTCCGCGATCCCGTCCACGCCGTCGAGCACCGCCTCGACGCCGGCGATCGGCTGCTCGGGCGTCGAGAGCGCCTTCCCGACCGCGACGATGCCGTCCGGCCCCGCGACGCAGAGGTCGGTGAACGTCCCGCCGATGTCGATCCCCGCGCGCATCACAGCGCCTGCGCGAGGTCGTCCCAGAGGTCCTCCGGGTGCTCGCAGCCGACGCTGACCCGCACCAGGCCGGGCCCGCGCACGTCGATCAGGCTCTCGACGCCCCCCAGGCTCTTGGCGTGGGTGAACACGCGCACGCGCTCGCACAGCGCGAGCGGATCGGCGACCTCGAACGCGAGCATCGCGCCGGAGCCGTCCATGAACCGCGGCACCGGTCGCGGATAGTGGACCGCGCGCACCGCCGGGTGCGCGGTGAGCCGCTCGGCGAGCATGAGCGCCGTGCGCTGCGCGAGCTCCAGCCGGACCGGCAGCGTGCGCAGGCCGCGCAGTGCGAGGAAGGCCTCGAGCGCTCCCGGCGTGGCGCCGAGCTGCGCGCGCGCGTGGCGCAGCCGCTCGGCCCACTCGGGGTCGCGCGTGGTGACGACGCCGAGCAGGAGGTCGGTGTGGCCGCCGATGAACTTGGATGCACTGTGCATCGACAGCGCCGCGCCGAGCTCCAGCGGCCGCTGCAGCAGCGGGGTGGCGAACGTCGAGTCGACCGCCACCGGCACCCCGGCCGCGCACAACCGGTCGAGCTCGGCGATCTCCACCAGCGGGTTGCTCGGGCTCTCGAGCCACAGCAGCGACGCGCCCTCGCACGCGCGCAGCGTCGCCTCGGTGTCGCTCGTGTCGACGGCGACGAGGTCGACGTCGCGCGCCGCGAGCAGACTCCGGGTCCACGCGTAGCCGCGCTCGGGGCCGACGACGCGGGCGCCCGCCGGCAGCGAGTCCACGATCGCCGCCGCCGCGCCCATCCCGGATGCGAACGCGACCGCCGTCCCGCCTTCCAGCGCGCCGATCGCCTGCTCGAACGGCGCCCAGCCCGGCGAGCCGTCCTCGCGCGCGTAGGCGCCGCCGCGCAGGCTCGACGCCGGCACGAGCGGCGCGTTCAGCGGCGCGCCGTCGCCGCGTCCCGCGTGGACGGCGACGGTCCAGGGGTGCATGCGGCGAGACCCTACACAGATTGTTGACAATCTGCAATTATCGTCGCCGTGCACGCCTCGCTGCCCAGCTCCGCCGGCGTGGTGATCGTCGGCGGCGGCGTGATCGGCCTCAGCGCCGCCTTCCATCTCGCCGAGGCGGGCGCCGACGTGGTGCTCGTCGAGCGCGGGGCGCTCGGCAGCGGGTCGACCTCGAAGGCCGCCGGCGGCGTGCGCGCCCAGTTCTCGGACTCCCTCAACATCGCGATCGCTCAGCGCAGCCTGGCCGCCTACAAGGACTTCGGGCGCCGCCCCGGGTGGGAGATCGACCTGCGCGAGGTCGGCTATTTGTTCGTGCTCACGCGCACCGAGGACGTCGCGGCGTTCGAGCGCGGGATCGCGCTCCAGAACGAGCACGGCGTGCCCTCGCGGCTGATCGGGCCGGACGAGGCGCAGGCGCTCTGCCCGCTGCTCGAGGTCGGCGACGTGCTGGCCGCGGCGTACTCGCCCGAGGACGGGCACGCGACGCCCGAGGCCGTCGTCCAGGGCTATGCGGCCGGCGCGCGGGCGCACGGCGCGCGCCTGTTCACCGGCTGCGAGGCGTACGCGATCGACGTGCGCGGCGGCGAGGTCGCGGCGGTCGTCACCTCCGAGGGGACGGTCCGCACCGGCACCGCGATCTGCGCCGCGGGCGCGTGGTCGGGCGCGGTCGGCGAGCTGGCCGGAGTCGCGCTGCCGGTCACCGCGCTGCGCCGCGAGGTCATGTTCACCGAGCCGATCGCCGGCCTGCCGGAGCGGCTGCCGCTGACGATCGACTTCGAGTCGACGCTCTACTTCCACCGCGAGGGCCCGGGCGTGCTGCTCGGGATGGCCGATCCCGAGCAGGCGCTGGAGATCGTCGAGCGGCGGGCGCCGGCGCTGTCGCGTGCGGGCATCCGCGGCGGCTGGGCCGGGTTCTACGACATGAGCCCCGACCACAACGCGATCCTCGGCGAGGCGCCGCACGTCTCGCGCTTCCTGTACGCCACCGGGTTCTCCGGCCACGGCTTCCTCCAGGGTCCGGCGGTGGGCGAGCTGCTGCGCGACCTCGTGCTGCGCCGGCCGACGTTCGCCGATGTCGCGCCGCTCGGCGTCGAGCGCTTCGACGGCCGCCCGCTCGACGGGGAGTTCAACTTCGTATGACGCTGCGGCTGCGCACGCACGGACCCGCGCCGTCCAACGTCGAGCTGGCGGCCGAGGCGCTGCGCGAGGCGATCGCGGACGGGCGCATCGAGCCGGGCGAGCGCATCAAGGAGATCCCGGTGTCGCAGACGCTCGGCGTCTCGCGTGGGCCGATCCGCGACGCGCTGCGGCTGCTCGAGCGCGACGGCCTCGTCGAGCTGATCCCGAACCGCGGCGCCGTCGTGCCCGAGGTGCGGGCGGTCGACGTGCTCGAGGTCTACGCGCTGCGCGCCTCGCTCGGGTCGCTCGCGCTGCACAAGCTGATGCTCGAGGGGCCGGTGCCGGAGAAGGCGCTCGAGCGCGAGCTGGCGCGCCTGCGCGGCGCCGTCGAGCGGCGCCATTCGCGCCATGCCGCCGACGCCGACCTGCGCTATCAGGCGGCGATCATCGCGGCGTCCGGCCTCCCGCGCGTGCTGGCCGAGTTCGACCGCCTGACGTGGCAGGTGCGGATCTTCATCGCGACGCTGGAGATCAGCGTCGAGGACAAGCTGGCCCGCGTCCTCTCCGAGGTCGAGGCCCTGCACGCCGCCGTCCTCGATCGCCGCCAGGCCGACGCCGAGCGCCTCTGGCGCGAGAAGTTCGAAGCCTGGGTGCGCGACCTCGTCGAGCTGCTGCCCGAGGGGTTCGACGAGGACCTCTGGGCCGCGCTGACGTCGGCCCGGCGGTAAGCCCGGCTCACACCGCGGGCGCGCCCCGGCGTTGTACGGACATGACCCGCGACGCCGATGGCCGCATGCTCGCCGTCCTGCTGCTGGCGCCGTTCCTGGCGTCGGCCGACGCCACGATCGCGAACGTCGCCACGCCGGCGATCCGAGCCGACCTCGGCGCCTCGGGCGCGGCCCTCCAGCTCGTGGTCGGCGGGTACTTCCTCGCGTTCGCGGTGTTGCTGATCACCGGCGCCCGGCTGGGGCAGACGCACGGCTACAAGCGCCTGTTCCTCGCCGGCACGGGCGTGTTCGGGGCCGGCTCGCTGTTCGGCGGGCTCGCACCGGACCCCGGGCTGCTGATCGGCGCGCGCGTGCTGCAGGGCGCCGGCGCGGCGCTGATGCTGCCCCAGGCGCTGAGCGGGATCCAGCTCCACTTCAACGGCGATGCGCGGGCGCGGGCGATCGGGAGGTACTCGCTCGCGCTCTCCGGCGGCGCCGTGATCGGCCAGATCCTCGGCGGCGTGCTGATCTCCTCAGCGCACAGCTGGCGGCCGATCTTCCTCGTCAACGTCCCGATCTGCGTCGTCGCGATCGTCGCCGGGCGCCGCGCGCTGCCGCGCGACGGGGTCCGCGGCCCTGGCCGGATCGACGCCCGCGGCATCGCGACGCTGTCGCTGGGGCTGCTGCTGATCGTCACGCCGCTGACGCTCGGCCAGGGCGACGGCTGGCCGGCCTGGACGTGGATCTGCCTCGCCGCCGCTCCGGCCGCGCTGGCGGCGTTCCTGCGCAGCCAGCGGCTGATCGACGTGCATGCGCTGCGCCCGCCGCCCGTGCTGCTGGGCCTGCTGGCGCTGATGACCGCCACCGGCACCTACTTCGCGCTGCTGTTCACGCTCGCCCAGTACGTCCAGCGCGGTCTCGGCCACAGCGCCTTGATCTCGGGCCTGACGCTGGTGCCGTGGGTCGCGGCCTTCGGCCTCGGCGGGCAGATCGTCCGCCGCCGGCCGGCGCGCTCGATGTCCCCGTCGGGATACCTGTTGCTCGCCGCGGCCTACCTCGGGATCGGCGTCCTGCGGCCCGGCGGCGCGCTGCTCGTGGTCATCCTCGCGTTCGGCGGCCTCGGACTCGGCATCGGCTTCGCCGCCCTGCTCGGCCACCTCACGACTGCCGTCGCGCCCCGTCATGCGGCCGAGATCAGCGGCGTGAGCACGACCACAACGCAGATCGGCGGAGCGATCGGCGTGGCCGCGGCCGGCGGCCTCTATCTCGGGCTTGCCCCGGACGGGCCGCGCCACGCGTTCGCGGTCACGGCGCTCGCCCTGGCGGCGGCCGCCGCGCTCGCCGCGATGGCCGCCTACGCGGCTACCCGGGGATCTCCGTCGGCTCGCCGATCGGCAGCCAGGTGAGCGGTTCTCCCGCGGCCGCGAACTCGCGCTCGATCGTGGCCCGGCTCTCGCGGAAGTGCTTCCAGCCCGATGCCGCGGGGCCGCGCGAAGAGCCCCCGAGCGTGCGCGCCCGGACGCGGTGGTGACCACGACGCCGGCCGACGGCAGCAGCGCGCGGCCGGCCGGATCGAGGTTGTCCTCGTGGTGCTCGTGCGTGAGCAGCACGGCGTCGACCGCGGGCCCCGCGAGCTTCGTCGACCCGGTCCACCGGCGGTCGCGCGTGACGGTCTGCGGCGGCGCGAAGGGCGGGTGGAGCTTGGTGACGAGGAGGATGGGCGCGACTTTACGTGGGCAGGCGCCCGCCGCGTCCGCGTGAACGGCGATTCCGGCGCCCCATCAGCGGACACGCGGCGTCGTTGTGCCGGCCGCGTCAACGGCAACTGCGCCAGTAAGGGGTGCGGGAGGAAAGTTGCGGTGACTGTAAATCGATCACCGCCGCGGGCTCTGAGCCGGGGGGTGACGCACGTTTGTATGCCTCTGGGTTGACAAACGTGAGGCACCCCCTCCCGGGTGGGCGAGGCGACGATCGTTCGTGATCGTTTGCCGTCCTGGGATGATCGTTTCTGGGAACCGCGCACCCTTTACCAGCGCAGTTGCCGTTATGCGACCGGCGCCCCGCAAGCGGCGGGTCCGCTGATGGGGCGTCAGCCCGGCAAGGCATGCGAAGGCGCCGGCCACTCCACGAGCGGCTTGCCGATCTCCCAGTGGTGGCCGTACGGGTCGACCACGCGCCCGAGCCGCCAGCCGTGCTCCTCGGCGACCGCGTAGACCTCCGAAGCGCCCGCCCTCACCGCCTGCGCGACCGCGGCGTCCGGGTCGTCGGTGATCAGCAGCAGCCGGACCGTCCCGCCGCCGACGGTCTCCGGGCTGAAGTTGCCGTGCTCGGGCGACTCGTCGGAGATCCAGAACGTCGCGTCGCCGACCGAGAGCTGGGCGACGATCTCCTCGCCGCCGACGAGGTAGTCCACGCGGGCGCCGAACGCCGCCTGATAGAAGGCGAGCGCCTCGCGCCCGCGGCGCACGGAGAGCTGGGCGAGGATGCTCGGCACGCGCCGAAGACTACGCGTCCGCGTGCGCGGTCAGGACCTCGAGCAGGCCCGGGAAGCGGGCCTCGAGATCCTCGTCGCGCAGCGAGATGAGGCGCAGCGTGCCCCGCGCGGTGGCGCGCGTTACGCCGGCCTCGCGCATGAGCCGCAGGTGATACGAGCAGGTCGAGTTCGGCTGCCCCATCGTGGCCGAGATCTCGCTGCACATGCGCGGCGTGCCGTCAGCCAGCAGCCGCAGGATGTCCAGCCGCACCGGATCGCCCAGCGTACGCATGATCGTCGCCAGGTCGAGTGTCTCGGTGGCGGGGTGGTGGATCTTCTCGCGCGTCGTGACCACACTCGAGATGGTAGCCTGTTTCGAAAGTTCCACGATCTTGGAAATATCGAAATGACGAACCGCACCCTCTCACCCGCCGCCGCCTACGGGCTCGTGGCTTCCGTGATCGGTCTCGCGCTGTTCGCGTCCGGGACCCCATCGCCCCTGTATACGAGCTACCGAGCGCTGTGGGGCTTCTCGCCCGCCGTGCTGACGCTCGTCTACGCGACCTACGCGTTCGGCGTGCTCGCGTCGCTGATCCTCGCCGGCCGCGTCTCGGATGAGATCGGGCGCCGCCCGGTCCTGCTCACCGCGCTCGGCACGCTGATCGGCGCGTCGGTCGTGTTCATGCTCGCCGACTCGGTCGTCTGGCTGTTCGTCGCGCGCGGCATCCAGGGCATCGCCACCGGGCTCGCGCTCGGCGCCGCCAGCGCGGCGCTGCTGGACCTGCATCCTCGCCGCGACCCGCAGGGCGTCGGCCTCACGAACGGGATCGTCAGCGCCGGCGGGATGGGACTCGGCGTACTGGTCTCGTCCGCGCTGGTCGAGCTCGCGCCGGCGCCCCGCGTCCTGCCCTACGTCGTCCTGGCGGCCCTGTTCACGATCGCCTTCGCCGGCGCCCTGGCCATGCCCGAGCCGGTCGCCGAGCGCCGGCGCATGCGCCTGACCCCGCAGCGGCCGGGCGTGCCGGCCGCCGTGCGCCGCCCGTTCCTGCTCGCCGCGCTCGGCGTGATCTCCTCGTGGTCGATCGGCGGGCTGTTCCTCTCGCTCGGCCCGCAGCTCGCGGCGACCGTGTTCCACTCGACCGACCACTTCGTCACCGGCATCGGCATGTTCATCCTCGCCGGCTCGGGCGCGCTGGCGCAGTGGCTGTTCGGCCGCTCGGCGCCGTGGCTGGGCGCCTCGCTCGGCTCCGTCGCGCTGTCGGTGGGGATGATCCTGATCGTGTTCGCGGCCTCGGCCGAGTCGAGCGTCCTGTTCCTGATCGGCTCGCTGATCGGCGGCGCCGGCTTCGGCGTCGCGTTCCTCGGCGGCCTGCGCGTGCTCTCGGCGGCGATCCCGCCCTCGCACCGGGCGCAGGTGATGTCGGCGTTCTACATCGTCGCCTACGGCGCGATCTCGTTGCCCGCGGTGCTCGCCGGCATCGCCGTCAACCCGCTCGGGCTGGAGCCCACGTTCGAGATCTTCGGCAGCGTCGTCGCCGCGCTCGCGCTCGTCGTGGCGCTCGAGGCCTACCGGCAGCGCCCGCGCCTGGCGCTACGTGCGGCGTAGCCGCTCGCGCGCCGCGGCCTGCACGCGGCGCGCCACCGGCGGCGACGTGCGCATCAGCTCGTGCAGCTGGCGCGGGGCGAGCACGAGCATGCGCAGCGGCGTCGTCGCGGTGACGGTCGCCGAGCGCGCGTAGCCGAAGCCGGCGCCCCAGTCGAGCGCCGCAAGCTCGCCGAAGAAGTCGCCCGCCCGCAGGTCGCGGACGTGCGCGCCGTCGATCTGCACCGCGGCCTCGCCCTCGACGATCACATAGAAGTCGCGCTCGAGCTGGTGGCGGGTGATCACGTCCTCGCCGGGCGCCGCGGTGAGCTCGCGCGCGGTCTCGGCCACGCGCCGCGCGGGCGCTTCGGCGCACCCGGCGAACAGCGGCAGCGCGAGGATCTCGGCGGTGGTGAACGGCCCTGCGTGCGCGTCGGTCACCGTCGCCGCTCGCTCGGGCGCGGGCGCGCCGGGCGCGGGCTCGGGCGCCTCCGCGCGCGCGAACCAGTCCAGCACCCAGTCGACGTCCTCCGGGCGCGAGGTGTGGTTGAGCGCGCACAGCCGGATCGCGTAGACGCCGTGCAGCCGGGTGGAGGAGACGAGCGCCTGGCCGGTCGCCGCCAGCCGCGCGACCAGCGCGGCGTTGCGCGCGGCGACGTCGTCCTCGTCGCCCTCGAAGCGGCGCCGGAAGCAGACGACGCCGAGCTGCGCGCCCGAGAGCAGCTCGAGCTCGGGCGTCTCGCGCACGCGCCGCTCCGCCAGCACCGCCAGGTCCAGTGCACGATCGATCGCCGCGCGGAACGCGTCGAGCCCGAGCATCTGGATCGAGAGCCAGACCTTGAGCGCGCGCCAGCCGCGGGTGAGCTGCAGCCCGAGGTCGGAGAAGTTCACCTCGCCGCTGTCTGCCGCTGCGTCGCGCAGGTAATCGGGCGTTACCTCGAACGCGCGCCGCAGCAGGTGCCCCTCGCGCACCAGCAGCGCGCCGCACTCGACCGGCTGGTAGAGCCACTTGTGCGGATCGAGCGCTATCGAGTCGGCCGCCTCGATCCCGCGCAGCGCGCTACGTCCGCGCTCGGTCAGCGCCGCGAAGCCGCCGTAGGCGGCGTCGACGTGCAGCCACACGCGGTGCTCGTGGCAGACCTCGGCGAGCTCGCCGAGCGGGTCGATCGCGCCGGTGTTGGTCGAGCCCGCGGAGACGCTCGCGAACAGCGGCGCGCGGCCGGCCGCGAGGTCGGCCTCGATCGCGCGCGCGAGCGTCGCCGGACGCAGCCGCAGGTCCTCCCCCGCCGGGAGGATGCGCAATTGATCGGGCCGGAACCCGAGCAGCCGCGCCGCGCGGGCGATCGACGAATGCGCCTGGTCGGACGCGTAGGCGACCACGCGGTCGCTCATCGCCCCTTGCAGCGCCTCCCGCGCGCACGCGAGCGCGGTGATGTTGGCGGCCGAGCCGCCGCTCACCAGCACGCCGGCGGCGCCGCCGTCGAAGCCGAGCCAGTCCTTGAACCAGTCGAGCACAGTCAGCTCGACCTGGCTCGGGCCGGCCGCCTCCATCCAGCTGCCGACGTACACGTTCAGCGCACTGGCGATGAAGTCGCCCAGCGCGCCCGGGAACGTCTGGCACGAGGGGATGAAGGCGAACTGGCGCGGATGGTCGGCGCGGCCCATGAACGGCAGCACGTCCGCGGCGAGGCGCTCCAGCGCATCGGGCTGCGGCAAGGCGGGCGGCGGCTCGGCGAGCCGCGCGCGCATCTCCTCCGGCGTGGCCCGGCGCAGCGCCGGGATCGAAGGATCGGCCAGCCGGTCCGCGAGCAGGTCGACGACGCGGTGGCCGAGCGTCCGCATCTCCTCCGGTGACATGCCAAGCGCGTCCGTCACCGCGCGAACCTACCTGTCCGCGCGAGCGGCTAACCGCCCAGTGGCGACGGCGGGATCTTCGTCTCGCCGGTGATCTGCGGGATCCGCATGCCAAGCTCGTCCGCGTAGCACCAGCACCAGTCCTCGCCCGGCTCCAGCGAGCGGATGAGCTGGTGACCGCTGCCGTTGGCGTGCGCGGTCGC
Organism: uncultured Solirubrobacteraceae bacterium; assembly: GCA_963837485.1. GTDB lineage: Bacteria > Actinomycetota > Thermoleophilia > Solirubrobacterales > Solirubrobacteraceae > Solirubrobacter. The sequence goes on along the minus strand of CAWINP010000003.1, from coordinate 132,139 downwards.
GTGGCGGTTGGGCGAGCTGTCGCAGCAGCCCACGTGGCCGCACTCCAGGCAGATGCGCAGGTGCAGCCACTGGCCGCCCATGCGCAGGCAGTCCTCGCAGCCCTCGACGGAGGCGGGGAGCTCGGTGATCTCGATGGTGTCCAGATGCGTGCAGGTGGCCATCAGCGTGCGGTGTCCTCGATCGGGAGCCAGACGTGGAAGACGGTCCCGCCGGGACCGCTGTCGAAGGAGATGGAGCCGCGGTGGCGCTCCTCGACGATGCGGCGGCAGGTGTCCAGGCCGAGGCCGGTGCCGCTGCCGACCTCCTTGGTGGTGAAGAACGGCTCGAAGATGCGGTCGCGGTCGCCCTCCGGGATGCCCGGCCCGTCGTCGGCGACGTCGACCTTGATGCAGTCGCCGTCGAGGCTCGTGCGGATCGTGATCGTGCCGGTCTCTCCGAGCGCTTGGATCGCGTTGTGGATCAGGTTCGTCCACACCTGGTTGAGCTCGGACCCGTGCATCGTGAGCTTCGGCAGCGTCTTGTCGTAGTCGCGCACGAGCTTGATCTTCGTGTGCTTGAGCTTGTGGCCCATCATCACGATCGTCGACTCCAGGCCCTCGTGGATGTCAGCGGTGATCAGCCCGCCGCGGTCCATGTAGGCGTAGGTCTTGACCGCGCCCACGAGCGTGCTCATGCGGCTGGTGGAGTCCAGCAGCTCCTCGGCCAGGCCCTTCGCGGTGACCGAGGACGCGACCCAGTGCAGTGCCTTGCCGGTCACCGGGCCGGCGATCGCCTGCACGCGGTCGAGCCATTCCTTGTCGAGGTAGGAGAGCGGCTCGGCGAGCCGCCACGGCTCGCGGATCCCCATGTCCTCGAGCAGCTCGAGCATCTCGTCCTCGGCGTCGGCGGCGGCGACGGGGTCCAGCGCCTCGCGCTCCTCGGCGCGCTCGATCGCCTCCTTCTGGAGCTCGAGCAGCTTCGCCGCGTCCTCGCGCTCGATGCCCGCCTCGACGAACGCGCGCAGCGCGTAGTTGGTGATGTTCAGCGCCTCGACGAGCGAGCTGGCCGCGCGCTTGGCCGCGGCGGCGGGATTGTTCAGCTCGTGCGCGAGCCCGGCGGCCATCGTGCCGAGCGAGGCGAGCCGCTCGCGGTTGGCCTGGATCGTGGTCAGCCGGGTGGTGACCGGCGAGACCTTGCTCATGATCCGCTGGTGCACGATCCCGTTCTCGCGCGCGAGGTCGACGAACCGCTCGCGCGGGATCAGCGCCAGCCGGACGTCGGTCTCCGCCTCCATCGTGACGCCGAGCTCGTGGCCGGTCAGCGCCGAGATCGCGCCGATCCAGGTCGGCGGGCGCTGGTGGCCGATGTGCTCGCTGCGCCCGTCGACGAGGAACAGCGACTCCAGCGTGCCCTCGAGCAGGAGGAAGAGGCCGCGAGCCGGCACGCCCTGCTCGATCACGCGTTCGCCCTCGGCGAACGTCTGCTCCTCGGCGGCGTCGCGCCAGTGCTGCAGCTCGGCGTCGTCGATGCCGTCGAAGAGGTCGATCCGGCGCAGCTCGTCGATCGTCATGGCGCGGCCAGGTACTCGTGGATGAGCGAGACGGCCATCGAGCCCTCGCCGACCGCGCTGGCCACGCGCTTGATCGAGCGCGAGCGGACGTCCCCGGCCACGAACACGCCCGGCACGGAGGTCTCCAGCACGTAGGGGTCGCGCTTGTGCGGCCAGCCGGCGGCCTTGGCGTCGGCGCCGGCGAGGATGAAGCCGCGCTCGTCGCGGGCCACGACGCCCGCCAGCCAGTCGGTCCGCGGCGCCGCGCCGATGAACACGAAGCAGGCGTCGACGTCCTCGGTGGCCTCGCTTCCATCGTGACTGATGGTCAGCGCTCTCAGATGGTCGTCGCTGCCGTGCGCGGCGGTCGCCGTCGCGCCCGTGCGGACCTCGATGTTCGGGATGTCGGCGATCTGCGCGATCAGGTAGTGCGACATCGACTTGGTGAGCGAGTCGGCGCGCACGAGCATCGTCACGCGGGCGGCGTAGGCGGCGAAGTGCACGGCGGCCTGGCCGGCCGAGTTGGCGCCGCCGATCACCACGACGTGCTGGTTCTCGCACGCGCGCGCCTCGCTCAGCGCGGCGCCGTAGTAGATGCCCTTGCCGTTGAGCTCGTCGAAGCCGGGGCAGTCGAGCTGGCGGTAGGAGACGCCGGAGGCGACGAGCACGCAGTTCGCGCTCAGGGTCCCGCCGCCGGACAGCTCGACGATCCGGCCGGCGCCCTCGACGTGCAGCTGGGCGGCGTCCTGGACGGTCAGCAGCTCGGCGCCGAGCCGGCGCGCCTGGTCGGTCGCGCGGCGTGCGAGATCGGAGCCGGAGAGACCGGTGGGGAAGCCGAGGTAGTTCTCGATCCGGCTCGACATGCCGGCCTGGCCGCCGGGCGCCTCGCGCTCGACCATCACGGTCCGCAGGCCCTCGGACGCGCCGTAGACCGCGGCGGCGAGGCCGGCCGGGCCGCCGCCGACGATCACGAGGTCGTAGTGATCGGTCGACGGGCGGGCGGAGACGCCGAGGCGCTCGGCGAGCTCGAGCACGCTCGGGCGCTCGAGCACCGTGCCGTCCTCGAGCAGGGCGACCGGGAGCCCCTCGTCGCTGACGCCGGCCACGCGCAGCAGCTCGCGCGCCTCGCTGTCGCGCTCGATGTCGAGGAACCGGCCGGGGACCCGGTTGCGGGCGAGGAAGTCGCGCAGGTCGTGCGAGTCGCGCGAGAAGCGGTGGCCGAGCACGCGCACGCCGCCGGCCTCCAGCGCCGCGCCGGCCTCCCACGTGGTCAGCAGGTCCTCGACGACCGGATACAGGCCCTCCTCGGGCGGGTCCCACGGCTTGAGCAGGTAGTAGTCGAGGTCGACCTCGTTGATCGCCTGGATCGCCGCCTCGGTGTCGGCGTAGGCGGTCAGCAGCACGCGCTTGGCGTCGGGCACCAGCTTGCGCGCCTGCACGAGGTACTCGGTGCCGGCCATGCCGGGCATCCGCTGGTCGGCCACCAGCAGCGCGACCTGCTCTCCGCGGGCGACGAGCTCCTTCAGCGCGCCGAGCGCCTCGTCGCCCGAATTGGCTCTCACGATGCGGTACTGCTCGCCGAACCGGCGGCGAAGGTCGCGGGCCACCGCGGCGAGCACGGCGGGCTCGTCGTCGACCACGACGATCGCGGCGCGGCGCCTCCTGGTCTCGGTCTCGGTGACGGCTTGGGCGGGCTGGGCGGTCACCCGCCTGACGGTATCGAAGTCGCTCAGCGGCGCTGGACCCGCGCCGTGACCTCGGCGGTCGCGACGTTGCCGGCGCGGTCGGCGGCCTCGACCACGATGCGCAGGCGCGTGGGCCGCGCCTGCTTGACGAAGCTGCGCTCGTCGTAGGGCGAGGGGGAGAGCCGGACCGTCGCCTGGCCGCCGGCCGGCAGCGAGAGCTCGCGCAGGTCGTAGCCAGGCCAGTTAGGGCGGGCGTCGGGGTCGGCGACGTCGACGCGCACGTCGCAGGCCTCGTCACAGGCCACGGGGACGCTGAAAGCGAATGCGCCGCTCTTGGCGACCTCGACACTTTCGGGTAGGCGCGTGGTCAGCGTGGGGGCCTTGGTGTCGGGCGGCGGCGCCTGGGCTTCGGGCACGAGCCGAGCGCCGTGGATGCGGTCGATCAGCGTCGACTGCTCGTACTCGGTCCAGAGGATGAACGGGCCTCCGGTCTGGTCGAGCGCGACCTGGGGCGGCCAGTCCACGAGGCGCAGCGGCGAGGCGACGTTCGCCGCCGGAGTCCACGCGCCGCCGGCCCATCCTGTCGCCACAGCCGCGCCGTCGGTCGCCCACGCGACCAGGGCGCGGCCGTCGGCGCCGAGCGTGGCAGTCACGACATTGCGCGCGCTCGCATTGGGCCCGGTCAGCGGCGGACCCTCCGGCGGATGCGCTGGGTCACCGGAGAGCCGATGCGGCTCGCTCCACGGGCCGGCCTGCGCGCGGTCGACCGCGAAGACCTGGGAGGACGCCGAGTAGGCGACGACGGCCGAGCCGTCCTCGGCGAGGGAAGCCGACGGCGGCCCCGGCGAGCGCGCGCCGGCGAGCGTCCGCGGCGCCGCGCCGTCGAGCGAGACGCGCACGCCCCCCGGCGCTGCCCAGGCGAGCAGCGAGTGTCCGGCGGGCGTGACGGCGAGGCCGGCCTGCGACCACTGCGGATCGGTCGGTGCCCGGGCCCCGCGCCCGACTTCGCGGCCGCGGGTCCAGCCCAGGCCGCCGTGCGCGACGCGCACGTGCTGGCGCTCGCCTCGGCGGTAGCGCGTCCAGGCGATCGTCGCGCGCCCGGCCGCGTCGATCCCCACGACCGGCGCGGAGAACCTGCCGCCGTCGTGGTCGAGCTGCGCGCGCCGCACCGCTCCGGCGGGGTCGACGACCGCGGCCTCGATCCCGTGTCCGTCCCGGCGCTGCCAGGCGAATGCCGCCCAGCCGCCCGGCGCGGCGGCCAGCGCGTAGATGCCCGCCGGTCCGCCGAGCCGGACAGGCTGGGCAAAGCCGTGGCCAGGGCGGCGGATGCGCGCCAACAGCGTCCAGCGCTTCGACAGCGCGGCGAGCGCGGCGGTGCCGTCGGGCGCGGCGGCGACGCCCGGTCCGACGCCCGCGATGGCGATGCGCTGCCCGCCAGCGAACGCGGTCACGCCGCCGGGGCGCGCGAACGCGAGCACGTCGCCGGCCGCGCTGACGCCGATCGCGTCTTGGGTTTGGACCGGGTCCGCGGGGACGAGCACGTCCGCACTGGCAGGAGCGGCGAGGAGCAGCGCGAGAGCGATCGCCAGCCGCATCGGGAGGCACCTACCCGCTCAGCCGAAGCGGTAGACGAGCGAGCCCTTGGCCACGAGCCGGCCGTCCGGATCGGTCACGCGCACGTCGGTGAACGCGAGGCTGCGGCCGCGGCGGGCGACGGTCGCGGTGGCGAGCAGATCCTGTCCGCGGGCGGCGGCGACGTAGTCGACGGTCAGGCTCACGGTCGCTCCGGCGAGCGCCTCGGGCTCCTCGTCGTCGGCCCATGCCGCCGCCATCCCGGCGGTGTCGATCAGCGACGCGATCGCGCCGCCGTGGACGACGTCGGCCATCGTGGCCAGCTCGGCCCGGTAGGGCAGCAGCAGCTGCGCGCGGTCGGGCTCGAGGGCTCGCAGCTCAATCCCGAGGTGCTTGACCAGCGGCGAGGCCGGGATGAACTGCGAGATGATCTCCTGGCGGGTGGGCACTAGGGTCCGGTCATGATCGCGTACGACGCCGTCAGGCGTGAGCTGGACGCTGCCGGCGTCGACCTGCTGGTCGTCGGGCCGACGGCGAACCTGCGCTATCTCGTCGGCTACGACGCGATGGCGACCGACCGGCTGCTGACGCTTCTTGTCACCAGTCGCGCGGCCGTGCTCGTGCTGCCGGAGATGGAGGTGTCCGCGGTGGTGCCGCGCCACGGCGAGGTCGTGCTCGGGTGGGAGGACACGGATGGTCCCGCGGGCGCGCTGGCCGACGCGTTCGCGCGACTCGGACCGATCTCCTCAGCCGTGTTCGAGGAATGGCTGCCGTACCGGTCGGTCGCGGCGCTCGCGACCCACGTTCCGCTCTCGGAGGTCCGGCCGGCGGGCGACATCCTCGCGCGCCCGCGGCTCGTGAAGAGCGAGGCCGAGCTGGCGGGGATGGCGGTCGCGGCGGAGCTGGTCGACGCGGTCGCCGACGAGGTGCTGCCCGGCATCCGGCCGGGCATGACCGAGCGCGAGGTCGCGGGCGAGATCGCGCGTGCGTTCTGGCGGCGCGGAGCGGACCGCGAGGCGCATATCCTCGTCGCCGCCGGCCCGCGCGCCGCGCTGCACCATCAGACGCCGGGCGACGCGGCCGTGCGCGCCGGCGAGTCGGTGCTCGTCGACATCGCGACCTCGGTCGACGGCCACTGGGCGGACATCACCCGCCAGGTCTTCCTCGGCGAGGCGGGCGAGGAGTACGCCCGCGCGTACGCGCTCGTCGCCGCCGCGGAGGAGGCCGGCGTGCAGGCGGCGCGGCCGGGCGTGACCGCGCACGAGCTCGACCGCACGACGCTCTCGGTGCTGCATGACGCCGGCTATGGGCGCTGGGCGAGCGGCCGCACGGGCCACGGGATCGGCCGCGAGGTCCACGAGGCGCCGTCGCTGGTCGCCGGCAACGACCAGGTGCTGGAGGCCGGGATGGTGGTCACCGTCGAGCCCGGCATCTACGTCGACGGCCGGTTCGGCATCCGCATCGAGGACACCGTCGTGGTCGGCGATCCGCCGCGGAGGTTGACGCGCTCGAACCTCCCGCTGGAAGCCGTGGAGCTTCGTGGCACCTAGCTAAGTCCAGGGGTGCGCCCCGATTGCCGCGGTGCGGGAAGTGCGCCGACAATCGGCGCGATGCCGCGAATCATTGTGCTGCTCCTCGCGCTGGCAACGCTCGCCGGCGTGTCCGCATGCCCCGCGTCGGCCGCGTGGTCCGGGGTCGCCGATCTCGCCGCCGCCAACCCGGCGGGCAAGCCCGCCGGGGCGCCGTCGCTCGCGGTCGCGGCGGACGGGACCGCATTCGCGGCGTTCCAGCACTTCGACGGCGCGAACCTGCGCGCCGCGGTCGCGCAGCGCACGCCGGGCGGCGGGTTCGGCGCGGTGCGCGACCTCTCGCCCGCGGGCGCGGACGCGTTCAACCCGGCGGTCGCCGTGGACCGCCAGGGCAACGCGACGCTCGCCTGGCTGCAGGGGCCCGACCTGAAGATCCAGGCGCGCTTGAAGCCCGCCGGGGCCGACTGGACCGACCCGATCACGCTGTCGGCGGCCACCACCGTGACCGGTCCGGTGATCGCCACCGGCGACAACGGCGCCGCGGTCGTCGCCTGGGGGCGCCGCGTCCACGATCAGGTGACCCGCGTCGAAGCGGCCGTGCGAGCGGCCGGCGACGTCGCCTTCGGCTCGCCGCTGTTCGCCTCGCCGGACGCCGGCACCGGCCTCTGCCAGGCGCCGCGCGCGGCCATGGACGCGGCCGGCGACGTCGCGCTGCTGTGGACGCGCCGGACCAGCGCGAACGGCGACTACCACGTCGAGAGCGCGGTCAAGACGGCCGCGGCGGCCGCGTTCCAGCCGTTCGAGACGCGCTCGACGCTGACCGGCGACTCGATCTGCAACACGTCGATCCAGATGACGCCGGGCGGCCGCGTGACCGCGATCTGGGACTTCGGCGACACCGGAGCGCCCACCTACGTGGCGCTCGCCGATCGCAGCGCGCCGTTCGCCACCGGCGCGTGGAGCCCGTTCACGAAGCTGTCGAACCTGGCCGTCGCGTCGTCGGAGCCCGTGCTCGCGGTCGACGACGCCGGCAACGCGGGCGCGACGTGGCTCGCCGGCGGGCAGATCGTCTCGGCGTTCCGGACCGCCGCAGGCGCGTTCTCGGCGCCGAAGCCGCTGTCGGGCGCCACCACGCTCAGGGGCGAGGCGGTCGCCGCGTCGCCGAGCGGCGACATGATGGCCGCCTACGTCGGCGCCTCGAACGGCAACGACGCGATCTTCTCGGCGCGACGGGTGCCGGGGACCGAGTTCGGCGACGTCCTCCCGGTCGCGGTGACCTCGCCCGGCGGGCGGCTCGACTCGCCGGGCATCGCGCTCGACGACCAGGGCAACGCGTTCGCGGTCTGGCAGCGCACGGCGGCCGGCGCGACGACCGCACAGGTGTCGGCGTTCGATCCGGTGCCGCCGGCGATCACGGCCGCGAACGTCCCCGGCTCGGCGTTCTCCGGCGTGCCGGTGACGATGTCGGCGGCCGCCGCCGATCGCATGTCGGCGCCCGCGCTGCGCTTCGACTTCGGCGACGGCTCGAGCGCGGACGGCGGCGGCGTCGAGCACATCTACGGGCAGCCGGGCGACTTCACGGTCACGGTCACCGCGACCGACGCGGCGGGCAACGTGTCGAGCACGACGCGGCCGATCCACGTCGGCCAGGGGCCGATCCTCGGTGGCAACAACAACAACAACAGCGGCCCGAACCGCGTGCTGGCGGCCGCCTCGGCGAGCTGGGACCGGCTGCGCAACGGGCGCACGCGGATGAAGACGCTCGTCGTCAATGAGCTGGCCGGGCCCGAGGTCGTGAAGCTGGCCTGCAAGGGCAAGCGCAAGGGCTGCCGGCGCGGCGCGAACCGGACCGTTCGCAAGCACGGGCGCAGCGTGAGCTTCACCAAGCAGGTGCGCGGCATGACGCTGCGGCCCAAGGCGACGCTGACCGTCACCGTCACGCGACCGGGCTTCGTCTCGCGCGTGATCTCCTACACGATGGTCAAGCGGCGCGACCCCAAGAAGAGGACGCGCTGCAAGGCCCCGGGCGCGAAGCGGCTCGGTCCCTGCTGACACGGGCGTAGAGTGCGCGGCGTGATCCGCCGCGCGCTGCTGGCCGTCGCGTTCGCGCTGGTCCTCGCGCCCGCCGCGCGGGCGGATTCGTTCGCGACCTGGGGCGGCTACCACGCTCCGGGGACGCCGCCGAAGTACAACCGCGTGAACGCGGTCATGCTCGGCCCGGCCTCCGCCCGCAACGTGCTCGTGCTGGTGCCGGGGACGCAGGCGGGCGCCGGCTACATGCTCCCGTTCGCGCGCGACCTCGTCGCGGCCAGGCGCGGCTGGCAGGTGTGGGTCCTCGAGCGGCGCGAGAACCTGCTCGAGGACCACGCCGGGCTGAGCGCGCGGCCGGACGCGATGTTCGACTACTACCTCGGCTGGATCGGCAAGTCGGACCCCGGCCCGCACTTCAAGCCGGTCGAGGCGCCGTACGCGCGCTCGTGGGGGATGCGGGTGGCGGTCGAGGACCTGCGCGCGGTGATCCGCACGGCCCGGCGCGGCGGTCGCCACGTGGTGCTGGGCGGGCACTCGCTCGGCGCCACGATCGCGGTCGCCTACGCGACCTGGGACTTCAACGGCCGCGCCGGCGCGCGCGACCTCGACGGGCTCGTGCTGATCGACGGCGGCAGCTCGTCGTCCGCCCCCGTGACCGCGGCGGACGCGCGGTCTCAGCTCGCCGCGCTGCAGAAGGGCTCGCCGTTCCTCGACCTCGTCGGCCTCGGGCTGCCGTGGGTGACCGGCGTGCTCGCCTCCGTCGGCTCGACGCTCGCGCTCCGCGCGCCCGACGCGCAGGCGCTGCTGGGCTCGTGGCCGCTGCTCCCTGCGTCGCTGAGGCCGCCGGTCCCCGCCACCAACCGCGCCGCGTTCGGCTATGCGGTCGACGCCTCGACCGGTCCCGCGCGGCTCGCGCTCGTGCAGTCGCACATCGGCCACCTGGCCGGCACCGGCGACCCGCGCGGCTGGGTGGACACCGGGCCGGCGACCGTCGAGCGCGCGGCGCGGGCGCTGGCGGGCACGCGCGACGTCGATGGCACCGCCTGGTATCACCCGCGCCGGCTCTCGCTCGACGCCGCCGCGGTCGCGGGGGGCGTGGCCAACCCGGCCCAGAGGGTCCTGGGCGTTCGCGCCACCCACGGCCGCGACGTGCGCGTCCCGATCTACGCGTTCGAGACCTCACTCGGCAAGGGCCGCGTGCTGAAAGCGGCGCGCGCTCTGGCGCGCCGCTCCCACGCGCCTTCGCTCAAGCTCGTCGACCGCAGCGCGACCTACTCGCACTGCGACCCGCTGTTCGCGGCGCCCGAACGCAACGCGTTCCTCAAGACGCTGGTCCCGTTCCTGGCACGGACGTGACCTTGCCGTTCTCGCGCGGCGTCTGGTCGGTCGCCAGCTCGCGGACGCCTCGACGATCTGCGGCAGACGCTCCGCGATCTGCTGGCCGATGTGGACCTTCTGCTCCTCATCGAACATTCCGCCAGATCAGGCGAGCCAGCTGACGAGCCGCTCGTGGATCTCCGGGTGGTTGAGCAGCGCGAGGTGGTGGGCGCCGCCGAGCTCGAAGCCGTGCTGGAACTCCAGCTGGCCGCGGCCTGAGGCGGACGGGGCGAGCACGAGGGCGTCGCCGATCAGGCGGCCGACCGGGTGCGAGGCGGTGCGGGTGACGGTGGCGGCGACGAAGCAGTGGGTCGCGCCGTCGAGCAGCGGGATCTCGTCGAGCAGGAAGCCGTGGCGGAGGTCGCGGATGCCGGCGCTGCGGCGGTTGAGCAGATTGGCGAACGGGCGGGTCTCCGGGAGGACGGCGAGGCCGGTGCCCGCGTGGTGGACGGCCTGCGCGAGCGGCGCGCCGAGGTGCGGCGTGCCGAGCGAGACGGTGATGCGGACGCGCGCGGTCCAGTCGCCGCCGTGGTGGCAGGCGCTGCGGGCGACCAGGCCGCCCATCGAGTGGCCGATCAGGGCGATCTCGCTCGCGTCGGTGTCGCGCAGCAGGGCCGCCAGCGACGCGCCGTTGTCGGCGATGCGGCGGCCCGTGTTGTAACGGAGGTAGACCGGCGTCCAGCCGGGCAGCCGGTCGCCGTACGGTTCACGGCCCCAGGCGAACTCGGTCTCGCCGAGGCCGTGGACGAAGACCGCGAGCCGGTCGGCCGAAGGCAGCGCGACGATCTCGCCGCGGTCGCGAAACGTCATGCCGAGCGCCACCGGGTTGCCGTCGCGCTCGAGAGCGTCCCCGCGGAGGGCGTTGACGGCGGCGACGACGTGCGGATTGGCGGCGCCCGGCCGCCGCGCGTACGCCTCGCCCGCCACGCGGCCCGCCAGCGCGATGCCCGCGCGCGCGCCGACGTACGACCCGCGCGCGATCGTGTCGTGCATCGCGCGCACCGGCGCCGCGCGCGGCCCCAACGCACGGAACACGCGCTCCGCGATCGCCGCGTGCACCCCTTGGATGCCGCCGGGCGCGCCGGCGGCCTCCTGCGTCAGGAGCGAGGCGAGCGCGTGGCGTTCCTCATCGCGCATCAAGCTTGACGTCCACCCACAGATCGGCCTTCGGATCGCCCTGCGCCTCGCCGACGCCGCTCAGCTGCCGTCCCCGCAGCCGCACCGCCACGGGCGCCGCGGCCTTGAGGTTGCGCCACCACAACTTCTTCTCCGGCCAGTCGATGTGGATGTGCAGCCGGTCCGCGCCGTCCTCGCGGTAGGCGACGGGGAACGAGCGCTTCTTGCCGGTCCGCCGCCCGGTCACGGTCATCACCAGCAACCGGTTCGAGAGCAGCCCGTGCGCGGGCGAGCGCAGGATCGCCTTGACCAGATGGTTGACCGTGTGGTTGTAGACGGCGAATTGGGTGTGTCCTTCAGGCATCGCTTGACTGCTGCCAGATGTTGATCCCGGACTCTACGGCGAACGAGTCGATCTCGGCGAGCTCGTCGTCGCTGAAGTCCAACCGCTCCAGCGCTGCGACGTTCGCCTCCAGCTGCGCGACCGACGACGCGCCGATCAGCGCCGACGTCACGCGCGCGTCGCGCAGCACCCAGGCGAGCGCCATCGCCGCCAGCGTCTGCCCGCGCCGCCCGGCGATCTCGTTGAGCCCCCGGATGCGGGCCATGTTGTCCTCGTTGATGAACGACCTCTGCAGGAACCCGTCCTTGGCGGCGCGGGAGTCGGCGGGGATCCCGTGCAGGTAGCGGTCGGTGAGCATGCCCTGCCCCAAGGGCGAGAACGCGATGATCCCGAGCCCGAGCTCGCCGCAGGCGTCGAGCACCTCCGGCTCGATCCAGCGGTTGAGCATCGAGTACGACGGCTGGTGGATCACCAGCGGGATCCGCGCGGCCCGGGCGAGACCCACCGCCTCGCGCGTCCGCTCCCCCGAGTAGGACGAGATGCCGACATACAGCGCCTTGCCCGAGTGCACCGCGCTCTCCAGCGCACCGATCGTCTCCTCCAGCGGCGTGTCCGGGTCGAACCGGTGCGAGTAGAAGATGTCGACGTAGTCGAGCCCCATCCGCGCGAGGCTCGCGTCGAGCGAGGCGAGCAGGTACTTGCGCGAGCCCCACTCGCCGTACGGGCCGGGCCACATGTCGTAGCCGGCCTTCGTGGAGACGATCAGCTCGTCCCGGTAGGGCCGCAGATCCTGGGCGAAGAGCTTCCCGAAGTTCTCCTCGGCCGAGCCGGGCGGCGGCCCGTAGTTGTTGGCGAGGTCGATGTGCGTGATGCCGAGATCGAACGCGCGGCGGACGATCTCGCGCTGCGTCTGCAGCGGCCGGTCGTCGCCGAAGTTGTTCCACAGGCCGAGCGAGATCGCCGGCAGCTGCAGGCCGCTGCGGCCGCAGCGGCGATAGGGCATCTTCGAGTCGTAACGGTCCTCAGCGGCGACGTAGGGCATGCGGGGATTCTGCCCAACGGCCTCCGCCCCGCCACCCGACGCTGACGATGTACATCGCCGCCAGCCCCTGCCACGGGCGGTAACGACCGAGCACCTCGGCGAACTGCTCCTCCGTGACGCTGCCCGTGCGAACACCGGCCATCCGCGCGTACGCGTTGCGCATCCCCACGTCGGCCTCCAGCGGCACGTCGTACTCGCCGCGGCCGAACAGGTCGAGGTGGGCGAGGGTCCACGGCCCGATCCCTCCGATCGCCGCCAGCCTCGCCCGGTCGGGGGAGTCCACCGGCGCCCCCGGATCGATCTCGCCGCGCGCGACCGCTCGCGCCACCCGCGCCAGCGTGCGTGCCCGCGACGGCGCCAGGCCCGCCCGTACCAGCGCCGGCGGGTTGTCGAGCGCGTCCGGCTCCGGCGCCATCCACGCGCCGCTCGGATGCCGCCGCCCGAGCGCGTGTACGAGCGCCCAGACGATGTTCCCGGCCGCCTGCGTGTCGATCAGCTGCTCGCAGATCGCGTTCGCCAGCGCCTCGAACGGCGCCGGCTTGCGCAGGACGCGCAGCCTCGGCCGCGCCCGGATCGCCCGGCCGAGCAGCGGATCGCGCGCGAACGCGTAGTGGAACGGCGCGAGATCGTCATCCAGCGCGAGCACGAAGCGCATGCGCCCGAGCGCGTCCTCGGCCTCCTCGGCCGACGCCGCCTGCGCCCGCAGCAGCACCTCCTCGCCCCGCCACGCGGCCTGGGCCAGCGCGCCGGACGGCATCGCGCGCGACACGACGTTCCCGCGGATCCGCAGCAGCCCGCCCGGCCCTGCCGAGCGCGGGGCCTCGCTCGGCCACTGCGGGCGGACAACCTCATCCAGCGTGATCACGTCCGGATATGGTGGCGCGCATGGAAGCCGTCACCGAGCCGCTTGCCGTGGGCGGCTTCTCAATGGAGCTCAGCCAAGACCAGAAGGACGTCGCCGACTGGGTCCACGGGTTCGCCGCCAACGTCGTCCGCCCCGCCGCCGCGGAGTGGGACGAGCGCGAGGAGACGCCGTGGCCGCTGATTCAGGAGGCGGCCAAGATCGGCCTCTACTCGTTCGAGGCGCTGGCGCAGTTCTACGCCGACGAGAGCGGGCTGCTGCTGCCGCTCGTCAACGAGGAGCTGTTCTGGGGCGACGCCGGGATCGGCATGTCGATCATGGGCACCACGCTCGCCGTCGCCGCGATCTTCTCCTCGGGCACCGGCGAGCAGCTCGGCGAGTGGGTGCCGCAGTGCTACGGCACCGCCGAGGAGCCCCAGGTCGGCGCGTTCTGCGTCTCCGAGCCCGACGCCGGCTCCGACGTGTCCTCCCTGCGCACCCGCGCGCGCTACGACGAGGCCTCCGACGAGTGGGTCATCAACGGCCAGAAGGCGTGGGCGACCAACGGCGGGATCGCCAACGTCCACGTCGTCGTCGCGTCGGTCGACCCCGAGCTCGGCTCCCGCGGCCAGGCGGCGTTCGTGATCCCGCCGGGCACGCCCGGCCTCGTGATGGGCACGAAGGTCAAGAAGCATGGCCTGCGCGCCTCGCACACCGCCGACGTCTTCCTCGACGACTGCCGCGTCCCTGGCCGCTGCCTGCTCGGCGGCAAGGAGAAGCTCGACGAGCGCATCGCCCGCGCCCGCGAGGGAGGCAACTCGAAGAAGCAGGCCGCAATGGCGACGTTCGAGGCGACGCGCCCGAGCGTCGGCGCCCAGGCGATCGGCATCGCCCGCGCCGCGTACGAGTACGCGCTGGGCTACGCGAAGGAGCGGACCCAGTTCGGCAGGCCGATCATCTCCAACCAGGCGATCGCGTTCACGCTTGCCGACATGAAGATGGAGATCGACGCGGCCCGACTGCTCGTCTGGCGCGCGTCGTGGATGGGCCGCACCGGGCGCCCGTTCACGAACGCCGAGGGCTCGATGAGCAAGCTCAAGGCCGGCGAGGTCGCGGTGTGGGCGACCGAGCGCGCGATCCAGATCCTCGGCGGCAACGGCTACACGCGCGAGTACCCCGTCGAGCGGATGCACCGCGACGCCAAGATCTACACGATCTTCGAGGGCACCTCGGAGATCCAGCGGCTGGTCATCAGCCGCGCCATCAGCGGTATGCAAATACGCTGAGGCGCATGGACCTGGATCCCGTCGAGGTGCGCATCCTCGGCTGTCTGATCGAGAAGCAGCGCACGACACCCGACCAGTACCCGCTGAGCCTCAACGCGCTGAGGCTCGCGTGCAACCAGAGCACCAACCGCGATCCCGTCGTCGACTACGACGAGGACACGATCCGCGGCGGCCTGCACCGGCTCGGGCGGCGCCGCTACACGCGGCTGGCGTCAGGCCACTCCAGCCGCGCGTCGAAGTACCGCCACCTGCTCGACGACGAGCTCCACCTCGACCCGGCCGAGCAGGCCGTGCTCGCGGTGCTGATGCTGCGCGGGCCGCAGACGCCGGGCGAGCTCAAGCAGCGCACCGAGCGGATGCAGGGGTTCGCCGGCATCGCCGAGCTCGAGGAGGTGCTCACGCGGCTGATCGACAAGCAGTTCGTGTACGAGCTCGCGAGGCGCCCGGGACAGAAGGAGGAGCGGTTCATGCACCGCCTCTCCGAGGACCTCGACGACGACAACGAGTTCGTGACGCCCGCGGCCGCGCAGGCGCCCGCGCCGGTCATCGTCCCGCCGCCACCGCGCCGCGACGAGCGCATGGACCGCCTGGAGGCCGAGGTCGCCGCGCTGCGCGAGGAGCTCGCCGCGATCAAGGCCGAACTGGGGGTATGACGACGGCGGCATAAGTTCGGGGTGGCCCACTGATTGCAGGGCGGTGAGCGCAGGGCAGAGAGTCGGGCCATGTACCGGCTCGCGCTCGCCCTGCTCATCCTCGCCATGGCCCCGGCCGCGGCCGAAGCAGCGCCGTTCGGCGAGTTGCCCGTGCAATCCGTCCAGAACCCCGCGCGCTGCCTGCGGGCCACCGGCGCGCCGGGCGAAGTGGTGCGCTGGGCACCCCAGGGGGCGGAGTTCCTGCAGGCGACCGCGTCCGGGTTCGGCGCGCCGGTGAAGATCGGGCTCGGCGACTCGTTCCTCGAGTGCCCGATCGCGAAGGCGCAGCCGACCGGAGCCGCCGTCGTCATCGAGGAGGTGGACGACGGGATCGCGTTCGCGGTCCGCGAGCCCGGCGGCACCTGGGGACCGACGCAGCTGATCGAGCGCACGGACGGCCATACGCTCGACGACCCCGCCGCGGCCGTCTCACCGCGCGGCGACGTGGCAATCGCGTGGACGGACACCACGCTGGTACACGACGACCTCGAGGCCCGCGTGCTCGTGAGGCGCCGCCCCGCCGGCGGCAAGTTCGGCGCCCCGATCGAGCTGCACAAGCGCGCGCCGTATCGGTCGGCGAAGCCGCATGCCGTCCTGGGCATGCAGGACGACGGCACCGTGCTCGCGCTGTGGAACCCGGACAACCCCGGCCGCGAAGGGCGCGAGCTCGTCCTGTTCGCCGGCGCGGCGCCCGGAGCCCCGTTCGGGCCGGCCGAGCGCCTGTCGTCGGACGTCGACCTGCACGAGTTCTCGCTCACCGTCGCGCCGGACGGCCGCGCGCTCGCGGTCATCGACGAAGGGGCGCATACGCCCGTGCTCGAGCGCCCGCCCGGCGGCGCCTTCGCCCGCGTCGCCGACCTCGGCTACACGGAATCGTTCCTCGCCCACGTGGCGGTCGCGCTGCGCCCTGACGGCGCGGCCATCGTCGCCTGGCAGGACCTGCTGGATCTGCAGGTGATGGCGATCCGCCGCACTGGCGTAGGCCCGTTCGGCAAGCCCGAGCGCGTCGGCGCGAGGCCCGAGGATCCGTACGGCGAGGAGTTGGCGGACTTCGTCGGCGGCGCGCCCACCGACCACGAGGGGCGCGGACCGGCAGTCGCGTTCGCCGGCGACGGCCGGCCGCTGCTCACCTGGGCGCCGACCGCCACGCTCGGAATCTTGGACTGGACTCCCGCGACGGTCGCGACGTTCCCCGGTGACGTGCAGGCGCTCAGCGGACCGCTGCGCGACGCGGACTCGGTCACGCCCGTGATCCTCGCCGACGGCAGGCCCGCGCTCGCGTGGTCGGACGTGTCCAGCGGGGGCGACTCGCACCTGCACCTCGCGATCGAGGGCGCCCCGGCGGCCGCCGATCCGCCCGCGCCGCGCGTCGAGATCGGCCGGATCGAGCAGATCCGGCACGGCCTCGCCCTCCCGTTCCGCTGCTCGGCGGCGTGCGACGTCCGCGCGACGGTCCCGGACGGCGTGACCGGCACCCGCTCGCTGCGCGCGGCCGGCTCCGGGCGCCTGAAGCTCATGCCCGACTTCGACCCGATCATGCTCACCCGCCCGGACTCGGTGGCCGTCCAAGTGCTGACCGGGGCGGCCGGCGGGCGCGCCGCGACCTCGCGCTCGGTCACCGCGAAGCTGCGCATTCCAGACCTGCCGCGCTTCGAGGGCCTCACGGCCGTCCGGCGCGGGAAGCGGATCATCGTGACCTGGCACACCGCGCGTTCGCTCCGACGCGCGAGCGTCATCGGCATCGCCTCGCCCACGCGCGCGCCCGCGGACCCGTTCTTCGGAAGCGTGGTGGAGGGCAAGGGCCGGCGCCACTTCCGCATGAAGCTGGACTCCACCTTCGGTAAGCGCTACGTCCAGCTGTTCCTGTTCTACGAGCCAGACGCGACCGAGCGCCGGATCGCCGTCGTCCGCGTCACCAAGGGAACGTGACCATGCTGAAACTCGCGCTCGCACTTGCGATCCTCGCCGCGTCACCGGCCTCGGCGGCGCCGTTCGGCGAGCTCCCGTTCCAGCCGCTCCCGGCCCCCGCGCGCTGCCTAAGGGCCACCGGCGTTCCGGGGGAGCTGATGCGCTGGGCACGGGACGGGGTGGAGGTCTTCCAGGCGACCCGCTCCGGGTTCGGCCCGCCCACGCACGTCGTGCTCGGCGAGGCGCCCGGCGTCTGCCCGGCCGTGGCCACGCAGCCCAGCGGCGCCGCCCTGATCATCCAGGACAGGTCCGAAGGCGGGCTCGCGATCGCGGTGCGCGATCCTGGCGGCGGATTTCAGACCGTGATGGTCGCGCAGCCCGAAGGCTCGATCGGCGAGGTCGACGCCGCCGTCTCGCCGCGCGGCGACGCGGTGATCGGATGGGTCGCCCAGCAGCCCGATGGCACCGGGCCCTATCGCCTGCTGATCACGCGACGGCCCGCGGGCGGGACGTTCGGCGCGCCGGTCGAGCTCACGCTGGCCGGCCGCGAAGACCCGCACGCGGAGCTCGGCATGCAGAGCGACGGCACGATCGTCGCGCTCGTCCACCACGCCGCCCGGCTGGACGCCGTGACTGCCGCGCCCGGCGCCCCGTTCGGACCACCGCAGCTCATGACGACCGACCTTGAGGGCACGCCGCGGCTGGTGGTCGCGCCCGACGGCCGCGCACTTGCCTTCGTGCCAGAGTCCGACGTCCGGTCCCGGGTCTTCGAGCGCCCGCCGGGAGGCGCGTTCGCGCCGGTCGCCACCGTCAAGTTCGCGGACACGCTGTTCAGCGGCATCGCGCTCGCGCTGCGCCCGGACGGCGGGGCGATCGTGGCCTACCGGGACTTCGACGCCCAGGTGTTCGCCCTCCGTCGCGATCGCCTGGGCGGGTTCAGCGTGCCCGAGAAGGTCGGCCCGAGGCCGATACTCCCGTTCGGCGCGAAACTCGCCGCCGGGCCCGAAGACCTGCCGGGCGACGACGCGGGGCGACAGCTCCACGCTGAATTCGCGACCGACGGCCGGCCGGTGCTCACGTGGTCGCCGTGGCATACGAGCGGCCTGCTGAGCTGGGCCGATGCCGCCGTCACGACCTTCGACGGCCCCGTCCAGGCGCTCGGCGGTCCGCTGCGCGACGCGGACTCGATCACGCCGGTGATCCTCGCCGACGGCACGCCCGGGGTCGTGTGGTCGGACGTGTCCGCGGGCGGCGATCCGCACCTGCACCTCGCGATCGAGGGCGCGGCGACGGCGCCCGACCCGCCCGCCCCGCGCATCCGGCTCGGACGCGTCGAGCAGCTTCGCGCCGGGCTCGCGCTGCCGTTCCGCTGCTCGGCGGCGTGCGACGTCCGCGCGTCGGTCCCAGGCGGCGCCGACGGCAGGCATTCGCTGCGCGCCGCCGGCTCCGGCCGCCTGACGATCAAGCCGGTGGGGGAAGGCATCGTGCTACGGCGGCCGGATTCGGTGCCTGTGCAGGTGCTGACCGGGGCCTCGGGCGCGCGCATCGCCGGCCGCGTCACGCTCACCGCCCACTTGCGGTTCCCGCGGCTGCCGCGCATGCTCGGCCTCAAGGCGGTTCGGCGCGGAAAGCGCGTGGTCGTGACCTGGCACGGGGACAAGCCCCTGTCCGGCGCGAGCGTCGTCGTGATGTCGTCGCGCACTCGCGCGCCGGTGGCGAACCCCGTCGGCGAGGTCGTGCACGGCAAGCGACAGCGCCGCTTCCGCGTCATCGTGGACCCGTTCGACGCGGTTCGCTACATCCAGCTCTACCTGATCTACGAGCCCGACGTGACGCAGCGCCGCGTCGGGCTCGTGCGGATCACGGGCTCGTCGTCGAGAGGGTGAACGTGAGCGTCGTGGCGTAGGCACCGGTCCGCAGCGCATCGGTGGCGCCGATCGCCTGCCGGAACCCGATCGTCGCGAGGTCGTGCGAGACGGGCGCCGCGTAGGCCTTCGGCACGCCGAGGACCTGCAGCGCCTGCGGTAGCGCGAACGCGCCGTTCATGAGGTGGCCGGGCTCGCTCACGCTCAGCGTCGCGTCGCCCGCCGTCGAGAGCACGTCGGCGGTCGTCTGCGCCTCGTAGACGTGCGCGACGCCCGGCGTGAACGTGCCGAACGAGGCGTTCGGCCCGAGGGTCAGCGACAGCGTCGCCGGCACGGTTCCCCCGACGCCGCCGCTGGCGTCGACCGCCGGCACGCTGATGCGCGCGGGCACGATCCGCCACAGCTGACCCTTGTTCGCGGGCTCGATCCAGTCGCCGTTGGAGGGTGCGCCCGGCGTCTGCTGCTCGATCCCGGCGCCGGCCGCGGAGAGCACCTTGCCGGTCGCCTTGTTGACGATCACGTAGAAGCTCCCGTCGCCGTTGGAGACCAGCGGCGGCGCCGCGCAGTTGGCGGGCACGTCGCCGCAGTTGCCCGCCGTCATGACGTCCCACTCCTGGGCCGGGTTGGTGCCGGAGACCGCGAAGACGCTCGCCGTCGCAGGGTTCTGCACGACCGTGGTGGAAGAGCCGTCGAGGACCTGCGCCCCGTTCGCGTTGACGATCTGGAAGAACCCGTCGCCGCGGTGGTCCATCGGCGCCGGGTACGTGGTGGAGCTCGTCGCCGGATCGGCGCCCTGGGCGAGGATCCGCCACTGCTGGTGCGGACCGGTGATGCCGGTGTTCGCGCCCATGCCGAGCGAGGCGCCCGGGGTCGCGGCGCCGCCCGGGCTCTCCAGCACGCCGCCGGTGGCGGCGTTGACCAAGCGGTAGCTCTGGGTCGGGTCGAGCCTGCCGCCCATCGCCGCCATCACCGGCAGCGCGGCGTTGTTGATCGGGTTGCCGGCCGCCGTGGACGCGTCGAACAGGCCGATGCCGGGCGTGGTCCAGATGCCGCGCACGCCATTCGTCCCGCCCGGGATCGCGGTCGCCTCGCCGGCCCACCACTCCATGCCGAGGCTGAGGTTGTGGGGGATGTTGCGCTCGACCTTGTAAAGGTCGAGCATCCCCTGGCGCGACAGGGCGCGCGACGGGCCAGGCGGGTTGACGCCGTAGTACGGGTCCTGCGGGCTGCCCTGCGTCGTGTACGAGACGCCGTCCTCGATCGTGAAGATCGGCAGGCCGAGGCCGTTGGCCTCGGTCGCGAAGTCCTGCTCGGCGACGTGCTGGACGGTCGTGCCGCAGTTCGCCGTGTTGCACGGATGCCAGTCCTGCTGGCGCTGGGTCAGCGGGCCATGCCAGCCCGGGTAGTAGCTCTCGCATGCGACGTCGAGCGGGATGCCGTTCGTCTGCGTCGCGCCGGCGAAGAAGCGCTGGAGGTCCGGGTTGCCGTCGACGTGGATGCAGGTGAGCGGGGCCGGGAGCGCCGGGCCAGCGCTTGTATCCGTCGCGGCGTCGGCGATCGCCTGCATCGCCGCCCGCTGGATGCGCGGGAAGCAGTTCGCGGTGCCGGTGCCGCCGCCGCTCGCGGTCGGCGTGCAGTTGGTCCCGGACGGCGAGAGCCCGCCGGCGCCGGTCGTGTTGAACATGCCGGTGTTGACCTCGTTGCCGATCGACACCAGGTCCGGCCACGCGCCGTTGGCCTTGAACAGCAGCATCTCCTGCTTGACGTAGTCGTACATGGGGCCCGGCACCGCGGCGATCTGGTCGACCGTCTTGCCCGCCCAGTTGCCCGGCGTCTCGGCGGTGTTGTCGCCGGAGTAGAAGAGCGTCACGTTGACCGACATGCCGAGCTTCTTCGCGCGCACGGCCAGGTCCACCGCCGACCAGTCGGTCTGCGCGTGGTTGCCGCTGCTCGTCCCGCCCGGCGACGCGGCGTTGGCGGACGCCGGGATGATCTGGCTCGCCGGCGGCGGCGCGAGCGTGTAGTTGTTGTACGGCGCGCTGGTGATCGGGAAGCTGACGCCGTCGTGCACGACCGTCGTGTTGATCGACGCCGGCCGCACGCGGACCATGTTGAACCCGTCGTTCTTGAGGATCTGCAGCAGGTCCTGGCCCGGCAGGTAGGCGTCGTGCCACCACGGCGCGTTCGCGTTGTTCGCGAACTCGCGGTCGGCCTCGGCCTTGGACTGCAGGCTGGAGTCGTTGCCGCGCCAGAACGTCGCCCGCGGCAGCCAGCGGGTGCCGCCGACGTCGAGCGGGCGGCCGGTCGCGACGTCGGTGATCGTGGAGTAGCCGTTGGTCAGGTAGCTGAAGGTCCACTCCTGCGACGCGGTGCCGGCGCGGCACTTCGCGACCGCTGCGCCGCCGTCGAGGCAGAGGCCGCTGCCCACGTTGCTGATCATCCAGTTGCCGCTCGGCGCCTTGGTCGTCGCCCAGCGCTGCCCGAGGTCGGTGAAGCTGCGCGGACTCACGCCCGCAGCGGCGTCCAGCTGCCGCCCGGACGCCTCATTGACGAGGTAGTACGTGTCGCCGTCGAGCGGGCTCGGGTCGAACGGGGCGGGCGGCTGCGTGACAGCCGCCCGCGCCGATCCGGACCCCACAAGTGCTGCGAAAACGGCAAGGACCAACCCTCCGCGCCTCATACGCGCCCTCCTCCGTGGCCCGGTCTTCGAGCAACTTACGGTATCAAAGGTTACGGCTTGTGGCTACGAAAGCACAGGTTGCGGGCGCGAATGCCCTAAACTTGGTCGGGATGTCCGTATTCAGCTTTCCGCAGACGGTCAACGAGAAGGCGGCCCGCACCGTCGCCGGCGTGGTCGCGCTCGCCGGGGTCGTCGCGCTCGCGGCGGACGCCCAATGGCTGCTGCTCCCGCTCGCCTACGGCTTCATCGCGCGCGTGGCGGCCGGCCCGAGCCTCAGCCCGCTCGCCCAGTTCGCGACCAGGATCGCGGCGCCGCGGCTGGGCCCGCCGAAGGACGTCGCCGGGCCGCCCAAGCGCTTCGCGCAGGCGATGGGCGCGACGATCACGACGCTCGGCTCGGTCGCGTATCTGGCCGGCTCGTCCACCGTCGCCGACGTCTGCCTCGCGCTGCTGGTTATCGCCGCGACGCTCGAGTCGGTGTTCGCGTTCTGCATCGGCTGCCAGGTCTTCAACGCGCTGATGCGGGTCGGGCTCGTCCCGGAGGCCGTTTGCGTAGAGTGCGCGAACCTTGCTTCGCGTAGCTCTGGCGCTCGTTCTCCTGCTGCTTAGCGCGGCCCCCGCCTCGGCGCAGAACCCGTGGCTGCAGCGCCGCGTGCTCAACATCGCCCACCAAGGCGGTGAGGCCGAGTTCCCGTCGAACACGATGTACGCGTTCACGCACGCCGTGAAGGCGGGCGCGGACATGCTCGAGCTCGACGTCGGCGTGACCAAGGACGGCAAGGTCGTCGTCATGCACGACACGACGCTCGACCGCACGACCAACGGCCGCGGCACGATCGCGTCGCACACGCTCAAGCAGATCCGCAAGCTCGACGCCGGCTACTGGTTCGCGGGCGGCAAGGCCCCGTACGACCACAAGGCCAAGCGCCATCCGTTCCGCGGCAAGGGCCTGAAGGTGGCGACGCTCCAGGACGTGCTGAAGGCGTTCCCCAAGACCCCGATCAACGTCGAGATCAAGGGGCGCACGAAGGCGGAGAAGCCGGCCGAGTACATCCAGAACGCGGAGGTGCTCGCGAACCTGCTGAAGGGCAGCCCGCGGCGCGATGTGATCGTGGTCTCCTTCCAGCAGCCGGCCGTCGACCGCTTCCACCAGCTCGCGCCGGCGATCCCCGTCGCGCCCGGCATCGACGGCGCCGCGCGCTGGGTCCTCAACAACCAGTCGCCGGGCGACGGCGTCGTCGCGTTCCAGCTCCCGATCACCTACACGGTCAGCGGCCAGGTCTTCAACGTCACCACGCCGGAGAACGTGGCGCGCGCCCACGCCCAGGGCTACGCGTGGCACACGTGGCTGAGCGACGACGGCGAGTCGCGCCAGATCTGGACGAATCTGATCGACTGGTGCGTCGACGGCGTGATGACGGCCAAGCCGGTCGCGTTCGAGAAGCTGCTGCGCTCGCATCCGGCGCCCGCCTCGTGCGGATGACTGGACGCACGACCAGCAGTCAGGAAGTGAACATCGCGATAAGTTCCCGCGACGTGGTCGTCCTCGCGGTCGCCCAGTGGGTCTGGATCGGCCTGATCTTCGCCGTCGTCGCGGTCGGCGTCGTCGCGCTGGCGCGACACCCCTAGCCTTCGAGCACGGCGCCGTCGGGCACGTTCTCGCGCACCGTCACGTCGCCTCGCACGACGACGTGGGCGCCGAAGCGGACGTCGCCCTCGACGACCAGCCGGTCGCACTCGACCAGCGACGGCGGCCCGTCCGGGAAGCGCGCCTCGAAGTCGCGCATCAGCTTGAAGTGCTCGCTGTCGAGCGCGACGAACGGGACGCGGCCGTGGCGCTGGCGCGCGAGCGTGATCTTGGCGCCGCCGTCGAGCAGGTAGGCGTCCGAGCGCAGCGCGAGCAGGTCGTCGGTCGTCTTGACCGGGGCGAAGCGCGAGCGCGGCACGCGCAGCGCGCGGGCGCCCTCGAACACCTCGATCGCCGCGCCCATCGCGGTCTCGAGCTGGTACACGGACGGCGAGGACTTGTCGGAGGGGTCGACGGTCTTCTCGTTGCGGATCATCGGCAGCCCGAGCACGCCGCCGCGCTCGCGCAGCGCGGTGTCGAGCGCGCGCAGGTCGAGCCACAGGTTGTTCGTGTTGACGTAGCGGTGGCGGTTGATGTCCTGCAGCTGCTCGAGGTCCTCCTCGGGCGTCTGCGCGGTCTCGCGCAGGACGAGCCGGCCGTCCGCGCGCCGGCGCGCCAGGTGGCCGCCCTTGCGGTCGGCCTCCGTGCGGTCGGTGACCTCCATCAGGAACGGGATTCGCTCGGCGCGGATCCAGGCGAGGATGCGCGGCTCCAGCACCGCTCCGAGGTTGTCGGAGTTCGCGACGAAGGCGTGCTCGTACCCGCGCTCGAGCAGCTCGGCGAGCATCCCCGAGGTGACCAGCGCGGTGTAGAGGTCGCCGTGCCCGGGCGGGCACCATTCGAGTGCCGGGTCCGGCGGCCAGGCGACCGGCGTCAGGTCATCGACCCGGATCTTCGGCTCCTTGTTCTGGAGGAAGTCCGGCGGCACGTCGGAGCGCAGCTCGGCGTAGTCCGACAGCGCGTCCAGCGAGTCGCTGCGCGTGCTGAAGGAGTCCATCAGGACGAGCGGCAGGCGAGCGTCGTGCTCCTCACGCAGCGCCAGCACCTGGCGCGCGATCACGTCGAGGAAGCTCAGCCCGTCCTTGGCCTCCAGCAGCGACTTCGCCGCGGTCAGGCCCATGCTCGTGCCCAGGCCGCCGTTGAGCCGCAGCACGATCGCCTTCTGCAGCGCCTCGCGCTCGGCGTCCGGGTCGCTGGGGAGGTCGTCGAGCGAGGGGACGTCGGTCACCGGCTCGATCGAGCTCTCGGGCATCAGCCCGGTCTCGCCGGCCTCCAGCTGCCGGTAGTAGTGCTCGAAGGCCTTGATGGCGGCGTCGGCGACGCCCTCCTGCTGCATCTTCTCGATGCCGGCGCGCAGCCCTTCGTCGCTCACGGGGCTGATGCTAGCCGTCGGCGGAACGCCCCGGCTCCCTCGACGCGGGCGCCGAGCGCGCGCGCCCGCTCGGCGAGCTTCGCGTCCGAGGTGGCGACGATCGACGGCTCGCCGCCGCCCGCCAGCAGCCTGACGATCTCGTCGTCGGCGGCGTCGCGCCCGGGATGCGGCGCGCGGATCACCTCGACGCCGCCGGCCTCGCCGAGCAGGTCGTCAGGCCCGGCGTCGAGCACGACCACGACGGGCTCGTCCGCCCACGCGCGGATCTCCTCGATCAGGCGCCGTGCGGCGCCCGCGCGATCGCGCCACCATCCGTCCGGGCGGCTGCCGATGACGTTGCTGGCGTCGATCACCCAGCGCATCGCCGACAGGTTCGCAAACCGACCGTCCTCAAGTTCTCCCTGCAGGGCGCCGATAGCGGGGACATCCGATGAGCCTCCATCCGTCTCAGCTCGGTGTGCTGGGCGTGGGAACCACTTCCGCGCACAAGCCCGCGTCGACCGACACCAAGAAGTCGACGGGTACGTCGTTCTCGGCGGCGCTCAAGGACGCCACCTCGACGGCGACCGACACCAAGACGCCCGCCGGCGAGACGACGCAAGCGGTCGAGGGCCACAAGTACTCCGACATCCTCTCGGGTCCGCGCAAGGGGTTGTTCCTCAACACCGGGTCCAACGCGCGCGCCGGCCAGGCGTTCGTGCTCGTCCGCAAGAACGGGCGCGAGTACCACATCTACGGCACCGGCAAGGACCGCGTCGTGATCGGCATGAAGACCAAGTCCGAAAAGCAGGCGGACACGACGACGGACACGTCGACGTCGAACAATCAGTCGCCGACCGGCACCACCGACACCGACCAGATCACGACCGATACGTCCACCGGCACCTCGTAGCCGCCAGTTCGCGCGGTATCTCGGCGTCCCGCCCCAGCAGTCCGTCCGCCACCAGCCTCGCCGAGGCCGGCCCGAGCGAGACGCCCCACGCACCGTGCCCGCTCGCGACCGCGAGCTTCTCGATGCCGATGCCGCCGAGCAGCGGGCGGCCGTCGTCCGACAACGGCCGGGCGCAGGCTCGCAGACCGCGCGGCTGGGCGCCGCGCAGCGCCGGGACGAACGTCGCGCCGCGCTCGAGCAGGCGCGGCGCCCACTCGCGGGGGTCCGGCTTCTGCGGCAGGAACGTCGAGCCGACGGACGACACGCCCTGGGCGGTGACGATCGAGAACAGCGTGCCGCCGGCGCCGCCCTCGGTGAGCGCGTCGATGCCCGATTCCTCGATCGTGTGGCGGGGCGGGCGCTCGAGCTCGACCTCGACGACGACGCCCCACAACGGTGAGATCGGCGCCGACCCGGTGCCGAGCACTTCCGGCGTCCATGGGCCGGCGGCGACCGCGACGGCGCCGGCGGGGCGGTGCTCGCCAGCGACCGTCACACCGGTCGCACGGCCGTCCTCGATCGCGACGCGCGCGCCGGCGAGCTCGAGCTTCGCGCCGGCGCGGCGGGCTCGCGCCGCGAACGCCTGCGTCGCGGCGGCCGGCGGGACGGGGCGGCCCGTCTCGTAGCGCACGGCGGTGAAGCCCTCGGCGAGCGACGGCTCGGCCTCGCGCGCATCCTGGAGCACCTGCGGCTCCAGTTCGGGGAAGCGCTCGGCGCTCAGCGGGCCGCGCGAGACGATCAGGATGCCGCTCGGCACGCGCGGGAGCGCGAAGCCGTCGAGCTCGGCGTAGTGGCGCAGCGACTCCTCGTAGAGATCGACGAGCGCCTCGTCGAACGGGTGCTGGAGCACGCCGCTGTTGCGCCCGGACGCGCCGGCCGCGACCGCCTCGCGCTCGTACAGCGTCACTGCGGCGCCGGCCTCGGCGAGGAACGCGGCGAGCGCGCAGCCGACGATGCCGCCGCCGATGACCGCGAAGTCCGTCACGGCCGCGCGCCCGCGTCGTCGCCGCGCGCCGCCGCCAGCTGCGCCCGCGTGTTCACGCTCGCGACAAGCCGCGGGTCGACGTCGATCTCGTGCGCGTGGAGCTTCGCCAGCGTCGCCCGCATCGATGCTTCCTCCAGCAACGCCGCGCGCAGGATCGGGCTCGGCTCGTAGCGCCCGGGAAACGGCTCCCCGCGGGTGATCGCGAAGCCCTCGCACGCGGCCAGCTTGGCCAGCAACGCGGGCGTGACGAACGGCTGGTCGCACGCGATCGCCACCACCGGCCCGTGGCGCAGCGCGGTCACCAGACCCGACAGCGGGTGCGAGGTCTCGAACTCGTCGATCCACGTCGGCACGTCCAGCCCCAGCGGCGCCTTGGCGACCGCGACCGGCTCAAGCCCCGCCGCCCGCGCCGCCGCGATCGGCCGCGCGATCAACGGCTCGCCGCCGAAGTCGACGAGCGCCTTGTCGGTCCCCATCCGGCGGCTGCGGCCGCCCGCGAGGATCGCCGCGATCACGCGCCGACGGCGTCCGCGCCCAGCAGCCGGCGCAGCTTGACCTGCAGCTGCAGCGGCGAGAACGGCGCCGCGAGCTTCTCGTCGGCGCCCGCCGCCATCACCTCGCGGCTCGAGCTCTCGCGGTCGTCGACCACCAGCAGCAGCTTCGAGTCGCGCGTCAGCGGGTCGTTGCGCAGCGCGCCCACGACGTCGCCGCCGGTGTTCTTCCAGGCGAGGATCACGAGGTCCGGGCGTGCGTCGCGGGCGACGTCGAGCGCCATCCCGAGCGTTGCCGCCTCGCGCACGTCGACGCGGTCGCCGAGCGCGACGCGGGCGATCGCGCGCGTCGACGCGTCCATTCCGGCGAGCAGTACGCGCGCGCGGCGGGCGGCCGCGGCGGCATCGCGCATCCCCGGGATCGCCTCGCTGACGTCGGACTCCATGCTGCCGGTCCGCCGCCCCGGCGGCGAGGTCTCTGACAGCGGGCCCGCGGCATCCACCGCGCCGCGCGCCGCCGCCATCAGGTCGCCGCACGAGGCGAAGCGGCGCTCCGGTGACTTGTCGAGCCCTTTGGCGATCACTGCGTCGAGTCCTTCCGGCAGGTCGGCGCGCACGCGCGAGGGTCGCGGCGGGTCCTCCGACAGGTGCGCGTAGATCACGCCGACGTCGGTGTCGCGGGCGAACGGCACCTGCCCGGTGAGGCAGTGAAAGAGCAGGCAGCCGAGCGAGTAGACGTCGGTGCGCGCGCTGACCGTCCCGCCCTCGATCTGCTCGGGCGCGACGTAATGGATCGTGCCGACGACGTCGCCGGCCCGGGTCAGCGGCGCGTGCGTGCCCTCGAGCCGCTTGGTCAGCCCGAAGTCGGTCAGGTAGGCGACACGTCCCTCGATCAGCACGTTGGCCGGCTTGACGTCGCGATGGATGAGGCCATTCGCGTGCGCGGCGTCGAGCGCGGAGGCGATCTGGCGGCAGACGTCGATCGCGCGGTACGGGCGCAGGCGGCCCTCGGCGCGCAGCATCGCCGCCAGGTCGGCGCCGTCGACGAGCTGCATCGCCAGGTAGAGCGTCGCGTCGACCTCGCCGGCGTCATAGACGGTGACGATGTTCGGGTGCTGCAACCCCGCGGCGATGCGCGCCTCGCGCGTGAAGCGCTCGCGGAAGCCGGAGGACTCCGCGAGGTCGGGCGCGATGATCTTCACGGCCGCGCGGCGCTCGAGATTGATGTGGTGCGCGCGGTAGACGACGCCCATCCCGCCGCGGCCGATCCGCGACTCCAGCCGGTAGCCGGCGATCGTCGTGCCGATCCGCCGGTCGTCGGACGCGTCCGCCATGATGCGTCGCAGTATGGACGACGCCGACGAGCTCGGAGGGATGACGGTGCTTGTGGCCGGCGACGACCTGGGCGCGGTCCAGGCCGTGCGCGACCGCCTCGCCGCGCTCGGGGCCGACGCCACAGCCCTGGCCGGGGACACCGAGGCCATCGCCCGCGCGGCGGCGGCCGATCCGCCGGCCGCGGTGCTCGCGGTGGGCGCCGCGGAGGCGGCGCTGCGCGCGCGGCTGGACCCGTTCGGCCTGGAGGCGGGGCCGCCGGTCATCTCGCTCACCGCGGTGGCCGAGGCCGAGGATGGCGTCGGCCCGCTGGCTGCCCGCCGGCTGCGCGTCCTGGCCGAGCGCGCCGCGCTGCGCGCACGCAAGTCCGAGCTCGAGGGCGTGATCGCGGCCCAGGCGGTGACGCGCCGGCGCGAGGTCGAGGCGGCGCGCGTGGACACGCTGCGGCGCCTGATCACCGCGGCCGGCTATCGCGACGACAACACCTACGAGCACACGCAGCGCGTCGGCCACCTCGCCGCGCGGCTGGCGCGCGGGCTGGGGATGGCCGATCGCGACGTGTGGCTGATCCGGCGCGCGGCGCCGTTGCACGACATCGGCAAGATCGCGATCCCGGACTCGATCCTGCTCAAGCCCGGCAAGCTCACCGACGAGGAGTTCGAGGTCGTCAAGACGCACGCCGTGCTCGGCGCGCGCGTGCTCGCCGACAGCAGCTCGGACCTGCTGGAGACCGCCGAGGCGATCGCCCGCCACCATCACGAGCGCTGGGACGGCGGCGGTTATCCCGAGGGGCTGGCGGGCGAGGCGATCCCGCTCGTGGCGCGGCTTGTGCACGTGGCCGACGTGTTCGACGTCCTCGTCCACGAGCGCCCCTACAAGGAGTCCTGGACGGTCGAGGCCGCCGCGCGCGAGATCGCGGGCGGCGCCGGAACGCAGTTCGATCCGGAGGCGGTTGGCGCGTTCACGTCCCTCGGCCCGGCGGGCTGGAGCGAGCCCGTCTAGGGGTCCACCCTAAAAGCCCTGCGTCCGCGGCCGATGAACCGAGTGTGCACCCTCGGTCCCGCACGCCCTGGCTCCTCCCGCTCGCACTGATGCTCCTCTTCCTGGTCCTTCCAGGCCAGGCGCGGGCCGATTTCTCGATGCTCGGCGCGCCGAGCACGTGCCCCGGCGTACCGGCGGGCGACCTCACGACCGCGACCGACACCACGGCGCCGCCGACGGGCTGGCAGGCCGCCGACGTGGTCGCGAGCCTCGCCGGCACCAATGTCGCGGGCTGGGAGTGGATGGTCGACTGCGGCCCGGTGCAGGCCGGGCCGGCGGGCACGACGGTGACGTTCAACGTCAGCGGGATGCACGTCCTCAGCCACCGCGCACAGGACGGCGGCGGCCTCTGGACGGACTGGACCGACGACGTCATCGAGGTCGACAAGATCGTCCCGTCCAACACGACCCCGCCGCAGTCCGGCTGGTCGAAGGTGCCGGTGGACGTCACCATCCAGGGCTCCGACTCGACGTCGGCGATCGACCACGTGGAGTGGAACCTCGACTCCGGCGGCGTGCAGTCGGGCCCCTCGGGCACGAGCCTGCACATCACCGGCGACGGCACGCACACGCTCGACACGCAGGTCGAGGACCTCGCCGGCAACCGTTCCATCCTGCGCTCGGACACCGTCCAGATCGACACCGTCAACCCGGTCGACCAGACGATCACGCCGTCGACGTGGCAGTACACGCCAACCGCGATCGCGGTGACCGGCAGCGATCTGCTGTCCGGCGTCGGGCACGTCGAGTGGATGCTCGACGGCGGCGCGCCCGCCAGCGGCGCGAACGGCACCAGCGTCGTCATCCCCGACGGCACGCACTCGCTCATGACGCGCATCGTCGACGTCGCCGGCAACACCACCCTGTGGGTCGATCACACGATCCAGGTCGACACGACCGGCCCGCAGGACACGACCTCCGTGCCGGCGACCTGGCAGCCCGCGTCGCCGGTCGTCATCCACGTGACCGGCGTCGATCCGCAGGGCTCGGGCATCGACCACGTCAACTGGAAGATCGACGGCGGCCCGGTGCAGACCGGGCCGAACAACAGCGCCGTGAGCGTCGCCGGCGACGGCGTCCACACGATCGAGACGCAGGTCGTCGACGGCGGCAGCGAGGCCTCGGGCTGGAACACGCGCTTCCTGCGCATCGACACCGTCACGCCGACCGACTCGACGGTCACGGCCACCGGCTGGGTGCGGTCCGCCCAGACCGTGCCGGTGACCGGCGTCGACGCCGACTCCGGCGTGCAGAAGGTCGAGTGGAAGCTCGACAGCGGCGCGACGCAGACCTCGACCGGCAACCCCGCGAACGTGCTCGTGTCCGGCGACGGCAACCACACGCTGGTCACCCGCATCTATGACAACGCGGGCCACGTCTCCGGCTACAAGACCAACTACATCCAGATCGACCAGTCGGCCCCGGTGAACACGACGCCGACCGCGAACACGGCGTGGCGCAAGACGCAGTACTCGGTCGTGCTGAGCGGCGGCGACAGCGTCTCGGGCATGTCGAAGATGCTCTACACGGTCGACGGCGGGCCGATCCAGGAAGGCCCGTCGGGCATCCTCACCGCGATCGTCAGCGGCGCCGGCACGCACACGCTGCGGACCTGGGCGCAGGACATCGCCGGCAACACGTCGGGCTACCGCGACGAGCAGATCAAGATCGACGACGTTCCTCCGGCCGACACCACGACCGCGCCCGGCTCGCCGGTCCAGAACAACTACCCCGTGACGCTCAGCGGCACCGACGCGCACTCGGGGATGAACATCGTCAAGTACATCGTCGACGGCGGGGCCGAGCAGAGCGGGCTGGTCGGCTCGACGGTCGTGATCTCCGGCGCCGGCGCGCACACGCTGCAGACGAAGGCGATCGACAACGCCGGCAACGACAGCGGCTGGAAGACCCAGACGGTCACCGTCGACCTGTCGCTGACGCCCGACT
Source organism: uncultured Solirubrobacteraceae bacterium (assembly GCA_963837485.1). Lineage (GTDB taxonomy): Bacteria > Actinomycetota > Thermoleophilia > Solirubrobacterales > Solirubrobacteraceae > Solirubrobacter. The sequence continues at coordinate 100,918 of CAWINP010000003.1, read as the reverse complement.
CGACGGCGCCGACCGACACGTCGACGGCCGTCGGCTCGAGCTGGAAGACGGGCCCGTACACGATGACGCTGTCGGCGACCGACGGCTCGGGCGTCGGGGTCGACTACATGGAGTACCGACTCGGCGGGCAGGCGATCCAGCGCAAGGCGCCCGGCTCGACGATCGTGATCGGCGCCGAGGGCTCGACCAACGTGGAGACACGGGCGGTCGACCTCGTCGGCAACACGTCCGCGTGGCGCCGGCAGACGGTCAAGATCGACACGACGGTGCCGGTCGACACGACCGTCCTGACCGCGGCGCCGGGGTGGCTGAATTCACGCACCATCACCTTCAGCGGCACCGACGCTCCCACGGGCTCGGGCGTGGCGACGATCGAGTATGAGCTCGACGGCGCGCCGGGGACGGTCGCCAACGGCGGCACGGTCACCCTCCCCAGCGACGGCAACCACACGGTCAATCGCCGCGTCGTGGACGCCGCCGGACAAGCGTCGGACTGGGTGCAGACGCAGGTCAAGGTCGACAGCGTGGACCCGGTCAACACCAGCGCCGCGGCGCCGACGGCGTGGCAGACCGCGTCCGGCGTGTCGCTCGCGCTCACCGGCACCGACGCGCTCTCGGGCGTCGATCACGTCGAGTGGCGGATCGACGGCGGAGCCGTGCAGGCCGGGTCGCCGGCGCTCGTGCCCAACGACGGCGTCCAGCTGCTCGAGACGCGCGTGCTCGACCTGGCCGGCAACTCCTCGGGCTGGCGCCAGGAGACGGTGCGGATCGACGGCACGCCGCCCGCCAACGTGACCGCCGTGCCGGCGAGCGGCTGGCAGAACACGAACTTCACGACGACGGTCGCCGGGACCGACGCGGTCTCCGGCGTCGCGGGCGTCGAGTGGAAGGTCGACGGCGGCAGCGTGTCCACCACGACGAACGCCTCGATCTCAATCACCGGCGCGCACACGCTGTCGACGCGGATCCGCGACGTGGCCGGCAACTGGTCGGCGTGGCGCGACGACCCCGTCGGCATCGACAAGGTCATCCCCACGCTGACCGTCGGCTGCGGCTCGGCGGAGTGGCGCTCTACGCCGGCGACGTGCTCGGTGTCCGCCGACGGCGGCGTCTCGGGGCTCTCGGTCCTGACGGGCGTGCGCGGTGACGCGGCGCCCGACCCGATCTCGGGCGGCTCGTATGTCGTCGCTGCCGACGGCGCGTGGTCGCTCTCCTTCCGCGCGGTCGACGGCGCGGGCAATGAGAAGCTCGCGCTCGCCCAGGTGAAGGTCGATCGCACGCCGCCGTCGGCTTCGGTGACCTGCTCGCCGGGCGGCGGGACATCCTACGTCTGCACCGCGTCGGGCGCCGACGCGCTCTCGGGCATGTCGGGGCTGACGTGGTCGCTGAACGGGTCGGCCGGCGTCGCGGTGACCAACGGCGGCTCGTTCGCGGTGCAGAAGGGCACGGTCACGGTCACGGCGACCGACCGCGCCGGCAACGCGGGCGTCTCGTCGCCGGTCACGCTGGCGGATCGCACGGCGCCGACGACTCCGACGACTCCGACGACGCCGACGACCCCGACCAAGCCGACGACGTCGATCAGCGCGCGCGAGCGCTCCGAAGCGGTGCTGCGGCGCGGCAAGGGCACGGTCGGCGCGCGGGCGCTCGGCCAGCTCGAGATCTCGGCGCTGCCGGCGGCGACGACGGTGGTCCTGCGGCCGCTCGCGCTCGGCCGCGGCACCTACAAGGTCGTCCTCAAGGTGACCGCGGACCGCAAGAGCAAGACGGTGACCAAGACGGTCAAGAGCAAGGCGGGCTACTCGCCGCAGGTGACGATCAAGCTCGGCGGCGCCGCCGAGGTGTCGGTCAAGCTGAGGGTGTCGCGCAAGTCCGGCGGGCGCTGGGTGACGCACGCCACCGGCTCGGTCAAGCTGTAGGTCTCAGGGCGCGGCCATCACGGCTTCGCGCGACGGTCGCTTGGCCCGGCCCACGCTGAGGCCCGCGGCGATCCCCGCGGCCACCGCGAGCACGCCGGCGACCCGGCCGGGCGTGAGCTGGGAGTCCCCGAGCGCGGCGGCGCAGAGCAGGGCGGCGACGGGCAGGACGCCCGAGAACAGGCCGGCGCGCTCGACGCCGAGTGCGCGGACGGCCGAGTACCAGAGCACGAACGCGGTCGCCGTGACCACCACCGCGAGCCAGGCGAGTCCCGCCGCCTCGCTCGGCGTGGGCGTGGGGACGCCGCCCGCCGGGATCGCGATCAGCGCGAGCATCGGCACCGCCAGCAGCGTCGCCCACGCCGACACGCGGACCGGGCCGAGCGTGGCGAGCAGCGGCGCCGCGAGCAGCGAGAACGCCGCCTCGCAGGCGAGCGCGCCGAGCGCGGCCGCGAGGCCGCCGGGCGTGACGGCGCCGCCGAGGCCCTGCACCGTGGCGGCGCCCGCCGCCACGATCGCCCCGGCGGCGACGAGCCGCGCCTGGGGCTTGCGTCCTGCCTGCAGCGGGCCGGCGAGCGCGAGCAGCACCGGGACGGTGGCCACGATCACGCCGACGCTGCCCGGGTCCATCGAGCCCTCGGCGGCGAGCACGAGCAGGTTGAACGCAACGAGCCCGGTCGCCGCCAGCAGCGCGAGCCGTGCGAGCTCGCCTCGGCGAGGCCGGCCGATCCGGCCGCGCGCGAGCGCGGCCAGCAGCGCGGCGCCGGCCGCGTAGCGGAGCGCCTGGCCGCCGGCCGCGGGATAGTCGCGCAGCCCGTCGAGGACGGCGAAGGAGGAGCCGACCGCCGCCATCGCGCCGCACGCCGCGAGCGCGGCGGCCGCCGCCGGCGGCAGGCGCGGGGCGGGCGGGCGATGGGCCGCGACGGCGCCGGGGGCCGTGGGGCGTTGCCTGCGGTTGGACACGCGTGCGACCATAGGCGGCAAGTGGTCCGATCGCCAGTACCACCTAGATGGCCGTGAACAGGACCACTTCGGCGCCGGAGCTGCTGCTCGCGCTCGCGCGCGACGGCGGTGCGCCGCTGCGGGCCCAGCTCGAGGCGCAGCTGCGCGAGGCGGTCGGCTCAGGGCGGCTGGCGGGCGGCGTCCGGCTGCCGTCGTCGCGCGTGCTGGCCGCCGAGCTCGGCGTCTCGCGCGGGGTGGTGGTGGAGGCGTACGCGCAGCTCGTCGCCGAGGGGTATCTCGCGGTCCGGCGCGGCGCGGCTCCGGTCGTGGTGGGCGGTGCCCAGCGACGGCGCGCGGGGGCGCCGGACGTGCCGGCGGGCGGCGCCGTGGGTCCGTCGTCGCCGGACGTGCAGGCCCGCCCCGCCGTGGGTCCGTCGTCGCCGGACTTGCAGGCCCGCGCCGCCGTGAGTCCGTCGTCGCCGGACGTGCAGGCCCGCCCCGCCGTGAGTCCGTCGGCGCCGGACATGCAGGCCCGCCCCGCCGCAGGTGCCGCGCGGCGCGACATCGGCTCGCCGGCGCCGCTGCGCTACGACCTGCGGCCGGGCACGCCGGACCTCGCGCTCTTTCCCCGCCGGGCGTGGGCGGCGGCGCAGCGGCGGGCGTTGCAGGAGGCGGCCGACGCCGAGCTCGGGTATCCCGATCCCGCCGGGCACCCGCGGCTGCGGGCGGCGCTGGCCGAGTATCTCGGGCGCGTGCGCGGGGTGGACGCCGAGGCGTCGCGGATCGTCGTGTGCGGCGGCGTCGCCGAGGTGCTCGCGCTGGTCGCGCGCGTGCTGTGCGCGCGCGGCGCGGTCCGGCTCGGCGTCGAGAGCCCGTCGCACGCCGAGACGCGGGGGCTGCTCGCGCATCACGGCATGCACGAGGTCCCGGTCGCGGTGGACGGGGACGGCATCGACGTCGGCGCGCTCGAGGCGGCCGCGGTGGACGCCGTGCTCGTCACGCCCGCGCACCAGTTCCCGACCGGCGTCGTGCTCTCCGCGGAGCGGCGCGCGGCGCTCGCGGCGTGGGCGCGCAGGTCCGGCGCGCTGGTGATCGAGGACGACTACGACGCCGAGTACCGCTACGACCGCGCGCCGATCGGCGCGGTCCAGGGGCTCGCGCCCGAGCACGTGGTCCATGCGCACTCGGTGTCCAAGACGCTCGCGCCCGGGATGCGGCTCGGGTGGGCGGTGCTGCCCTCGCACCTCGCGGCGGACGTCGCGGCGGAGAAGCGGCTCTCTGACCTCGGGACGCCGGTGCTCGAGCAGCTCGCGCTCGTGTCGTTCCTCGGCCGCGGCGAGCTCGATCGCCACCTGCGCCACACGCGGGCGCTCTATCGCCGCCGCCGCGACGCGCTGCTCGCCGGGCTGCCAGGGCTGCGCGCGCATGGCGCCGCGGCCGGGCTGCATGTGCTCGTCGAGCTCCCTCCCGGCGCGAGCGAGGCGGACGTGGCCGGCGCCGCCGCGGAGCGGGGCGTGGCGGTCGAGCCGCTCGGGCCGCACGACACGCTCGGCACGCGCCCGCCGGCGCTGATCCTCGGCTACTCGCGCCTACCTGAGCCCGCGCTGGTAGAGGCGGCTCGGCGCCTGCGGGCGGCGATCGAGGCCGTCGAGACGGCCTCGAGGTGACCGCGCGCGGACCTTCACCGGTTGACGCCTCGCCGAGGCTTGCGACAATCACTACAAGCCACGAAGGGAGCGGTCCATGGAGTCGTCGGAGACCCGGGTCCTGGTTGTCGCCAATCGCACGGCTGCGACGCCGGCCCTGCTCGAGGCGGTGCGCGCGCGGGCGCAGAAGAGCCCCGCCCGGTTCACGCTGCTGGTGCCCAACCCCGCCCGCGGGCTGCATCGGGTGGTCGATCCCGAGGATCAGTCGCGCGACGAGGCCGAGCAGACGCTCGAGCTGGCGATCCCGCTGCTCGAGCAGGCGGCGGGGAGCGAGGTCGAGGGGATGGTCGGCGACCCCGAGCCGCTGGCCGCGATCCAGGACGCCATCAACGTCCACGGCTTCGACGAGATCATCATCTCGACGCTGCCCTCGCGCGTGTCGCGCTGGCTGAAGCTCGACCTGCCGAGCAAGGCGGCGGGGCTGGGGCTGCCGGTCACGACGGTCACGGCGGGCGGGCGAGCGGAGGTCGCGGTCAGTCCTCAATAGTGGATCCGGCGGGTGGATGCGTCGGCCCCGCCGGACGGGGTCACTAGCCTTCAGGGGGCCTTGAACCCCTTCTGGATCTGGATGCAGATCGCGATCATCGTGCTGGTCATCATCAGCGCGGTCATCGCGATCGTGAAGCTCTACTGAACCGGCGAGTGGCGCCGCCATGCCCGTTTATGATCGCCGGCATGTTCCGGTCGATCGTGGTGGGCACTGACGGTTCGGAAACCGCGGCCAAGGCGGTCCAGGAGGCGATCGACCTCGCGAAGTCGGTCGGCGCGGCCGTCTATGTCGTCTGCGCGTACGAGCCGGTGCCGCAGGCGCGCCTGCGCGAGGAGGCGCGGCAGGCGCCCGAGGACCTGCAGTGGATGATCAACCCGCGCGAGGACGTCGACGCGACGCTCTCCGACGCCGCCGACCATGTGCGCGAGGCGGGCCTCGACGTCGAGACGTTCGCGCGCGAGGGCGACCCTGCGGACGCGATCCTCGACGTCGCCGAGGAGCGCGACGCGGACCTGATCGTCGTCGGCAACAAGGGCATGACCGGCGCCCGGCGCTTCCTGCTCGGCTCGGTGCCGAACAAGGTCTCCCACCACGCGCCCTGCTCGGTGCTCATCGTCCGCACCACGTGACGCGGCCCGTCGCGGCCGCGGCGCCGATCGCCGGGATTACGTGACGGGGATCGCGGGGTCCGTCGCGGCCGCGGCGTCGATCAGCCCCCAGCCGTAGTGCGGGTCGCGGCCCGGCACGCCGAGGTCGTGCGCCGTCGCCTCCAGCCGGTGCTCGATCGCGCCCGGCGTCGGGTTCGCGCCGAGCAGGCCCGACGCGACGATGAGCGCGGCGGTCGCCGACACGTGCGGCGCCGCCATCGAGGTGCCGATGTAGCCGCTCGGCAGCCCGAAGCGCCGGTAGGAGGTCTCCGCCGAGAACGTCATCTGGTAGATGTCGCCGCCCACGGGGTCGTTCGGGTGGCAGGCGGCGTCGCCGTCGATCGCCGCGTCCGGGCCGCCGCCCGGGGCGACGACGTCGAGGTCCTGGCCCTCGTTGGAGTAGTCGGCCTGGCAGCCGTGCTGCGTCGTGGCGCCGACGGACAGCACGTCACTCGAGCGCGCCGGGTAGGCGACGGCCTGCGCCGCGGCGTTGCCGGAGGCGCCGACCACGACCGCGCCCTTGGCGCGGGCGTGGCGCAGCGCGCTCAGGATGTCCGGGATCTGCTGGCGCGTGACGCCGGAGCCGAACTCGAACGAGAGGTTGATGATCTTGGCGCCGTGGTCGGCCGCCCAGCGGATCCCGGAGGAGATGGCCGCCGAGTCCCCCTCGCCGTCGCGGTCCAGCACGCGCACCGGCATCAGCCGCACTCCGTACGCGAGCCCGGTGACGCCGATGGGATTGCCGGTGCCCTCCGCGATCGTCCCGGCCACGTGCGTGCCGTGCCCGTTCTCGTCGTTGGGGTACGGATCCCGGTCCACGAAGTCGTAGCCGGCGATGAAGCGCCCCTTCGAGAAGTCCGGCGAGCGGCGGAAGGGCTTGCGGTCCGAGTACGCGATGCCGGTGTCCAGCACCGCGACCTTCACGCCGGCGGCGCCGGGGCGCCCGACCGCCATCAGGTGCTGCCACGCGTCGGGCGCGTTGACGCCCGTGCCCGGCAGAAAGTTCCACTGCAGCTGCTGCCACCCGGCGGGCGCGTTGACGGCGCCGGGATCGGCCGGGATCCAGCCGGAGGCGTGGGCGACCATGTTCGGCGCCGCGCTCACCACGCCGGGCCTGGCCTTCAGCGCCCGGATCGCCGCCGCGACGCTCTTGCCCGCGGGCACCTTGACGACGCGCGTGCGCGTGGCGTCGGCGCCCGCCGAGGACGCCTGCGCGCCGGCGTACTGCACCACGACCTCACCGGAGCGGTACGGCGCGTCCGCCGGCCCGGCGACGCCAGCGACCGACCGGTCCTGCGCGTTGGCCGGACCGGTGAGCCCATCGCCGGATTGACCCTGCGCGACGTCGGCAAGCAGCGCCCGCGCGCCCGCCGGATCGGCGACGTCGGACGCAAACGCCGCGGCCGGGAAGGCGAGCGCGAGCAGGATGGCGAGCAGCGGGGAGCGAGGCGACATGCGTGGCGGGGAGCTGGGGCGGGATCGATGGGCGGGGTTGCCCGTCCCGGTCTTAGAACATGATCGACGGCCCGGAGTTACGGGACAAGACCTGTCTGTGCCAAAACTGTGACGTGATCGCCTTCAGGGATCGAAAATATGGCTAGTGCCGACGCGCCAGGGCCCGCGATGGCGGGCGGCGACGCCGCAACGCCGCCCGCGGCCGCCGCGACGCCGCCCGGGGCCGGCGCGGCGCGGCCGTGGGCGCCTGTCCCGGCGCGGAGCTCGTCGCCCGCCGACGACGAGCGCTTCATGCGCCTCGCGATCGCGGAGGCACGGCTCGCGCTGGACCACGACGACGTCCCCGTCGGCGCGGTCGTCGTCGACGCGGCCGGCGAGGTGATCGCGCGCGGCCACAACGAGCGCGAGCGCCTCCAGGACCCCAGCGCCCACGCCGAGATGACCGCCGTGCGCGCGGCCGCCGAGCGCATCGGCCACTGGCGCCTGCTCGGCACCACGCTCTACGTCACGCTCGAGCCGTGCGCGATGTGCGCCGGCGCGATCGTCCTCGCCCGCATCCCCCGCGTCGTGTACGGCACCCAGGACCCGAAGGCGGGCGCCGCCGGCTCGGTCCTCGACATCCTCGGCGAGCCGCGGCTCAACCACCGCCCGGACGTCACCAGCGGCGTGCTGCGGGACGATTGCGCCGCGCTCCTGAAGGACTTCTTCGCCGCCCGGCGCTGAGTCTCGCTACCCTCACAGGCCGCATCCGGAGGGGTGCGAGAGTGGTTGAATCGGGCGGTCTCGAAAACCGTTGTGCGGGCAACCGTACCGAGGGTTCGAATCCCTCCCCCTCCGCCTCAGGGCCCGCGGACCCCGCCTACAGAGCGGGATCGCGGCGACTGGGCGTTGGCACGTAGCTGCGGGTGGTGGGTCAGCACGGGCCAGCCGGACGCGCGAATTTCGGAGGGTTCTTTCCCCCGGCTTTCCCCGAAGGCGTCGCGACTGTCAGTCGTCGTCGGGCATCGCCTGGCGCCAGAGTCGGCTCAAGAGCGGACCCGCTTCGCGCAAACGCCGCTCCTGCTCGGCGAGGAGCGCGTCATGTTCGTTGCGCCACGCGTCGTCGCCCGGCCCGTACCGCTCCAGCCGGCGCTCGGTCTCACGCGACGAAGGATCCGCTGTGTCCGCTCGTCGCAGTAGCTCGCTTGCACTCCGCGCCAGCTGGTCATGCTGCCGCAGTACTCCTCGAGGTTGGGGAAGGGTCGGCTCACCCCGCGCGCGACGATCTCGCCGACGTCGCTGAGCCCATCGCGTGCCGAGGTCACCACCCACGTGACCGCCGGATGGGCGACGCCCATGTAGTCGGGCGGCTCGTCGCCGTCGAACGCGCTGAAGTCCAGGTCGGACAAGTACGGCGTCGTCGCCAGCGTGTCGGCGTCGGGCGTTCCGTCTGGGTCCGTGCACAAGCCGAGGAGCAGCGGCTGCGGCTTCTCCGGCAGTTCGTGGCTCATCGCGATGACCGCGAACAGGACGGACACGGTGTGCTGTTCGTCGTGCACGCGGATGACGTCGCCGACGGCGACGCCCGGGTCGATGGCGCGCGGGCCACGCAGCCGCTTCGGCGTCGGCTGTGGCCCGCGCAGCTTGGCGGCGACTCGCTCCAGCACCGCGCGTCGCGCGTCGAGAAGCCCGCTCTCCTCCCACAGCTCGAGGCCGGTGCCGGTGTCGATCACGTGGAGCGCCTGGTCGCGGACGTCGGGCTGCAGATGGCCCGTCTCGTGTTGCGCCGCCGCCAGCGCCACCCAGGACGTCACCTCGTCGGGATCGCCGCCGATGCCGAAGGGCGCGGCGATTCGCCGCGATGCGACGAGGGGTCCTCGCGCCGCAGGAGCGCGTCACGCCACTCGCCGCGGATATCGAGTGCGAGGTCGTCCGAGAACACGCCGACGCCCCACGAGCCCATGGCGTTGAAGGTTATGCGAGACGCTGCTCCAACACACTCGCCTGAACGCGCAGCGGGGAAGTGGCTGCAGCAGTACAGCGTCGACGTCAAGCTCGTTGTCGCTCAGAGGCCGTCTCCACGCGGGACGCCTATATCGCGACGCCGGACAACCTCTGCCCGGCTGAAGTCGGCACCGCCCCTCTACGTCAGGGCGGCAGCGTAGCTGGCGCAATGGCGCGCTTGCGTTAGAGCGCACTCGAATGTCTACGGTGTTCTCATGACCGCTGAACTGGCTCCTGAGACGTTGACGATCGCCGAGGTCGCCGCCTTCTCGGGGTTCTCGGCGCACACGCTTCGCTACTACGAGCGCATCGGCCTGCTCGACCCTGTGAACCGCGTGCACGGCGGACAGCGGCGCTACAGCGCCGATGACCTGGCACGGCTGGCGTTCCTGCAACGCCTCCGCGCGACCGGCATGCCGATCCGCGACATGCAGCGCTTCGCCGAGCTGGCCCGCCAGGGCGACGCGACCATCGCGGCGCGCCGAGCACTGCTTCAAGCGCACCGCGACGAGGTGCTCGAGCGGATCGCCGAGCTCCAGCGCGACCTGGCGACGGTCACCGACAAGATCACGCACTACCAGAACCTGGAGACCGCATCCGATGAGTAACGAGACCCTGACTCCCGACCGTTACGCCCGCGGGCGCGAGAAGCTCGCCGAAGTCGACGGCTCGGCCGGTGAGGCCGTCGTGGACTCGCTCGGCGAGCTCGGCCGCCACATCGTCGAGTACGCCTTCGGCGACGTCTACACCCGCCCCGGCCTGTCCTTGCGCGACCGCGAGCTGGCGGCCGTGGCCATGTTGGCCGCCAAAGGCGGCTGCGAACCCCAGCTGGACGTGCACCTGCACGCCGCCCGCAACGTCGGCCTCAGCATCGACGAACTGCGCGAAGTGCTCATCCAAGTCGCGCCGTACGCCGGCTTTCCGGCCGCCATCAACGCCATGCGCCGCCTGCAGGCCCTCGAGACCAAAGAAGCCTCCTAGCAAGGCGGTCAAGTTCATCCGCAACGTCGAAGAAGCGAGTTCCTGATCAGGCAGCTCTGGCAGTGCGAACGGGAACGCACTTCGGTGCGTTCCCACACGGCAGCTTTCCCGCGTCCTGTCCCGGCGGGCCAGCCTTGAGGCAGCGCGCGAGCCCGGTCACTTAGCGCTGAATAATCCGCCCCAGATTACGCTGAAGATCACATCCAACTCCTCGGCCTCTTGATGATGGTGCTGCGCGCCGTCGGGAGCTGTGTCGCGGGCGCCGCGCTCGTGGTTCGGCGTTTCCGGCGCTAGATGCTCCGCGAGCGTCAGGCGCTCTGACGCCCTCCGGGCGTGGGCGCCGTGCCGGACCGCCGGACCGCCAGGAGAACGAGGAGTCCGGTTGCCACCGCAGCGCCGAGGGCGATCAGCACCACGCCGAGCGTGCTGAGGCCGCCGCCGTTCGCGCTGCGGGTGGTGGCGGTTCCTAGGAGGCGCTGCTGGACGGCATGCCAGTCGGCGGTGCTCATCTGCTGCCAGCGACCGCCCATCATCCAGCTCCAGTCGCGGGTGTCGCCCATCATCTGGCTCCCCGAGCCGGAGCTCATCATCGAGCCCGGGCCGCCGCCGCCCATCATGGCGCCGCCCGCGCCGCTGCCGGTCGTGCAGCCGACGAAGCGGGCGCCGAGCACTTGATGCATGCGCGACTCGGCGGTCGCGCCCATGACCGCGGTCATGCGCGCGTTCATCGCTTCGTGCACGGCGGTCGAGCCGATCATGCGGCCCATCACGAACTCGCCGATGTGGTCGAGGTCCTCGGCTGAGAGGCTGTCGCAGGCCCGCTTGCCGGATTGGACCTGCTGAGCAAGTGCCTGGCCGGCCTGCTGCTCGCCCGCGACCGACGCCAGCGCCGGTGTCGCGGTCGCCAGCGCCGCGGCGACGACGGTGGAGACGACCAGCCGGATGCGGAGCATGAGCCGAGGCTAAGCACGCATGCCCGGGCTGTAGTCCGTGGGATCCCGCAGTCCCCGCGCCGAGTGTCCGCAGTGTTGGCGAGGCCGGAGCAACAGCCGCGCTCAAGCGGGCCGGCGTTACGACCGATCTCAGGAGCGAAGGGGGAATCACGGCCGAGACAAGGCGGAGGCACCCCGATGACGATCAATGACAGCGGCGACCGGACACAACGGCGACGGCGCGTGAGCGGGCCGCTGAGTGGCGGCGCGCTGGCTCTCACCGGCGCCGTGCTGCTGGCGTTCGCGGGCCTCTCGATGTCCGCCGCGGCGCCCGCCGGCGCGGCGAGCGGCGCGACCGACTACGCGCCGCAGGGCAACTGGCTCGCCCGGCCCGCGTCTCCGAACAAGCCCGTCGACGTGTTCTACGTCTATCCCACGGTCTACAGCAAGAGCGGGCCGGCTGCGTCGAACTACGCGGCGGTCGACGACGCGGGCATGCGCGCCAAGGCGGGCGTCGCGTTCGCCGGGCAGGCAACCGCGTTCGAGACGGTCGCGAACATCTACGCGCCCTACTACCGGCAGGCGGACGCGGTGTACACGCTGACGGCGCCGCTCGCGAAGCAGACGAAGATCATCGGCGGCCCGCCGGCAACCGACGTGACCGCCGCGTTCGACTACTACCTCAAGCACGACAACCACGGCCGGCCCTTCATCCTGGCCGGCCACTCGCAGGGCTCCAACGTGCTGCTGTTCCTCCTCAGCGGATACCTGAAGCGGCACCCGGACGCCTATCGCCGGATGATCGCGGCGTACGTGATCGGGTACGGCGTCACGCCTGCCTTCCTGGCGAGCAATCCCCACCTCAAGTTCGCGAGGCGCGCGAACGACACCGGCGTGATCGTCTCCTACAACACGGAGGCGCCTGGCCTCACCGTCGTCAATCCCGTCGTGCAGCCGGGCGCGATCGCAATCAACCCGGTCACCTGGACGAGGACGCAGCAGCACGCGCCGGCCGCCCTCAGCCGGGGCTCGCTCCTGCCGGATGCGGCCGGCGACCTCGCGCGCTTCGAGCACTACGCGGACGCCCAGGTCGACCCGGCCCGAGGGGTGGTCGTCTGCAGCACGTGCGACGTCTCGACGTACGCCCCGGGCCAGCCGGGCGGCTTCCCGCGCGGCGTCTTTCACCAGCGGGACTACGGCATGTACTACTTCAACATCCGCCACAACGCCGAGAACCGCGTCGCGCGGTTCCTCGCGCGGTAGCCCGTCCGCTAGCTGTGCCCGAGCGGCAGCGTCGCCGCGACGACCGTGCCCCCGCCCGGCGGGCTCGTGATGTCGAGCCGCCCGCCGAGCGCGGTCACCCGGTCGAGCGGAGGCGACGGCAAGCGGTCAAGCGTCGACCCGCGAGGCGCTCGCCTGGCCGCCGTGATCAAGGGGCTGGACAACCCCTTCTTCGTCACGATGCGCGACGGTCTCGCCGCCACCGCTCGCCGCGACGGGGCGCGGTTGCGGGTCGCCGCCGCGCCGACCGGACTGCAGGACACCGCCGGACAGGCCGCCGCGCTGGAGACGCTCGGCGCCGAGGACCCGGCGTGCTACGTCGTGAACCCGATCAACCAGACGAACCTCGTGCCGGCGCTCGCCGGCCTGCCCGAGGGCACGCCGATCGTCAACGTCGACTCGGTGATCGGCGAGAAGGCGGCCAAGGCGGTCGGCGTCGAGATCACGACCTACGTCGGGACCGACAACCGTGCGGGCGGCAGGCTCGGCGCCGACGCGATGGCGGGATTCGTCGGCCCCGGCGCCAAGGTCGCGGTGATCACCGGCATCCCGGGCGACGTCGGCAGCGGCCCACGCGCGGAGGGCTTCAAGCAGGGCAGCCGCGGACGCTTCCGGATCGTGACCTCGATCGCCGCCGACTTCGAGCGCGAGAAGGCGAAGCTGGCCGCCGCCGACCTGCTGAAGGAGGACCCGGACATCGCCGGCTTCTTTGCCGTCAATGACCTGATGGCGCGCGGCGTCGCCGACGGGGTCGAGGCGGCGGGGAAGCACGGCGACGTGAAGGTGATCGGCTTCGACGGCATCCGTGACGCGCTGATCGCCATCGGGGAGGGCTCGCTGTCGGCGACGGTCGCCCAGTACCCGTACACGATGGGGCAGCTGGCGGTCGAGGCCTGCCTGACGGCGATCCGGGGAGACCGGGTGCCGGCCTGCGTCGGCGCGCCGATCCAGGTCGTCACGAGCGCGAACGTCGCCCGCGCGCGGGCCAACTTCCCCAAGCCCGCCGAGCCGTTCGACGACCCGTTCGCACGATGATCCGCGGCATCGTCATCGCCGCCGTGATCGCGCTCGGCGGCGCCGGCTGTGGCGGCGACTCGGCCGTCCGCGGCGGCGGCGACGCGCGCGTCGGGGTCGTGATCAAGGGTCTCGACAACCCGTTCTTCGCGGCGATGAAGCAGGGGGTGCAGGCGGAGGCGGGCGCGCGGCGAGCCGACGTGCGCGTGGGCGCGGCGACCGGGCTCCAGGACACGGCCGGCCAAGCCGCGAAGCTCGAGGCGCTGCTCGCCGAGGAGCTGGACTGCTACGTCGTGAACCCGATCAACCAGGCCAACCTGCTCCGCGCGCTCTCGCACGTGCCGGAGGGCACGCCGATCGTCAACATCGACTCGCCGGTCGGCACCGAAGAGGCGCGCGCCCTGGGGATCGAGATCGCGACGTACATCGGCACCGACAACAAGGCGACGGGCGCGACGCTGCCGGCGCACGTCGACGCCCCGATCCAGGTGATCACCAAGGGCAACGTGGCGCGGGCCGAGGCGAGGTTCCCGCAGCCCGCCGAGCCGTTCGAAGACCCGTTCGCGCGGCGCGGCTGAGCTCGCCGCCCGCGCTCACGCCGCGAGGTCCGGGTCCTCGTGCGGGCGGTGCACGATCATCACCGGCACCTCGGCGTCGTGCATCACGTGGTTGGACACCGACCCGAGCAACGCGGCGGTCATCCGCCCGCGCCCGCGCGAGCCCATCACGATCAGGTCGTGGTCGCCCTCGCGCGCCGCGCGCAGGATCTCCCGTGCCGGATCGCCGTCCAGCAGCCGCGTGATCAGCGGCAGGTCGTCGGGGATCGAGTCCGCCGCCGTCCGCAGCCGCTCGTCCATCTCCTCCTTCGACGCGTCCTTGGCGGCCCGCACCCCGCCGGGCGCCTGCCACGCGAACGCCGGGATCGGCGGAACGACGGCGACCAGCGCGAGGCGGGCGCGGAAGGCCTGCGCGAGCGCGACCGCGTGCTCGAGCGCGAGGTCGGCGTCGGGGGAGCCGTCATAGGCGATCAGCAGATGGCGGTAGCGGAGCACGGCGAGCATCCTCGCATGCGTGTACTACGCTCGCCCGCACCATGGATGACGTATCCCTCGCCCGCCTCGCGGAGCTGGCCGTCGACTTCGGTGCGAACGTCCAGCCCGGCCAGATCGTCTCGCTCTCAGGATCGCCCGGTAAGGAGTATCTGGTGCGGGCGATCGCCGAGCAGGCCTACCGGCGCGGGGCGAAGTTCGTCGACGTCTCTTGGTTCGACCCGTGGGTCAAGCGCGCGCGGATCCAGTACGCGCCCGACGACACGCTCGAGTTCGTCCCGAAGTGGTACGGCGACCGCCTGCTCGCGCTCGGCCGCGAGCGAGCGGCGGCGATCACGCTCTCCGGCCCCGTCGCGCCCGCACTGCTCGACGACCTCGATCCGGTCCGCGCCGGCCGCGACCGGCTGCCCGCGGTGCGCGAGTCGGGCGAGGTCGTAAGCCGCCGCGAGCTCAACTGGACGATCCTCCCGTGCCCGACGCCGGCCTGGGCCAAGATGGTCCATCCCGACCTTCCCGCCGAAGAGGCGCTGGCCAAGCTCGAGCAACAGCTGATGCACGTGCTGCGGCTCGACGAGGACGATCCCGTGGCGGTCTGGAAGCGGCGCGCCGACACGCTGATCGGCGTCGCCGAGCGGCTCACCGAGCGCGGCTTCGACGCGCTCCACTACAGCGGCCCGGGGACGGACCTGACCGTCGGGCTGCTCCAGAACGTCAGCTGGATGGCCGCGCGCTTCGAGACCGTCGACGGGATCACCCACATGCCGAACCTCCCGACCGAGGAGGTCTTCACGTCGCCCGACCCGGCGCGGACGGACGGTCACGTGACGTCCTCCAAGCCGCTCGTGCTCGTCGACGGAACCGTCGTCAGGGACCTGAAGGTCCGCTTCGAGCACGGCCGCGCGGTCGAGCTGGAGGCGAGCACCGCGCAGGAGACGATGCGCACGATCGTCGCGCGCGACGAGGGCGCCGCACGCCTCGGCGAGGTCGCGCTCGTGGACCGCGAGGGGCGGATCGGCGCGCTGGACACGGTCTTCTACGACACGTTGATCGACGAGAACGCCGCGTCGCACCTCGCGCTCGGCCGCGCCTTCCCGTTCCTCGCGGGCGACCAGGAGACCGCCGCGCGCATGAACGAGTCCGACATCCACATCGACTTCATGATCGGACGGCCGGAGCTGACGGTGACCGGGATCACCCGCGAGGGCGATCGCGTCCCGGTGCTGGTAGAGGGCGCGTGGCAGATTTGAGCTAGCCTGTCGCCGGTTTCTTGGAGAGGTGCCGGAGCGGTTGAACGGGCACGACTGGAAATCGTGTGACGGGGGTTAACTTCGTCCGAGGGTTCGAATCCCTCCCTCTCCGCTGCCGACTATCGTTCTCCGCTTGCGGATCACGACTGAAAGGGCGTACGCCCCGGCGCGTTGAGCGCCACCAAGTCACAGGCGCGGGAGATTCGCCGCGCCCGCCGGCAGCGGACGCACGGCTGCTGGGACCACCTCGTCGTCGCGCCCCTGTGGGTCGCCTACGACGCCAACCTCGGGACGCTTCTGCGCACGTGCGACGCCGTCGGCGCGTGCATCGCAGTGCCCGCCACTGAGCACTATCGCGAGGCGCTCGGGCACGGCGACACGCTGGCGCGGCGCCCGTGCATCCACTGGATCAAGGGAGGGAAGGAGCGCTGGATCGACGGGCAGCGCGCCGCCGGCCGGCGCATCGTCGCCGTCGAGCTCGCCGAGGGGGCGACGCCGCTGCCGCGGCTGCAGCCCGCGCGCGGGCGCACCGTCGTCCTGCTGGGCCACGAGCGGCACGGGATCCCGGACGACGTCGTCGCCGAGGCGGACGAATGCGTCGAGATCCCGATGGTCGGCCGCGGCGCCAGCCTCAACGTGGCGGTGGCGGGAAGCCTCGTCCTCTACCGGCTCGCCGGGCTCGCGTGACTACGAGCGGCCGGTGGCGCCAGCACCCCATCCACGGGCATGCGCGCCTCCTTGCCGGTGCGCCGATGCCGCCGAATGATCAGGATCGTTCATTCCGAGAGGAGCACGACGACATGGTCATTGCGGCCGACTACCCGTTCCTGAACATCTTCTGGACGATGATCATCTTCTTCTGCTGGGTCGCCTGGATCTGGCTGCTGATCATGATCTTCAGCGACCTGTTCCGGCGCGACGTCTCCGGCTGGGTCAAGGCGGCGTGGGTGGTGTTCCTGATCATCCTGCCGTTCCTCGGCGTGCTGATCTACGTGATCGCCAACGGCAAGGGCATGACCGAGCGGCGCGTGCACGACGTGCAGGCCCAGCAGCAGCAGTTCGACGCCCATGTCCGCGAGGTCGCGGGCAGCGGCGGCGGCGCGGCGCATGACATCGAGAAGGCCAAGGGCCTGCTCGACAGCGGCGCGATCACGCCGGAGGAGTTCGCCAAGCTGAAGGCGAAGGCGCTCGCCGCCTAGAGGGGCCTAGACCCCCACGGGGTGCCAGGCGGTCTTGAGCTCGGTCAGCGCCTCGAGCCGCGCAAGCGTGTCCTCGCCCGACGGGCGGGTGACGCGCTTGACGGTCTCGGCGGCGAGCTCGTCCACGACCGCTCCCGCGTCCGCAGCGTCGACGATCGCGTTGACGTCGCGGTGGCCGCACAACGGCTTGAGCAGCTCGTCCAGCCGGCCTGAGAGCAGGTTGAGCACGCCGCCCGGCACGTCGGACACGCCGGCGACCTCGCCGAGGTCCAGCGCCCGCAGCGGCCAGCGGCGCGACACCACGGCGACCACGGTGTTCCCGGCCGCCAGCGCCGGGGCGACCTCGCGGATCAGCCCGAGGAGGTCCGGCTCGTCGGGCGCGAGCACGGCGACGACGCCGGTCGGCTCCGGCGCCGAGAACGACAGGTACGGCGCCGCGACCGGGTTCACGCCGCCCATCACGGCGGCGAGCTTGTCGGTCCAGCCCGCGTAGTGCACGAGCAGGTCGACCGCCGAAGCGAGCTCCGTCCGGGCGTTGGCCAGCGATGCGTCCTGCTGCGCCACCGCCGCCCGTGCGAGCTCGTCGGAGCGCGACTCCAGCGCCTCCGCGAAGCGGTACAGGACCTGCCCGCGGTTGTACGCCGTGCGGCGCGCCCAGCCGGCCTGCGCAGCGCGGGCGGCCTTGACCGCGTCGCGCACGTCCTTGCGCGAGCCCCGCGGGATGTTCGCGACATGCGAGCCGTCATGGCCGGTCGTCGGGTCGCTGCGGCCGGAC
Organism: uncultured Solirubrobacteraceae bacterium; assembly: GCA_963837485.1. Classification (GTDB taxonomy): domain Bacteria; phylum Actinomycetota; class Thermoleophilia; order Solirubrobacterales; family Solirubrobacteraceae; genus Solirubrobacter. The sequence continues at coordinate 83,301 of CAWINP010000003.1, read as the reverse complement.
TCCGAGCGCACGAACGCGCCTCCCAGGTAGAGCTTGTACGTCTTCGCGACCAGCGCACGCCGGGTCATCCGCCGAGCCTCACGTACGGAAGCAGGCCGGCCGGGCCGCCCTCGCGCCCGAAGCCGCTCTCCTTGTAGCCGCCGAACGCCGCCGTCGGGTCGAAGCGGTTGTAGGTGTTCTGCCAGACGACGCCGGCACGCAGCGCCGACCCGACCTCGAACGCCTTCGCCCCGTTGTCGGTCCAGACGCCGGCGGCGAGCCCGTAGGCCGAGTTGTTGGCCCGCTCGACCGCCTCCTTGGGCGTGCGGAACGTGGTGACCGAGACGACCGGGCCGAAGATCTCCTCGACCGCGATCCGGTTCGCGGGCGCGACGTTCTCGAACAACGTGGGCGGGAACCAGTAGCCGGTCTCCGGCAGCGCGCAGGCGATCGAGCGCCGCGTCGCGCCCTCGCGCTCGCCCTCGTCGACCAGCTCCCGGATGCGCGCGAGCTGGGCCGCGCTGTTGATCGCCCCGACGTCGGTGTTCTTGTCGAGCGGGTCGCCGACGCGCAGGCGCTCCATCCGCGCCCACAGGCGCCGGGTGACGTCCTCGGCGACGCTCTCCTGCAACAGCAGCCGCGAGCCCGCGCAGCAGACGTGGCCCTGGTTGAAGAAGATGCCCTCGATGATCCCCTCGACCGCCTGGTCGAGCGCGGCGTCCTCGAAGACGATGTTGGCCGACTTGCCGCCGAGCTCCAGCGTGAGCCCCGTGCCGGACCCGGCCAGCGCGCGCTGGATCTCCTTGCCGACCGCGGTCGAGCCGGTGAACGCGACCTTGTCGACGTCCGCGCGCACGAGCGCGGCGCCCGCCGTCCCGTCGCCGGTGACGATGTTCACGACGCCCGGCGGGAGATCGGCCTCCTGGCAGATCTCGGCGAGCAGCAGCGCGGTCAGCGGCGTCGTCTCCGCCGGCTTGAGCACCGCCGTGTTCCCGCACGCCAGGGCCGGCGCGAGCTTCCAGGCCGCCATCAGCAGCGGGAAGTTCCACGGTACGACCTGGCCGACCACGCCGCGCGGCTCGTACGACCGCCCGGCCAGCGCGTACTGCAGCTTGTCGGCCCAGCCCGCGTAGGAGAAGAAGTGGGCGGCGGCCAGTGGGACGTCGACGTCGCGCGACTCGCGGATCGGCTTGCCGCCGTCGAGCGACTCCACGATCGCCAGCTCGCGCGCCCGCTCCTGGATCAGCCGCGCGATCCGGAACAGGTACTTCCCGCGCTCCAGCGGCGGCAGCGCCTGCCACGCCTTCGCGGCGCCCCGGGCCGCCTCGACCGCGCGCTCTACGTCCTTGGCCCCGGCGAACGCGACCTCGGCCAGCGGCTCCTCGTTCGCCGGGTTGATCGACTGCACGCGCGTGCCGTCCTTCGGCGCGGCGAACTCGCCGCCGATGAAGAGGTCGTACGACGGCTTCAGGGACGCCGCGTCACGCGCCTCGGGCGCCGGCGCGTAGTCCCACTTCAGCGCGGTCCGCGTCACCGTGGCCATCGTCACTCCTTCGAGAAGTCCTCGGCGCGCCCGTAGTGGCCGCCGTCCAGCTTGGCGTACTGCATCAGCAGGTCGTTGAGCAGCGACGAGGCGCCGATCCGGAAGCGATCCGGGGTCAGCCAGTCGTCGCCGAGCGTCTCCTTGACGAGCACGAGCATGTGCAGCGCCGCCTTGGTGTTGCTGACGCCGCCGGCCGCCTTGACGCCGACGACCCTGCCGGTGCGGTGGTAGTGGTCGCGCACCGTCTCGAGCATCACCAGCACGACGCCCGGCGTGGCGCCGGTGGCCGCCTTGCCCGTCGACGTCTTGATCACGTCGGCGCCCGCGTGGATGGCGAGCTCGCCCGCGTGCCGCACGTGCGCGTAGGTCGGCAGCTCGGCGGTCTCCAGGATCACCTTCAGGTGGGCCTCGCCGCAGGCCTCCTTGACCGCCTCGATCTCGCGCATCACGCGCGCGTCGTCGCCGGCCAGGTAGGCCTCGCGGGAGATCACCATGTCGATCTCGCCCGCGCCCGCGGCGACCGCCTCGCGCGTCTCTTCGACCTTCACCTGCAGCGACGTCTGGCCGGACGGGAACCCGGTGGCCACCGACGCGACGGCGACGCCGGTGCCGCGCAGCGCCTCGGCGGCGACGGCCACGAGCGCCGGGTAGACGCAGATCGCCGCGACCGACGGGATCTCGGGGCGCGAGGGATCGGGGCAGACCGCCTTCGCGCACAGGTGGCGGACCTTGCCCGGAGTGTCCGAGCCCTCGAGCGTCGTCAGGTCGATCATCGACGTCGCGAGCAGGATGCCCTGGCGCTTCGCCGACGTCTTGATCGAGCGGCGCCCGAGCGCCGCGGCGCGCTCATCCACCCCGACCCGGCTGACGGGGATCAGCGAACGGCTCATGACCCGCAGTCTTGCACGCCCGCCTGAATCCGAAATTGTGGTGCGAGAGGCTGAACGCCGATCCTCACGACTTTCGTCACCCCAAACACTGTCGCCGAACAAACACAACACATTTGTCTTTTGCCCGGCCGTATGAATAACTTCTGAGCGGGCGTCGGTGCAGGCGGCGTCCGTCTATCGGTGAGAGGAGAGGATCCCGAATGCGCTCGTTGCGTGTTGCGCTGGTCGCTGCCCTTTTCGGCCTGGCGGTGGCCGCGCCGGCCGCGGCGGCGGACACCGTCGTGATCGACGCCGCCGATCCGAGCGGCCAGTCCTCTCAGTTCCAGCCGCCGAGCGTGACGATCAACGCGGGCGACACCGTCCGCTGGGAGTTCGACCAGGCGGCGACGACGCACACGGTCACGTCCTCGAGCGCGAACTGGTCGCTCGACCAGACGCGCGCCCCCAACGGCGAGCCGGTCACGTTCACGTTCACCGAACCCGGCACCTACACGTTCCTGTGCACGATCCACAGCGGCATGACCGGCTCGGTCACGGTCGGCGCGAGCGACCCGCTCGAGCGCGTGCTCGTGTTCTCGAAGACCGCCGGCTTCCGGCACGACTCGATCCCGCAGGGGATCGCCGCCATCCAGGCGCTCGGCGCCGCGAACGACTTCGCCGTCGACGCGACCGAGGACGCCGCGCAGTTCACCGACGCGAACCTCGCGCGTTACGACGTCGTGGTCTTCCTCTCCACCACCGGCGACGTCCTCAACGACGATCAGCAGGCCGCGTTCGAGCGCTACATCGAGTCCGGCGGCGGCTTCGCCGGGATCCACGCGGCGGCCGACACCGAGTACACGTGGCCGTGGTACGGGCAGATGCTGGGCGCGTACTTCCGCAACCATCCGGCCGGCACGCCCGACGCCACCGTCCGCATCGAGGACGGCAACGAGCCCTCCACGACCGGCCTCCCGGACCCCTGGCCGCGCACCGACGAGTGGTACAACTTCCAGTCTCCCGTCAGCCCGGTGGTCAACGGCGGCGGCGACGACTACAGCCCGCGGGCGAGCGGCGTGCACGTGCTCGCGACCGTCGACGAGTCGACGTACGCCGAGGACGACGGCAACTCCACCGACGACGACCACCCCGTCGTCTGGTGCTCGAACTACGACGGCGGCCGCGCGTGGTACACGGCGATGGGCCACACGCAGGCGTCGTTCTCGGACGCGAACTTCCGCAAGCAGCTGCTCGGCGGGATCCAGACCGCGGCGGGCGTCGGCAACGCCGACTGCGGCCCGATGCGCCAGGCGCCGCCGAGCGCGAGCGACTTCGAGATCACCGCGCTCGACGACGACACCGAGAGCCCGATGGAGCTCGCCGTCGCCAAGGACGGGCGCGTCTTCTACGTCGAGCGCATCACCGGCGAGGTCAACGTCATCAAGCCCGACGGCTCGGTGCTGACCGCCGGCACGATCCCGGTGTCGAGCGTGCAGGAGAACGGCCTGCTCGGCATCGCGCTGGACCCCGACTTCGAGACCAACCACAACCTCTACGTCGCGTACACGCCGCTGCCCAACGACTCGACGGAGACGCGCATCGCGCGCTTCACGGTCAACGGCGACCAGCTCGACATGGCGTCGCAGCGCGTGATCTTCACGATGAACAACCAGCGGACGGAGTGCTGCCACTCGTCGGGCTCGCTGGCGTTCGACGCGTCCGGCAACCTCTACCTGTCGACCGGCGACAACACGAATCCGTTCAACTCCGACGGCTTCACGCCGATCGACGAGCGCGCCGGGCGCGCGTTCTGGGACGCGCAGCGCACCGCGGCCAACACGAACAGCTACAGCGGCAAGGTGCTGCGCATTCACCCGCTGCCGAACCCGACCGGGACCGGCGACGGCGCCGGCTACACGATCCCCGCCGGGAACCTGTTCGCGCCGGGCACCGCGAACACGCGGCCCGAGATCTTCGCGATGGGCTTCCGCAACCCGTTCCGGATCACCATCGACCCGTTCACCCAGAACGTGCTGCTGGGCAACTACGGCCCGGACGCGGGCACCACGGATCCGAACCGCGGCCCGCAGGGCAGCGTCGAGTACGACATCGTCACGCCGGGCAACTACGGCTGGCCGTACTGCATCCGCGACAACGTCCCGTACAACGACTACGACTTCGCGACGAACACGTCGGGCCCGAAGTTCAACTGCACGAGCCTCACGAACACGTCGCCCAACAACACCGGCCTGACCAACCTCCCGCCGGCCAAGGGCGCCACGATGTGGATGGGCTACTCGGAGACCGACCCGCGCCATCCGGGTCTCGGCACCGGCGGCGCTCCCACGGGCGGGCCGCGCTACAAGTTCGACCCCGCGCTGGACTCCGACACCAAGTTCCCGCAGTACTACGACGGCAAGTGGTTCATCGGGGAGTGGAACAACGGATGGATCAAGACCGCGACGATGAACGCCGCGGGCACCGACGTCACCGCCGTCAATGACACGCCGTGGATGAGCACGTTCCACCGCCCGCACGAGATGGAGTTCGGGCCGGACGGGTCGCTGTACGTGGTCGACTGGGGCACCGGCTTCAACGGCAACAACACCGACTCCGCGATCTACCGGATCGACTACGTCAAGGGCGCGCGGCGGCCGATCGCGCACGCGGCGGCGACGCCGGACTCCGGCCCGACGCCGCTGGCGGTGACGTTCTCCAGCGCCGGCTCGGTCGACCCCGAGGGCACCTCGCTGACCTACGCGTGGGACTTCGACGGCGACGGCACGACCGACTCGACCGAGGCCAACCCGACGCACACCTACACCGCCAAGGGCAACTACAACGTCAAGCTGACGGTCACCGACCAGTCCGGCCAGACCGGCTCGGACGCGGTGCTGGTGGTCGCCGGCAACACGCGTCCGACCGTCGAGCTGCAGATCCCCGAGGACGGCCAGTTCGCCGACTTCGGCGACACCGTCCCGTACAAGATCGTCGTCACCGACCCCGAGGACGGGACGATCAACTGCAACGACGTCACGCTCAGCATCCAGCTCGGGCATGACACGCACGCCCACGGGCTCGGCGCCAAGCAGGGCTGCGAGGGCACGTTCGAGACGCTGAGCGATGCCGGGCACGACCCGAACGCGAACATCTTCACCTCGATCGTCGCGACCTACACCGACAAGGGGTCGGGCGCGGCGCAGGCGCTGACCGGCCAGGACGACGTCGTCCTGCACACGCGGCGCAAGCGCGCCGAGCACTTCACCGCCACCGGCCGCGTGGCGGGCAGCACGGCGGGCGGCGACCCGGGCGTTCAGAAGGAAGCGACCGGCGACGCCGGCGGCGGCAACAACATCGGCTTCATCGAGAACGGGGACTGGATCTCGTTCGCGCGGATGAGCTTCAAGGACACCAACAAGATCCGCTTCCGCGTGGCCTCGGCCGCCGCGGGCGGCACGCTGCAGGTGCGGCTCGACAGCCCGACCGGAGCGCTCGTGGCCGAGGCGGCGGTCGCACCGACCGGCGGCTGGCAGACGTGGGTCAACGTCGACGTGCCCCTGGCCAGCCCGCCGACCGGGACACACACCGTGTTCCTCGTGGCCAGCAATCCGGCATCCAACGACAGCTTGTTCAACGTCAACTGGTTCCAGGTCTTCGGCAAGGGCGCGGCGACGACGGCGCCGCCGGAAGTCGCCGCGGCGGCGAATCCCGCGACCGGGCAGGCGCCGCTTGACGTCCACTTCGACTCGACGGCGAGCGATCCCGAGGGCGGGGCGCTCACCTACCTGTGGGACTTCGGCGTCTCCGGCACGACGGCGGACACCTCGACCGAGGCCGACCCGACCTACACCTACGCGAACCCGGGCACCTACAACGCGAAGGTCACGGTGACCGACCCGGAGGGCTCGAAGGCGTCGGCGACGGTACCGGTGCGCGTCACCGGCGCGCCGGACCAGTGCCCGAGCAACGCGCGCTCGGACGAGTTCGACGGCAACGCGCTCGACACCAACCGCTGGACGGTGCAGCGCAGCCTGGACGACTTCCAGGTGCGCAACGGCATGCTCGAGCTGCCGATCGACAACGGCTCGATGTACGGCGCCGGGACGTCGGCGAAGAACATCATCACGCAGGCGACGCCGAGCGGCGAGTGGACGGTGACCGCGAAGGTCTCCGCCCAGCTGACCGAGAACTACCACCAGGCCGGCCTGCGGGTGTGGTCCGACGACGACAACTGGGCGTCGGTGCACATGATCTCCGCCGGCGGCCAGCGCGACTTCGAGTTCATCTACGAGTCCAACGGCAACCCGCGCAACGAGGCCGCCGACAAGCTCGGCGGGATCCCCGCCGACGCGCCGGCGACGTACTACGTGCGGATCCACTCCGACGGGACGCAGCTGACCGCGTTCTACTCCTACGACGGCGACACGTTCCTGCCGGTCGGGCGGCCCGCGCCGCTGAGCACGTTCTCCAACCCGCGCATCGGCCCGACGGCGCTGAGCGACTCCGCGCCGACCAAGCCGCTGGCGTACTTCGACTGGATCCGCTTCGACCCCGACGAGGGGACGGGCGGCGGCTCCGCGCTCGACGACTTCAACGGGACCGACGTCGCGTCGCCGCCGTGGTCGGTCGTGCGGCGCGACCAGGGCCTGACGGTCGGCGGCGGGGCGCTCCACATCCCCGCCGCGCCGGGTGACATCTACGGCGACAAGAACGACGCCAAGAACCTCGTCCTGCGCGACCTCCCGTCCGGCGCATGGACGGCGACCTCGAAGATCAGCTTCGAGGGCAACGCCACCTACCACCAGGCGGGCATCGTCGCCTACCTGGACGACTCGAACTTCGTCAAGCTCGGCCGCCTCGCCGTCGATGGGGCAGGGGGCGAGAAGTTCGAGTTCATCTACGAGGACAACGGGACGCCGCGCAACGACGCGGCGGACTCGACCGCGAACATCGCGGCAGACTTCCCGAAGGACTACTACCTGCGGATCGTCTCCGACGGGACGAACATCACCGGCGCGTACTCGACCGACGGCAGCACGTGGACCACCGTGGGTCGCCCGGCGCCGCTGAAGGCCGGGTCGAAGATCGGCATGTTCGCGTTCAACAACTCGGCCACGACCTCGCCGGTCGCCGACTTCGACTGGTTCCGGCTCGAAGGCGCCGGAGTCGGCGGCGGCGGTGGCGGCGGCTCGGCCGGACCGAGCCGCGACGACCAGTTCGACGGCTCGGCGCTCGACACGTCGCGCTGGAACGCGATCGTGCGCGACAACCCGTCCAAGTACGCGGTCGGCGGCGGCGAGCTGACGATCACGACCGAGCTCGGCGACATCTACACGGGCGACACGACCCCGCCGCCGCCGAACTTCATCCTCCAGTCGGCCGATCACGCCGGCGCGGACTGGACGCTCGAGACCAAGCTGCACGGCACGATCACCGACGGCTACGCGCAGGGCGGCCTGATGGCGTACTCGAGCGGCGACAACTACGTGAAGATCGACGCGATCTCCGACACCGGCAACACGCGGATCAACCGGATCGAGCTGCGCTCGGAGGTCGGCGGCGCGATCCAGAACCCGCAGAACGACGTCCAGGTGCCGGCGGGCACGACCGACATCTGGCTGCGGCTGGCCAAGACCGGCACCAACTACGCCGGCCAGGTCTCCTTCGACGGGACGACCTGGACCGACATGGCGCCGGTGCCCAACGCGATGAGCGCGCCGAGCTTCGGCGTGTTCGCGTTCGGCCCGCAGGCGGCGGGCGTCGGCGACACGATGTCGTTCGACTACTTCCTGCTCGACGGGCAGGACGCCGGCGGCGGGTGCGAGTGCACCGGGCCGGGCGACGACTTCAACGGCTCGTCGCTCGACGCGAGCAAGTTCAACGCGATCGTGCGGCCCGACGCGTCGAAGGTCGCGGTCGCGGACGGCCAGCTGAAGGTGACGACGGTCCTCGGCGACCTCTACACCAACAGCGACTCGAGCACGACCCGCAACCTGCTGCTGCAGTCCGCCGACCACGCGGGCGGTGAGGACTACGTGTTGGAGACGAAGGTCGACGTCAGCCAGCTCAACGGCGGCTACGCCCAGGGCGGCCTGCTCGTCTACACCGACGACGACAACTACGTCAAGCTCGACGCGATCTCCGACCAGGGCCAGACGGCGTTCGGCCGGATCGAGCTGCGCTCGGAGTCCGGCGGCGCGATCCAGGAACCGCAGCCGCAGGCGACCAACCCGCCGGCGAACACGAAGGACGTGTGGCTGCGGCTGACCAAGACCGGCACGTCGTACGCCGGCGAGTACTCCTACGACGGCAGCACCTGGACGGCGCTGTCGGCGCCGGTGCCGAACCCGCAGACGCAGGCGAAGTTCGGGCTCTTCACGCTCGGCGTGCAGATCGCCGACCGCGTCGTCTCCTTCGACTACCTGAAGGTCAACGGCTCGACCGGCTGCCCGCCGAGCGACGAGAACCACGCGCCGGAGATCACCGCGGCGACGGCGACGCCGACGTCGGGCTTCGCGCCGCTGCCGGTGACGTTCGCGGCGTCGGCGACCGACGCCGACGAGGACGACCTGACGTACCGCTGGGACTTCGGCGACGGCGCCACGTCGACGGAGCAGAACCCGTCGCACACGTACTCGGCGGCGGGCAGCTACAGCGCGAAGGTGACGGTCTCCGACGGCGAGGCGGAGCGCTCGCAGACCGTGCCGGTGTCGGCGCTCGGGGCGGATGACCCGAGCGCGCGCTTCCGCGTGCTCGTGTTCTCGCGCACGACGGGCTTCCGGCACGACTCGATCCCGACCGGCATCGCGGCGATCAAGCAGCTGGGCGTGGACAACCACTTCCAGGTCGACGCGAGCGAGGACCCGTCGCTGTTCCGCGACGCGGTGCTGTCGAAGTTCGACGCGGTGATCTTCCTGTCGACGACCGGCGATCCGCTCAACGACTCCGAGCAGGCCGCGTTCGAGCGCTACATCCAGGGCGGCGGCGGCTACGTGGGCATCCACGCGGCGGCCGACACCGAGTACACGTGGACGTGGTACGGCAAGCTGGTGGGCGCGTACTTCCGCAACCACCCGGCCGGCACGCCCCACGCCACGGTGCGGATAGAGGACACCCAGCACCACTCGACGCAGGGTCTCCCGGCGGTCTGGGAGCGCGACGACGAGTGGTACAACTACCAGCAGCCCGAGGGGGCGGTCGTCGGCGGCGGCGGGACGGACTTCAGCCCGCGGCCGAACGTGCACGTGCTCGCGACGGTCGACGAGTCGACCTACGACGAGGACGACGGCAACGCGACCGATGACGATCACCCGATCTCGTGGTGCCACCGCTACGACGGCGGGCGCTCGTGGTACACGGGCATGGGCCACACGCAGGCGTCGTTCAGCGAGGCCAACTACCTCAAGCACATCCTCGGCGGCATCGAGGTCGCGGCCGGCGCAGTGACCGACGAGGCGTGCGGCACGACCGCGGTCGGCGAGCCGCCGGCGGTGCAGGCGTTCGCCGACCCGTCGTCGGGCGTGGCGCCGCTGACCGTGCACCTCACCGCGACGGGCCTGGACCCCGAGGGCGGCGCGCTCAAGTACGAGTGGACGTTCGAGGACGGCAAGGCGCTCGGCGCGTCGGTGACGCGCGTGTTCGCCACGCCGGGCACGCACGAGGCGACGGTCAAGGCGACCGACCCGACCGGCAAGTCGGCGACCGACACGGTCACGATCACGGTCACCGCTCCGTCGAACCAGGCGCCGGTGATCATCGAGGCGGGGGCCGACCGGACCTCGGGCCCGGCGCCGCTGGACGTGTGGTTCTACGCGGTGGCCGATGACGATGCCCCGGCGGGCGAGCTCACCTACCAATGGGACTTCGGCGACGGCGGGTCGGCGTTCGGCGCCGAGGCCGACCACCGCTACATGGCCAAGGGCTCCTACACGGCCACGGTGACGGTCACCGACCGCGGCGGGAAGTCGGCGACCAAGACGGTCGCGATCTCGGTCGGCGACCCGGCCGGCAACCGGGCGCCGTCGGTCGAGGGCGCGGCCGCGCCGAGCTCCGGCAAGGCGCCGCTGGACGTGACGTTCACGGCCGAGGGCACCGATCCCGACGGCGACCCGCTGACGTACCGGTGGGACTTCGGTGATGGCTCGACGGCGTCCGGCCGGCGGGCGCGGCACACGTACGACCTCAACGGGACGTACACCGCGCGCGTCACGGTGCGCGACCCGAGCGGCCTGACCGGGACCGACACGGTCGACGTCGTGGTCGGCGACCCGGCGGGCAACCAGGCGCCCACCGTGCAGGCGGCGGCCGACCCGGGCACGGGCACGGCGCCGCTCGCGGTGAGCCTGAGCGCGGCGGTCAACGATCCGGACGGCGACCCGACGTCGGTCGTGTGGGACTTCGGCGACGGCGGCCACGCCGGCGGTACGTCGGTCACGCACACCTACACGGCGGCAGGGACCTACACGGCGACCGTGACCGCGACCGACCCGGGCGGCAAGTCCGGCTCTGCCACGGCGCAGGTCGTGGTCACGGCGCCGCAGGGCGCGCTGCGCCCGGCGGCGCCGGCGGTCGGCAAGGTCACGGTCGGGCGCGTCACCGGCGGCACGCCGGCGGCGTTCTCGTCACGCGGGGTGAAGGTCGCGGTGAAGTGCGAGAGCGACGGCACCGCGTACGTCGCGCTGTGGGCGTCCAAGACCTCGGCCCGCAAGCTCGGGCTGAAGTCGCGCGGGCTCGGCCGTGCCTCGGTGCCGTGCGCTCGCGGGGCGACCAAGACGGTGGCCGTGCGGCCCGGCGCCAAGGTCAAGCGGGCGCTGTCGGCGAAGCGGCCCCGGTCGCTGCGGGTGACGGTCGCGGTGGCGTTCGCGGGCGGCGACGTCAGCCGGCGGACGGTGACGCTGAAGTAGCGAGCGCAAGCGCTTCGGCGGCGGCGAGCACGGTGTGCTCGCCGCCGGCCGGCCCGGTGATCTGGATCCCGACCGGGAGGCCGAGATCGTCGGTTCCGACCGTGACCGCGCAGGCGGGCAGGCCGACGACGTCCTGCGGGACCGTGTAGGTGAGGACGCGCTCGCGGAAGTCGGCCGCCTCATCGTCGATCAGCGCCGGCGAGGTGGCGGCGATCGGCGTGACGAGCAGGTCGGCGCTCTCGAACACGGTGGCGAAGGCGGACACGATCTGCGCTCGGGCCTGCGCCGCCTCGAGGTACTCGGCCAGCGTGACGGCGGCGGCGTCCTGGAGGCGGGCGCGGACGTCGTCGCCATAGCTGTCGGCGCCGGTCGCGAACAGCTCGCGATGGACGTACGCGGCCTCCGCCGACTGCACGGCGCGGAACGCGGGGTAGATGCGCCCGGCGTCCGGGAACGGGAGCTCGACGATCTCGGCGTCGAGCCGGGCGACCGCGTGCTCGAACGCGCGCGCGATCGCGGGGTCGGGCGCGTGGATGTGCAGGTCGGGGGCGACGGCGACGCGGCGGATCGGGCTCGGCGCGGGCGAGGACGCGAGCGCCTCGTAGAGCAGCCGGACGTCCTGCGGCGTCCGGGCCATCGGGCCGACGTGGTCCAGCGAAGGCGCGAGCGGGAAGACGCCGCGGGCGCTGATGCGGCCGTAGGTCGGCTTCAGGCCGGACACCCCGCAGAAGGCGGCGGGGATCCGGATCGAGCCGCCGGTGTCGCTGCCGAGCGCGAGCGCGCACATGCCGGCGGCGAGCGCGGCGCCTGAGCCGCCACTGGAGCCGCCGGGGATGCGGGACGTGTCGTGCGGGTTGCGGCACGGGCCGTAGTGCGGGTTGCGGGTGGAGATGCCCCACGCGAACTCGTGGGTGAGCGTCTTTCCGACGATCACCGCGCCGGCCCGCTTGACGAGCCGGACCGCGTCGGCGTCGCGGTCGGGGACGTGCCCGGCGAAGAGCTTGGAGCCGTAGGTCGTGCGCACGCCGGCGGTGTCGAACAGGTCCTTGACCGCGAGCGGGATGCCCTCCAGGGGGCGCGCCTGGTTGCGCGCATACGCCCGCTCGGCGTGCGCGGCCTGCTCGCGCGCGGTGTCGAGCGTGAGGGTGATGAACGCGTTCAGCTCGGGCTCGCGCTCGGCGATCCGGGCGGCCACCGCGTCGAGCACCTCGACGGGGCTCAGCTCGCGCGCTTCGTAGAGCGCACGCAGCTCGACCGCGGAGAGATCGGGGAGCGACGCCACGGCGCGCGAGTCTACGCGGCGCCTCCACGCGTTCACGCGCCGGCGCGGTTCGCATGGCATCCTCGCCGCGGCGCGGCCGAGCGACAGCCCGCTGCTCGCACAGCTCGCCGGCGATCCCGACGTGTTGAGGGACATCAACGACGCGTGGGCATAGAGTGCATGGAGTGAAAGCAAGCGAGACGCGCGAGCGAGTCGTCGTTCGTCTCGCCGGAGATTCCGGCGACGGCATGCAGCTGGCCGGGGGCCGCTTCACGGACGCGACCGCCTTGCTCGGCAACGACCTCGCGACGCTGCCCGACTTCCCCGCCGAGATCCGCGCGCCCGCGGGCACCGTGGCCGGCGTTTCCGCGTTCCAGATCCACTTCGCGAGCCGCGACATCCTGACGCCCGGCGACGCGCCCGACGTGCTGGTGGCGATGAACCCGGCGGCGCTGAAGGCGAACCTCCCGGTGATGCGCCGCGGCTCCACGATCCTCGTCAACGAGGACGCGTTCACCGTGCGCGCGGTCCAGAAGGCCGGCTACGAGACGAGCCCGCTCGAGGACGGCACGCTCGACCCGTACATCGTCAAGCGGATCCCGATGAGCTCGCTCACCCAGCGCGCGGTCGAGCACATGGACGAGGTCACGAGCCGTGACGCGCAGAAGGCCAAGAACCTGTTCGCGCTCGGCTTGCTGAGCTGGCTCTACGATCGCCCGACCGAGGGCACCGAGCGCTGGATCAAGGCCAAGTTCGGCGACACCCCCATCGCCAAGGCCAATCTCGCCGCGTTCCAGGCCGGCTGGAGCTTCGGCGAGACGTCGGAGCTGATCGACGTGCAGGTCACGGTCAACCCGAACACCGACGTCGCGCCCGGCACCTACCGCAACATCAACGGCACCGAGGCGACCGCGCTCGGCCTGCTCGCCGCGAGCGTGAAGAGCGGCCTCCCGCTCGTCTTCGGCGCCTACCCGATCACGCCCGCGTCGGACCTGCTGCACAGCCTCAGCCGGCACGCCTCCGACGGCGTGCGCACGATCCAGGCCGAGGACGAGATCGCCGCCGCCAGCATCGCGCTCGGCGCCGCGTTCGGCGGCTGCCTCGGCGTCACCTGCACAAGCGGCCCGGGCCTGGATCTCAAGACCGAGACGATCGGCCTCGCGGTCACGCTCGAGCTGCCGATGGTGATCATCGACGTCCAGCGCGCCGGCCCCTCGACCGGCATGCCGACCAAGACCGAGCAGTCGGACCTGCTGCAAGCGCTGCACGGACGCCACGGCGAGTCGCCGCTGCCGGTCGTCGCCCCGCAGAGCCCCGGCCAGTGCTTCGACGCCGTCTTCGAGGCGGTCCAGATCGCGGTCACCTACCGCACGCCGGTGATCCTGCTCAGCGACCTGTTCCTGGCCAACTCGAGCGAGCCGTGGCGGATTCCGAGCGCGAGCGACCTGCCCCCGATCGACCCGCGCCTCCGGACCGCGACCGCGAACGGCACGCCGTTCCTCCCGTACGCGCGCGACGACAACCTGGCCCGCCCGTGGGCGATCCCCGGCACCAAGGGCCTGCAGCACCGGATCGGCGGCCTGGAGAAGCTCGACAGCACGGGCGCGATCTCCTACGACGGCCCCAACCACCAGCGCATGACGGAGCTGCGCGCCGCCAAGGTCGAGGGTGTCGAAGTGCCCGACCTGGCCATCGACGACAACGTTGACGCCGACCTGCTGGTGCTCGGCTGGGGCTCGAGCTACGGCACGATTCGCGCGGGCGCCCGCCGCGTCCAGGAGCGCGGCGGCCGCGTCGCCACCGCGCACCTGCGCCACCTGCACCCGATGCCGGCGAACCTGGGGGAGGTGCTGCGCTCCTATGAGCGCGTGCTCGTACCGGAGATGAACTCGGGCCAGCTCGCGCACGAGTTGCGCGCGCGCTATCTGGTCGACGTCGAGACGTACGCGAAGGTGCAGGGGCAGCCGCTCCTGCCCTCGGAGATGGAGCGGGAGATTTGGCAGCGACTGAGCTGACGAAGGCCGACTTCCAGTCCGACCAGGAGACCCGCTGGTGCCCGGGCTGCGGCGACTACGCGGTGCTGTACGCGGTCCAGGGTTTCTTCCCCGAGCTTGGCATCCCGCCCGAGCGGATCGTGTTCGTGTCGGGCATCGGCTGCGCGGGCCGCTTCGCGTACTACATGGACACGTACGGGATGCACGGCATCCACGGCCGCGGCCCGGCGCTGGCGACCGGCCTCGCCGCCGCGCGCGAGGACCTGTCGATCTGGGTCGTGACCGGCGACGGTGACGCGCTGTCGATCGGCGGCAACCACCTGATCCACGCGCTGCGCCGCAACGTGCCGGTCAAGATCCTGCTCTTCAACAACCAGATCTACGGGCTCACCAAGGGCCAGGCGTCGCCGACGTCCGAGCGCGGGAAGGTGACCAAGTCGACGCCGTTCGGCTCGATCGACGCGCCGTTCAACCCGGTGTCATTGGCGCTCGGCGCCGAGGCGAGCTTCGTCGCGCGCACGATCGACACCGATAAGCGCCACCTGCCGGCGATGCTGCGCGCCGCGGCCGAGCACGACGGCGCCGCCCTGGTCGAGATCTACCAGAACTGCCCGGTGTTCAACGACGGCGCGTTCGACGCGCTGCGCGACAAGAAGCGCGGCGCCGAGAACCGGATCGAGCTGGTGCACGGCGAGCCGATCCGCGGCGTGGTCCGCGCTCCCGACGGGAGCCTCCGGCTCGGCGACGACGGCGAGCCCGTCATCCACGACGCGCATCGCGAGGATCCCAGCTTCGCGTTCGCGCTCAGCCGGCTCTCGGTCACGCCGGACGGGCCGACGCCGATCGGCATCTTCCGCGACGTCCAGCGCCGGGTCTGGAATCGCGACCTCCCGCCCGCCCGCCGGCTCGGGGAAACCGACCTCGATACGCTGCTGAACGCGGGCGATACATGGAAGGTCTCCGGCTAGACAGACGTAGCGCGAAGTGGGCGGCGTACCCGCCCGACGTCCTGCCCGCGTGGGTCGCGGAGATGGACTTCCCACTCGCCGAGCCGGTCAAGGCCGCGCTGCACGCGGCGATCGAGCGTGACGACACCGGCTATCTCGGCTCCGATCTGCTCGGCGTGCCGGATGCGCTGGCGGACTTCGCGGCGCGCCGCCTGAACTGGGAGCTCGATCCCGAGCAGGTGGTCGTGGCGACCGACGTGATGGTCGGCATCGAGGAGTGCCTCGGCGTGCTGACCGATCCCGGCGCCGGCGTCGTGATCACGCCGCCGGTCTATCCGCCCTTCTTCGCCGACGTCCGCCATGCGGGGCGCCGGGTCGTCGAGGCCCCGTTGAACGGCGGGCGGCTCGACATCGCGGCGATCGAGCGCGGGTTCGAGGCCGGCGCGCAGGCGATCCTGCTCTGCAACCCGCACAACCCGCTCGGGCTCGTGTGGTCGCGCGGCGAGCTGGCGGCGGTCGCGGACCTCGCCGACGAGCACGGCGCGTGGGTGCTCTCCGACGAGATCCACGGGCCGCTTGCCGACGCTTACACGCCGATCCTCTCGCTCTCGGATCGCGCGGTCGCGCTCACCAGCGCCTCCAAGGCGTTCAACCTGGCCGGGTTGAAGCTGGGTCTGATCGTCACCGCCGGGGGCGAGGCGCGCGACCGCATCGCCCGCATCGCGCCGGACGCGCACTGGCGCGCCGGGTACCTCGGCGCGATCGCCGCCGAGGCCGCGTTCCGCGAGGGCGACGAATGGCTGGACGAGCTGCTCGAGACGCTTGCGGCAAACCGGGTGCTGCTCGGCGACCTGCTCGCCGAGCGCCTTCCCGAGGTCGTCTACGACGCTCCGGAGGCGAGCTTCCTGGCGTGGCTGGACTGCCGTGCGCTCGGGCTCGGCGACGACCCAGCGGCGACGTTCCTCGAGCACGGCCGCGTCGCGCTCAGCCGCGGGCTGGACTTCGGCGCGCAGGGCGCCGGCTTCGCGCGGCTGAACTTCGGGACCACCGCCGAGCGCCTCGAGGAGGCGGTCAGCCGGATGGCGGCGGCGCTGAGCCGGTGAACGTCTCGATCGACGGCGTGCCGCCGGACTCGTCGAAGACGCCGAGCGACTCGAGCTCGACCACCATCACGATGTGACGCGCCGCGACGGCGATGTACTCGTGCCGCTCGGCGGCGCGCGCGCCGTCCAGCCAGATCACGTCGGCGTCGGTCAGCGCGAGGTAGTCGTCGCCGTGGGCGTTCAGGAAGTCGGTCGTGCGCGAGCGGAAGCCCTCGTTCGGAAGCTGCAGGGTCCCCTCGATCTCGTGGCGCGTCGTCTCGATCCGGACGCGCTCCCGGCGGAAATGCATGCGGCCAGTATCGGCCTTCGGCGGCGGCGTCTGTAGGGTTCCGCGCCGCATGGTGGACATCGACGTCATCAATCGGCCGTTCTGGGATCACCTCATCTCCCGGCACGGGCCGCTCGAGCTCTTCGACGTGCACACGCACATCGGCGCCAACGATCCCGACGGCTTCAAGCAGACGCCGGAGGAGCTCCTGCGCGTGCTCAAGACGGCGTGCGACGCGCGCGCGGCCGTGTTCCCCATGCACGAGCCCGCGGGCTACCCCGCGGCCAACGACGCCGCGATCGCCGCCGCCGAGGCGTCGGACGGTCGCCTGTACGCGTTCGCACGGATCGATCCGAAGACCTCAGGGGCCGCCGCCGAAGCGCGCCGCTGCCTGGACGCGGGCGCGCGGGGGCTGAAGTTCCACCCGCGCGCGGAGCGGTTCACGCTCGCCGAGCCGGGCGTGCGCGAAGTGATGGCGGTCGCGCACGAGCGCAAGGTGCCGGTGCTCATCCACGCCGGCCGAGGGATCCCGGCGCTCGGGCGCGACACCGTGCACCTGTCGGGAGAGTTCCCGGACTCGCGGCTGATCCTCGCCCACGCGGCGATCTCCGACCTCGCATGGCTGTGGAAGGTCGCGCCCGAGCACCCGAACCTGTTCGTCGACACCGCCTGGTGGAACCCGGCCGACCTGATCGCGATGTTCTCGCTGATCCCGCCGTCGCAGATCCTGTGGGCGAGCGACTCGCCGTACGGCCTGCCGCTCAGCTCGTGCGTGATGCACGTGCGCTGCGCGCTGCAGGCGGGGCTCGATGACGACGCGCTGCGCTCGATCGCCGGGACGCAGACCGAGCGGCTCGTGAACGGCGAGGACCCGGTGTGGATCGGCCCGCCGCCCGGTCAGCCCACGCGCCCGCAGGACATCCTGCTCGAGCGCGTCGTCGCGCACCTCACGTCGGCGATCGGCCGCATGTTCGGCGGCGGCGACCCGGACGAGCCGCTCGCGCTCGCCCGCCTGGCCTGCGCGGTCGGCGACGACGGGCCGCACGCCGACGTGTGCGCTGCCGTGCTCGAGCAGCTCGACCTGTTCCGCGAGCATCTCGCGCCGCCACCGCCCGGCCGCCCGATCCCGGTCGCCGGGCGCTTCGTGGTCGGCGCGCTGACGATCGCCCGCACGCCCGACGTCCCGCTGCCGTCCCGCCCCCACGCCCCGCATCCGACGCGGGAAGAGGCGGACGCCTAGCCCTCGCCGCCTCCGCTCACCGCCGGCGGCTCGGGCTGCGGCCGGGGGCGCGGGAGGCTCGAGCAGCGCGCGTAGTTGCGGCCCTCGGAGATCTCGTCGCCGTCGGAGGAGTTGCCGGTGACCTGCACGCGCCCACCGGAACGCGGGAGCCGAACGGTCACGCTCGCGTTGCCGGTCACGCCAGTCAGATGGACGACCTCGCGGCCCGCCGCCCGCACGTGCACGTTCAGCGACTCGCCGCGCGGCGCGTCGAACTTCACGAGCACGCGCACGCCCTTCAAGCAGCCGGCGGGAAGGTCGAGCGTGTCCCGCGACGAGGAGCGGCCGGCGGCCAGCGCGGTGGCTCCGGCGCCGAGGCCTACCACGGGGATCAGCAGGAGGGCCACGCGCCGCACGGCCGCCGACGTTACCCGACGGCGGCGGGGGCGTGGAGATTTCTCATCACTCACGTCAGGTCTGATGTCCAACTCGCTCACTTTGTTCCTTGGCGCACGCCGACGATGTAGTTCATCCGCCTCGGGTCGACGCGGGCCGCGAACCCGAGCCTAGTCAGGTCGCGCGCACAATCCGAGAGCGAGTACGGATCGTGGACCTGGAGCGAGATCGAGTCGACGCGCTCGATCCAGCGCGCGGCGTCGCCCGACAGCAGCCGCGACTCCACGCCCTCGATGTCCATCTTCACGTAGTCCACGCGCTCGTCCGCGGGTACGTGCGCGAGGATCGTGTCCATCGAGAGCGCGCGCGTCGTCGCGGTTCCCGCGCCCGCGCGGAAGCCGTACTCGTCGCCGGTGTCGGCGTCGTAGGGCACCTCGCCGTCGGCGTCCCACACGGCGCCCTGGATGATCTCCACGCGGTCTGCCCATGGCGCCGTGTTGCGGCGCGCCGCCTCGGCGTTGCCCGGGTCGAGCTCGACCGCCACGATCCGCGCGGTCGGGAACCGCAGCGCGTTGTGCGCGACGGTCACGCCGGCATTGGCGCCGAGGTCGACGATCCAGCGCACGCCGCGCGCGGCGATCTCCTGCGGCGGCGGGTGCACGCCGTCGCGGAACGTGTCGCGCAGCATCTCCGCGTCGGTCGTGCCGGGGCGCAGCCAGATCGTGGCGCCGCCGAGCGGGCGCACGCGCACGGGCACCGGCGCGGGCTTCGCCCAGCGGCTCTCGACGCGCAGGTAGGGCCCGATGTCCGGTGTCACCTCGAGCCCGTTGCGCAGCCGCTGCCAGTGGAAGTACGCGCGGTGGGCGAGGCGGTCGAGCGTCGCGAAGCGCCCCAGTGCCCCGCGCCAGCCACGGCGCAGGTGATCGGTCCAGGTCCCTGTCGGCCGCGTCACGCGGCGCTCATCGTACGGGAACACCGAGGCCCGCAGCACGTCCTCCCGGGCATGAGCGTCTACGTCCCCACCGCCCGCGGCGACGCGCTGCTGCTGACGTCCGGCAGGACCGGCGCCGCGGACGATCTGCTCCTGATCTCGTCGGCCGTCGTCCTCGACGGCGTGCTCGGCGGCCACATCCACGTCACGGGTCATCGCAAGCTCGGGCTCGACCGGCGCCGCAGCGCTCCCGGCCATCCGGTGCCGGGAGCGCCTGAGCTGATGAAGGCGCTGCGCCGGCAGGTCATCGCGCTCGCGCGGGCCCTGCACGCGTGCGAGCAACTCGACCACGTCGCCGGGCCCCGGCTCGGCCGGCGCCGGCCGCGCGCGATGACCGACGCCACGCGCTCGCTCGGCGCGGGCGCCCAGGCCGTGCTCGCCACGCTCGACGAGCGGCGCCGGCGGGCGGAGCGGATCGCTGCCTAGCGTCTCAGGCGCGCGCCGGCGCCATCTGAGGCGCGGGCGCGGGTCGCGGCGCCAGCCGCAGCGCGACGAGCGCCACCGCGAGGCTCACGCTCGCCGTCATCGCGTAGACGAGCGAGAACGGCTCGGTGTCTCCCGGCGTGTGCCCGTCGAGCGCGAGCGCGAGGATCGCCACGCCGAGCGCGCCGCCGACCTGCCGCGCGGCGATGTTGAGCCCGGTCGCGGCGGCGAAGCGCTCCGGCGTGACCGACAGTGCCGCGGCGCTGGAGACGCCGACGCTGATCGCGCCCATGCCGAGGCCCATCGTGACCCCGAGCGGGAGCCAGAACGTGAGGAAGCTCGGGGTCGCTGGGAGCCAGATCGCGATCGCCGCGGTGCTCGTCGAGAGCACGAGCCCGCCGGCGATGGTCAGCACGCGCGGCGACGGCCGCCTGCGAGCGCGCCCGATCGCGATCCCCACCAGCGCCGACGCGAGCGCGCCGGGGGTGACGCTGAAGCCGGCCTGCAGCTCCGACCAGCCCCACACCTCGGTCACGAACAGCACGCCGAGCAGCAGCGTCGCGTACAGGCCGGCGCCGAACAGCAGCGAGACGAGGTTGGCGGTCGCGTAGGTCGGATTGCGCCAGAGCGAGATCTCGATCGCCGGCGCCGGAACGCGGGCCGCGCGGATCAGCGCGAGGGCGATGCCGAGCGCGCCGCCCGCGAGCGCCGCGAGCGTGCGCGGGTCGCTCCAGCCCCAGGCGTCGGCCTGGGTGACGGCGAGCACGAGCGCGGCGATCCCGGCGGCCAGCAGCGCGCCGCCGAACACGTCCGGCGCGCGGCCGCGCGTGGCCGCCACCGGGGGGAGCCGGAGCGTGGTCCAGACCAGGGCGACGCCGAGCGGGACGTTGATCAGGAACAGCGCCCGCCAGCCAATGGCGTCGACGAGGATGCCGCCGAGCGCGGGCCCGGCGATCGCGGCGATCGAGGCCGACGCCGCCCATAGCCCGATCGCCGCCGGGCGCTTCTCCGGCGCGGTGTCGGCGAGCACGAACGCGAGCGATGCGGGGAGCAGCATCGCCGCGCCGACGCCCTGCACGCCGCGCGCGGCGAGCAGGAGGCCGAAGCTGGGGGCGACAGCGGCGGCCAGCGAGGCGACGGTGAACGTGGCCACGCCGGCCGCGAACAGGCGCCGGCGGCCGACCAGGTCGGCGAAGCGCCCGGCGGGGGCGAGCAGGGCGGCGAACAGGATCGTGTACAGCGTCACGACCCAGGAGAGCGAGGAGACGCCGACCTCGAAGTCGCCGGCGAGGTCGGGAATCGCCAGGTTCGTGATCGTGACGTCCAGGAACGCCAGGAACGACGCGCCGCAGGCGAGGAGCAGGGGAGCCCTGGAGGGGGAGGAGGTCATGGTCGCCGGGAAATTAGCGACCGAACGTTCGTAATGTCAATAGCGACCGATCGATCGGTAAGCTATGTCCTCATGCCACGCCGATCCGCGCTCGAAGCCGCCGGCACCCGCGCCGCGATCCTGCGCCGCTCGGCCGACATCGCGTCCGGCGAAGGGCTGGAGGGCGTGACGATCGGCCGCCTGGCCGGCGACCTCGAGATGAGCAAGGCCGGCGTGATCGGCCACTTCGGCACCAAGGAGGAGCTCCAGCTCGCGACGCTCGACCTCGCCGCCGAGCTGTTCGTCGAGCAGGTCTGGAAGCCGATCGAGGACCTCCGCCCGGGCCTTGAGCGCCTGCTCGGCATCTGCGAGTCGTGGACCCGCTACGCCGACGAGCCGACCCTCTCCGGCGGCTGCTTCATCGCCGCGGTCTCGTTCGAGTTCGACGGCCGCGAGGGCCGCGTCCACGACCAGCTCAAGCGCGTGGTCGGCCGCTGGCGCAAGACGCTGGTGCGCGAGATCTCAGCGGCGATCGCCGACGGCGATCTGCCCGCGGACCTCGATCCCGAACAGGCCGCGTTCGGTCTCGAGGCGCTGGCCGCGGGGATGAACCCGGCGCGCCAGCTCTACGGCGACACGTCGGCGGCGGAGTGGAGCCTCCGCGCGATGCACGCCGTGCTCGGCGTCACTCGGCGGGGCTGAGCGCCTCGGCGCCGGCGCGCAGGAACACCAGCGTCTCGTCGAGCATCTTCATCGAGCTGCCCTTGTCGGCGTTGTTCTTGCTGATCGTGTCCAGCGCCGCGGCCGCGGCGGCCGCGAGCAGCTTGGGCCGCAGCGCGTCCGGCGACTCGCCGAGGTCCTGGGCGATCCCCTCGCGCAGGACGTCCTCGACGCGCGCGACGTACTTGCGGCTGTAGGCGGCCAGCGCCGGGTCGTCCAGGCACATCTTGTCGCGCAGGCGCGCCTCGTCGCTCTCGACGGCGTGGTCGGGAAGCACCTGGGCGATCCACTGGCGCAGCGCCTCGATCGCCGACATGCCCTCCGGACGCGACTCGACGGCGGCCTGCATGAGGTCGCAGTACGTGTCGCCGAAGTGGAAGACGACGTCCTCCTTCGTCGGGAAGTACGCGAAGAACGTGCGCGGGGCGATGTCGGCGGCGGCCGCGATGTCGGCGACCGTGGTGGCCTGGTAGCCGCGCTCGGCGAACAACGCGTACGCCGCTTCGATGATCCGCTCGCGCGTCTGCTGCTTCTTGCGCTCGCGGTGGCCGGCCGTCATGTGAGGGAATTGTATCCCTTGCATCCAGCGCAGAAATGCACTCATTGCAATTTTGCAGCGAGTGTGATTCGCTTCCGCGCATGGCACCTCTCCTCGGACGTCTCGCCGCTGCCGCCGCGGGGCACTGGAAGCGCTCACTCGCCCTCGTCGCCGCGGTGCTGCTCGCCCTCGCGGGGCTCGCGACGTTCGCGGGAGGCGAGTTCTCCGCCGGGTTCCGCGCGCCCGGCACCGACTCGGCGCGTGCGCTGGACCTGCTCGAGCAGCGGTTCCCCGCGCAGTCGGGCGACACCGCCACGATGGTCTTCGCGGTCTCCGGCGGCACGCTGCGCGACGGACCGCGGGCGCCGGCGATCTCCCGCACCGCGGACGCGATCGCGCGTCAGCCGCACGTGACCGGGGTCGCGCCGCCGCAGCTCTCGCGTGACGGCCGGATCGGCCTGATCACCGTGCAGTACGACAAGCCGGCGCAGGACCTGCGGCGCGCGCCCGGCGAGCGGCTCGCGGACGTGTCCGGCATCGCCGAGCGGGCGGGGGTCGACGTCTCGCGCCGCGGGCCGATCGTCGACGAGGCGGTGAACGCGTCGGCGCCGATCGGCGAGCTGCTCGGCGTCGCGGTCGCGGTGCTCGTCCTCACGCTCGTGTTCCGCTCGCTGGTGGCGATGGTGCTGACGCTGATCGCGTCGCTGATCGCGCTCGCCGGCGGCCTGCTGCTGATGCGCGTCGGCACCGCGTTCACCGACATCCCGAGCGTCACGCCGACGCTCGCGGTGATGCTCGGGCTGGGCGCGGGGATCGACTACGCGCTGCTGATCGTCGGCCGCTATCGCGAACAGCTCGCGACCGGCGACGACGTCGTGCACAGCGCCCGCGTGGCGAACGAGACGGCGGGCGCGTCGGTGCTCGCGGCCGGCTCGATCGTGGTGGTCGCGCTCACCGGCCTGCTCGCCACCGGCATCCCGTTCGTCGGGCGGCTGGGCATCGGCACGGCGCTCGTCGTCGCCAGCGTGGCGGTCGGCGCCGTGACCGTGCTGCCGGTCCTGATGGGCGCGTTCGCGCGTCGGCTGCGTCCTCGCCGTCCGGTCGACTGGTCACCCGGCTTCGAGCGCTGGGGCGAGCGGGTGGCGCGCCGGCCGTGGCTCGCCGCCGGCGCCGGCACGCTCATGCTCGTCGCGCTCGCGCTGCCGGCGCTCGGCATGCGGCTCGGCCAGCCCGACGACGGCAACGACCGCGCGGGTTCGACGACGCGCGTCGCCTACGACCGGCTCGCCGAGGGCTTCGGCGTCGGCTTCAACGGGCCGCTCGTGCTGGCCGTGCCGGGCACGGCGCCGATGGCGCACGTGCGCGACCTCGCCGCGCGGACGCCGGGCGTCGCGTCCGTGTCCGAGCCGGTGGTCTCGCCGCGGCGCGACGCGGCGACGCTGACGGTGATCCCTGACACGTCCCCGCAGGATCCGCGCACGAGCGAGCTCGTGTCGCGCCTGCGCGAGACCCTGCCGGCGGGCGTGTACGTCGGTGGCGCGACCGCGACGCTCGACGACCTGGCGGGCAGGCTCGCGGCGCGGCTGCCGGTGTTCATCGCGCTGGTCATCGGGCTCAGCGTGCTGCTGCTGATGGCGGTCTTCCGGTCGATCTGGGTGCCGCTCGTGTCGGCGGCGTTCAACGTGCTCTCGATCGGCGCGGCGTACGGCGTCGTCGTCGCGGTCTTCCAGCACGGGTGGGGCGCTTCGCTGCTCGGAGTCGACGGGAGCGTGCCGATCGTCTCCTTCATCCCCCTGTTCATGTTCGCGATCCTCTTCGGGCTCTCGATGGACTACAACGTCTTCCTGATCTCGCGGGTCCGCGAGGAGCGCTCGGTGGTGCGGGCGCTGGCGCGGGTCGGGCGGGTGATCGCAGCCGCCGGGGCGATCATGACCGCGGTGTTCCTCGGCTTCACGACCGACCCGGACGTGGTCGTCAAGACGTTCGGCGTCGGGCTGGCGAGCGCGATCCTGATCGACGTGCTCGTCGTGCGGATGCTGGTCGCGCCCGCCGTGCTGACGCTGCTCGGCGAGCGGGCGTGGGCTCTGCCCGCCTGGCTCGATCGCGCGCTGCCGCGGATCTCGCTGGAGGGAGAGCCCGAGCCGGCCTCGTCCTAGGCCATCGCCGGAACCGCCTCGGGCGCCTCGTCGCGCTCGGGGCGCGGCAGCGCGAACGCCAGCGCGAACGCAACCGCGATGAGTCCGCCGACGACGAGCGTGGTGGTCTGAGCGGCGCTCACGTAGTCGCGCGTGTCGAGGAGGTTGAACAGCAGCGTCCCGATGCCGGCGATGCCGAGCGACATCCCGAGCTGCTGCATCGCCTGCAGGACGCCCGAGGCCGAGCCGACCTCGTGGTCCTCGACGCCGCCGAGCACGATGTCGAACAGCGGCACGAACACCATCCCCATCCCGATGCCGGCCACGAACAGCGGCGCGACGAAGTCGATCGTCGTCACGCTCGAGTCGTGCAGGGCCACGTAGAGCGCGACGATCCCGGCGCCCTTCACGACGAGGCCCGCCTGCAGGATCGTGCGGCCGAGCCTGCTCAGCAGGATCCCGCCGGCGGCGGAGCCGATGAAGCCGCCGAGCGCGTACGGCGCGGTGGTCAGGCTCGCGTGGATCGGCGAGTAGCCGAGGCCGAGCTGAAGCAGCACGGTCAGCGTCAGCGTCAGTCCGCCCATCGTGCCGAGGAAGACCATCGCGAAGATGACGCCGGACACGTAGGAGCGCTTCGTGAACACGCTCGGCTCGATCAGCGGCGTGCCGCCGGCGCGCTTGCGGGCGAGCTGCGTGTACGCGAACAGCGCGAGGACGGGGATCGAGGCGACGAGCATCAGCTTGCTCCAGGCGGGCCAGCCGAGCTCGCGGCCCTGAACGAGCGGGTACACGAGCAGCGCCATCCCGGCGCCGCCGATGAGGAAGCCGCGGACGTCGATCCGGACCTTGCCGCCGGCCACGTCGCCGACGCCCCGGGCGGCCTCGGGCAGCAGCCTCGCGCCGGCGAGGACGACGAACGCGCCGACGGGGACGTTGACGAGGAAGATCGCGCGCCAGTCGGCGGCGTGGATCAGCAGGCCGGCGACGACCGGGCCGAGGATCGCCGACAGGCCGGCGATCGGGCCGAAGATGCCCCACACCTTGCCGAGATCCTGCGGCGGGAACAGCTCGCGGATCAGGCCGAAGCCCTGCGGCAGCATGACGGCGCCGAACGCGCCTTGGAGCGTGCGCGCGGCGATCAGGAGCTCCATGCTCGGCGCCGCGGCGACGGCCAGCGAGGACAGCGTGAACGCGGACGCGCCGATCAGCAGCATCCGGCGGCGGCCGAAGATGTCGCCGAGCCGGCCGCCGGTCAGCAGCATCACGGCCATCGCGAGCGTGTAGGCGGCGGTCATCCACTGCAGGTCGGCGAGCGAGCCGCCGAGGTCGTCGCGGATCACGGGACCGGCGACCTGCGCGACGGTCGCGTCGAGCAGGTCCATCATCGATGCGGCCACCACGACCGCGAAGGCGAGCCAGCGCTTGCGGGGCCGCGCTGCGGACGCTGACGAAGACGCGAACGAGGTCACGATGGTGTCTCCTATCTGAGCGGAACGAATCATTCCGTTCCAGTTTCGACCTGAGCCTGGCGCGACACATCGGGCGGTCGCCGCGACGTTCACGGCCGCACCCCTTACGCGGCCGCCGTCGTCCCTTAGCGGAGCGGAATGGTCCGTTCCGTATGCTGCGACGTATGGCGTTGAGCGGACGGCGCGCGCAGGCGGCAGCCAACGACGAGCGCATCCTCGAGGCCGCGCGCGAGGTGTTCGTGGCCGATCCGGGCGCGCCGATCGCGGCCGTCGCGGCGCGCGCCGGCGTCGGCATCAGCGCGCTCTACCGGCGCTACGCGAGCAAGGACGACCTCGTGCGGGCGATCGTCGGCGAAGGGCTGGCGCGCTACATCGAGGAGGTCTCGGCGGCGCTGGAGGGCGATCCGTGGCTGGCGTTCGCTGCGTTCATGGGACGCGTGGTCGACGCCGACCTGCACTCGCTGACCTCCCGGCTTGCGGGCACGTTCGAGCCGACCGAGGAGCTGATGCAGGCCGGCATGCGCGCGGGGGAGCTGAACGCACGGCTGTTCGAGCGTCTGCGCGGCACGATCCGCGCCGACCTCGACGTCAACGACCTCTCGTTCCTGCTCGAGCAGATCGCGTCGGTCCGGACCCGCGATCGGGAGCGCACGCGGGCCCTGCGCCGCCGCTACCTCGCGCTCACGCTCGCCGCGATGCGCACCTCGGAGATCGAGCCGCTCCCCGGCCCGCCGCCGTCATGGCAGGACAACGCGGGCCGCTGGCAGCCCGCCCCGTAGCGCGCCCGCGAGCCGCGTCCCGCGGCGACGTCGCCCCTCGGCCAGCCGCCTCGTGCGGCGACGTCGCCCCTCGGCCAGCCGGCTCGTGCGGCGACGTCGCCCCTCGGCGAGCCGCCTCGTGCGGCGACGTCGCCCCTCGGCCAGCCGCGTCGCGCGACAACTTCGCCCGTCGGCGAGCCGCCTCGTGCGGCGACGTCGCCCCTCGGCCGAGCCGCGTCGCGCGCGACAACTTCGCCCCTCGGCGAGCCGGCTCGTGCGGCGACGTCGCCCCTCGGCGAGCCGCCTCGTGCGGCGACGTCGCCCCTCGGCCAGCCGCGTCGCGCGACAACTTCGCCCGTCGGCGAGCCTCGTGCGGCGACGTCGCCCCTCGGCGAGCCGCGTCGCGCGGCAACGTCGCCCTGCGGCTGGCCGGGTCGCGCGACAACTTCGCCCCCGTCTGCGGGGTGGTCTACGGCAACTGCGCAGGTAAGGGGGGGACAGGTTTCCAGAAACGATCACCCAGGGACGGCGAACGATCGGAGTTGACCACGATCGATAGACAGGCTCCCTGTCCGCGTCGACTTATGTGCGCTATAGCGGAGTTAGTTTGCTCCCGATTCCCTGAGCGTCGTCCGCGGATGATCGTTTCCGCTCCGCACCCCCTCGTTACCTGCCCGCGGTTGACGTACGCGCCAACCCGCGGCTAGGTATCGCGCCGGGCAGTCAAACGCCGCCCGCCGCAGTTGACGTACGCGGCAACCCGTCGCGCCGGGCAGTCAAACGCCGCCCGCCGCAGTTGACGTACGCGGCAACCCGTCGCGCCGGGCAGTCAAGCGCCGCCCGCCGCGTTGGCAGACGGGGCACCACACCCGCAGGAATCGCGGTGCACGAACGCGGCGTCCAGGCGCTCGGTGCGCGGCGGCCGCTTCGGATCTTCCAACCGCGACACCAGCAGCTCGACGCCGCGCTCGCCCAGTGGCTTCGTCGGCTGCGCGATCACCGTGAGGCGTGGAGAAAACAGGTCCGCCCACTCGAAGTCGTCGAACGCGACCAGCGCGATGTCCTCGGGTACGCGCAGGCCGCGGGCCTTGAGCGCCCGGAGCACGCCGATCGTCATGTGGTTGTTGCCGCTGACCAGCGCGGTCGGCGGGTCGTCGAGGTCGAGCAGGACGTCGGTCGCCTCGCGTGCCCGGTCTGCGTGGGACCCGCCGTCGGCGATCAGCGCGGCGTCGGGCTCCAGTCCGGCGGCCTCGAGCGCGGCGCGGTAACCGCGCACGCGCTCGGCGGTCGTCGAGAGGCCGGCGATGCCCACGACCATGCCGATCCGGCGGTGCCCGTTCGCGATCAGGTGCGCGACCAGCTCGCGCGTCGGCTTCTCGTTCTCGCTCCCGACCTGGTCGAGCGCGGCGGACTCGACGAAGCGGTCGAGGAGCACGACCGGCGTGTCCTGGGTCGCGAGATACGGCAGCGCCATTCGCTCCGCGCCGGGCGAGGGCGCGAGCAGGAGCCCGTCGACGCGCCGCTCGATCAGCGCCCGCACCACCTTCAGCTCCTGCTCGGGGTCGTCGCGCGTCTCGGCCAGCAGCAGCGTGTGCCCGGCCGCCGTGGCCGCGCCCTCGACGGCCGCGATCACGTCGGTGAAGTACGGGTTCGAGAGGCCGCTGATCGCCAGCCCGAGCGACTGCGTCCGCTGCCGGGCGAGCGCGCGCGCGACGACGTTCTGGCTGTAGCCGGTGCGCTCGATGGCGGCCTTCACGGCCCGCGTCGTGCGCTCGCTCGCGGGGCGCGTGCCGTTGATGACGTGCGAGACCGTCGTCACCGAGACGCCCGCCAGCCGCGCGACATCGGCCATCGTGACCACCCGGTCGATCCTAGGCGACCGCGATGATGGCCCGCGCGGGGGCCCCGAACCGCGCCGCCGGGCCGCCCCGAACCGCGCCGCCGGCCCGCGCCGAACCGCGCCGCCGGGCCGCCCCGAACCGCGCCGCCGGCCCGCGGCGGACCGCGACGCCGGCCCGCGCCGGACCGCGCCGCCGGGCCGCGGCGGACCGCCACGCCGGGGCGGGACCCCCGCTTGGGGGGTGCGCCGCCGCAAGCGCTTGCGGGCAAGCGCTTGCGCCCGTAGCTTCGCCGCCGTGCATCCCGTCATCACCGACGTCACCGCGCGCATCGAGGCGCGTAGCGCGGACACTCGCGCCGCATATCTCGCGCGGATCGGCGACGCCGCTCTCGAGGGCCCCGCCCGCACCGCCCACGGGTGTGCGAACCTCGCGCACGGCATCGCGGCCTGCGGGGCCGACGAGAAGCTTCACCTCAAGGCCGCCGAGCGCCGCAACATCGCGCTCGTCTCGGCCTACAACGACATGCTCTCGGCCCATCAGCCGCTCGAGCGCTACCCGCGGCTGCTCAAGCAGGCGATCAAGGAGGCCGGCGGCGTCGCCCAGTTCGCCGGCGGCGTGCCCGCCATGTGCGACGGCATCACCCAGGGCCGCGCCGGGATGGAGCTCAGCCTGTTTTCGCGCGACGTGGTCGCCATGGCTACCGCGGTCGCGCTCGCGCACGACATGTTCGACGGCGCGCTGCTGCTCGGCGTGTGCGACAAGATCGTGCCCGGGCTGCTGATCGGCGCGCTCGCCTTCGGACACCTGCCGGCGATCCTCGTCCCCGCGGGGCCGATGCCCTCCGGCCTCCCCAACCGAGAGAAGAGCCGCGTCCGCCAGCTCCACGCGGCCGGCGAGATCGGCAAGGACGAGCTGCTCGAGTCCGAGCTGAAGTCCTACCACGCCCCCGGCACGTGCACGTTCTACGGCACAGCGAACTCCAACCAGCTCGTGGTCGAGGCGATGGGCCTGCACCTGCCGGGCGCGAGCTTCGTCAACCCCGGGACGCCGCTGCGCGAGGCGCTGACCCGCGAGGCGGGGCGCCGGATCGTCAACCAGGAGCACGGCATCGGCGAGATCGTCGACGCGCGCGCGATCGTCAACGCCGTCGTCGCGCTCCTGGCCACCGGCGGCTCGACCAACCACACGATGCACCTGGTGGCGATCGCCGCGGCCGCCGGGATCGCGCTGACCTGGGACGACTTCGCCGAGCTCTCGAAAGCCGTCCCCCAGCTCGCCACCGTGTACCCGAACGGCGCCGCCGACATCAACCAGTTCCAGGCCGCCGGCGGCGTCCAGTTCCTGATCGGCGAGTTGCTCGACCACGGGCTCGTGCACGCCGACGTCGACACCGTCGCCGGCGCCGGTCTCGAGCGCTACCGCGAGGCGCCGCAGCTCGAGGACGGCGAGCTCACCTGGCACCGTGTGCGCGCGCACTCCAGGGACGAGACCGTGCTGCGCCCCGCAAGAGCCCCGTTCGCCCCCGATGGCGGGATCCGCGTGCTCAACGGCTCGCTCGGCCGCGCGGTGATGAAGGTCTCCGCCGTCCAGGCGCGCGTGATCGAGGCGCCGGCCCGCGTGTTCGACGACCAGGCGCGGCTGCTCGCCGCGTTCGAGGCCGGCGAGCTCGACCGCGACGTCGTCGCCGTCGTGCGCCACCAGGGCCCGCGCGCGAACGGGATGCCGGAGCTGCACAAGCTCACGCCGGCGCTCGGCGTGCTCGTCGACCGCGGTCATCGTGTCGCGCTGGTCACCGACGGCCGCATGTCCGGCGCGTCCGGCAAGGTGCCGGCCGCGATCCACTGCACCGGGCCGCTCGAGCTCATCCAAGACGGCGACCTGATCCGCGTCGACGCGGAGGCCGACCGGCTCGATGTTCTCGCCGATCTGCAGGACCGCGAGCCGGCCGAGCCGAGCATCGAGTCGAGCCACGGAACCGGGCGCGAGTTGTTCGCCTCATTCCGGCAGCTCGTCGGCGCGCCGGACGAGGGCGCGTCCGTGTTCGCGCCGGTGCCCGCATGACGCCCGACGAGATCCTCGACCTCGCGACCGTCATCCCGGTCGTCGTGATCGACGACGCCGACGAGGCCGTCCCGCTCGCGCGCGAGCTCGTCGCGGCCGGCATGCCGGCGATCGAGATCACGCTGCGCACGCCCGCCGCGCTCACCGCGATCGCGAACGTCGCCAACGACGTTCCGCAAGCCCACGTCGGCGCCGGAACGGTGCTCAACCCCGAACAGGGCGAGAAGGCGCTCGACCACGGCGCGAAGTTCCTCGTCTCGCCGGGCACTACGAACGCCCTGCTCGACGCCCGGCTTCCGCTCCTGCCCGGCGTCGCCACCGCGTCGGAGATCCTCGCGCTGCTCGAGCGCGAGATCGCGGCCGCCAAGTTCTTCCCGGCCGAGGCGAGCGGTGGCGTCAAGGCCCTGCGCGCCTTCGCCGGGCCGTTCCCGCAGGTCAGGTTCTGCCCGACCGGCGGGATCGACGCGGCGAAGGCGCCGGACTACCTCGCCCTGCCCAACGTGGCGTGCGTGGGCGGCTCGTGGATGCTCAGGGAGCCGTCGTCGACAACGTGAACGTGAGCGTCTTGGCGTAGCTGCCGGTGCGCAGGCCCTCGCCGGCGCCGATCGGCTGCTTGAAGGCGACCGTCACCGCGTCGTTGCTGACCGGGCCGGCGTACGTGAGCACCGTGGTAGGCAGCGGCGCGAACGCCGCGCCGGCGCCCTGAGCGCTCTGCGCGCGCACCTCCAGCGGCTGGGCGAGCGAGTAGGCGCCGTTGACCAGGTGCCCGGGCGCCGTGGTGCTCGGGTCGGCGACCGTCAACGTCGCGTTGCTCGCCGTGCTGACCACGTTCGCGGTCGTCGTCGCCGCGTAGTCGAGCGCGGTGCCCGGCGTGAACGTGCCGAAGCTCGGAGGAGTCCCGAGCGTGATCTCCAGCGCGCTGCCGACCGTGCCGCCGACCGCGGCGCGCTTGATCCGCGCATGGCACGCGTCGTCGGCCGCCTTGGCGTCCAACGCGCCCTGGCGCCCGACCGCGCCGCCGCCGGGCAGGAGCGCGTTCAGCCGGTCGACGAAGTTCGTGAACATGCCGTCCACGCCGTAGTCGAGCAGTCGCTGCATGGCCGCCGGATCGTTGACCGTGTACGGGTGGACGGACAGGCATTGCGCGTGCGCGGCGGCGACCCACGCCGCGTTGATGCCCGCCCCGGTGTACGACGGGCCGACGCCGACCGCATACGACGCCACGTCCGGCAGTTGGGCGATCGAGGGATTGCCGAGGAAGATCAGCGGCAGCCGCGGATCGATCGCGTGCACCTTCTGCAGCGACGCGGCGCTGAAGGACTGGATCAGCACCTGCCACTCGCTCACCGCCGGCTCGCGCAGGCCGTACTTGTCGAGCAGCGCGAGCAGGCGCTCCTCCATGTGGTCGGCGGTGTCCGGCGCCTTGGTCTCGATGTAGTAGTTGACCGACTTGCCGTAGCGCTGGAAGACCTCCTCCAGCGTGGGGATCTTCTCGCTCGCGTAGGCCGGGTCGAACCAGCTTCCCGCCGAGCACGTCTTGATCTGGGCCAGCGTGTGCTGGTCCACGGGGCCGGTGCAGTTGGCGGCGTCGCCGCGCGCGGTGCGGTTGAGCGTCGTGTCGTGCATGACCACGAGCACGCCGTCGCTCGTGAGCTGCAGGTCCTGCTCGATGTAGTCGGCGCCGAGCTCGATCGCCCGGTCATACGACGCGAACGTGTGCTCCGGCCGCGTGCCGGACGCGCCGCGGTGACCGATCGCCAGCGGCGTGGCGGCCTCCGCCGTTGACGTGATGCACAGCGACGCGACGACCGCCGCCAAGAGGAGTCCTTTCATGCGACAGCACCCTTCCGGGCGAGTGGCCGCAAGTTGTGACGGGACCGTGAGGGTCCCGTGAACGACCGGTTATCCGGCCTGCTCGGCGCGCCGCAACCCGCGGACCGCCCAGACCAGGAACGCGAGCGCGAGCGCGATCGAGATGCCGTAGATCACGCCGGCGTCCACCGTGCCGCCCGAGATCAGGTCGCGTCCGCCCTCGATCAGCGGTGTGAACGGGTTCACCTTCGCGACCGCGTGCACCCACCCGCCGAGCAGCGCGAGCGGCACGTACACCGGCGCGAGGAACAGCACGATGAAGACCGGCATCTGCATCAGCGGGCCGGCCTGGATCGTGCGGAAGCGCATCGCGATCCCGGCCGCCCAGAACGACGCCGTGAGGTTCACGATCGCCGCGAGCACGAGCAGTCCGAACAGGTCGACGCCACCGCCCGTGACCCGCATCCCGGTCGCCAGCGCGACCGCGAACAGCAGGGCGCCGACGATCGCGGCGCGGGTCAGCGCGGCGAGCGTGTAGCCCGCGAGGATGCCGAGCCGGTTGGGCGCCGCCAGCATCAGCCGGCGCGCGAAGCCGCTCTCGAAGTCGCTCGCGATCCCGAAGCCGGTGAAGACGCCGCCGAACGCGCTCGCCTGCAGCAGCACGAACACGAACTGGAACGCCGTGTAGCCGGACGGGAAGTCGAAGCCCGGGACGTTGCCGATGTTCGACAGGCCGCCGGCGAACGCGATGAAGAAGAACAGCGGGAAGATCAGGATCGGCAGCAGCAGCTGCGGGTTCTGCAGGAACCGCCGCGTGCTGCGCCACGCGACGGCCGAGGTGACGTCGGCGAAGCGCTTCATCCGTGCACCAGCCGGGTCCGCAGCGCGCGCGACGCCGCGATGGTCGCGGTGACCGCCATCACCGCGGCGATGCCGAAGCCGAGCGCGAGCGCCTCCCCGTCCCAGCCGAACAGGATCGGCGCCCGCAGGCCCTCGAACAGGTACGAGACCGGGTTGTAGGTCGCGATCGTGCGGAACCAGTCCTGCTCGATCAGGTTGCGCGGGAGCGAGCTCGAGGACAGGAACAGGAACACGAAGAACAGGGGGAACACACCCTGCACGGCCTCGCCCGAGCCGGTCTGCAGCCCGACGAAGGCGCCGATCGCCGCGAACGCGAGCGCGATCAGCAGCGCCAGCACGAGCATCACGAGCACGCCGGGCGCGCCGGCCTCCACGTGCAGGCCCGCGGCGAAGCCGACCGCGAGGTAGATGACGGCGGCGATCAGCGCCACCACCATCACGCCCGCGAGATTGCCGATCAGCAGCGCGGAGCGCCGCATCGGGGTCAGCGCCAGCCGCTTGAGGAAGCCGGTCTCGACGTCGCGGGCGAGGCTGGTGCCGGCGTTGATCGACGCGAACAGCGAGCCCTGGATGAACGGGAACGCGATCGCGAAGTCGAGGTAGCTGTCGGCCGGGAAGCCCGGCAGCAGCGTCGCCGCGTCGAGGCCGCCGACGTTGATCGCCATCAGCGTCAGCGGGAACAGGATCGGCGGGATCACCATCGCCGGCTGGCGCAGCGTCTGCAGCACCGAGCGGCGCGCCATCTCGCCGCCGTGCTCGAGCAGACTCATTCCTCCTCCGCCGTATCGAGCTTGCGGCCGGTCTTGGTGAGGAAGACGTCGTCGAGGCTCGGCTGGTGCAGCTGCAGGTCGGCGACGGTGAGGCTCTGGGCGTCGAGCGCCCGCACGACCGCGGTCAGGTCGTTGCCGTTGTCGAGCCGGACAGCGGCGACGCCGGGCGGCGCGGGGACGGCGGCGCCGAACTGCGCGAGCACCGCGGCGACGGCGTCGCGCTGCTCGCGGTGAGACGGCGTCGCCTCCACCGACGGCCGCCCGATCTCCGCCTTCAGCGCGTCCGGCGTGCCCTCGGCGACGATGTGGCCGTGGTCGATGATGCCGACGCGATCGGCGAGCACGTCGGCCTCCTCGAGGTACTGCGTGGTGAGGAACACGGTCACGCCGTCCTCGCGCGCCAGGCGCGCGACCTCGGCCCACAGGTCGGCGCGGCTGGAGGGGTCCAGCCCCGTAGTCGGCTCGTCGAGGAAGAGCACGCGCGGGGAGTGGACGAGCGCGAGCGCGAGGTCGAGCCGCCGCTTCATGCCGCCTGAGTAGCCGCCGACCTTGCGGTCGGCGGCGTCATCGAGGCCCACGCGCCGCAGCAGCTCGTCGCCGCGCGCCGCACGCTCGCG
Source organism: uncultured Solirubrobacteraceae bacterium (assembly GCA_963837485.1). Lineage (GTDB taxonomy): Bacteria > Actinomycetota > Thermoleophilia > Solirubrobacterales > Solirubrobacteraceae > Solirubrobacter. Next base: position 48,454 of record CAWINP010000003.1, on the reverse strand, counting down.
CTTGGGCAGCCCCTGCAGCGTCGTCTGCAGGCGCAGGTGGTCGCGCCCGGTCAGCAGCGGGTCCAGGGCGGCCTCCTGCAGCGCGGCCCCGATCACCCCGCGCACGGCCGCCCCCTCGTGCACGATGTCGTGCCCGGCGACGCGGGCAGTGCCCGCCGTCGGCGGGAGCAGCGTCGTGAGCATCAGCACGGTCGTCGACTTCCCGGCGCCGTTGGGCCCGAGGAACCCGTAGATCTCGCCTGGGCGCACGGACAGCTCGATTCCGTCTACCGCGCGCGGTCCGTTCTTGAACTCGCGAACGAGCCCGTCGATCTCAATGCCGTTGCTCACACCCCCAATCTAGGCAGGTTGGAGGATTCGCACCGCGTTGCCGAACGGATCGCGCAGGCCGAAGTCGATTCCGTAGGACTGCTCGGTCGGCTCCTGGGTGACCTCGACGCCCTTCGCGAGCAGCTCCTCGTAGGTTCCGCGCGCGTCGTCGGTCGCGAACCCGATCCAGCCGCCGCTCGCGCCCTTGGCGACGAGCTCGCGGGCGGTCTCGGCGGTGCCGTCGTCCATCGACGGCGGGCCGGGCTTCTCGAGCAGGATCTCGCGTCCGGGGTCGCCGGGGACGTTGACGGTCAGCCAGCGCATGAAGCCGAGGTCCTGGTCGGTGTGGACCTCGAGGCCGAGCTTGCCGACGTAGAACTCGAGCGCCTCGTCCTGGTCGAGGACGAAGAGGGAGTGGAGTCGCGTGGTCTTGAGCATGCGCACGAAGCTACGCGGGGGCACGCCGCTTCGCTTCTCCGAAACTGCTCGGTCGCGACCAGCTCATCGCGAAGCAGGTCGGCACGGCCACGGGCTCGCCGCTGGCCCGGAACTCGCTCGGCGACTCGCCGACGATCTCGCGGAACGTGCGGCTGAACGTGCCGAGGCTGAGGAAGCCGACGTCGATCGAGATCTCGGTCACGCTGCGGCCGGTCTGGCGCAGCAGGAACATCGCGCGCTCGACGCGGCGGCGCTGCAGGTAGCGGTGCGGGGTCTCGCCGAAGGTGGCCTTGAAGGTGCGGATGAAGTGCGCCTCGGAGGTGTGCGTCAGGCGCGCGAGCAAGGCGACGTCGAGCGGCTGCGCGTAGTCGCGATCCATCGCGTCGCGCGCCCGCAGCAGGCGGCGGTTGGACTCCTCGGCGGCGCGGCTCATGCCGCCGAGGAGTCTGCCAGGCCGATCAGCTGACCTTGACGGTCACCTTCATGTTCGAGTGGATCGTGCAGACGTACTTGAAGGTCCCGGCCTTGCTGAACGACTTCGTGAACGTGAAGCCCTTCTTGCTCGAGGTCTTCGAGCCGGAGCCGCCGTTGGCGGGCGTGACGTTGTGCGGCACGCCGCCCTGGGTCCACTTCCAGGTGACCTTGCCGCCCTTCTTGATGCTGACGGTCGTGGGCGAGAACGCGTTGTTCTTGACGGCCACGGTCTTCGTCGAGCCGGCCTGCGCCGGACCCACGGCCACCGCGGCGCCGATCGAGGCGATGGCGGCAGCGGCAGCCAGCTTGCGCAGCATGAGCACTCCTTCGGAATCGATTGCCGTATCAACCAGGACGCCGCCGCGGGCTCGATTGTTCCCGACCAGGCGTGGTATTTCCGTCGAGCGCGGCGCGAACCGGTGCGGAGCTGCCGATCAGGTGAGTAGATGCTCGCTCGCCGTATCGCCGCGCTGCTGGTGTTCGCCGCGCCGCTCGCGGTGCCGGCCACGACGTTCGCCGACGTCGATCTGATCGTCCGCCGCGGCCCGGGCCTCTCGGCCACCGAGCGCGCGGACGTGCGTGCCGACGCGGGCGTGGAGTTCGAGCGGCGGCTTCGGGTGCCGGACACCGAGGTGGTCAGCGTGCCCGCCTCCGGCGCCGCGGACGCGCTGCGCGAGCTGCGCGCGGACCCGGACGTGGTCTGGGCGCAGCGCGACGCCGGCGTGAGCGCGCAGGCGACGACGAGCGGCGACCCGTACTTCGGCCTGCTCTGGGGGCTCGACAACACGGGGCAGACGATCTACGGCGTGGCCGGGGTCGCCGACGCCGACATGGACGTGCCCGAGGCGTGGAGCCTGGCGACCGGCGCGGGGGTGACGGTCGCGGTCGTCGACACCGGCGCGGACGCGGCGCACGAGGATCTCTCCGGCTCGCTCGCGGTCAACCGCGGCGAGACGGGCGCGGGGCGCGAGTCCAACGGCGTCGACGACGACGGCGACGGGCTGGTCGACGATTGGCGCGGCTACGACTTCGTCTACCGCGACAACGACCCGAATGACGTCGACGGCCACGGCAGCCACGTCATGGGCACGATCGCCGCGCAGAACGGCAACGGCAAGGGCATCAGCGGGCTGGCGCCCGACGCGAAGGTGCTCATGCTCAAGGCGCTCGGCGACGAGGGAGAGGGCTCGTGGTCGGATCTCGCGGACGCGTTCGACTTCGCCGGCGATCGCGGCATCCGCGTGGTCAACGCGTCGCTCGGCGGCAACGGCTACGCGCCGGTGATCGACGCCGTCATCGCCATGCACCCGAACACGCTGTTCGTCGTCTCCGCCGGCAACGACAACCTCGATCTCGACTCGAACTCGATGTACCCGTGCGAGGCGGTCGAGCCGAACGTGCTCTGCGTCGGGGCGTCGGACAACCGCGATCAGCGCGCGAGCTTCTCGAACTACAGCTCGATCGCCGTCGACGTGTTCGCTCCGGGCGTATTCGTGCTCTCCACCACCGGCGGCCGGTACTGGTACTTCGACGGCACCTCGATGGCGGCGCCGCACGTGACCGCGGAGGCGGCGCTGCTGCTCTCGCGCAATCCCGGCCTGACGGCCGCGCAGCTGAAGGCCGCGATCATCGACTCGGCCGATCCGAAGGCGGCGCTCGCGTCCTACGGCCTCAACGGCGGCCGCGCCGACGCCCGCGCCGCGCTGGATCTCGTCGCGCCGGCGCCCGACATCGACGGCGACGGCGTGGTCAACGTCGACGACAACTGCGTCACGGTCGCGAATCCGTCGCAGGCGGATGCCGACGGAGACGGCGCCGGCGATGCCTGCGATGCGACGCCGCGCGGGGCGGATCTGGACGCGGACGGCGTCGGCTCGCTCGACGACAACTGCCCTGCGGCGGCGAATCCGCTGCAGGCCGACACCGATGCCGACGGCGCGGGCGACGCCTGCGACGCCACGCCGCGCGGCGGGGACTCGGATCTCGACGGCGTGCCCGACGCCGACGATCGCTGCCCGCTGGTGCCCGGCTCCTCGGGCGGCTGCCCGGCGGCGCCGGTCACGTGGGTCGGCGCCGGGCCGTCGGTCACCACGCCGAAGGTCTACGCCGGGCGTGCCTGCCGACGCCGCGCGTGCGTGCGGACGCTGCGCGTCACCGCGTCGACCTCGTTGGCCACCAGCGCCCGGGTCGCGGTGTCCGCGCCGTCCTGCACGCGCGGCCGCTGCACGTGGCGCACCGTCCTCTCCCGCGCGTTCGCGCTCAACGGCGGCGGCGTCAATGCGACCCTGCGGGTCAAGCTTCGGGCCGGCCGCGCGCGCGTCACCGTCACCGCCCGGGGGGCCGGCGCGCCGGCCTCGCGCACGGTGAACATCACCCTGCGCTGATCAGATCCGCTCGCCGAACAGCCTGCTCCAGCGCCTGACCTCGGCATCCAGCGCGGCGGCGCGCCGCTCGGCCGTATACGGGTTGTCGCGCTCGAGCCGGATCTGCCGCTCGACGCGCCGCTCCGCCCGCGCAGCTTCGCGCTCGGGCTTGGGAAGCCCGAGCTCGCGGAGCCGGCTGACCGTCTCGTGGCGCCCGCGGCGCATGTGCCGAGGCTACGCTCGCGGCGCGTACACGGCTAGGTTCGCGGCTTACGCCCCGGTGCGGGCCGGGCCTACACTTGCGCGATGCGCGCGCTGGTCTGGCTTGCGCTGCCGGGAGTCGTGTTCGCGTCAGCGGGCGAGGATCCGGTCCAGCGCGGCCGCTAGCTCGCCAGGCGCGAAGGCGCCGCGCGAGCGCCAGCCGACGATGCCGTCCGGCCGCACGAGGCTCGCGCCCTCGCGCGTGATGCCATACGCGCCGGAGAAGTCGTCGGCCTCGATCACGTGCGTGCGCACGAGCGCGTCGGTGCGAGCCTCGCCGGTGGCCGGCCTCAGGAGCACGAACTCGCGGCCGAACAGGTCGAGCGTGGAGCGGTCGGGGCCGAGCGCGACGTGCGGCGCGCGGGTGCCGGGATGCCCGCGCAGCTCGGCGGGCGAGATGTGCAGGACGCCGTCCTCGATGCTGCCGTCGGAGATCACCGCCGGCGAGCGCATCACCAGGCCGATCTCCATCGTGAGGTCGTCGACGAACGGCTTCGCGTCCTCGGTGCCGCGCTCCGGGACCACGCGGGTCGCGTAGCGCGTGTACGCCTGGTCGACGGTGAGCCGGCAGAGCGGCCGCCGCTCGGCGTCGTAGGTGTCGAGCAGCTCGGGCCCGGCCTCCTGCTTGACGACCGCCGCGAGCTTCCAGGCGAGGTTGCGCGCGTCCTGCACGCCGGTGTTGCCGCCGTAGCCGCCGTTGGGCGGGACCACGTGTGCGGCGTCGCCGGCCAGGAAGACGCGGCCGGCCTGCATGCGGGCCGCGACGTTGGACTCGGCGCGCCAATGCGCGACATGGAGGACCTCCGTGGGGATCTGATCCGTGCCGATCGCGGTGCTGAGGAAGCCCTGGACGCGCTCGTCGGTGAGGCCCTGGCTGACGTTGATCGCCTCCGGCCGGGTCACGTCCTCGCCGACGCTGTTGATCACCAGGAAGCCGGTGCCGCCGGTGCGATCGAGCCGGAAGAACCCGCGCAACTTGGGGTTGTGGACGTAGAGAACGCCCTGGTTGCGGTTCTCCAGCAGCGGCGCGCAGTCGGCCTTGAAGTAGATCGTGATGCTGCGCGAGAGCTCGCCGTAGCCCTCCATCGCGATGTTCAGGCCGCGGCGGGTGCGGCTCCGGTTGCCGTCGGCGGCGACGACGTAGCGGGCGCGAACCTGCCGCTCGCCCCCGCTGTCGAGGTCGGTGAGCGTCGCGGTGACGCCGTCGGCGTCCTCGTCGAGGCCGGTGACCTCCGTGCGGTTGATCACCCGCGCGCCGAGCTCGACCGCCTTCTCGCGCAGGATCGGCTCGAGCACGTCCTGGTTGATGAAGACGCGGACCGTGTTGCTGAACCCCTCGACGCCCTCGTTGAGCTCCTTGACGTACGTCGCGAGCTCCCGGCCGGCGAGCGACTCGACGGCCACGATCCCGCCCGTGGGGTGGTACGTCTTCAGCGACGCGGCGCGGACGGTGTCCTCGAGCCCGACCTGGCGCAGCATCTCCGTCGTCCCGAGCTGGAAGTGCCCGGCGCGGGCGTGGATCGCGGTTCCGGGATGGCGCTCGACCACGAGCGACTCCACACCGTGATGGCCGAGCAGCATCGCGGTGGTCAGGCCGACCAAGCTGCCGCCGACGATCAGGACTCCGACGTCTTCCACCTCAAGCCTCCTGCGCTTGCAGGCGGCGACGCTATCACCAGCGGCGCAGGGCTCGACGACCCGCGGGACGTCAGCCCTTGTGGTCGATCTCGGCCGGGAGCTTGTCCGCCACCAGCGGCTCCAGCGAGGGCGAGATCACGTCGCGGAAGTGGACGCCGGCCTGCGTTCGCGGTCGCTTGGGACTCGAGGGTTGCGGCTTAGCGCACATCCCTTCCCGCCCGCGCCGCCGGGCACCGTGAGGTTCGCGAGCCTCCTCAGCTGGAGGGGATCAGCGGGCTGACCGAGCGGCGCAGGAAGCGCCAGCGACCGCCCTCGCGGATCAGCTCGTCGTCGTAGCCGCCGAGGGTCGGCAGCAGCGGGCGGTCGTTATCGCCGCGGCGCACGTGCATCCACAGGCTGCGCGCCGTCGCGCGGTCGCCGTCGACCGCGATCACCGGGTCGCTGATCCAGTGCCACAGCGTCGCGCCCGGGGCCGGCGGGTTGTCCGGCAGCTGCGCGACCAGCATGTCATGGATCTGGGCGGGCCCGGTGGCCGCGCCCGACTTGCCGGTCCACGAGCCGCCGGACGCGAACAGCGCAGAGAACGCCCGCATGTCGCGGACGTCCAGCGTCCGCCGGTACTCCTGGAGGAGGTTGCGGATCTCCTCGCGGTCCTCGAGCACGCGCACCCGCGCGCGCAGCTCGTCGAGCTCTGCCGTCACGTCTGGTTCCTCTTTCGTCGCCGCGGTCGAGCGCGGCAGGCCCGTAGGCCTGCCGCGCTTGGCTCTCGCTAGCCGGCGGTCGCCGGTCCTGGCTCGTTGAAGTACTCGTCCAGGCACTTGTCGTCGCACCACGCCGTCTTGGGGCCCGGGAGCTCCAGGTCGGACGTGAGCGGAAGGCCCGGCTGTGCGTAGGCCTTCAGGTTGGTGTTGTCGATGGCCACCGCGGGCATCGACAGGAGGTTGTACTTCGGACCCTTGTTGGCCAGGATCCGCAGCGCCGCGTTGAAGTAGACGTAGCCGCCCTGGAGACCGTTGATGCAGCCGCCGGCGGTCTTGTAGGTGTCGATGTTCTTCAGCCACCACGAGAGGTCGCCGGCGTAGCACTGCTCGACGCCGACCGGCGGGACCTTGATGCCGCGCGACTCGAACGCCTGGACGACGCCGGCGAACATGCCGCCGTCCTGCAGGACGCCGTCGACCGGCTGCGGGTGCGCCGCCAGGTACTGCGACACGACCTGCTTGACGGTGCCGTTGTCCCAGTTGCCGTAGAGCACCGAGGCGACCTTGATGTCCGGGCAGTTCTTGAGGTCCTGGACCTTCTGGTTGTAGAGGACCTTGTCGTTCTGGTTGCCCGCGATGCCGCGGACGATCAGGATGTTGCCCTTCCCGATGATGCCCAGCGTGCCGGCGTCGGCCTCGACCTGGTTCTGGGTCCATGTCGACGTCTGGTACTTCGAGCCCGGCGCGGGCGGGACGTCGGCGAGGATGATCGGCACTCCCTGCTGGCCGAGCTGCTCCATCGTGGCCGACTCGGCGACCGAGTCCGCGGGGTTGATGATGATCGCGTTGACGCCCTGGCGGGCCATCTGCTTCATCGCCGAGATCTGGCTCTCAGGCGTCGACTGCGCGAGGCTCGGCGGGATGTTGGTGACCAGCTCGCCCGTGACCAGGCCCTTGGCCTTCGCCTCGGCGAACTCCTGCTTGAGCTGCTTGAGGACGTTGTTCTGATACTGGTTCGAGATGCCGATCGTGATGTAGCCGATCTTCCACGGGGGCTTGGCCGTGATCTTCTGCGTGGCCCACGGGCTCGTGACGACCTCTTCGGGATAGCTGCCGTAGATGTCCTTGAGCCGCTGGGACATCGACTGGAAGGCCTCTCCCTCCTGGTTCTTCGGCCCGACGGGGACGCTGTCGCCGCACGCGGTGCCGACCTTGACGTTGGCGGCCCCCGTGGGCTTGACGTGGATCTCCTTGGTGGACTGCTTCTGCGTCCCTGACGTGGACGCCTTGTCACCGTCGCCGCTGCTGTCGCTCCCGCATGCGGCGACGGTCAGCGCCGCCGCGCCCAGGAGGCTCGCCAGCGCCACGCGGCTCCACTGCCGCCAGCGCCACTCCGCTCGCTCACTCACTGCACTCCTCCTCACTGATGGTTGCCCTCCTCACACGACCGCTCAGACGCGGTCGCGAAGCCTCCGCTCACGGCCGTAGATGGCGACGGCGACGAGGATGATTCCGCCGTAGACGATGAATTCCGTGGCCTTGCTGGCGCCGTGCCCGACGAGGACCGTGATGAGCACGGTGATGAACACCGCGCCGATGGCGGTCCGGGTGTAGTCGCCGGGCCCACCGAAGATGGTCCCGCCGACGATGACCGCGACGACGCTCTGGAACAGGTAGGCGTCGCCGCCGGTGTCGACCACCTGGCCGGAGAAGCCGCCGATCAGGATCCCGACCAGCGTCGAGGTCACAGCGCTGAACGCGAACGCCGCCATCCAGACGCGCCGCGTGTTGATCAGCGCGTAGTCCGCCGCACGCGGGTTCGCGCCGGTCGCGAACAGGTTGCGGCCGAGGCGCGTGCGGTGCAGGAAGATCGCGAACAGGACGATGACCAGCACCCAGATCGACACCGCCGGCGGGATCCCGATCCCGAACGTCTTGGTCACCGGCATGGCGAGCTTCTGCATCCACTCGGTCGGATAGCCGTTGGCCTGCTCGCCGAGCTGAACCTTGACGAGGCCGATGACCAACGACCCCATCGCCAGCGTCACGACAAGTGGGTTGATCCTGAAGCGGTGGCAGATGTAGCCGGCGAAGCCGCCGAGGATCGTGGCCGCGACGAGCGCGATCGCCAGGGCCGCGCCGAAGCTGATGCCGTACTTCAGGTTCAGCGCGGTGACCGTCAGGCCGCCGGCGACGATGAAGCCGGAGACCGAGAGGTCGAAGCCGCCCATCAGGATCAGCAGCGTCTGGCCGCACGAGGCGAGCCCGACCAGGGACGCCAGGACGAGGATCGAGCGGATGCTCACCCACGAGCCCAGTCCGGGCAGCGTGATCACACCGAAGGCGAACACGGCCGCGAGCGCCACGAGCTGGATCAGCGGGAACCGCTGCTGGACGCGGACCAGCGCGCCCCACACCCGCGCCACCGGCCCTCCGGCGCCGGCCGTCGCCGCGGCGACGGCCGCATCGCCGCCGCCGACGGGACCGATCTCCATCGTCGACAGCTCCAGGCCCGACCGTCTGCGCGTGCGGCGGTGGAGCACGGGCATCCGCTTCGCACGCAGCCCGCCGATCCCGGCCTCGGGCACCAGCGCGCCCTGGATCACGACGGCGATGATGAGGATCGCGCCGTAGACGATCTGCAGCCAGGCGGGGTTGACCTCGAAGCTCGACAGGAGGTTCTGGAACAGGTAGATCGTGAACGCGCCGAAGGCGACGCCGATCAGGCCGCCGCGACCGCCGGCCAGCGACGTGCCGCCGAGGACGACGGCCGCGATCGCGATCAGCGCGTACTGCGTGGACGTCGACGCGTTCGTCGACCGCACCAGCGCGGTGAGCGCGAGGCCGCCGAACCCGGCGAACAGGCCGCCGAGGGCGTAGCTCGCGACGCGTACTGCGGTCACGTTGACGCCGCTGGAGAACGCTGTCGCGTCGTTGGAGCCGACGGCGTAGAGCAGGCCGCGGAACGGGATGCGCTTGAGCCCGTACCAGATCAGCAGCGGGACGCCGATCGTGAAGACCGCGCCCGGGATCGGGCCGACGTGGCCCGCCAGGTGATAGATCCAGCGGTCCCCCTCGCCCAGCGAAGCCGGGTTGGGCGCGATCAGCAGGTCGACGCCCTGCAGCGCGAAGTACATGCCGAGCGTCACCACGACCGGCTGGATCCGCAGCAGCGTGATGATCAGGCCGGTGACGAGGCCGGCGAGCAGGCCGACGCCGAGGACGATCGGCACCGCGATCACGCCGCCGAGGCCGTGCGGCGCCAGCCACACGACGTACACGGCGCCGCAGAAGACCAGCAGCGGCGAGATCGAGAGGTCGAACCCGCGGCCGATGATCGACGGCGCGCTGGCCATCGCCGCGAGGATCATCGGCGCCGCGATCGCGAGCTGGTCGGAGACGCCGAAGTTGCCGCTGTCCTTGACGAGCGTCGCGACGAGCACGGCGACCATCAGCAGCGCGGCGAATCCCCAGCTGTTGTGCTGGGCGAGGTGGGTCAGCCGCTGCTTGGTGGTGTGCGCGGCGACCCGCTCGTGCCCGACGGCGGACTGGGGCTCCATCGACAGTTGCGCCATGTCAGGCCTCGCTCTGCTCGCCGAAGAACGCCGCGACCAGCCGCTCGCGCGTGACCTCGCTGCGCTGGAACTCCTGGAAAAGCTCGTGCTCGCGGAAGACCAGGACGCGATCCATCAGCTCGACGTGCTCGTCGAGCTCGGTGGACAGCATCACGACCGCCAGCCCTTCCGCGGCCAGCGCGCCGAACAGCGCGTAGAGGTCGTTCTTCGCGCCGATGTCGATGCCGCGCGTGGGGTCGTTGAGCAGCAGGACGCGCGGGCCGTAGGCCAGCCAGCGCGCGATGATCACCTTCTGCTGGTTGCCGCCCGAGAGGGTCGTGATCGGGTGCTCCGGGGAGCCGAGCACGATGCCGAGGCGGTCGACGTAGGCGGCGAGGCGACGTCGCGAGGACCGCGTCCTCAGCCAGCCGAAGCGCCCGTCGCGTGCGAGTGTCGGCAGCGCGAAGTTCTCGCGCGTCGACATCCAGCTGAACACGGCGTCCAGGCGGCGCTCGCGGGGCACGTACGCGATGTCATGGTCGGCCGCGTCGGCGGGAGAGCCGATGACGGCCTCGCGGCCATCGAGGTGGCGGACGACCTCGCCCTCGGTCACCACGCCGCCGCGCAGCGCCTCGAGGAACGTGTTGCCGCCGTGGCCCTCCAGGCCGGCCAGGCCGATGAGCTCGCCGGCGCGGACCTCGAGGTCGATCGGCTGCCCATCCGGGCGCAGCCGCAGCCCGCGGACGCTGAGCACCGCGTCGCCGCGGCGGCTGGCCACCGGCGTCAGCCGGTCCTGCTCCTCGCTGCCCAGCGCGTCCGCCCCGGTCATCAGGTGCACGAGCTGCTGCGGCCGCCAGTGACCGCGGTCGAGGTCGGCCACCGTCACGCCCGAGCGCATCACGGTGATCCGGTCGCCGATCTGCTCGATCTCGTCCATGCGGTGCGTGATGAAGATCACGCCGACTCCCTCGCGCGAGAGCGCGCCGACCATGGCGAACAGGCGATCGCGCGTGGCCACGTCGAGCGCGGAGGTCGCCTCGTCGAGGATCAGGATCTTCGGGTCGCGCAGAAGCGCGCGGACGATGCCGCAGGCCTGCCGGTCCGAGAGCGACAGGCCCTCGACCGCCATCCCGAGGTCGACGTCGCGCCCGAGCAGCTCGCCGAGCACCGCGCGTGCGCGGGCGCGCTTGTCGCGTAGAGATACGCGCGTGCGCCAGGTGCCGTCGATGCCCAGCCAGACGTTGTCGAGCACCGAGCACGACTCGGCGACGAGCACCTCCTGGAAGACCGTGACGATGCCGCGCCGCTGGGCCTGCTGGGGCGTTGACAGCGGCCCGACGACCTCGCCGTCGAGCTCGATCGCGCCCGCGTCGGGCAGGTGCACGCCGCTGAGGATCTTGACCATCGTCGACTTGCCGCAGCCGTTCTCGCCGACGAGCGCGAGGACCTCTCCCGCGCGCAGCTCGAACGACGCGTCGCGCACCGCCTGGGTGGGACCGAACGCCTTCGCGACATCGGTCACCCGCAGGAGCGGCGCCGGCGAGCCCTGCGTGCGGGGCTGGCCGTCGCTGAACCGCTGTGTGCCTGCGGTGCTCACTACGTGTCCGTGTCCGGGTCGAACACTTGCTTTTCGCTCCTCCCGATCTCCCGCGGCCGGCAAGCCGCGCGGATCACTTTGCCACATCCTATATGTTTTTCATCACAAATATGCAAGCCCCGGCGGCGGAGATTCGCCACCGGCGATCAATCACAGGCGTCCGCCGGGGACGTCCCCAGCTTCGGGATCGCGTGGGACCCGAGCGCGACGTGGACGACCTCGACGTCGCAGTAGAAGTCGAACGCGTAGTCGCCTCCCTCCCGGCCGATGCCCGACGCCTTGACGCCGCCGAACGGCGTGCGCAGGTCGCGCACGTTGTGCGAGTTGATCCAGCACATGCCGGTGTCGATCGCGTGCGCGACGCGGTGGGCCCGCTTGACGTCGTTGGTCCACACGTAGGCGGCCAGGCCGTACGGCGTCGCGTTGGCGAGGCGGATCGCCTCCTCCTCGCCGTCGAACGGCGTGGCCACGAGCACCGGGCCGAAGATCTCCTCCTGGAAGACCGACATCCCCTCGGTGACGTCGGCGATGACCGTCGCCGAGAGGAAGTTGCCGCCGGGCAGGTGGTCCGGGCGGCCGCCGCCGGCGACGATCCGCGCGCCGTCTCGCCGCGCGTCCTCGATGTAGGCGAGGACGCGCTGGTGGTGCTCAGGGTGGATCAGCGGCCCGAGCTCGGTGCGCTCGTCGAAGGGGTCGCCGACGCGGATGTTCGCCGCGCGCGCGGCGATCGCGTCGACGATCCGGTCATAGAGCGGGCGCTCGACCAGCAGGCGCGAGCCCGCCGTGCAGCGCTGCCCGTTCATCGTGAAGATCTGGGCCAGCGCCGCATCGACCGCCAGGTCGGGATCCGCGTCGGCGAAGACGACGACCGGCGACTTGCCGCCCAGCTCGAGCGAGTGGCGCTTGAGTGTGGGCGCGCCCGCCGCCATGACGAGCGACCCCGTCGACGGCTCTCCCGTGAAGCAGATCAGATTCACGCCCGGGTGGCTCGACAGCGGGGCGCCCGCCGTCTCGCCGAAGCCGTGCACGAGGTTGAAGACGCCGTCGGCGAGGCCGGCTTCCTGGAAGAGCTCCGACATGCGCGTCGCGGTCAGCGGCGACCACTCGGCCGGCTTGAGGACGATCGTGTTCCCCGCCGCCAGTGCCGGCGCGATGCGCCACGTCGACAGCATCAGCGGCGCGTTCCAGGGCATGATCAACCCGGTCACGCCGCCCGGCTTGCGGACGGTGTAGTTGACGAACTCCTCGCCCACCTGGAACGAGCGCCCGTGCAGCTCTCCCAGCACGCCGGCGTAGTAGTCGAAGTTCTGGGCCGCCCGGGCCGCCAGCCCGTGCATCTGCGCGATCGGCATGCCGGTGTCGCGCACCTCGAGCTCGATCAGCTCCCGCGCGTGCGCGCGGATGGCGGCGGCGATCCGCCGCAGCACCCGCGCGCGCTCCGCGGCCGGCAGCCGAGGCCAGGGGCCGTCGTCGAACGCCCGGCGAGCCGCGGCGACCGCCGCGTCGACGTCTGCGCTCCTTCCGTCCGCCACCTCGGCCAGCGGGGCGTTGGTGGTGGGATCGAGCGTCGTGAACGTCGAGCCCTCCCGGCTCGGCACGAACTCGCCGTCGATGAAATGAAGCTGGGTTCCGATCTCGCCGAGGGCGGGCTCGGACGCCACGGTCGCGAGGTGGTCGATGTCTGCCATGTGTCCTTTCCTGGCGGCCGCCAGCGACGATCCTATATCTTTTCCGATCGGTTCGCCAACGGTCGGGCGCCGAGGCGCTGCCGACGGGGGCGCCCAGCTAGACGGGGCGCCCGGGCGTGATCAGGCCGGACTCGTAGGCCAGCACGACCAATGCCGCGCGGTCGCGGCAGCCGAGCTTGCGCAGCACGTTGCTGACGTGGGTCTTGGCGGTCAGCGGGCTGATCACGAGACGGCCGGCGATCTCGGCATTGGTGAGGCCCTCGGCGACCAGGCGCATGATCTCCCGCTCGCGCTCGGTCAGCGCGGCGAGCTCGGCCGGCGGCTGCGCGGGATCCCGGCGGGCGGCGAACTCGGCGATCAGCCGCCGCGTGACGGTGGGCGCGAGCAGCGCTTCGCCGGCGGCGACCGTCTCGATCGCCTGCAGAAGGTCCCGGGGGCGAGTGTCCTTGAGCAGGAAGCCGCTTGCTCCCGCGCGCAGCGCGCCATACACGTAGTCGTCGAGGTCGAACGTCGTGAGCACCAGCACCCGGCTGCCGGCGAGCTGGGCGTCGGCACAGATGAGGTGCGTGGCCTCGAGGCCGTTGAGCACCGGCATGCGGATGTCCATCAGCACGACGCGCGGTAGTACCCGCCGCGCGAGGTCGACGGCCTCGCGCCCGTTCGTTGCCTCAGCGACGACCTGCATCTCGTCCTGGGCGTCGATCAGAGCGGAGAACCCACCGCGTACCGCGGCCTGGTCGTCGGCGACGAGTACGCGGATCATGAGCGCGCGCACGGCAGCCGTGCGAGCACTCGGAAGCCGCTCGCGACGGGTCCCGCATCCAGCGTCCCGCCGACGGTGCTCGCGCGCTCGCGCATCCCCATGATGCCGACGCCCGGCGGCGCGCCGTTGACGTGTGGCGTCGTCGCCGTGCCGTTCTCGACCACCACGGTGAGGCCCGCGCGGTCGAACGCGAGCGCGATCCGAACCGCGGCTCCGGCGGCGTGGCGGCGCGCGTTCGTGAGCGACTCCTGCACGATGCGGAACGCGGCGAGCGAGACTCCGTCCGGCAGGCGATCGGGCCGCTCGCCGTCGATGTCCAGCTCGACGGGCACCCCGTCGGCCCGTGCACGGGCGACCAGATCGCCGAGTTGGTCGAGGCCCGGCGCCGGCGCCAACGGCGCGTCGTGGTCGGAGCGCAGCACGCCGAGGACCGCGCGCAGCTCGGCGATCGCGTCGCGGCTGGCGTCCTCGATCGTCTCCAGCGCGCTGCGCGCATGCGCCGGATCGCGGTCTATGAGCTGCGCGGCGGTGGCGGCTTGAACGTTGATCGTCGTCAGCGTGTGGGCGATCACGTCGTGAAGGTCGCGCGCGATGCGCAGCCGTTCGCGCTCGGCGCTGCGCTGCTGGAGCAGCTCGAGGTTCGCATGACGGGTCCGGTGCACGTCGGCGATCAGCAGGGGGATCGCGATCAGCAGGGCATGTCCGAGCGTGCGCAGCAACGTCGGGTCGCCGCCGTGCAGCAGATCGGCGATCACGACGGCGACCAGCGCGGTGCAGGCGGCGATGGCGCGCTGCCGCGGTCCGCTGCGCACCGCGAGCGAGTAGAGGGCGACCGCCGGGGCGATCACCGCGGTAGCGCCGGCGGCGGGCGAGAGGTGCAGGAGCACCAGCGTGAGCGCCCCGGAGACGGCGAGCGTGACGCCCGGAGCGCGTCTTCGGCCGGCGAGTGAGAGGCCGGCGGCGGCGCCGACCAGCACCTCCGCCGGGTGGGCGTCGCCGTTGTGGACGACGCCGCCCATGACGATGATCGCCGCGGTGAAGAGCGGCACGAGCGCATCGAGCAGGTGCTGGGCGCGACGCTCCACGGTGTCGCGAATGTAGCCGCCGCCCTCCGCCCGTGCATACTCCGCGAGGAGTAGATCGAATACGGCGCGCGGCCCAGGACACGGGGCCGGACGGCACCGAGGATGTCGCCGATGCCCGTCCTCGCTGCCGACCACCTGACCAAGCGCTACGGCGATCTCGTCGCCGTCGACGACCTCAGCTTCGCGCTGGAGCCCGGAACCATCACGGGCTTCCTCGGGCCCAACGGGGCCGGCAAGACCACGACCCTGCGGCTGCTGCTCGGTCTCGCGGAGCCGACGGCCGGCGGCGCCCTGGTGCTCGGGCGTCGCTATCGCGAGCTCGAGCGGCCGTCCCGCCGCATCGGCGCCGTGCTCGAGTCCGGCGACTTCGATCCCGGCCGCTCGGGGCGAAACCACCTGCGCGCGCTCGCCCTGGCAGCCGAGATCGGCTTCGCGCGAGTGGAGGAGGTGCTCGACCTGGTCGAGCTGACGGCCGCCGCCGGCCGCGCGGTCCGGACCTATTCGCTGGGGATGCGCCAGCGGCTCGGCCTGGCGGGGGCGCTGCTCGGCGACCCCGAGCTGCTGATCCTCGACGAGCCCGCGAACGGCCTCGATCCCGCCGGGATGCACTGGCTGCGCGGCTTCCTGCGCCAGTTCGCGCGGTCCGGCCGGACCGTGCTGATCTCAAGCCACGTCCTCTCCGAGGTGGCGCAGACGGTCGACTCCGTGCTGATCCTCAATCACGGCCGACTCGTCGCCACGCGCGGCCTGTCCGAGCTCGCCGGCGAGCTCGAGGACCTCTACCTGGAGCTCACGGCATGACCGCGCAACTGCGCTCCGAACTGCACAAGCTGCGCACCACGCGCACCACCGTCGTCCTGCTCGCGTGGTTGGTCGGGCTCGTCCTCCTCGTCGTCGCGCTGCACGTCGCCAGCCTGGGCATACACCAGCTTTCGCGCGAGAGCAACCAGATGCGGATCCTCGGGCTCGGAACGAGCGTCGGCGTCCTCTTCGCCGCGCTGGCCGGTGCACTGTCGATCACGACCGAGTTCCGCACCGGCACCATCCGCCCGACGCTGCTCGTCACTCCGCGGCGGTCGCGGGTGGTGGCGGCCAAGGTCGTCGCGAGCATGCTCGCCGGCGCCGGGGCAGTGCTCGTGGCCGAGGCGCTGAACGCCGGCGGTGAGGCCGCCGGGCTCGCGCTGCGCGGAATCCAGATCCGGCTCGGCGCCGGCGACTACGTCCAGCTCCTCGCCGGCGGCGCATTCGCCGGCGCGCTGTTCGCGGCGATCGGGGTGGGAGTGGGCGCGCTGATCCGCAACCAGGTCGCGGCCGTCGCCGGCCTGTGCGTCTGGCTGCTGCTGCTCGAGCCGCTCCTGCTCGGCGACGTCCCCGGGGTGGCCAAGTACGCCCCCGAGGCGAGCGCGGGCGCGGCCACCGGCGCGATCCAGAGCCAGCTCGCCGACGCGCTCGTCGCGCCAGGCCTCGGCCTGGTGCTGCTGATCGTCTACGCGGCGCTGGCCGCCGCCGCCGGCGCCAT
Source organism: uncultured Solirubrobacteraceae bacterium (assembly GCA_963837485.1). Taxonomy (GTDB): domain Bacteria; phylum Actinomycetota; class Thermoleophilia; order Solirubrobacterales; family Solirubrobacteraceae; genus Solirubrobacter. The sequence continues at coordinate 32,064 of CAWINP010000003.1, read as the reverse complement.
GACGCTTGCCCGCCGAGACGTCGACTGAAGGGAGAACCGTGCCGAGCCTCTCCGAGCAAGATCCGGAACCCCAGCGCAACGGTCCCCCGATCTGGCTCATCGCCGCGATCGCGACGCTGGTCGTGCTCGTCATCGCGCTGCACCTCAGCGGCGTCGTCGGGCCCGGCTAGGCGATCCCCGGACGATCAGCTCGGGTCCTCCCGCCAGCGCCACATCCGCGGCCCTCAAGTGGCGCCGCCGCCGGCCGATCCCGAGGGAACGAGCAGCATGAGACGCGGATGGCACAGGCTGAGCTGGGCGCTCATCGGCGCGCTCGCGGTCCTGGCCGTCGTGGCGACGGGGAGCGCGAGCGCGACGTCGCTGCCGTCGACCGCGGACGACCACCCGTGGCTGCTCGACGGCGACGTCTACGCGCTCGCGCGCGCCGGCGACACGCTCTATCTCGGCGGCGGCTTCCGCTACGCCGGACCGCGACTGCCTGGGCTGGCGAAGCTCGACGCGGCGACCGGGTCGCCCGACCTCGGCTTCCCGAGCGTCGGCGACGGTTACGTGCGCGTGATCGAGCCCGACGGCGTGGGAGGCTGGTACGTCGGCGGCTCGTTCCGCAAGATCGGCGGCGTCGCGCGCTCGAGCCTGGCCCACGTGCTCGCCGACGGCCGCGTCGACCCCGCGTTCGCGCCCGCGGTCATGAGCGAGGGCACGGAGGGCGAGGTGGGCGCGCTCGCGCTCGTCGGCGCGACGCTGTACGTCGGCGGGGGGTTCACGCGTGTCGCCGGGCAGTCGCGCGCGAGCCTCGCCGCGGTCGACTGGGCGACCGGCGCGCCGACCGCCTGGGCGCCGCAGCCCGACGGCGACATCTCGGCGCTGGAGGCGGCCGGAGGGCGACTGTTCGCGGGCGGCTCGTTCTCGGCGATCGCCGGCACGGCGCGCAGCGGCCTGGCCGCGTTCGAGGCCGGCGGCGCGCTGACCGGCTGGGCGCCGGCGCTCGACGAGCCGCGGGTGACGGCGTTGGAGGCGAGCGCGACCACGCTGTACGTCGCCGGCGAGTTCACACAGGTCGGGCCCGACGCGCGCGGGCGCCTGGCGGCGTTCGACCTCGCCGCCGGCACGCTGACCGCCTGGGCGCCGAGCGCGAGCCGCTCGATCGCGAAGCTCAGCTACGCCGCCGCCACCGACACCGTCTATACGAGCGGCGACGCGGCATGGATCGGGAGCTCGTTCTGCTACCTCGCCGCGCTCGACGCGCAGACCGGCGCGATGGTCCCCGGCGCGCCGTGGACGGGCAGCTACACGACGGCGACGGTCGCCGGCGGCACGCTCTACATCGCCGCGACCTTCGACGTCGATCCGGGGATCACGTACGACTCCAAGCCGTCCCTGATGGCGATCGACCTCGCGACCGGCGAGGAGCGGTTCCGCGCCGGAATGCCCGGCGACGACGGCGGCAAGGTGCGCGCGATCGCCGTGCAGGGCGGCGACGTCGCGGCCGGCGGATGGTTCGCCTCGATCGGCGGCGTCGATCGCGACCGCCTCGCGGCCGTCGACCTCGCGAGCGACGAGCTGACCGCCTGGGACCCCGGCGCCGACGCGCCGGTGCGCGCGCTCGCGCTGAGCGGGGCGACGGTGATCGCGGGCGGCGAGTTCACGCACGCCGGCGGGCTCGCGCGCTCGCGGCTGGCGGCGATCGACGCGGCGGGAGCGGCGACGGCCTGGAACCCCGGCGCCGACGCGCCGGTGCGCGCGCTCGCGCTCGACGGCGGCACCGCCTACGTCGGCGGCTCGTTCGCGGCGGTCGGCGGCCAGCCGCGCCACGGCGCGGCGGCGGTCGCGCTCGCGGACGGCGCCGTGCAGGCGTGGGCGCCGGAGGCGCTCGGCGGCGGCGTGCTCGCGCTCGCGCGCCGCGGCGCCACCACGTTCCTCGGCGGCGCGTTCGCGACCGTCGGCGGCGAGCCGCACGCGCGGCTGGCGGCCGTCGACGCGGCGGGCGAGCCGCTCGATGGCTTCGCCGCGCAGCCGGGCCCGGGCGACGTGCGCGCGCTGCTCGTTGACGGCGACACGCTGTACGCCGGCGGCGCGTTCACGACGATGAACGGAGAGCCGCGGCGCGACGTCGCCGCCGTCGACGCCGGCACCGGCGCCCTGACGAGCTGGGACGCGCGCATGAGCGAGGGCATCGCCGTCCAGGCGCTCGCGGCGACCGCGGACGATGTCTACGTGGGCGGCGCGCGCACGCCGGACTCGTGGGATGCCGACGAGGCGATCTTCGCGCGTCTGCGCAAGCTCGACGGGGCGCGCGTGCAGGCGCTCCCGCCGGTCGACAGCGTGATCCACGCGCTGCTGGCCGGCGGCTCGTCGGTGCTGATCGGCGGCAGCTTCCACTGGGTCGAGCACCGCCAGCACCGCGAGCGCGGCTTCGCCTCGTTCACGCTCGCGCCGGCGAGCACCACGTCGCCCTCGATCTCCGATGTGGGCGGGACGCTGACGTGCTCCACCGGGTCGTGGGAGCACGACCCGCTGACCTACGCGTACGAGTGGCGCCGCGACGGCGTCGCGATCGCGACCGGCCCGTCGTACGCGGTCGCGCCGCAGGACGCCGGCCACGCACTCACCTGTGCGGTCACCGCGCGCAATCTCGGCGGGGCGGCGGCGGCGGAGTCCGGCCCCGCGGGCGGCCCTCCGCCGCCGGTGAGCGTCGGGGCGCCGTCGATCGCGGGCACGCCCGAGTACGAGCAGACCCTGACCTGCCTCGCGGGCGACTGGAGCGGCGCCCCGACCGCATACGAGTTCCGCTGGCTTCGCGGCGGCGACGACATCGACGGCGAGACCGCGGCGACCTACCGCGTGACCGGCGCCGACGCCGACCGGCCGATCGCCTGCCGCGTCGTCGCGGTGGGACCGGGCGGGCGCGCCGCCGCGCTCGCGCCGGCCGTCACGCCACCGCCCGCGCCTGCGCTGCTCACCGCGCCGGCGCTCGCCGGGACCGCGCTGCCCGGCGAGACGCTCACGTGCCAGCCGGGCACCTGGAGCACGACGACCGCGCTCAGCTACCGCTACGAGTGGTGGAGCGGGAGCGACGTCGTCGGGACCGATCCGCAGTACGCGGTCCGCGAGGCGGACCGCGGGACATCGGTGTTCTGCTGGATCGTCGCGCGCAACGGCGGCGGCGAGGCCTCGGCGATGAGCAATGCGCTCGTTGTGCCGCTGCTGCCGCCGGCCAATCTGGTCGCGCCGCGCGTCGTCGGCACGGCGCTCGCCGGCCGCACGGTGTCGTGCGATCAGGGGGCGTGGACGGGGGCCGCAGGCTTCCGCTACGAGTGGACGGTCGGCGGCGAGCCGCGCTGGAGTTGGCCGGGTGACCGGCTGATGCTCGAGGCCGGAGACCGCGGCGCGGTGGTGAGCTGCGCGGTCGTCGCCCACAACGCCGACTGGGTCGAGGTCACGGCGCGCTCGGCGGCCGTCGTCGTCGGCTGGGATCCTCCCGCCGCAACCGCCGCGCCGCAGGTCCACGGCGCCGCCGCGCTCGGTGCGGCCCTGACCTGCACGCCCGGCGTGTGGACCGACGCCGCGAGCCTCGCGCTGTCGTGGCTGCGCGACGGCGCCGCCGTGGTCGCGACCGGCGCCGCCTACGCGATCTCGGCGGCCGATCTCGGGCACGCGCTGACGTGCCGGGTAGCCGCGAGCGGGCCGGGCGGCGTCGCGGTCGCCGACTCCGCGGCGCTCGCCGTGCCGCGTCCGCGCGATCCCGACCCGCCGGCGCCGAGCGCCACGCCGGCGCCGACCGCCACGCCGGCCCCGCTCCCGCCGGCTGCGGGCCCGAGCGAGCGGGGCGACACGCTGACGGGGACCGGCCGCGCCGACGTCCTGCACGGCCTCGGCGGCGCCGATCGCATCTCAGGCGGCGCCGGCGCCGACCGCCTGTTCGGCGATGCCGGCGACGACGTGCTCGTGGGCGGCCCGGGCCGCGACGTTCTGGACGGCGGCCGCGGCCGCGACACGCTTGACGCGCGCGACGGGGCCGGCGGCGACCGCCTGACGTGCGGCGCGGGCCGCGACGTCGCGAAGGCCGATCGCGGCGACCGCGTCGCACGCGACTGCGAGACGGTACGCCGGGCTCGCTCCTAATCCCTCGCTCAGCGGTTGTGGTTGACGACCTCGACGTTGTGGCCGAGGCGACCGCCGCAGTGGTCGCGCCGCCCTCGTGCTAGCCGCGCTCGGGCGCGATCGGCTCTCCGAGGACGATGCCGTCCGGGGTGATCTCGAACTCGCGGATCGCGGGGTCGTGGGCGCTTGCGCGTGACTTGAGGATCGTCACCGTGCGCAGGAGGCGTGCGTTGCCGCGCAGATACTGGAGCAGGATGACGTTGTCGGAGAGGTGCGAGATGCCGTATTCGGCGAGGCGGCCGACATGGAAGAGGTCGGGGATCTCGCTGGTCATGAGCGGGCTGATGCCGCCGCGCGAGAGGCGCTGCATGAGCGAGTAGATGAACTCGCGGAAGCGAATGGGATCGGGGGTGGCGTACTGGAGGTCGCTGAGACCATCGATCAGGACGCGCGTGGCGTGGGTGGCTTCGATCAGCTCGAGCAGCTCGTACACCCATTCGTCGATGTAGACGTCGTTGGGCGATCGGTACATGACGGCGACCTGCTCGTGGTCGAGCGACCAGCCGAAGCCGCGGGCGATCTTCTGCAGCTGGATGGGGTTCTCCTGCAGCGTCGCGATCACGCCGGGCTGGCCCGTCGCGGCGCCGCTGAAGATGAAGTGAAGTCCCATCAGGGTCTTGCCGGCTCCCGAGGGCCCGGCCACCAGCGTGGAGCTGCCGGGCGCGTAGCCTTCGGCCAGCATCGTGTCCAGCGGCGCGATGCCGGACGAGATGCGGTCATCGCTGAGCCGGTAGCCGCCCTCGCGGCCAGGGTCGGCCAGCCGGGGGAAGACGGTGATGCCGTCCGCGGACAGTCGATACGTGTGCCGTCCTGAGCGGAAGTCGCTCCCGCGGAGCTTGGTCACCTCGATCAGCCGGTGCGTGCGCTCGTTCATGCGCTCCGTGGCGAGCGAGACGATCGCGTCGGCGACGGCGAACTCCGGCGCGGTGCGTGTCTCCTCCTCGCTGTACTCCCCGATCCAGAAGCACGTGGCGGGAAAGGCGCTGAGCAGGGCGGCGAGGTTGTGCAGGAAGCGCCGGAATGCGCGCGCGTCGTCCGCGAATGTGGCCAGCGCCTTGAAGCTGTCGATGGCGATGATCCCTGGTCTGTGCTCCTTGATGAGGTCGTCGATCCGCTCGGTGACCGCAGTCAGTCCGCCCTCGCCGGCGAGTACCGGGCCGAGGTCCTCGTAGAAGATGGAGCGACCGACCGCCCCAGGATCGAAGAAGCTGAACGGCTGGACATAGCGGACGATCTTCTCGAAGGGCTCCGAGACCGTCGACAGATAGACGGCGGGGCGCTCGTCGGTCGCCCGGGCGAACATGAACTGCTGGCACAGGATCGTCTTGCCGGAGCCCGGTCGCCCCATGATCAGGTTGATGCCGTTCGGGGGCAGGCCGCCGCCGAGGATCCGATCCAGACCGGCGTCCCCGGTCGTCGCGCGCTCGTCCACTACGGAGTCTCGCGTCCGCGGTGGGCGACCAGCGCGCTCGCTCCGACCAGGTCCTTGACGGTCGAGACCAGTTCGACCGGGTCAAGCGGCTTCTGCAGAAAGGCGTCGGCACCGCTGGCCAGCGCCTCATCGCCAGCCTCGAGAACCGAGACGGCCAGCACCGCTCCGGAACCATGCTGCTTCAGATGCCGGCACAGTTCCGCGCCGCGACCCCCGGAGATCATCAGCTCGACGATCGCGAGCTGCGGCTCACGCTCCCGCCACTGCTGCTCGGCCTCATCGACCGCCAGCGCCAAGTGGACGTCATACCCCTCGGCGCGCAGGAAGAACTGCGCGAGGTCCGCCGCCACGCGATCGCGCTCGGCCAGCAGCACGAGCAGGCGCGTGCCGGCGGCCGGCCTCTCCTGCAGCACCGGCTGGCCACCCGCGGCGTCCTCGGCGAGCAGGCGATGCGCGTCGGCCGCCGACAGCCCGCGCGACATCTCGATGGCGACGAAGCGCAACTGCGCCACGTGATCGCCTGAGTACAGGCGATGACCTCCGGGGCTTCGCTCCGGGACGATCGCCGCGTAGCGCTCCTCCCAGTTGCGGATCGTCGCGACGGGAATGTCGAGCATTCGAGCCACCGCACCAATGCTGTACACGCCGCGGCTGCCGCCAGGAGCATCCGACACGCCCGTGAATGCTAACCGATCGCGAAGCGATGTGGCGAGGTCTCGAACCGTATCTGCTCAAGTTCTGACGACATAAGCTCTTCACAACCTCATCAGTAGGTGGTACCGTCGTCGCATGGTGGGCTCTGACTCCGCCGTCGAGCTCGGTCACACCCCGCAGGCTCGCGACGCGCTTGGCCGGGAGGACGAGCGGGCGCTGTTCACGCGCCTGGCGCACGATCGCAGCCCTGCGGCTCGCGACGCGATCGTGGAGCGGTTCCTTCCGCTGGCGCACCACCTCGCGCGGCGCTATCGCAACGTCGAGGACATCGAAGACCTCGAGCAGGTCGCCGCCATCGGACTGGTCAAGGCGATCGATCGGTTCGACCCTGAGCGCGGCACGGCGTTCTCGTCGTTCGCATTCCCGACCATCCTGGGAGAGCTCAAGCGCCACCTCCGCGACCGCGGCTGGGCGCTCCGGGTCCCGCGCGACCTCCAAGCGCTCGCTACGCGCCTCGAAACGGTCTCGAATGAGCTGGCGACACAGCTCGGGCGCTTCCCCACCGTCGCCGAGCTCGCCGAGCACACCGGAACCACGATCGAACAGGTCCTGGATGCGCTGCAGGCTCGCGGCGCTCGCCGAGCCGACTCGCTCGATCAACCGGCACCCGATGCCGACGAACCCGTGCTTGAGATCGCGGTCGAGGAAGCCGGCTTCAGCGCGACCGAAGACGCCACCGCGCTCGACGGGCTGCTGAGCGATCTCTCCGAACGCGAGCGGCAGATCCTGCGGCTGCGCTTCACTGAGGATCTCACGCAATCCCAGATCGGCGAGATCATCGGCTACTCCCAGATGCACGTCTCGCGCGTGCTCCGAACCAGCCTCGAACGGCTGCGGGAGACCGTCACCGCCCGTCGATGACGGGCGAACCAAATCACCCGGGTCGTGGGCACCGCGGAGACATTTCGTGTCCTCCGCGCGCAGCACGCGCGGTGGCGGACGCTGCTCAACAGGGTGGGCCAGCCAGGTGCGGGCGACGATGAGCCCGGCGATCCGGTCAGCTGTCGAGGGCGCTGCGCGTGGCGGTGGCGTCCAGGACGCGCCGGACCGGCTCGGACATGCGGCCGACGCGAAGATCGAGCCCCTGCCGCCGCGCCTGTTCGCGGATCGACAGCAGCGCTCCGAGACCGGCAGAGTCGAGGAAGCGGACGTCGCCGAGATCGAGCACGACGGCGTCGATTCCAGGCGTGGCCAGGAGCCGCTCGAGCTCGGACTCGACGCGGAAGGCGGCGGCCATGTCGAGCTCCCCGGCGAGCGCGACGTCGATCGACGTCGCCCGCACAACGGAGTCCACGGCGACCTCGCGCGACGAGCCGACTCGAGCGTGATCGGTCACACAAAGGGCCTTCCCGAATCCTCGCCAGGTCAATCGGGCCCGCGGTGCGAGCGCTTCCCGCGCGGCGAGGTTGGACGCGCCGCTTCGCGGGCAGGTCGAAGTCCACGCGCACGGCAGGTGTCCAGTTTCCGCTCGGAACGCAACCGGTCAGGTCGCGTTCAGGCCATCCCGCGATCCTTCGATCGGTGCTCCGGTCGTGGCCTACCGCGTGCATGCTGGCTGCCGTGTTCGCATGCGGCTGTGGATCTCGTCATCGCGCCCCGGCCCCGCCGCAGTCCCCTGCGCCGCGGTCCGCGACACCACGTCCGGCGAACGCGCGTCCGAAAACGCTTCGCGTGGTCGCGGCGCGGCGGCTGCCGGCGCCGGTCCAGCTTCCGGCGCTGGCGCGGCGCGGGCGGACGGTGCTCGCGCTCGGAGGCTTGGATGCGGCCGACGCGTCGGTCGCGAACGTCACGCGCGTCGAGCCGGCGCCCGCCCGCGCCGCGGGGACGCTGCCGCAGGCGGTCCACGATGCCGGCGCCGCAGCGCTCGGCGGACGCGTGTATCTGCTCGGCGGCGGCACGGCGGCCGGTGCGCGGGACACGATCGTGCAGATCGGTCGCGGTGTCGTCGCGCACCTGCCCGCACCGGCCTCGGATCTCGAGTCCGTGCGCGTCGGCAACACGATCCTGGTCGTGGGCGGCTTCACGGGTGCGCAGCCGTTGCGATCCGTGCTGTCGTACACCCCGGGGCGGCGCGTCCAGCGTGTCGCCGACCTCCCGCACCCGCTCCGCTACGCGGCCGCGGCGGCGGCGCCCGACGGGACGCTGATCGTGGCGGGCGGAACCGACGGGGTGCACGCGCGTGACGAGATCGTGCGCGTCGACCCGGCGCGCCGCCGGGCGACGGTGATCGGCCGGCTCCCGTCCGCGCTCTCCCACGTCGCCGGCGCCGTGCTGGCGCGGACGCTGTACCTGTTCGGCGGTCGCTCGGACTCGGGCGCCGCGCGGCGGACGATCTTGGCGGTGGATACGCGCAGCGGCCTGGTGAAGGCGGCCGGCCGACTCCCCGTCCGGCTGTCCGACGCCGCTGCGATCACCGCCGGCGATCGCATCCTCCTCGTCGGCGGCCGGACGACCGCCGGCCGGGTCTCTGACCGCGTGTGGGAGCTGGCGTTGCGACGATGATGCCGCGGCGGGAGGCCCAGGCGGAGCGGGCGCACGCACGGCTCGGCGGTGCGATCGTTCTCGCCGGCCTTGTCGCCGCGTGCGGCGGGACATCGCCCCGCCGGCTCCCGCCCGCGCCGTCCTCTTCTCGGCACGCCGTGGCGGCCCCGCAGCGGCCGGCCGCTCGCGCCGCCCGCCACGTTGACGTCTACGGGGCGGACCGACCCGGGCTCCTCTCGCCGGTCGTCAGGCACGATCCCGCGCGCGTCTATGTCCCGAACTCGGAGTCGAACTCGGTCTCCGTGCTCTCGCAGCGGACCGGCAAGGTGCTTAGGAGTTTCCCGACCGGCGCGCTGCCCCAGCACGTAACGCCGTCGTGGGATCTCAAGACACTGTGGGTCAGCAACGACAGGGCGAACGAGCTCACGCCAATCGACCCGCGCACCAGCCGCCCAGGCAAGCCGATCCCCGTCGCGGACCCGTACAACCTGTACTTCACCGCCGACGGCCGCCGCGCGATCGTGGTCGCGGAGGCGCTCAGACGGCTCGACTTCCGCGATCCCCACACGATGCGGCTCCGGCACTCGCTCGACGTGCCGCGATGCGCAGGCGTCGACCACATGGACTACACGGCCGATGGCCGCCGCGCGCTCGTCTCGTGCGAGTTCGCCGGCCTGATGATCGTCGTCGACCTTCAGCGAGAGCGCGTGATCAAGACGATCGCGCTCGCCCGGGGCGCGATGCCGCAGGACGTCAAGCTCTCCCCGGACGGGCGCACGTTCTACGTCGCCGACATGGCGGCCAACGGCGTCTGGCTGATTGACGCCCGCGCGCTGCGCAAGCTCCGCTTCCAGCCGACGGGGAAGGGCGCCCACGGGCTCTACCCGTCGCGCGATTCGCGCCGCCTGTTCGTCACCAACCGCGGCGAAGGGACGATCTCTGTCATCTCGTTCAGGACGCGCCGCCCGATCCGCAAGTGGCGCATCCCCGGCCACGCCTCGCCCGATATGGGCGGCGTGTCCGCCGACGGCCGCGTGCTGTGGCTGAGCGGCCGCTTCCACGCCGAGGTCTACGCGATCAGCACGCGCACGGGCCGGCTGGTGCACCGCACGCCCGTCGGCAGCGGCCCGCACGGCCTCTGCGTCTGGCCGCAGCCCGGCCGCTACTCGATCGGCCACACCGGAATCCTGCGCTGACGCGCGTCGGTCCCTCCGGAGACGGATGCGCGGGCGTCGAGTCCGCAGCCCGGATCATCCCGGGCGCGGATCGCGGGTCCGAGTGGGGGCAGCTCGAGCACGAAGCACCCGCCTGGGCCCGGTCCCGTGACCACGTCACCGCCGCACGAGCGGGCAAGGCGCCGCGCCAGCGGCAAGCCGAGCCCGCTGCCGCCGTTGGGCTCGTCGTCGACGCGCACGCCGGGCTCGAATGCCCGCTCGCTGAGCCGGGGATCCAGGCCCGGGCCGTCGTCGCGCACGGCGAGCCGCACGCGCCCGGCGTCGCTGCTGAGCTCGAGCCGCACAGTGCTGCGGGCATGGCGCCGCGCGTTCTCGACGAGTGGCAGCAGCGCTTGCCGCACGACGTCGGGATCGCCCTCGGCGACGGCATGCGCACGGGAGCGCGAACCTCGAGTCCATCGAGCTCGCGTGCGATCGCGGCGAGGTCGACGGAGCCCTCGGCCGGATCGATCTCGCGCCGGGCGACGGTCAGGAGCATCACGCCGGAAAGGACAAGCGTCCCCGCGAGCACCAGCTTCTGCAGCCGCTCCAGCGACGCGGTCGAAAAGGCCACGACAATCGCGCCGAGCTTCCGGCGCGTCCCAGGCGCAAGGATCGGCTCGGCCCGGAGCCGCGTATCGTTCGGTCCGCGGACCTCCACGGGGCGCCTGCCCCGTCCCAGCGCCGTGGCGGCGCGGTCCAGCGAGCGGGACGCGCGGGCGGGCGTTCGATTACACGTTCACCGTCGAGCACCTATGACCGGCGGTCCAACGCGTCGTCGTTCGCGGTCGTGCGGACGGTGAGCCGCTCGCCGAGATCTCGAGCGCGAGATCTGCGCGTCAGCGTTCGCCGCAGCACGCTGGATGCCTCCGCGCCTACGCGTTGGGCGAGCAGCACATTGCCCACGACCAGCAGCGCCCCATCGCCAGGGCGGCCAGCGAGGCGAGCAGGAGCGGCGCGGACGCTCACTGCAGGACGTACCCGACGCCCCGCGCGGTCTCGATCGAGACCGGAGCGCCCGCATCGCGCAGCTTTCGCCGCAGGCGGGCGATGTACGCGTCAAGCGTGTTGTCGTGCACGATCGCTCCCTCCGGCCAGGCGGCCGAGACCAGCGTGTTCCGCCGCACGACCTCTCCCGGCCGGGCCACGAGCGCCGCGAGCACCCGGAACTCTGTCGGGGTCACCCGGACCACGCGGCCCTCGTAGACGATCGCATGCGCCGCGGGGTCCAGCACGAGGTCGGTGGCCACCGAGCTCGGTGCGGGCGGCGAAGCCCGCCGGGCCAGCGCCTCGACCCGCACGAGCAGCTCCGCGAGGGCGAACGGCTTGGCGAGATAGTCGTCGCCGCCGGCGTGAAAGCCGCTCAGCCGGTCCGACAGCGTCGACCGCGCCGTCAGGAACAGGACGGGCGTGTTCATGCCCCGCGCACGCAGGGCTTGGCAGACGTCGCGTCCGTCGGCGTCGGGGAGTCCGATGTCGAGCACCAGGACATCCGGAGGGTCTTCGGCGAACGCGTTGAGCGCCTCGGTGCCGCGCGCGGTGGCGCGGACCGCATAGCCGGCCCGCTCCAACGCCGTCCGCACGTCGCGGCGCAGCTCGTCGTCGTCCTCACACAGCCCCGCGGTCGGCATCCCGAAGCGCGATCGTAGGCTCGGGATCCCGGCCCGCCAACGGCCTGGCCGTTGCCGTTCACGTTGCGGTCATGCAATCGCGTGTTCCCACCGGCTGCGCGCCGCCGCCCCTAGGCTGATCGCTTGACGCCGTCCCGCCCATTCCCCTACGTCGGCATGGCGGTGCGCGTCGCGTATCTCGGCGCCGTCGAGGAGGCAGTCATTGACGAGGTGCTTGACGACGGGCGCACGCTCGTAGTCGGCGACGATCGCTTCACGCTGCGGCGGGTCAACGGCCGCTTCGTCCGCGACGGCGAACCGCCGTACGGAACGCGGCTCGTGTTCGGCCCCGAGTAGCCGCCGCGGCCGCGGTCTGGTAGAAATTCGGACGCCCTAATTTGGGTGCCCTAATGTCCAAGGAGTCGCCATGACGCTCGCTGCCACCGCCGGGCTCGGTGCCATCGCCGGCGGCACCATCTTCCTCGGCCTGCCCGTAGGCCGGGCGCGCAATCTCAGCGTGCGCACCAAGCTCGCGCTGTCGATGCTGTCGGCGGGCATCCTCGCGTTCCTGTTCATGGACGTCGGCAGCGAGGCGCTCGGGATCATCGAGACTCGTCTTGACGCGTTCAAGGACGAGGGCGCGTCGCTGTGGCCGGTGATCGGACTCTTCGCATTGCTCTCGGCGGGCTTCCTGGCCGGCGTTGGCGGTATCGCCACGGTCCAGCGGCGGATCGCGGCCCGGCGGCCGCCGAGGATGGCCGGTGGCGCGCCGGCGGCGACGATGACCGCGGAGGAGCTGGTCGAGCACGAGAGCGTGTTCGGCCGCGAGGCGCTGCGCACGGGCATGGTGATCGCGGCGGCGATCGGGCTGCACAACTTCGCCGAGGGGCTCGCGATCGGCGTGTCCGCACAAGCGGGGGAGATCGGCCTGGCGACCGTGCTGATCGTCGGCTTCGCGTTGCACAACTCGACCGAGGGCTTCGGGATCATCGGTCCACTCGGCGACGTGCGGCCGTCCTGGACGTGGCTGCTGGCGGCCGGCGTGGTGGCAGGCGGGCCGACGTTCGCCGGCGCGATCGTCGGCTACCAGGTCACCAGCGACGCGCTCGCGCTGTGCTTCTTCGCACTGGCCGGCGGCGCGATCCTGTACGTGATCGGCGAGATCTGGGCGGGCACGCGGCGGCACGGGCACGCCGAGCTCGGGCTCTACATGCTCGGCACCGGCTTCCTGCTCGGCATCGCGACCGACCTCGTCGTCGCCTACGGAGGCGCCTGAGGCGCGAGCATCCGCCTCGTTGACGCCGGCGGCCTCCTGGATCGTCGGGAGCGTCTGCGCGAGGACGGACTGCGCGGCCTCGGCCTTGACGCGGCGCTCGGGATGGCCGGGGTGCCATTCAGCGCGCGCGGGGTTGGGGACGAGAAGGCGGACGTCGATCGGCGCCCTTGGCCGCACGCTCACGGATCGCGTCGCGCAACTCGGGCGACACCGCGATGCGGTCGGTGACTGCGAGAACGCTGATGGGAGCAGGCATCGGGGCGCCAGAGTGGCGGCAACCGGCGTGACCGCTGCGCGACCTGTGATCGCTGTTCAGGTGACGTTCATGCGCGCGTTGTCACGCTGGTCTCGCCGATGACCTCCCAGCTGACCCACTGGATCGCCGATCACGGTCTGGTCGCCGTGTTCGTGCTGATGGCCGTCGACGCCGTGCTGCCCGCCGGCGGCGAGCTGGTGATGCTGTTCGCCGGAGCGCTTGCCGCGGGCGCGATCGCCGGACACAGTGGCCCATCCCTCGCGGCGGTGATCGCGACCGGGACGCTCGGGTATCTGGCCGGCTCGCTGGCCGGCTGGGCGGTCGGCCGCGCCGGTGGCCGTGCGTTCATCGAGCGTCGCGGGCGCTGGCTGCACATCGGCATCGAGCGCTTCGAGCGCGCCGAGCGCTGGTTCACCCGCTACGGCTCCGCGTTTGTGTTCGTCGGGCGGCTCACGCCGCTGGTGCGCTCGTTCGTCTCGATCCCCGCCGGCGTGCTCGAGTTCCCGCTCGGCCGCTACACGGCGCTCACCGCTGCCGCCTCACTGATCTGGTGCCTCGCCTTCGGGATCGCCGGTCACGCGCTGGGCAGCAACTGGGACAGCGTGCACCACGCGTTCCGCTACGCCGACTTCGCCGCGGTGGCCGCCGTGCTCGCCGCCTTCGTGGGAGTCCTGCTCGTGCTCCGTCGCCAGCGCGCCTTCGAGGAGAGCTAGGAAGCGGTTCGCGGGGCGGCCGGCCCGGTCTGAAACCATGCGTACAGAAACGCGGCCGTGGCGAGCAGCAGCGCTGCGATCCCGTGCTTGAGGTGGTGGTGCGCGGAGCCTGCGTCGTGACCGGGCACGACCGAGGGCAGCGAGCTCGCGGGCTCGAACACGTAGAGCGCGCCGAGGGCCAGCAGCAACAGCCCGGCGGCGATGGCAGGCAGGATGAGCTCACGTCGCTTCTTCATCACGGCGAACCTAGCTCCGGGTGCCTGAACCGAACCTGACCGTTGCGACCGCAGGACAAGACGCGGACGCGCTCCTGCTCGCGGCGCCGGCCGAGGCGCCGGGCCACGGCTACGAGCTCAACCAGCGCTTGATCGCGCGCAGCGAAGGGTGGCTGTATCCCGCGCTCCACCGGCTCGAGCGGGGCGGCCTGGTCGAGAGCGAGTGGAGCGCAGGCGGCGGCCGCAGGCGACGCGTCTACAAGCTGACCCGCTCCGGCCGCCGCGCCGTCACCACGTCGCGGGAGGAGTGGCGCACGTTCTCCAACGCGATGCGGAAGGCGCTCGGATGATCGATCGATACATGCATGAGCTGGCCGCCGAGCTGCGCGTGCGCGGCGCCGCGCGACGCCGGTTCCTGCGCGAATGCCGCGACCATCTTCACGACGCGGCCGCCGAGCGCGGGGAGACGGAGGCCGTGCGCGCCTTCGGCCCCGTAAAGGAGATCGCCGCCGAGTTCGACCTTCGCGGGCGTGGCCGCCATGCTCGCGCTGCTGCAGGCGTTCGCTCTGCGCCGCGAACGATGCCGCCCGATCAGCTCGCGCTGCTGGCCCGCCGGAACGCCTTCGCACTCGGAGCCGCCGGGTTGACCATGTTCGCCGTCGGCGCCGCCCTGCCCGGGAGCGGCAACGCGATCCTCCTCACCGCCGGCCCCGCGCTCCTTTGCGTCGCGCTCGTGACGGTTCTCCGCGCTCGCGCCCTCGCCCGCAAGCTCGAAGGCGGCCGCACGCGAGCGATCCGACCACCGATCCCGATGGTGTCGATGCGTCACCTTCTCGCGCTCTCGACCACGTGCGCGGCGGCCGCCGCGTTCTTGCGCGATACGGCCGAACACGCGACCGCGTCCCAGGCGCTCGTCACCGCTGGCATCGAAGCCACCGCGGTCGTCGCCTGCTTCGTCGCGCTCGGCCCGGCCCTCGGTCTGTGGCGCCGCAAGTGACCGAGCGCGCCCTGGAATCGGCAAGCCGATCGTCGCCCGCCACACCTTCGAGATCCCGGTCGCCGGCGGGTGCGTCAAGGTGCCGGTCCACTTCGACCGCCGAACGGTGGCGAGTTCCGGCGCGAACACGAGGCGTGACTGTGCGCTGAACGTGTCGATCCACCGCGCACCGCCGGCGCCGGTGGAATTTTGCGAACGTTGATCGCTAGAGAAGTCCTCGTATAGGCTCGCAATCCCGAGATCAAGGAAGGCTCGCGTGCTCCATCACGCCGGTGCTCGAGCGGTCGTCGCAGTCGTGCTCGCGTCTCTCGTGTTCGTGGCTTCCGCGCGAGGCCAGGGCGCGAACCCCACTCCGACTCCGGCGCCCACCGTTGACGACTGCACGAGGGGGGACGCGCTCAAGGAGGTCGGGCGGGTCGGCGACGCAGCCAACGCTTACGTCAAGGGACTCGGATCCGCGAACGCCGCGAAGTGCAAGGCGTCGCTGAAGGCGCTTCAGGCCGGCGACGACCTGTGCGCCGAGGCCAAGGATCTCGACGACACCGGCCGGCACGCGGAGGCCAACGCCGCGTATCGCAAGCTGCTCGCCCAGGCGCCGAACCTCGTATGCGCGAAGGACGCGCCGCGGCGACGTCGCCCAGGCGCACGTGGCTATGGATCGGCAGCGCGTCCAAGGACGCCGGGAACGCGATCCTGCTCGGCCTCGTGGGTGTAATCCTCGCGGTTCTCCTCGTGGTTGCGCTCGCCTGGGTTGCGGCGCGAACGCCGGGCCTGCGCGCGCTGCCGGTGATCCGTGGCTTTCGCACGCCGAGGATGTCGGTGGCCGCACTCGACGACTCCGCGCTCAAAGACATCAAGCTCGGCGCCGGCACGACCGCGCTCCTTCGCGCGCGGATCGCGGGGGCCGGCCAGACGGCCGGACGCGTCGATCTGGCGGCGGGTGAGGCCGGATCGAGCGAGGCGCTCGCCGGCCTCGCGAGCGCGGGCGGTCAGGTCGGCGCGATCGTCTCCCTGATCGGGCTGATCGGGTCGGCGATCCGCACATCGCAATGGGGCGTCTCAGGCGAGCTGCAGTCCGACAGCGCCGACGGCAAAGGGCTGACGCTGAGCCTCACCCATCAGAGCGATTTCGAGGCCTTCGCCGACTTCTGGGCGAGCACGGACGGGGGACCCAAGGCGTCGACCGAAGGCGAGACCTACCGGCGGTTGACGATTCCCGCCGCAGGCTGGGTCCGTCACCGGGTGGCGGCGGATCGCGATCCTGATCGGCTGATCACGACGGACGCCCGCAGCTATGCGCTGTTCGAGGCCGGACTCTTCTGGCAGGAGCAGAGCGAGCCCGATGCCGCGGGATCGTTCTACGAACGCGCCCTCGCGCTGGATCCGCGAAACATCGGCGCGCTCGCGAACCTCGGCGTCATGGAGTACGAGGCGGGAAGGAACGCCGAGGCCGACGAGCTCCTGATGCGCGCATTGGACGCGCTTGAAGGAGGTACGACATGAAGGCGCCCAAATACAACCCCGATTGGTATCGCGTCAAGTACAGCATCGCGGCGCTTCACGCCAATGCCGAAGCGGCGCTGAAGTCCGATGCCGCCGGTCTGCAGGGTGAAGACCGGGACACCTCGCTCATCGCGGCCACGCGCGAGCATGACCTGGCGATGCGACACGCTCGGGAGCTTGCGCGGACCAGCGCGACCACGCTCACCGAGCTCAAGCTCAGCCTGTTCCGGCATCCCATCCTGTGGTGGCGATTGGTGCGAGCGTTGACGAAGCCCGAACGACAAGGGTTGAGCCGGTTCCTCAGTGTCACGATGGAGCCGGCCGCGCTCGTGCTGCTCGCGGGCATGCTGCCGGCGCCCGAGAACACGCGGGCGGCTGATGAATCGATCCGCAGCGAAAGCGATCTGGTCACGGCACTTGATCGCGAGGCGCCTGCTCCACTCGCCCTCGTCGGCTATGTCGACCGACTGCCTGAGCACGACCCGCGGGCTGACTACAACCTGGCCTGTCTGTATGTGTCATGGGGTCGTTCCGCGGACGCCGCCGAGCCGCTGCTGCGGGCGATGCGCGAGACGCCCGAACCGCAACGCCCCCGGCTGATCGACCGGCGCTCAACGACCCGACGCTCAGATTCTGGAATACGGACGCGGGTAGAGAGCTGCGGCCCAAGCTGGAGGAGATGCGGGACGCCCTGACGCAACGCATCAAGAAGGAGTCGGCGACCGCCTAGCTCGTCTGCGGGAGATGCGACTCCCACGCCCAGAGCGAGAAGCGGCACGCGCCGAACGCCACACCGAGCGCGAGATCCGCCGCGAGCGCGACAACGCCGAAACCGCCGAGCGGCGCGCTGCCTCCGTCGAGGCCGAGAGCTGGCCATGCCGGATCGTCGAGTAGTTTGATGACGCCTCGACTCCAATGGCTGGATCAACCGTCACCCCACGGCTCCCACGCGTGGCGGACGAACGTGGTCGCGCCGCTGTCGTCGGCGACGATGAAGTCGTTCGGGAAATCGCCAGAGAGGAGGGCGACGAGAAAGGCGACGGCGCCGCCCGCGAAGCGCACCCATTCGTCCCCGCGCGCCTCGTTGACGACCACCGGCCAGCGCTCCGGCGTGGCGCGATCGCTCATGTGCCACCAGATGAAGTTGCCGGCGTCGTCGGCCGCCCACGGGAGCAGGTCGTCCGGGTCGTACGGCATCTCCTCGCCCTCGTCGCGCAGCGTCTTTAGCGCCGAGCGCGCCTCCTCCGTGTAGCGCACGAGGTCGAGATTGCGATTCGGATGACCGGGGACGTGGACAGTTATCCCGTCGTCGAACGTGCCGGCGCCGTAGACCGCTGCCAGCTCGACGTAGTCCGACGGCACGCTCACATCGAGCGCGTCCCAGTCGATCGGCGGCGCGGGTTCAGCCGGCGGCGGCGCGATCGCGATCAGGTCGTCGAGCGCGCTCACGGCTTCGTGTTGAGCACGGTCACGCGAAGGCTGAAGCCGCCGCTCCCGTTCGCGGTCATCGTGACGGCGCGGGGCACGAGCTCGGAGCCGCGGTAGATCGGGGTCACCTGGTAGGTCACGGTCTGGCCCTCCTCGACGGCGTTCAGGACCTTCCGCTCGAAGCCTCGCATGACCGGCGAGTTGACCGGGTTCTGATAGAGCGTGACGAGATTGCGTGTGTCGTCACCGGCGCCGCCGAGCACCTTGGCGATCAGGTGCCCGCGCGACTGGCCGGCGACTCGGCCCTCGAAGCCGGCGACCTTCGTCGCCGGCGGCACCGCCGAGCCGGTGCGGAGCATCGACCGGTCGATCGTGGCCGCGGCCCCGGTCGCCCGCCCGAGGCCGTCCAGCTCGTTGAGCGCCACGCCCGGGGACGCCGGCGGCGCGGGCGGCGGCTTGAAGCGGATGGCCGAAGGGATCACGCCGCGCGCGGCCAGTGCCGTCCGGATCGCGGCCGGCAACCGCGTCGCCGCGGCGAGGACCGAGCCCTCGGCCGCCTTCCCGGCCATGCCCAGGGCGCGCAGGACGGCGGACGGCGAGACCCCGTTCTCCTGGAGCTCGATCAGCTTGACGTGGCCGTCGGAGTCGAGGTTGACGGCCACATACGGCTGGCCGAGCAGGAAGCCCTTGAGGCCGTGCGGGTTGGCCTCGTCGAGCACCTCGCGGGCGAACGCCGTCCACTGCTCCTTGGTCATCCCGACGCGCAACCACGGCTTCAGCGCGTTGTCCTCGGTGAGCGGGAGCACACGCCGGATCGGGTCGGTGCCCTGCCGGAACTCGACGAGGTCCGACACGCCGTCGCCGTCGGAGTCGGCCTTGCGCGGGTCGCTGCCGAGCGCGACCTCCTCGCCGTCGCCGAGGCCGTCGTGGTCGACGTCGTCGGCGTTCGGAACGGGGTCCTGGCCATCGAGCAGGCCGTCGCCGTCGGTGTCGGCGTTGTTCGGGTCCGAGCCGTGGGCGAGTTCGACCGCATCGGACAGGCCGTCGCGGTCGGAGTCCGGGGAGTGCGGGTCGGTGCCGTGACGGCGCTCGACCACGTCGGGGACCCCGTCGCCGTCGCTGTCGCGCCGGGCCGCCCGCCGCGTCGCGTCGCGCCGGCGCTGCTCGCGAGCGGCCTCGATCGCGTCAGGGCAGTCGCGCGCGTCATTGAACACGACGCAGATCTGCTGGCGGAGCGCCGCGCGCATCCGCCCGGGCAGGTCGCTCTCCGCGATCACGGCGACGATCACGGACACGACGAGCAGGAGCCCGAGGTACTCGGCGGCCGTCTGGCCGCGTCGCTCGCTCAGACGCGCCCGCACGCACGCGAAGCTACGTGCTCCGCCCTACCGCGGCCAGGGTCCCAGGACCCAACCTGGCCCTGGGACCCCGCCATCACGCCATCGCGATCCTGGTGCTGAGCGCGTCCACGGCCCACGCCGCGGACGCGGTTCCCACCCCGCTGCACCGCCTCGACGCCGTGCGCGAGCCATCGAATGCCCGGCGTCGGCGCTGCGGATGTTGTCGACGGTCGCCATCTCGCCGTCCGAGGGGCCGAATCCGGGCGTGTCGTGGTCGAGGTCGAGCGACAGGAGCACCGAGTCGCCGGCCTCGAGGTGGATCGCGTAGTAGTCCGTCTCGGTGGCCGGGTCGTGATCGCCCGCGACGACGCCGTTCAACGGGTTCGCGGTGTTCGGCTCCGCCTCGCTCGACCGGCGACCCGGAGCGCACGTCCAGCCACAGGTCGTACGGCCGGATCGTCTGGCCGGGGAGGCCGTGCGGCCCCACGCGGACGTCGAGGTAGTACGTGCCGCTCGCGGGCACCGTCACCCCGGCGAGGCTCGACGCCGAGGAGTTGAGCGTGCCGTCGCGATCGTCGCTCTCGATCGCCGTGGTCCCGTCCGGGCCCATCAGGGCAGCACCGTGTCTTCACTCGACGCCGAGCCTTGCGTCATCGTCATCGCATACACGCGGTCGCCGGCCTCGGCGTGGAAGCGGTGGCGGTCGACGTCGCCGGCCGGGTAGATCGTCGCCCGGACCCCGCTCGCCGGCTTGGATGGGCGAGGCGTCGGTGGCCGTGCCGTTCGGCTCGGCCTCGCTACCAGGGGGGCGGGCAACGCGGTGGGTACGGCGTCCGCGGCGATCGCGTTCTGCGGCCGGGCGAATCCTCGCTGTCGACCAGCCCTGCGTTGTACGACGCGAAGTGAGGCGCGACACGCGGCCCGTGTGCGAGAGTCCGAGAGTCACGGATCGTGGCTCCACGTCGCGGCTGAACGATGATCCTCGGATTGCTTCTGGCGCTCGCGTCCGCGATGGGCACCAACATCGCGTTCTTGTTCAAGCAGCGCGGCGCGGTTCTCGCCCCGCCGATCCGGGTTCGCCATCCGCTGCGCAGCGCGAGCGATCTCTTTTCCTCCAGATGGTTTGCGGTCGGCTGGATGGTCGCGATCCTCGCGTGGGGACTGCACGTCGGCGCACTCGCGCTGGCGCCGCTGTCGATCGTGCAGGCGGTCCTCTCCGGCGGGCTCGTGTTTCTCGCGGTGTTCGCCGAGCGCTACTTCGGCTTCAAGCTCGGACGGCGACAGTGGATTGGCGTGACGATCACCGCGGCCGGGCTGGTGGTGATCGGGCTCACCGGCGCCGGCGCCACCCACCCGGGGCAGGCCTCGCTGGCAGCGTTGATCGCCGTCGAAGGCGCGATCTTTGCTGCCGGGGCGATCCTCGTGCGGATCTCGACCCGCCGCCACCTGCCCGACCGCATCGAGGGACTGCTGCTCGGCGCGGCCGCGGGTGCCCTGTTCGGGGTCTCCGACGTCGCGATCAAGTACCTCACCCAGACTCCGCCGGGACCGCTGTTGGGCGCGGTGAGCCCCTGGGCGCTGACCGCGCTGGTCGCCGGCGTGATCGCCTTCTACGCCTCCGCCCGCAGCCTCCAGATCGGCAACGCCGTCGAGGTCATCGCCTTCACCTCCGTGGCCGCCAACCTCGCCGCCATCATCGGCGGCGTACTGGTCTTCCACGATCCGATCGGCTCCGGCTCGGTGGCCATCACCGGGCGTTTCCTCGCGTTCTCGCTCGTCATCGCCGGCGCCGCGCTCATGCCCGCCCCGATGCGCGCCACCCCCGACACGAACTAATACGCCGACCCGCACGTGCGGCCCCCCCCGCGGGCCGGGCAGCACGAAGAGGCCGGCGTAGACAGCAGGGCGACCTTTGCGGCACGATGCGACCGGCGCGCGACGATGCCGAGCATCGGCGTGCCGCAAACACCATGAGCCAAGCGCCCGATACAGACGGCGGAGAGCTTCGGAGGCTGCGTTCCGAGGTCGACGCCCTCAAGCACGACATCGATGATCAGGATGACCGTGAGTACCTGCAGGACTCGCTGATCGCGCGCCTACACCGCGAAGCCGAGGTACGCGACACGGATCTCGGCGCACTGCGCGCGCGCCTAGATGTAGCAGAACACGAACTTGAGGATCTGCGCGCAATCCGCGACGCACTCACCCCACCGGAGCTGCCCGAGCGTCCCGGCCTGGAGCTGGCTGCGGCGTTCCTGCCCGCCAGCGCCGGGCGGGTCAGCGGCGACTTCTACCTCGTCGGGGAGGGACCGCAGGACTCGACGGTGCTGGTCGTCGGCGACGTCGTCGGACATGGCCTGAAGGCGGGCAGGCGCGCGACGTTCGTCCGCACCGCGTTCGCCGCGACCGCGCCGTTCTCCGATGATCCGTGCCGCCTGCTCAGCTGGGCGAACACCGCGCTGATCGAGCGCGCCGGCATGACGGACGAGTTCATCACCGCCGCCTGCGTCACCTATCTCCCGAGCGAGCGCCTGCTGCGCTGGGCCTATGCCGGCCATCCTCCCGCGCTGACGCTGGATGACGGCCGCGAGCTCGTCGCGACCGCGCAGGGCACCCCGCTCGGATTTCGCGAGGACCCGGGCTGCGGTGAGGGCTCGCGACGGATGGTGGCGGGAGAGGGCGTGCTGCTCTACACCGATGGGCTCACCGAAGCGCGGCACGAGGGCCAGTTCCTGGGGCTGGAGGCCGTAGCCGCCACGCTGGCCAGGCTGCACCGGCCTTCGGCGAGCGAGGCGGTCGCCGTCCTGCGCTCGCAGGCTGCCGACTTTGCCTACGGCGCGCTGACCGACGACCTCTGCCTGCTCGCCGTGCGCATCAACTGACCCCAAGGCCAGCCAACGCCACGGACGAGCCGAAGTTCGCGGACCTGGCGAGCATCGCCTGCCTCCGGCGGGTCTCGCGAAGCGACCACCGAGACCCCGCGGCCAGTACTACGGCGTGGAACGCGGCGACGAAGCGGAAGCGGATCGCGACGCCCAAACAGAGCATCAAGCGGCCGCACAAGAGCATGAGGACACCGCCGAGCACTTGTACGCCGGCGGCGAGGATGCTCGCGCCGTCGAGGAACGCGAACTCGCGCGGGCCGAACGCGAGACAGCAGGAATCGCGGCCGAGCGCGCGCAGCTAAGCCGTGAACGAGAGCGGTCGGGCGAGAGCGCAGGCGAGCGTGACGAGGATCGTCAGACCGGCGTGGAGCCGGACACGAAGCGGTGAGAGCGCCCTCTCGTTCTTGCTGCATCTGAACTCGCGCAACGGGGACTCGATCAACTCGAGGATCGCGAGGGCGTCGGGCAATCCGATGAACGGCACGGGGTGATCGCGGACCGCGCGCTGACAGACGCGTTTCCAGAGCGCTGCCCCGTTGCCAGGCGTGCGACCGAAAAGCTTGACCGCTGCGCGCGGTCCTCCTTGAGTAGGTCGCACATGTCCAGGAAGTCGGATCGCCAAACGGAGGCGCGGCGCGGGCTCCGCTCACTCACGCGGGCAAGGCCGGCAGAGCGCGCCGGGGACCGAACGCCTGCGGACTCGCTGCTCGCGCTTCAGCGCGGCGCCGGGAACGCGGCGGTGGCCGGAATGATCGCCCGTCGCCGAGCGGTTCGCGAAGGCGTTCCCGGCCCGCGGCTGCAACGCATCACCACGGTCACGTTCGACGCGAGCAACGCAGGCGCCGTGCAGAAGCCGTTCTACGCGCGCACGCCGCCGATGCGTTTCAGTCTGACGCTCCCGGCGGGAGCACACGTCACGGCGCACGTGCTGTATGTCGAGGAGGCGGAACGCGCCGTCTCGTTCAAGGGAGCCGAGCAGGCCTACGCGGAGCTGCTCCAGCTCGTGAAGGGCATCACGAGCCGCCCGCTCTATCTCGATGCGCAAAAGCGCGACGCGTCCAGCGTCGCCGCAGTCGACAAGGGGATCGCCGCCCTGCTCGGAGAGTACGGCGGCAAGGCGCTGAAGGACTTCGACAAGATGTACTGGGCGCAGATCCTGGCGGAGATCTTCGACGCGTACATCAGCTTCCGCGCGTCCGTCCCGGGCGGCATCGCGAGCGAGATGTCGGGCCTGAAGCCGCTGCTCGCCAGCAAGCACTTCATCTTCAACGAGTCCAAGGGCGTCGCGCTCATGAACAGCTACGAGTCCGAGGTGTACGAGGCCTTCTTGCCGAGCAGCGACATGCGCGTCACGGCGCGCAAGCGGCTGCTCGAGGGGTTCGCGGCCGGTATGGCCGTCACGTTTGACAGCGTCGCGGCGCAGAAGGCCGGCGCCGGGATCGTGGCGATGCTCGCCGAGCACGTGAAGACGTGCTTCGACCTGCACCAACTCGTCGGCGCCGCCAAGGAGCGACTGCAGGAGTTCTTCCTGATCTACGCGGGAGGCGAGGCGTACATCGACGACGTCGCGAAGCTCACCGGGGTCGCGGCCTCGCGCACTACCAGCTCGCTATCCACGCTCGTGTCGGTAGTGGACCGCAAGATGGTCAAGAAGACGTAGAAGGGCGGTCTTGACACATGGTGGTGAGGGACGCGTGCGAAAGACGGCGTGTCTCAATAGCACCGCCGTAATGCTCGCTGCGATGACTCCGGCGGATAGCGGAGCGGGAGCGACAGCGACCGACAGTGCGTCCGCTCCGAGGCCGAGCGCGATGGCCACGGCGCTCGCGACCGGCACCACATGCTGCGCCTCCACATCCGGCTCGTCCTGCCGTGCGACAGGGAGGTGCGGCGCGAGGCGTTCCTCCGCGAGCTGCCGAATCAGCTGATGCCGATTGGTCACGTCCTCGTAGTTGACGACGCGCTCGTCGATCGAGAGCGCCCATTCCTTGAAGTTCGGGTTTCCTCCGGCGAGGAATGGATTGCCGCCCGCGGTCAGTACGCGGGATCCGACGTCCATGCAGTGCGGGTCAAACTCGAGGTGCTCTTGCAGCTCGTCCCGCGTCACGACATCGGAGGACGTTTGGTCGTCGTAGCGAGCCAGCACGTATCCCAGAGCGGCAACGTACGCGTCGAGTATCCACGTCGCGCGCGGCGAGCACGCGAGGCCGAAGAGCGTCAAGGAGACCCCCTCCCCCTCGATGCCCGGTGTCGACCCGTTGAGCGCGACGGGAGCCGAGACCGGTACGGTTGCCACCGTGGCGATACCGGACTTCCAGACCCTGATGCGGCCGTTGCTGCTCACGGTCGAAGACGGTGAGCCACGCGCGATCAAGGATGTGCGTGCGCAGCTCGCGTCGGAGTTCGAGCTCACGGCTGACGAGCTGGCCCAAAGGTTGCCGAGTGGGCGGGCCAAGACCTGGATGAACCGTGTCGGCTGGGCCACGACGTACCTGCTTCAGTGCGGGCTTTTGGAGCGTCCAGAGCGTTCGGTCTACCGGATCACCGACCGAGGTCTCAAGGTCCTGGCGGAGAATCCGGAGCGGATCGACCTGAAGGTCCTGTCGCAGTTTCCCGAGCTCGCGGAGTATCGCCGGTCAAAGGGCGGCACGAGCGACCTACCTAAGCTCGGGACCGAGGCGGCGCCGACGAGCGATGAGGTGCAGACGCCCGAGGAGCGTGTCGACGACGCATACCGCGAACTTCGAGCAGCACTCGCGGTTGAAGTACTCGAACGAATCGCGGAGCAGTCGCCGGAATTCTTCGAGCAGCTGGTACTCGACGTCCTGACTGCGATCGGCTACGGCGGCACGCGTGAAGGTGCAGCCCAGCGGCTCGGAAAGAGCGGCGACGGTGGCGTCGATGGCGTCATCAGAGAGGATCGACTCGGCCTCGATCAGATCTACGTGCAGGCGAAGCGCTGGAAGGACTCAGTGGGTCGGCCCGAGATCCAGAAGTTCTTCGGCGCCTTGCACGGACAACGAGCGACGAAGGGTGTCTTCATCGCGACGTCCTGGTTCAGCAAGGACGCGATCGAGTACGCGGAGAGCGTCGTCCCGCGTGTGATCCTCGTCGATGGCAAGGAACTCGCCGAACTCATGATTGATCACGACGTCGGAGTCTCGGTCGCACGCACCTATCGCTTGAAGCGGCTCGACCTGGACTACTTCGCGTCCGACGACGCGGATGATGGCCCGGGCGTCTAGCTACTTCCCCCGGAAATAGTCGCGGCTGTTGACGCGGGTCTGTCCGGTGTTGTTGGGATGATTTGCCTGCAAATCGGGCGATCGTGGGGGTCTGGTGTGCTGCGCTTGTCGGGCGGGCAGGTGGAGTCGTTGTTTGATCTCGGGCTGCCGGTGTGGTGGCCGAGCTGCCCGCGGATCTCGCGGCATTGGATGCGTTGTTGACCGAACCGGGGTTGCTGGCGCCGATCCAGGCGTCGTGGGCCGAGGACGCTGTTGGGTTCGGGCGTCCGACGGTGCCGATGGATCGCTTCGTGCGCTTGATGGTGGTCAAGGCGCGGTCGGGCTGGGGTTATGAGACGCTGGTGCGGGAGGTCTCGGACTCGCTGCATTTGCGGCGGTTCTGCCGCATCGGGTTGTGGGATCGGGTGCCGGATGAGTCGACGATCCGCAAGCTCGTGCGTCGCCTGGGCGCGGACGTGATCGAGGCCATCTGCGCGCAGGTGATCGCCGAGGCGACGAGCCCCGAGGCGGGCGGGCGGCGTTTCGTGGTCCGGGCGGCTCGGATCGACTCGACCGTCGTGGAAGCGGACGTCCGCTACCCGACCGACCTCGGGCTCGCGCAGGATGCCGCCCGGGCGCTCGCGCGCGAGGCCGCCAAGGCGCGCGGGCTGGCCGGCGCCGGGGCGCCGCGCGTGACGGACCGCTCGCGCGCGATCGCGGGTCGGCTGCGCCGGGTCAATCGCTCGGTCGCGGCGCGCACGGGTCACAGCAAGCGGCTCGCGCTGCGGTTGACCGGCGAGGCCGGCGAGTTGCTCGCCGCCTCCATCCGCGAGGCGCGTCGACTCGCCGCCCGCTTGCGTGAGCGCGCCCGCGGTCGCGGCGCCCACGCGAAGCGGGCCGCCGCCGAGCGGCTCGAGCGGCTCGCCGCGCTGGCCGAGCAGGTGTGCGCGCAGATCACGCTGCGGCTCGCGGGCAAGCCGATCAGCGACCGCGTGGTGTCGATCAGCGATCCCGACGCGCGTCCGATCCGCAAGGGCAAGCTCAACAAGCCGACCGAGTTCGGCTATGTCATGCAGCTCACCGAACTGTGCGAAAACACGCGCCGCGGCGCTCGCGGCCTGATCCTCCCCGCGAGCACCGGCATCGGCTCGCTCAACGAGTCCCAGCTGCTGCCCGCCACCGGCCGACGGTTGCATGAGCTCAACCTGCGACCGCGGGAGATCGCGCTCGACGGCGGCTTTCAGCCCGGCGCCCGTCCGCGCGCATCTGCCCGAACCCGAGCGGCTGTTCATCAGCGGCCACCACGCCCCCCACGCCCGCAAGACCAACCGCCGGCTGGCCAAGTTCCGCGTCGGTGCCGAGGGCCGCATCAGCCACCTCAAGCGACGCTACGGCCTCGACCGATCGCGCCTGAAAGGCCACCCCGGCGCCCGCACCTGGGCCGCCTGGTCGATCCTCGCCTACAACCTCGACACACTCGCCCTCCGGGCCACCTGACCACACCCCGCGCCCCTCGCCCACGACACCCGACCGGGCGCCGCCTCACGCACACGCGGCCCGCGTCCGGACCGCCTGACACCATCACCTCCAGTCGCGGTGCCGCCCGCCCGCGACCGCCCGATGAACGGCCGCGCCGCCCGCGCGGCCGTTCTCATTCCCGACCGTTTGTCCGGGGGAAGTAGCTAGCTGAAGCCAACCGCGCGACACAACTCGGGTTGATCGCGTGCGCGGCCTCAGAGCCGGCGAGCCATCGATCCGTGACCGCTCTCGCGAGAGGCGAGCGCTCCCAATCGCGTCGAGGCGGCCTTACCACGGATGAACGAACACCCCGATCGCGTGACGGCGGACGCCCAAGTCGCCTCCCCTTGCGAGAGCACGCCCATCGTTGGGCGCGCGACTGCTTTCGGGCAGCGCGGCTGCTCGTCATTCGTCACTGGCGTCGATTGCCGACCGCTTGCTCTCGGCCGATGTTGCGCTCGTCATCGCTAACGCCGGCAATGCCCGTAGCGACTCAGACGGCGCGCATGGCGACAATCAACGGTCAACCGTCTTTGAGTGCCCGCGTTCCGGCGCCATCGAGATCGAGGCAGATGCTGCGCGGCCCGGTGACGCGTCTTTCGACCACGTGTGTTCGGTACCCCACCGACGCACTGAATCAAGGTCAAGCCACTCCACCGCCCCATGCTTCTCGATCAGGTCCCTTGCGCGATTCGCGATGTCGCTCTTCGGACGGCCGAGAACCTCCGTGTCGTGTACGAAGTTGAGCAGTTCAGTAGCCAACGTCGCAGCTCCCGCTTGGCTAGAGGCCACCGAATCGTTGCGCATCGCTTCGTCCAGCGTGAAGATGGACCACTGCCAAGTGTTGTCCCACCACTCGAAAGTGCGGGATACCAGCAGCTCCACCAAACCAGAGAGGATGCAATACCCTGCATTCGGCGACACGTCGATTTCCCACTTGCGATCGACGGAACTCGGCCAGTGGAAGAAGCCGGGCTCTATATCAGTGAACGTACTGGCGTGCTGATAAAGAAGGGCAGCTGCTTCCTCGCGCGTTTCCTCGGTGGCCCGCCCACGCAATCCTTGATCGAGCACCCACGCAGCCGCGTCGGCATCGACCTCATCGTTGCCGTCGAGCGCCGCCGTCAGTACCCGCATAGCGACCAGGGGGTGACCCAGCCGAACAAGTGTTGCAAGACCTCCTGCCGTCACCGCCTTTGACGGCTTCCCGTCGCTCGACATCAACTTGAGGCCCGCAATGACCGTCTCGAGCTTCAGCCGGTCGGCCGCTTCGTCCTCCAGCGCTTGTTTCTGAACGTCGATCTCGTGTTTCTGCAAATCCGCGAGCTGCTTATGTGCCTCAGCATCCGCTTGAAGCGCCAGACTCCGGTCATTGTGGGACTTGGTCAGGATCGCTGCAAGGACGGTCGCGCAGGTCGCAAGGCCAGACGCGATAAAGGTCCACATCGACTTGAACTGCTCGTCGGTGAGATCGCCTCCGCTGAGACGTAAGATGCCGGACCGCGCAACGACCACGGCCGTGAGTGCGTACAGTGGCAAAACCAGGAGCACAAGAAAGGCCACTCCCAGTATCCACTGTGTGCGGGATGCGAACCTCATGCGACGCTCCAGCACCGCGAGTTCTTCAAGCCAACGACCTGATGTCGTTTGACGATACGACCAATGCTCAGGGGGTCGCGTCCGGGTAAAGGTGGAGACCATACCTCGGATCGCTACGTAAGATGGAACGTACTTCGTAGCAGTCGGTGCCGCTGGTTCGCAGTAACGGAGCGGCGCGTGGACCGCTCCGGCGCCGCGCTGCCGCCCGAGCACAGTCCGTCCGGACCGCTGCGCGGGCGGCCAGCTGCCGTCCTGTAGCCGTTACACCGTGACCGCTGCTCGTGCGAGAGGCGAGCGATCGCCGCCTGGCTACTTCTGTCCGTCCAGGGGACAAACGACGTGCCAGATTCGGTCCCCGGGTGCGCCTGTATCGTTCATCGTTTCACGGCAAACCAGACGCGCAAGACTCGTCCAATGAGCGCTTGCGCCTCGGCGAACGACGTTGGTTGAGACGGCGGCTGCGTCGCTTCGTGTCCGTGGCGCGCTTGATCACCGAGTGCATGGACTGAGTTTGCGGTGTGCTTGAACCGTCTGACCTCAGCTGTCGTCACGGTTCCGTCTGAGTAGATGACGCTTCCGATTGCAGCCTCTGCGATCTCGAAAACGTGGTAGAGGTCTCGATAGTCGGCGTCGTCGCGGCCGAAGATTCGCAGCGCGCGCTCCGCCTGCGGATCGTTCAAGGCCATGTCAAGAGCCCGCTCTGCGATCGTCGGTTCACGCGCCAGTGGGGCTGACTCTTCGTTGACTCTGACCGTGGCCGAGAGGCGAGCGCGTCCATGGAGCGTTCCACTCATGTGGACGAAGTGGTGGATCTGCCCGTCGGGCTGAACCCGCGCGGTCGCGTCAACCCGAACCTCCCGGCTGTTGCCGTGCTGGACGCGAGCGGCGCCGTTGACGATGCGCAGGACCTCACCGGCGCGCGTCTCCACGTCACCGGACTCGTTGAGCTGGTCGAACTCCGCCATACGAAGGTAGTGCCGGCCGTCAAATTGGCGCACCTGTACGAGGCTACGGTCTTTGAGTGCCGCGTCTAGTCCTTCCAGGTCGAACTCCTCGCCTTGGATTCTTGCCCACCACCCAGGGTGGAGTCGAAGCTCCTGGTTTGCGTCGGGCGCCTCGGTCATGAAGCAAAGTCCCGTTTCGGTTCGTTTGCGTTGCGAGCGCGAAGGACGACCAGCGCTTCGAACCGGTCGATGTCGTAGACGAGAAAGGCACCCTCGGGAATTCCGGCCGAGTGCGGCTCGCCATCGACGGTCGAGCAGACGCGCGTCACTCGCCCCAGCCTGGCGACCACTGGGCCGTCGCAGACACCGAGGAATGCGTGCTCGAAGGGACGGTCGTGCTCCGGTGCCCGGTTGACGCTAAGCCCAACAACGTCACCGCCGTTTGGGTTGATCGCCGTGTCGTCCGCCGAAAACGGCGCGGGATCGTTCGTTACTGCGACCCCGAGCCGTGGTGCGAGCCCGTCAACCTGCATCCGCCAAGCTCCCGCGAACCACCCGCTCCCCGGCGGCCGGAGGTGGATGACCTTCTCTGCGAGCGCCAGATAGAGATATGCCGCTCGTCTGGTGGTCTCTTCGACGGCGCGCCGCTCAGGGCTGCTGTGCGGCAGCAGGTAGGCGCGAGTCGACTTGGCGTGGAAGACCAGATTCCGCGCGGAGAGGTAGAGCTCGTCGTACAGCGCTTCGACCGGATCGGACGCACCCTTGGGAGCGTGACCAGCCAAGTTGACGATCCGGCCAGCCTCAGTCAGCGCCCGGCGGAACCACGCACCCTCACGCTCCAGGGGCGGGGTAGTCCGCTGCGGCGCAATGTGGTCGAGGATGGATTCCAACGCGAGGTACAGGTTGCGGAACGAATCAAAGAGATCGTCCGTGAGCTGGGATAGCCGGAAGTATCTGCCGCTCTCCTGCCACTCGGGCGGTGGCGGCACGATGGGCGTTCCTCCCGTCACGGTCACCTTGCCGACGTGGAGCGTGACAGTGGGAACACTCAGCAAACGAGTGACTGACTGCGAATCCTCTGACCACCAGACCATGTGTTCGGAGCCGGCATGACGGATCGCCATGGGCATAGCGCCGCGCAGGCAGAGGAAGTCGAGCCCTTTGTTGGCGGCGGCCAGCGCGTCGTCGCGCGCGTCCTCATACGTTGCGCCTCCTTCGCCGCGCGCAACCACGATCTCGCTTTTCGCCCGCACTTCGATCGTCCAGCCATCGATGATTTCAGTCGAGTCTTCGGCTGCAGCCGCGCTCAGGCGGAATGCACCGCCAGCGCTCGCGCCGTCGAAGAACGCCATACCGTCGACGCTTGCCTCGGCCATAGGTTCATTGTGGCACCACGCTTCGTTGCGGACTCGCTCACCGTGGCCCGCGCACCGGCCGCTCGTGGATCGACCCGCGGCAAGCCGGTGAAGAGGCTCTCTACGACATCAAGGGCGTCTCGCTTCGCTGCGCCGGCCCGGCTGCGGGCGGCCGCAAGCGGCCGTCCTCGCCGGGCCTGCAGTCAAGGCGCCGAATGTCCCGCGTCAGCCCCGACAACCGCAAGCCCCGAGCGAGCCGGTCGCCTCTCCGGCGTAGCGCTTGTAGCGCCGTCCTAGCGCCGCCGGATCAGGCGCACAGCGAGGGCGCCAACGACCACGACGACCAACAGCATCAAGATGAGCAGCTCCACCGGACCGATATTTGACACGGTATCGCACGATACCGGCGCCCACATTGAACGTCCCTAGAACACTCGCTGACCGTCTCGGAACGAGAGTGCCGCGTCGTGGCACGGCTAGCTCCGCGCGTCCGTCGAGGTCAAGGGACTGCTTCGCAGCTCGCTGCGCTCGGCCCTGACGGGCTCCTCTTGACCCCGCCGGCGACTCCGTGATGGGCTGGGTAGGAGGGCAGGCAAGCCTGCCGACCGGAGGTCGACCGGAGCGGTACCGCGACGATCCGCGACGCCCGTGTTTCCATAGCGCTTCCATAGCCCGCCCACGCGGCCGAGCGCGACCAGGCCCGAGAACACAGAAAGCCCGCCATAGCGGGCTTCCAGGACGATGGGCGCGGCGGGTTTCGAACCTGCGACCTCTCGCGTGTGAAGGGGAGACAGGGGTTCGCGCATGGCTCGTTTGGCTCTACAGCGCGGTTCTCCGGGTGCGCGTCTGGCGCGTTTCGCGATCGCGCGGGCACGTAGTGGGCACGGCTTCACGCACGCGCACAGGGTTCCCTGAGCCGAACGCCCGGACCTCCTGGGTGCGACGCATCTGCGGCGGTTGCTGGTGGGTCGATGATTGCGTCCGCTCGGCTCTGCAGTGTTGTTTCGGTCCTGGTCGGCGACGGCGTGATCGTGCGCGTTTCGATCCCGTGTGTCCGTGGTGTGCATGTGGCGGGCTCGTCCCGCACTTCCGGCGGAGCCGGCTTACCTTGCCGAACACCGGAGGCGGCCGGCGGGGTCAAGAGGAGGCCGTCAGGGCCCGAGCGCAGCGAGCTGCGAAGTAGTCCTCTTGACGCCGGT
>CAWINP010000002.1:0-342655 GCA_963837485.1 uncultured Solirubrobacteraceae bacterium | reverse complement strand
CCGGGTCTGACGGAGGCTTTGAAGCCAGGATCATGTCCTGGCGGAAGGAGATGCTCCGCGGCGATGGCCAGACCACGCAAGTACCCCGAGGAACTGCTTGATCGAGGCGTCCGGCTGGTGTTTGAGTCGGGTCGGCCGATCGCGCACGTCGCACGCGATCTGGGATCACGCCGGAGGTGTTGCGCAAGCGCGTGCGCCAGGCGGAGGCCGACAACGGCGGCCGGCCGGATCTGCCCACCAGCGCCGAGCGGGAGGAGATCCGCAAGTTGCGGCGCGAGAACTACGAGCTGCGCCGAGCCAACGAGATCCTGAAGTCGGCGTCGGTGCTTTTCGCGAAGGAGCTCGACGCAGACCGTCCGAAGTGAGCCGCCACATCGACGAGCATCGCGGCAGCTTCGGCGTCGAGCCAATTTGCCAGGAACTGGGCGTGTCGGCGTCCGCCTACTACGAACGCAAGACCGGCCAGCGCAGCCGGCGCCAGGTCGAGGACGAGCGGCTGCTGGGCCGGATCCGAGAGCTGCACGCGGCCAACTACTACGCCTACGGCGCCCGGCGGATGTGGAAGGCGCTCGCGCGGGCCGGCGAGACGGTGGGCCGCTGCCGGGTGGAACGACTGATGCGCACCCACGGGCTGCAGGGCGCCAAGCGGCGCGGCAAGCCGTGGCGCACCACCACCCCGGACCCGCTGGCCCGGCGTCGGCCGGATCTCGTGCAGCGCGACTTCGCCGCTTCGCGGCTCAGGGACACCAACAAGTAGATCATCAACATCAACAACGGCAACAACTACGATCACCTAGCCAATCGGTGTTGCGACGACCGGTTGAACTCGGTCAAACACCAGCATCGCCTACACCGACGCGCTCGCCGAGCTCGGCATCCTGGCGTCGGTCGGCTCGGTCGGGGACGCCTATGACAACAGCCTGGCCGAGAGCTTCCTCGACAGCTTCAAGACCGAGCTGATCGCCGATCGCGTCTGGCGCACGCGCTCCCAGCTCGAGCTGGCGATCGTCGAATACGTCGCCTGGTTCAACAGCACCCGACTGCACGCGGCGCTCGGCGATCGGCCGCCCACCGACTTCGAGGCTCTACACGCAGCACGGCTCTCGGCCATGACAGGCACACACAAATAGGATCAAGATCAACAAACCCGGTCTCCGCCGAACCCGGGGCGGCTCAAACCGACGGCGAACCCGCGACGCCTGATCGTCCGTTGGTGGCCGCGTAGTACTGCCAATTTGGGCCCGAAATTGGGCCGCAACCCCTGCTCAAGACGTGTCGACGAGAGATCAACAGGCCGCCCACAACGAGAAGAAGCCCCGCAGTGCAGGGCTTCCGTGTGATGGGCGCGGCGGGTTTCGAACCTGCGACCTCTCGCGTGTGAAGGGGAGACAGGGGGTCGCGCGTCGCTCGTTTGGCTCTACAGCGCGGCTCTCCGCGGCGTCGAGAGCGCGTTTCTCGTCTCCGCGGGCACGTAGTGGGCACGCGGCGTCCGCTTGGTGGCCTCCTGTGTGCGATGCATCTGCGGCGGTCGCGCGCGGGCTTGCGGTCGTCGCCGATCCGCTCTGCAGCGCGGCTTCCGGCTTGGCCTGGGACGCCGTGATCGTGCCGGTTTCGATCTCGTGTGTCCGTGGTGTCCACGTGGCGGGCTTGTTCCGCACTCCTGGCGGAGCCGGGTTGACCAGCCCATCAGCGGAGGCGGCCCGGCGGGGTCAATTGGAGGCCGACAGGCCCGAGCGCAGCGAGCTGTGGAGCAGTCCTCTTGACGCCGACGGACGTTCGGAGCTACCCGTCGGCGGTACAGACGGGCGGTCGCCCCAGCCGGCATGCCCCGGTCACGGTCCAAGGCGCCGCGCGTCGACCTCATCGAGGAAGTCCTGAACGTGTACGCGGGCGACGTCTCGTGCTACCAGCACGGCGGTGCGCGAGTCGATGGTCGGTGAGCTGCCGGGACGCGGGGGGAGGGGGAAGGCGGTGCGCCCGCTATGCCCGGATGTCGGTCGGGTGAGGTGCCTCGGGAGCCGCGAGTGCGTGAAGGGGTTGCGCAGTGCTAGGAGCGTCTTGTAGTCGGCGTCAACCCATGTCCGTCGGACCCACGCACGTCCTGCGGGTGGCAGTTTGGCGCGGGTGGCCGAGACGTTCTTGTTGTGTGCCCAGGGCCGAATCTTTCTGAGATCGAGCTGGTGAGCGCCGGCGAGGACGCCGCAGTACCAGCTTCCTAGCGCCGCGGCGCAGAGGTCGATCGCGGTGGAAGCTGTGCCTGCTGCCCATCTGACGTGCGCGAGGTCGATGACTTCCGGCTGAAATCCGCGCGTGTTGCCTTGGCCGAAGAACTCGTCGTCGATGGCGTCAGCGTAGTCGAGCGCGTCTGCGCACCAGACGGCCCAGAGCACGAGCGCACCGCCTTCCTGGGAAGACGCGGCGAGCGGCTGGAGCACCTGCATCGGATCGCGGGTCCACTGCTGCGGCGGCACACCTGCATCCTGACGGGTGGACGTCGACACGCGCCGGCGAGGACGGCCGCTTGCGGCCGCCCGCAGCCGGCGGCGGCGAGCGAAGCGAGCCGCCCTTGATGTTGTAGAGAACTCGGTTACACCGTTCAGAATCGCGACGAGCGGGTTCGAATCCTCGCAAGTCTCCGGACTATCATTTCGGGCGTGACATCGACGGCGATAGGTCCTCTTGCCCGGGAGCTCGTCGAGATCGGCGAAGGTCGTCAGGACTTCCCGAAAACGGCTGCCAAGCGGCATCACTTTGTGCCTGCATTCCTGCTGGCAAAGTTTGCGTTGCCTCCGGGCGATCGTCGGGGATGGATGTATCAGCTCGACACGCGGTCGGGCAAGCCTCAAAGGACGACACCCGACAGCGCAGCCTTCGAGAAGCATCTGTACGCGCAAGAGACCGAGAGTGGACGGGACAATACCCTGGAATCGTTCTTCTCGACTATCGAGAAGCACAGCGCCCCTGCGATCAATCGCCTCATTGCGGACCCTCTGCATCTCAGCGCGGCTGATCGCGAAACTCTCTCGCTCTTCCTGGCGTTTCAGTACAGTCGCGGGCCGGCAGCCCTTACGCATCTCGGCAACACCTCTCAGATGTTGTCCGACGCGATGTTCGGTGTGCATTTCGAGGACCCGATTGCGTTCCGTGACGGCTATCGCGAGGCGATCTCAGAAGACGCCGATGACGCCGAGATCGAGCGTATGCGGCAGTACATGATCGAGCGACTGCAGAGCGGCGCGATTCGGATCGCGGATCCGAAGGTGCAGGCTTTTGACTTGCTCCTTTCCACAGCAGATGAGGTCGCTGAGACGATCTACGCGATGCAGTGGGTACTTCTCGAGGCGGGTGAAGGGGAGTTCGTGATCTCTGACCGCGCGCTATCGATTACGGATCCGAGCCCGCGGTTTCCATGGTCCGGGCACGGATTGCGGAGTTCGCCTGATGCTAGGTCGACGCTTCCCCTCAGCCCGTGCCACGCTCTGATGCTCGAGGACGGGCTCCCGCGAATCGGCAAGATGACGCTCGATTCCGTGGAAGTACGTCGCGTCAACCTTCGGACTTACGCGTGGGCAGAGCGCTTCATTTTCGGACGCTCGCAGTCGATCGTGACCGCCGTTCGCTCGCAGGCGAAGCGGTTCCCTGCGGAGGTCGAGCGGCCGCGCCAGTCGCAGCAGGTGATGCTGTATCCGGCGGATCCGGACGATCCCGGGGTCGGCCTCGAGAACGTACGGCGCGGATGGCCAAAGGGCTTCTGGGTGAAGGGAGACGACGGCCGGCCCGAGTATGTCGGGTATGTAGTGCTTGATCCCAACGAGCGCCGGCGCGGCGTCGCTGCTGTCGCTGGCGCAGAGATCGGGAGACGTGTCGTTGAGCGAGCTATTGCGGAAGGAGAGGCACCTCCTAATCGTCTCGCTCCTCTAGGATCAGACGCCGCTACGCCGGACACCCGATCTGAGGCTCACAACTGAAGAATCCCCACTACGAGCGCCGCGATCGCGAAGACGACAGCCGCGAGCGTGAGTAGACGCATCTGGTCTTGGACGCGGATGCTCACGACAAGGCCGGACAGCTGAGCGGCGGTTGATACGCGGCGCTGTAGGTCCTGTTCTAGCCGCTCGACGACTCTGGCTTGATCGCTGAGCCAGCGCGGCCAATCGTTCGACAGGTCGACCTTCCTACCCACCTGAGCCTCAAGGGTGAAGTCGAGTCCTCGAAACACGCGGAGTGGCCCGAGCTCCTCCGGCCGATGCAGAACTTCGGCACAGAAGGCGCTGGCATCGGCCCCGCGCCTCAGTACCTGATCGACATCACGTGACAGTCGTCTAGCGAACGCGCCAGAACCTTCGTTCTCCGCGGGGCCCCGATCACGCGCACGCGAGAGTTCGGCTCTAAGCGCGCCTATGAGGTTCATCGCAGCCCACCCGCAGACGAGGTCATCGACTCGATATCTGAGATACGAGGAGAGCCCAAAGCGGTTTACTTCGTAGCCGCCCTCTCGTTCCAAACAGTCGAAGGCGTCGATGGTTCGTGCCGCGAGTGTGAGCACGTGTTCATCTCGACCACCGTCCGGGAAGGCCAGTCGCCAATGGGGTAGCGACGGGCTCAGACCGACTTGAAACGGCGCGTCAAGCGAGAGCGCAACCCGGTAGTCGTACCACCCGGTCTGCGAAGGGATGTCCTCGAACGGGCGAGCGAGAGCGGTAGTGAGCACGTCCAGCGCAGGGAGTGGCTGGCCAAGGTCCGTGAAGGCCCCAGGCGCTCTCTCTGCCAGCCATCCGCCCACCCGCCGCCGGAGCTCACGTCTTCTTCTGTCAATCTCCATCCGCTTGTGCGCGAACGGGTCGACTATTTGTCGGCGCCTACCTGCCATAGGCAGGTTGATACGGGAGAAGTCCGACTTCGCAAGTCGATCCAGCGACTCGGCTTGCTCGCTATCCCATTCAAAGACCGAGACAAGCACAGTGAGGGATGGGGTCACAGACCACAGCGCAAGTTGAACGCTCGCAACGCCGTCCGGAAGAGCCCCCTCCTTGACGTCGCCCCAGTAGGTATGGCCGGGAGGAAACACGACACCGAGGTTTGTCCATGCGCCGCCGAAGGCGCTTCTCCGCAACGAGTGCACCAGATCCGGCGGCGGCGGGCTCCAGCTCGACGTCCACCCCTGCTCTTTCAATGCCTCCTGAAGACGCTCTGCATGCGACGGCAGATAGGCCTCCGCGGCATACGTCAGATGCCACTCGATCACCTCGTGCGCGGGAGGCCTCGACTCCTCGCGCGCCTCGACGTCGTGGGCGCTCTCCCAGAGCTGCGACGCGAGCGGATCGATCAGCGACTGATGGTCCCTTCGGAAGCGCACAGATCGACGAGTATTCCGATTCAGGTGGATGATCTTGGAGCGGGTTGCATCGGCCTGTTTCCACTAGCGAGCGTTGAATGCGAAGTCACACGGTGGCACGGGCGAATGGGGAGTCGAATGGGTCTGCCGCCACCCGACGTATCGCGGCATCGAAGTGGCCCAGCACCCCGATATGAAACCGGCGGTCCACGAACTTGTTGATGATTTTGGCCGAAATCCCGTGCGTGTATCCGAGTGAAACCAAGGTCGGATCGAGGTGACGCTGAACGAGGAAACCGCGGGGACGTCGGCCGCCAAGAAAGCGTGGCTTGATCTCGTGAACGATGCCCACGAACTGCGCAATCAGCATCGGATATATGACTATCGCTTTAGCTTCGAGAAAGGTCACGAGGTCGTCGTTCCTTGTCCCAACCCAAGGAGCCTGTGGTTTCCGCGTGGGCACTGTACCGCCCTTTACAACCGCAACGTCGACGACATACTGTCCCTCATCAAGGCCATAGGCGCTCTGCACCGCCAGATTCGCGTAGATTTCGTACTCATGGCTGTTGTTGACAATGCTGAAGTACGAGAAGTTCCAGGGTCTGCCACGTGCGGTTGTGTTGACTCGGAAGACCCCGTCCCTCGGACGCTGGACCGAGACTGTGTAGCCAGCCGATTCGTAGTGGCGGGTTGCGATGCAAAGTGCGCCAATTTCGAGAATCTGAGAGTCGCGGCGTGCGACCTGATTGAACGAGGTCCGATGACGTGCCATGAAGTCGCCGACGGCGCGACCCAGTTTCGACGAATCCAGCGCCATCAGCTTGCGGCCATCAGGACTAGGACCTCGCGCGACCCCTTTGCGGATAGTACGTGCTCAGCACCAGCCTCTGAGAACTGCTGGCGAATGCCACGTCGCAAGTCGCGCAGCGTTCGATCGGCCTCGCTTCCCGATGTATAGCGAGAGCGACCTACGGAGAAGCCAGCAAGTTGCTGTTGCTCCGCGATCGCGATCGAGTTGGTGAGCAGCCAGTAGAGGGCGTCGAGCTTGGACCACAAGCGCCACGCCATAACCACGCCCAGGAAGTCATCCGTGGGCACATCGTCCTCAGTGACTTGCGTCTCGGCGTAGATCGCAGGTGCCGCGTCCGCGACGCTGTTGGTGTACCCGAGGATGTCCTCCCGCCAGGCCCATGGAAGTCCGGAGATGAGCTGATTCAGGGCGTCTCGATCGATTGCGTAATCCTAACCGCGTGCGCCAGCGCGTTGTCGCGCATGCATAGCTGGACCACGAAACGCTCGCGCGGATCGACGCCCAGAGACCATGTGCGGATCGCGCGATCGTGGAGCGACAACGTCTCAGCGATTGGGTTGCCAGTCGACCGTTTCCTTGCGCACCCAGGCCAGATAGCCCGGATTGCCGGCCGTGAGGAGGATCGCCGTGATGTTGGGCACTTTGTACGGGTGGCGCTCGACTACATAGGCGGTGATGTCGTCGACAAGCGCGAGCCGCGACCGAAGGAAGGCGCGCGCCTCAGTCGCCTCGTGAATCGCGTCATCCCACCGATAGATGCTCGTGACAGGATGGACGACGTGTGCTGATGAGGCGAGGCGGGCTTCGACGAGCTGGCGGCAGAGGTCGACGAGCCAGTCGCGGTCGGGCGCGGTGATCGTGACTTCGACGAGATCGTCTGTGTCGGTCATGCCGGCGTCTCGGCTTCCTCGAGTAGGCGGGTCATGACGGCTTGGGCGGCGTCCTGGGTGCGGGCGAGGGTGGCGTAGCCGCTGATGACGGGGCCGTCGTAGGAGAGGCCGACCCAGCGGCCGTGGGCGTAGTCGCCTTGGGCGTGGAGCACGAGGTACATGGTGCCCTTGCTGCGGACGTTGCCGTCGGCGGCGGCGTAGTAGCCCATCAGGACTTGGCCGTCCCAGAGGCGCAGCTCGCCGCGCCAGAGGTAGCCGCCGCGTTCGTTCTCGGAGCTGCGTTCGAGCGCTTCGATCGGAGATCGTGGAGCCGTGCTGGTTGAGGCCGACGGGTTGGGTGGCGATGACCTGGTCGCCTTCGCTGAAGGTCTGCCAGGCGGCCCACCAGGTGCCGTCGAGCGTGACGCGATCGCTTGAGCCGCCGGCGAGCTCGTCGAGCGTGACGCCGAGGGCGGAGGCCAGACGCTGGGCGACGTCGAGGGCGGGCTGTTGCTCGCCGCTCTCGTAGCGGTGGATCTGGCGGAGGTGGATGCCGGCGGCCGCGGCGAGTCCGGCTTGGGAGAGGCCGGCTTCCTGCCTCAAGCGGCGGAGGACGTCGCCGAAGTTGGGCTGTTCTTCGCTGGCTTCCACGGCTCCGGTCATCATACGGACGGATTCGTCGTTGACAAGATGGCGGATTAGTCGCTACTGTGGTGGACGGATTCGTCGTCCATGCAGTGACTAGGAGGTCGTACGTCGTGAGGCTGCCGATCGATACGAGCCGGTTGCAGTTCCTCGTGGTGGCTCCCGCCGAGCCGCTGCGCAAGTTCGAGGCGGACAAGCCGCGCGAGAGCCGCGCGCCGCGCACCGACGCCAACGGCGAAGTGCTCTGGGGCGTCCAGCTGGTCGCGCTCGGCGACGGCGAGGCCGACATCATCAAGGTCTCGATCGTCGGCGACCCGAACGTCGCGCAGGGCGAGATGGTTCGCGTCGAGGGCATGACGGCCCAGCCGTGGAAGATGGAGGACCGCACGGGCATGTCGTTCCGCGCGGCCGCGATCCACTCGGCCAAGCTGCGCCCGGCCGGCGGGGAGAAGGCGGCGGCCTAGATGGTCCGCTGCGCCGTCAACCTCGGCGACGTCGGCCGGATCGAGCCGCTGCCGATCGTGCGCGGCGACGGGCGCGGCGTGCTGTGGGTCGAGATCATCGGCTCCGACGACGTCGCGCTCGTGGGCAGCTCGGCGGACCTGCGCTACCTCGCCGCATCGGCGACCGCCGCGGCCGATCAGGTCGACGAGCTGCGCGCCGACGTCCACGAGCTGCTCGCCGCGCGGGAGTGCGTGGACGGGTGATCGCCGTGGCGCGACGGCAGACAGCGGCCGAGGCCTGGGCCGTCCTCGTGGGTGGCGCGCTCGGCGGCGTCTGGCGGTGGCGGCTCGAGCTGGCGCTCGTCGGCGTGCCGTACGTCGCGTGGCGGCTGCTCGCGCGTCCGCTCGGGCCGCTCAGTGCGTCCATCGCAGTCGGAGCGACCGTCGCGGCTGTCGTCGTGACTCCGGGTGCGCGCGGGGCGCTGTGGCGGTGGCTGAAGGCGAACCGGGTGCGGCGTGCGTGGCGGCGGGCCTGGTTGGACGTCGGCCTTCCGCGCGTCGCGGCTCGGCGTGTGTGGCAGGTGCCGGCGGGCGAGCTGGTGCGCATCCGCTGTTCGCGCGGCTCGTCGATCCCGACCGTCGCCGCGCACGCCGAGCAGCTCGCCGCCTGTCTCGGCGCGCGCGAGGTCCGCGTTCATCGCGACCCCAAGCACGCCGCGTGGGGCACCGCGCTGCTGGTGCGGCGTGATCCGCTCGATGGTGTGACGGCGGCCTGGCCGTGGGTGGACGCGACCGGGCCGCTGTCGCTGTGGGATGCGTTCCCGGTCGGCGTCGACGAGCTCGGCGGCACGGTCACGATGGCGCTGCCCGAGCGCAACCTGCTGCTCGGCGGCGAGCCCGGCGCGGGCAAGAGCGCGGCGATGAGCCTGGTGCTCGCGACCGCGGCGCTCGATCCGACCGTGAAGCTCTGGCTGCTCGACGGCAAGCTCGTCGAACTGGCGGCGTGGCAGCCATGCGCCGAACGGCTCGCCGGCCCGAACATCGACGACGCGATCGCGCTGCTCGAAGCGGTGCGCGAGGAGATGGAGCGCCGCTACCGCGAGCTGCTCTCGACCGGCGCGCGCAAGATCGCCCGCGGCGACGGCCTGCCGCTGCACGTGATCGCCTGCGACGAGCTGGCGTTCTACCTGACCGCCGAGGACCGCAAGCAACGGACCCGCTTCGCCGAGCTGCTGCGCGACC
Source organism: uncultured Solirubrobacteraceae bacterium (assembly GCA_963837485.1). GTDB lineage: Bacteria > Actinomycetota > Thermoleophilia > Solirubrobacterales > Solirubrobacteraceae > Solirubrobacter. Next base: position 333,310 of record CAWINP010000002.1, on the reverse strand, counting down.
TCGTCGCCCGCGGCCGCGCCGCCGGCGTCATCGTCATCGCCGCCACGCAGAAGCCCGCGGCCGACGTCGTGCCGTCCGCGCTGCGCGACCTGTTCGGCTTCCGGCTCGCGCTGCGCTGCACCACCCCGCAGGCCTCCGACACGATCCTCGGCCAAGGCTGGGCCAGCCTCGGCCACACCGCCGCGACGATCGCGCCGACGCAGCGCGGCATCGGCCTGCTGCTCGCCGAGGACGGGCTGCCGGTCCGGCTGCGCTGCTTCTACCTCGACGACCAGGCCGTCGACCAGCTCGCGCAGCGTGCGCTGCTGATCCGCATGGACGCCGCGCTCGATGCCGAGGCATCGTCATGAAGCAGCGCGAACGCGACCGCGCGAACGTGCACCGGCTGCGCGCCGACGGGCTCTCGATCCGGCAGATCGTTGCGGAGCTGCAAGTCCCGCGCAGCACGGTCGCGGCGTGGGTTCGCGACGAGGGCGAGTGGTACGAGCTGCGCAACTGCCAGCTCTGCGGCGCGCCGTTCCGCGTCAACAGCGGCAACCACCGCTTCTGCGAGCCACGGCACGCCGAGAAGTACGCGCGCATGTACCTCGCCGGCCGCAAGCCGACCAAGGCGCGCTACCTCGAACGCATCCGCGAACTCGAAGCCGAGATCTACGCCCTGCGCACGGCGCTGGAGAGCCACGCGCTGCGATGACCATCGCGCTGACGCCCGAGCTGGTCGCGGAGCTCGCCGAGCGTGCCCGTCGCGACGACTTCCCCAAGCTGGAGAAGCAGCTGCGCTCGACCGGCTACTGCGCCCGGCCGGTCCGGCTGAAGGGAGACGTGGAAACGTGCGGCGCGGACGGGCGCTGGCATTCGGTGTGGTCGACGCGCGATGAGCCCGACGGCGTGCTCAGGAAGGCGTGCGGGAACCGGCGCGAGGCGGTCTGCCCCGCATGCGCCGAGCGCTACCGCTAGGACGCGTATCACCTGATCGCCGCCGGGATGCGCGGCGGCAAGGGCGTCCCGGACAGCGTCGCCGAGCACCCGATGATCTTCGCCACGCTGACGGCGCCGAGCTTCGGGCCGGTCCACACTCGCGTGCTCGGACCGGACGGGCAGCCGCGGCGCTGCAGGCCCCGCCGCGACGCGCCGGTCTGCCCGCATGGCAACCCGCTCTCGTGCACGCGCGTGCACGCCGAGGACGATCCGTGCCTGGGCGAGCCGCTGTGCCGCGAGTGCTTCGACTACGCGGGCGCGGTGCTGTGGAACAACCTGCTCGGCGAGCTGTGGCGGCGGACCACGATCTACCTGCCGCGCAAGCTCGCGCGCCGGCTCGGCGTGACGCAGAAGCGGCTGAAGCGCCTCGTGCGCGCGGCGTACGTGAAGGTCGCCGAGTACCAGCAGCGCGGGCTCGTGCATCTGCACGTCGTGATCCGGCTCGATCGCGCGATGCCCAAGTACCGGGCCGAGCGACGTGCGAGCGCCCGGACGCGCGGTTCACCGTCGAGCTGCTCGAGGACGCGCTGCGCGCGGCGGCCGCCGCGGTCACGGTTCCGGTGCCGGCCGAGGTCGGCGGCGGCTACGTCACCTGGGGCGAGCAGCTCGATGTGCAGCACATCGGCGTCGGCCAAGCGCTGGAGCCGGGCCGCTGCGCGGGCTACCTCGCCAAGTACGCGACCAAGGCGACCGAGCAGGCCGGCGGCGTCCTGCATCGCGTCGCCGAGCACGACGTCGACGAGCTGCCGGTCCGTGAGCACGTGCGCGCATTCATGCGCGAGGCGTTCGTGCTCGACGGCCAGGTCGCGGACCGCAAGCTCGCGCGCAACGCGCACAACTTCGGCTACCGCGGACACTGCCTGACCAAGAGCCGCCGCTACTCGACCACGTTCAAGCAGCTGCGCGCCGACCGCGAGGCCTTCGTGCACGAGCAGCTGCTCAAGCGCTCGCGCGACAGATCACAACTCGCGATCGCCGCGGCGGCGCCCGAGCAGCGCCGTGGCCGCTTCGATGCCGTCGGCTTCGGCCACTTCACAACCGTCGAGGACTTCCTGGCCGAGCAAGGCCGGGCGAGAGAGCGAGAAGCGCGCCGAATCGCGCGCGAAGAGCTGTGCGACCACCCACCAACCCGAAGGGGGCACCGATGCGAGACACCGCAGCGGGAGGCGCTGCACCAGCGGCCGAGTTCGAGCCGTTCCTGACCGCCCGCGAGGTCGCCGAGCGACTGCGGATCGCGCCGTGCACGGTCCTGCGCTACTTCGACGAGGGCGTGCTGCCGGGCCGGCGGCTGCGCATCGGCCGCGGGCGACCGGTGCGGTTCCGGTGGAGCGAGATCGAGGCGGCGCTGATCTCCGAGGAGCCGCGGTGAGCGCGAGCGGCGGGCGCGCTCGGACGGGCGAGATCAAGCGCACCGCCGCCGGCTGGGCGATCCGCTGGCGCGACGCTCGCGGTGTTCGCAGGCAGCGCGGCGGCTTCCGGACCAAGACCGAGGCCAAGGCCGTGCTCGATGACGAGATGCGCAAGGCGCGGCTCGGCCCGCTGTACCGGCCCGAGGTCACGCTGCAGGAGCTCGTCGACGCGTTCCTGGACCAGTACCAGGGCGCGCCGGCGAGCAAGGAGTGGCTGCGCTACTACCTGATCAAGGCCACGGACGCGTTCGGCGACGAGGCGATCGGCGACCTGAATGCGCTCGAGATCTCGCGCTGGCGGGCGAAGATGCCTGAGACGATGCGCCACGGCGCGCACCGCGCGCTGCGGCAGGTGCTCGCGGCCGCAGTGCGCTGGCAGTGGATCGAGCGCAACGCCGCGCTCGACGTCAAGAACCCGCAGCACCCGCGGCCGGAGTTCGTGCCGTTCGAGAGCTGGGACGAGGTCGACGCCGTCGCCGCCGAGCTCGGGCCGTTCGGGCCGATCGCGATCTTCAACGTCGGCACGGGCGCGCGCCCGGAGGAGACCTTCGGCGCCGACTGGACCGACGTCGACCTGGAGGCCGGCGTGTTCACGATCCGGCGCGCGTACGCCAAGGGCAAGCTGAAGACGTACGCGAAGACCGCGCGCTCGCGCCGGCGTGTGCCGATCCGCCGCAAGGTGATCGCCGCGCTGGAAGACGCTGCCGCACCGCGAGGGCATCCTGTTCCCCGCGGCAGGCGGCGGCGCGCATCGACATCAACAACTGGCGCAGCCGCGAGTGGACGCCCGCGCTCAAGGCGGCCGGCGTCGAGCACCGGCGCATCTACGACATGCGCCACACGTTCGCGACGTGGAGCCTGGCGGCGGGCATGAGCATCTTCACGCTCGCCCGCCGGATGGGCACGAGCGTGCCGGTGATCGACGCGACCTACGGCCATCTCGCGCGCGACGCCGACGGCAACGACCGCGAGCTGCTCGACGCGTACGACGAGGCCAATGGGCACGTAGTGGGCACGAATCCGGACGAGGACGAGCCCAAAGACGACCCCGAGAACGACGAAACCGCGCCGTAGCGCGGTTCCAGGACCATGGGCGCGGCGGGTTTCGAACCTGCGACCTCTCGCGTGTGAAGCGAGCGCTCTCCCACTGAGCTACGCGCCCTCAGGGGGACGGGCATTCTATCGCGGGAGTTGGGACCACCAGGCGTCCCAGCGTTGCTCGGTGGCGGCGAACGTGTCGTCGTCGAGGTCGTAAGTGGTGACGAGCAGCATCGCCTCGCCGCCGTTGGGCTTGGCGAAGACGATGGCCAGGGCGCCGTCGGCGTCGGCGCCGCGCTGGAAGCGGCTCTCGTGCCACGGCTGGCCGGGGATCTCTGGGAGCCCGGCGAGGTTGGCCTTGCGGATGATCATGCGGCGGTTCGAGTCCGGGTGGCGCTCCAGGCGGTGGCGGAGCTGGTTGAAGAAGGTGATCCAGCCCTCCTCGATGTCGCCGTAGACGTCCTGCCATTCGGCGGCGTTCAGGTCGCCGGGCTTGGTGGCGCGGATCAGGGTTCGCGCGCCGTGGTCCTCGAGTTCGATCAGGCCGTCGTCGGACATCTCGATGCGGTCGGGTGCGACGAGGCGGGCGTGCTTGACGAAGATGAGGTCGATCTCGTCGTCCAACCCGTCGTAGTCCCACCCGAACCAGTGGCGGATCTGCTCCGGCTCGGTCAGTGCGCGCCAGACGACGTCGCGCGGGGCGTCGACGCTGACCTCGACGCGGTAGGGCTTGTCCATGCTCATGTGGGGTGGCCTCCGACGATGACTCGGTAGCGGCGCCGGCCGGGGCCGAACTCGGCGGCGAGCTCGGCGATGCGGTCGGCGAGGGCATCGGCGAAGCGCTCCAAGTCACTCGGCTGCTCGAATCCGACCTCCGCCTCGATCGCGAACGTCAACAGCCGCTGACCGCGCTCGTCGGCGGCTCGCCGTGCCGCCGCGACGTCGCGGACCAACCGCGCGCCGTTCTGCAACAGGGCGTCGGCGGCGAAGCGGTCCTGCGCGCCCACCGAGCCGACCACGGTGGGCTCGACGACGACGGCGTCGGCGGTCGCGCGCACCACGCGCTCGACGCAGCCGCGCCGCGGGCGCTCCTCGACCAGCTCGGCGAGACCGCCGCGCTCCAACGCGCGCACGTGGTAGTTCACGCGCTGGCGGCTCTCGCCGAGCCGCGCGGCCACCTCGGTTGCCGACGAGGGCTCGCGCAGCTGCTCCAAGACCGCCTGGCGGAGGGGAGCGAGCGGCGCGCTGACGACGTTCACACGAATAGAAAATCAGATTTGTCAAATGCTGGACGTGCGCGGGCTACCGGCCGAGTACAGTCCGGCGATGCCCGTGCGCGGGACTTCAGACGGGACGGAGGTGGTCGTGGAACGGCGGGTCGGCTGCAGCGGCAGGCTGAGCTTGGAGGCGCGGCGCTGATGGCGCGGACGCTGGTGACGGGAGGCGCGGGCTACATCGGCCTGCTGGCCGTGGACGAGCTGCTGCGCGCCGGACGCGACGTGACGGTGCTGGACGTGCTCCTGCACGGCCAACGGGATCTCGCGGACGAGCTGCGCGAGCGCGGCGTGCGGGTCATCGAGGGCGACGTCCGCGATGCCTCGGCTCGCGCGGAGGCGCTGCGCGACGCCGACGCGGTCGTCCACCTCGCGGCGATCGTCGGCGACCCGGCGTGCGCGCGGGATCCCGAGGTCGCGCGGGCGATCAACGTCGACGCGTCGCTCGCGCTCGCCGCCGAAGCCGACGTCGAGCGCTTCGTGATGGCCTCGACGTGCTCCAACTACGGGCGGATGGCCGATCCGGCCGTGCCGATCGACGAGACCGGCCTGCTCGCGCCGGTGTCGCTGTACGCGGAGCACAAGGTCGAGGTCGAGACCCACCTGCTCGGCCTCGCCGATCCTCCGTACGCCGTCACGTGCCTGCGCTTCGCCACTGTGTTCGGCGTCGCTCCGCGGATGCGCTTCGACCTCACGGTCAACGAGTTCACGCGCGACCTGTGGGCCGACCGCAAGCTGGAGGTCTTCGGCGAGCAGTTCTGGCGCCCCTATGTCCACGTGCGCGACGCCGCGCGCGGGATCCGCACCGTGCTCGAGGCGCCCGCCGATGCGGTGGCGGGGCAGGTCTTCAACGTCGGCGACTCGACGCAGAACTTCCGCAAGCTCGACCTGGTGGAGCTGATCCGCGAGCAGACCGACCGCGGCGATGTCTCCTTCGTCGGACGCAACGAGGACCCGCGCGACTACAAGGTGTCCTTCGACAAGATCCGCGACCGTCTCGGGTATGAGGTGACCATGACCGTGCCGGCCGGCATCGCCGAGGTCATCGAGGCGCTCGACGCCGGCCGGTTCCCCGACTCCTTCGATGCGCGCTACCGGAACATTCCCTGAGGTCCCGCTGTTCGATCTCCGGCTCGATCCGGAGGACATCGAGGCGGTCATGGAGGTGCTGCGCTCCGGCTGGCTGACGATGGGGCCGCGGACGGCGGAGTTCGAGGAGACGTTCGCCGCGCATCTGGGCGCTCGCCACGCGGTCGCCGTCTCGTCGTGCACGGCCGCGCTGCACCTCGCCTATCTCGCCGCCGGCGTGGGACCCGGCGACGAGGTCGTGGTCCCGGCGATGACGTTCGCCGCGACCGCCGCCGCCGCGATCTACTGCGGCGGCCGGCCGGTGTTCGCCGACATCCTCGGGCCGCACGACCTCTCGCTCGACCCCGCCGATGTCGAGGCCAAGCTCTCTCCGCGGACGCGCGCGGTGTGCGTCGTGCACTTCGCCGGCTACCCGGCGCCGGTGCGCGAGCTTCGCGAGTTGTGCGACGCGCGCGGGATCGCGCTGATCGAGGACGTCGCGCACGCGCCCGACGCGGACGTCGACGGGCGGATGCTCGGCACCTGGGGCCTCGCGGGCGCGTTCTCGTTCTTCTCCAACAAGGTCCTCGCGTGCGGCGAAGGCGGGCTGGTGGCGACGGATTCCGACGAGGTCGCCGCGCTCGCCCGGTCGCTGCGCTCGCAGGGGATGACCTCCGGGTCCTGGAGCCGCTACACCGGGCGGACGGACTCCTACGACGCGGTCGGGCTGGGGTTCAACTACCGGCTCGACGAGCCGCGCGCGGCGCTGCTGCTGTCACGGCTGCGGAGGCTGGGGAGCGACGTCGCGCGGCGGCGGGAGCTGACGCGCGCGTACCGGGCGAAGCTGGCCGGCGTCGAGGGGGTGTCGGTCCCCTACGCGGACGAGGCCGTCGATCACTCGACCTGTTACGTGATGCCGGTCGTGGTCGATGACGAGGCGCGCCGCGACGGCGTACGCCGGTTGATGCGCGAGCGAGGCGTGCAGACGTCGCTGTTCTATCCCGCGATCCACGAGTTCACCGCGTACCGGGAGCGCTTCGGGACGGTGTCGCTGCCGCGCTCCGAGCACATCGCGCGCGCCGAGATCACCGTTCCGCTGTTCCCGGAGATGGACGACGCGACGCAGGATCGCGTCGTCGCGGCGCTCGCGGAGGGCCTCGCGGCGTGACCTGGGTCGTTCCCCTGACCGACGTGCAGATGGCCGAGGAGGACCTCGCGGCGGTCGCGGAGTGCCTGCGCTCCGGCTGGCTGACCATGGGGCCGAGGACGGCGGCGTTCGAGGCGGCGGTGGCGGAGTGGACCGGCTCGCCGTTCGCGGTCGCGGTGTCGTCGGGGACGGCGGCGCTGCATCTCGCGTGCGACGCGCTCGGGATCGGGCCGGGGGACGAGGTGATCGTGCCCGCGTTCACTTTCCTGGCCACCGCGCACGCGCCGCGCTATCTGGGGGCGGTGCCGGTGCTCGCCGACGTGACGTCTTCCGAGTCGCCGAACCTCTCGGTCGACGACGTCGCGCGACGGATCACCGATCGCACGCGAGCGGTGATCGCGGTGCACATGTGCGGGTATCCCGCCGACGTCGCCGCGCTGCGCGCGCTGTGCGCGGAGCGGGAGATCGCGCTGATCGAGGACGCCGCGCAGGCGCTGGGTGCGCAGGTCGACGGCGGCCTCGCGGGCACGGCGGGCGAGCTCGGCTGCCTGTCCTTCTTCTCGAAGAAGCAGCTGTGCCTGGGCGAGGGCGGGATGGTGCTGACGGCCGACGAGGAACTGGCGCGGAAGGTGCGGCTGCTGCGCTCGCACGCGATGACGTCGGGGACGTGGGATCGCCACCGCGGGCACGAGGACTCCTACGACGTAGTCGACATCGGGTTCAACTTCCGGCTGGACGAGCCGCGCGCGGCGCTCGGGCTCTCGCGGCTCCCGCGCGTGGGCGCGGCGATCGCGCACCGGCGCTCGGTCGTGCGGACCTACCGTGAGCGGCTCGGGGGGCTGGACGGCGTGACGCTGATGTGGGACGACTCGGCGGTCGAGGCCGCCTCCCACTTCGCGTTCCCGATCCTGTTCGAGTCGGGTGAGGCGCGGGCCCAGGCCCGCAACGCGATCGCCGCGCAAGGGGTGCAGACGACGCGCTACCCGGTGCTGCATGAGCTGACCGAGTACGCGTCGTACGCCGCCTACGGGTCGCTGCCGTCCGCCGAGGCCGCCGCGGATCGCCACCTGGCGCTCCCGCTGTCCTCGCACACGACGCCCGAGGAGATCGCCTTGGTGGTCGATGCCGTGCGAGCGGCGCTGTGACGGCCGGCTCCCGAGCCATCCGCGCCGCCATCTACGCCACGTTCGCCCACGAAGGCCGTCCGCCCTCGCCGGCCGAGCTCTCCGCCACGCTCTCGTTGGGGCCGGACGCGGTCATCGCGGGGCTGCGCGAGCTCCACGACCTGCACGCGATCGTGCTCACGCCGGCGGGCGACGGGGTTCGCATGGCGCACCCGTTCTCGGCCTGGCCGATGGGCTTCGTCCTGCGCGCCGGCGACCGCTTCTGGTGGGGCGGCTGCGCATGGGACAGCTTCGGGATCGTCGCGGCGCTGGGCGAGCGGCTGGAGATCCTCACCGTCTGCCCGTCATGCGGGCGTGAGCTGCGTTACGCCGCGTCTCCCACCGAGCCTCCGGTCGAGGACTTCGTCGCCCGCCTCCCGCGGCCGGCCGCGGAGTGGTGGGAGGACGTCGTGGCGACCTGCACCGACATCCGCACGTTCTGCTCACGCGAGCACGTCGATGCGTGGCTCGAACGCACCGGCTCACCGCCTGGCCACGTCACCGATCTCGTCTCACTGTGGAAGCTCGCCCAGCCGTGGTACGGCGACCGATTGGACCCGGAGTGGAGTCCCCACACCCGCGAGCACAACCAGTCACTGCTCGAGTCCTGCGGCCTCACGGGCCCATTCTGGCGACTTCCGTGAGATCCGCGCCCCGTTTAGGTTGGGGGGATGAATTGTGTGGTGACGGGCGGTGGGCGTGGGATCGGGCGGGCAGTTGCCGAGCGGTTGGCGCGCGACGGGTCCGTCGTGGTGATCGAGCGGGATGCGGCGGCGGTCGGGTGGGTGCAGGAGTGGCCCGGCGTCGTGGCGGTGGTCGGCGACGCAGCGGATGAGCAGGTGGCGGAGCGAGCGGCGGAGCTCGCCTCCCCGCTGGACGGCTGGGTGAACAACGCCGCGGTGTTCCGCGATGCCGCACTGCACGAGGGCGCGGGGGCGGTGCGGGAGCTGATCGGGCGCAACCTCGACATGGCGCTCGTGGGGTGTGCGACCGCGGTGCGGCATTTCCTGGCGCGCGGACGTGGGGGCGCGATCGTGAACGTGTCCTCGCACCAGGCGAGCCGGCCGGTCCCCGGGTGCCTGCCGTATGCGACCGCGAAGGCGGCGATCGAGGGGCTGACGCGGGCGGTGGCGGTCGACTACGGGCCGCGCGGGATCAGGGCGAACGCCGTCGCGGTGGGCTCTGTGAACACGGGACGGCCGGATGCGGCTGGGCAGGCGCGTCTGCACGCGCTCGAGCGCGTGGGGAAGCCGGAGGAGATCGCCGCGGTGATCGCGCACCTGCTAGGGCCGGAGGCGAGCTTCGTGAGCGGCGCGACGGTGCCGGTGGACGGCGGGCGATCGGTGTTGTCGCGTGAGCAGTAGTGCCGCGGCGGCTTACGCCGTGGCGAGGATCGGGAGGACGTCGGAGAGCGCGTGGACGACGTGCGTCGCCCCCGCCTCGACCAGCGCGGAGGGGTCCCGGTCGCGGCTGACGCCGATCCGCAACGGCACGCCGTGCTCGGCCCCCAGCCGCATGTCGCGCGGGCTGTCTCCGATCGTGGCCGCTCGGGCGGTCCAGTCCGGCGTGGCCTCGGCGGTGATCTGCTCGTAGTGGTCGGCGCCCTTGACCGACGCGCAGTCGGAGCCGAGGACGAGCGTGAATCCGTCCCAGCCCTCCTGCTCGAGCACCTGGTGGGCGCGCTCCGGCGAGGAGCCGGTGGAGAGCATCAGCGTCGAGCCGGCGGCTGCCAGGGTGCGCAGGACATCGCCGGCATCCGGATAGGCGACCGTCGGGATCTCGGTGTTGAGATCGTCCAGCAGCGACGCGAACCGCCCCGCCGCCGTCCCGGCGGCGACCTGCCGCAGCCCGAGCGCCTCGAAGATCTCGAACGCCGGCCGGCCCGGCATGGAGTCCAGCACCACCGACAGCCATGCGCATGCCAGGCCCAGTTCCGTCGCGACGGCGCCGAACGCCGCCCGCACCGCATCCGAGTGCACGAGCGTGTCGTCGAGATCGAAGATGACGTAGCGGGTGGCCACGCTCTGGTTATCGGCCAGGGCGCGGCGTGGTTAAGCGGCGGCCGCGCTCCGAGATTCGTCCACTTCCGTCGCAAGTGCCTCCGCGACAAGCGCCTGATCGGCCTCCGAAAGGTGCGGATACAGCGGAAGCGTGAGCTCGCGCGCGGCAATGTCCTCCGCCCGCGGGCACGAGCCGACGGCCGCATACGCCGTCAGATGCGTGACGCTGGGGTACAGGACGCTCGTCTGCACGCCCCAGCGCGCCAACATTCCCGCGCGCACCTCGTCGCGCGACGACTCGACTAGCACCGGCATCACGTAGCACGCCGAGCGCGAGACCTCCGCGTCCGAGTACGGAAACGAGACGCCCGGCACGTCCGCCAGCAGCTCCCGGTAGCGCCGCACCAGTGCGCGCCGGCGCGCCACGTCGGCGTCCACACCCTCCAGGCGCGCCAACAACAGCGCCGCCCGCGGCTCGTCGAGCCGGTAGTTGAACCCGGTGCCGATGACGTCGTACTCCGACGCGTGGCCGCGGTGGCGGTCCCACGTCCCCGACGTCATCGCGTGCGAGCGCAGCCTGCGGGCCAGCGCGGCGACCTCGTCGGAGTCGGTCGCCAGCAGCCCGCCCTCGCCGCACGAGAGCACCTTGTTGGAGAAGAACGAGTACGCGCTGGCGAGCCCGGACGGCCCGAGCAGCGGCGTGTGCGCGGAGTCCTCGATCACCGGCAGGCCGAGCGACCGCAGCGCGGCGACGTCCGCGGGATAGCCGGCGAAGTGGACCGCGCACACCGCGCGCGTGCGCGGCGTGATCGACGCGGCGACCGACTCCACGTCGAGCCCGAAGTCCGACGCGCCGATGATGTCCGCCACCACCGGCACCGCGCCGCAGTAGCGCGCCGCCGCCGCGGTCGCCACGAACGTCATGGCCGGCACGATGACCTCGTCGCCGGGCCGCACCCCGGCGGCCAGGTACGCGAGGTGCAGCGCGGCCGTGCCCGAAGACACGGCGACGCCGAACCGGGCGCCGACCCGCTCCGCGAACGCCGCCTCGAACGCGGCGGTGCGCGGGCCCATCGTCAACCAGCCGGCCCGCAGGCAGTCCGCGACCGCGGCGATCTCCTCCTCGGAGAGCCGCAGGTCGAACAGGGGAACGCGCGGCTCAGGCATCGGCGCGGGCAGTATCGCGGATCGCCGCCAGCGTCAGACCTAGCCCTTCGCGCAGTGACGTCCGCGCGCGCCAGCCCAGCGCCGCCTGCGCCGCCGCCGGATCCAGGCAGGACCGCCGCACCTCGCCGAGCCGCCCCGGCCGCTCCTCCGGCGTCAGCTCCAGCGCCTGCTCGAGCTCCAGCAGCGACGTCTCCCGTCCTGTCGCCACGTTGAACGCGCCCGACGCATCCGAGGAGCCGGCCGCCACGAACGCCTCGACCACGTCGGCCACGAACACGAAGTCGCGCGTCTGGCGCCCGTCGCCGAAGCGCGCCACCGGCCGCCCCGAGGCGGCCGCGCCGCAGAAGATCGCGATCACGCCCGCCTCGCCGTGCGGGTTCTGGCGCGGACCGTAGACGTTGGCCATCCGGAGCGACACGGTGGATATGCCGTGCAGCCGCGTGAAGAGTTCGAGGTAGGTCTCGGCGGCCGCCTTGCCCGCGCCGTAGGGCGACAGAGGACGCAGGGGAGAGTCCTCGCCGGTGGGAACCGCGGCAGGGTCCCCGTAGACCGCCGCCGTCGAGGCGAGCACGACGCGCCGCACGCCGGTGTCCCGCGCCGCCTCCAACACCGCCGCCGTGCCGCCGATGTTCACGTGCGCGTCCTTCGACGGGTCCGAGACCGACCAGCGCACGTCGATCTGGGCCGCGAGATGGAACACGACCTCCGGCCGGGCCTCCCGGAACGCGTCGAGCATCGCGCCGACGTCGCTCACGTCCGAGCGGAACAGACGAGCGGCCGAGGCCACCGTCGCGTGCCGCCGCAGGTGATCGACGACCGCCACCTCGTCCCCGCGCGCGAGCAGCGCGTCGACGAGATGCGAGCCGATGAACCCGGCGCCCCCGGTGACGAGCGCCCTAGCCATCCGGGAGCAGCTGGGGCAGCACTCCGTCGAACTCCGCGATCGCCTGCTCGTAGTCGTCGTGGCGCCCGATGTCGAGCCAGTAGCCGTCGTACGGGTAGGAGCCGACCCGCTCGCCCGCCGCGAGCAGCGCGAGCACGAGATCCGGGAGGTCAAACTGGCGGTCGGCGGGGACGAACCGGCGCACCGACGGCTCGAGCACGTACACGCCCATCGAGACCGTGTAGTACAGCGTCGGCTTCTCGTCGTAGCCGATCACGCGCCCGTCCTCCACATGCAGGACGCCGTAGTCGACGTGGACCTCGCGCCGGTGGGTGGCGATCGTCAGCGCGTTCCCCGCCTCTTGGTGGAAGTCCACCAGCGCGCGGTAGTCGAGCGTCGTCAGCACGTCGCCGTTGAGCATCAGGAACGTCTCGTCCAGTCCGGAGATCGTGGCCAGCGGCCCCGCGGTCCCGCGCGGCGAGCGCTCCTCGTGGTAGTCGATCCGCACGTCGTGGGCGGCGCCGTCGCCGAACACGGCGGCGATCAGGTGCGCGAGATGGCCGACCGCGATCGTCAGCTCGTCGAACCCGGTGCGCCGCAACTGGCGCACCACCACGTCGAGGATCGCCCGGTCGCCGACCGGCAGCAGCGGCTTGGGCAGCACGGTCGTGTATGGCGCCAGACGCGAGCCGCGGCCGCCGGCGAGGATGACGGCGCGCCGGGTCACAGCAGCGACCGGTACGCGTCGGCGAGGCGGTCCATGTGCACGGCGCTGTCGTGCTCGCGCTCGACGAACGCGCGCGCCCGCTCGGGCATCCCGGGAACCCCGTCCAGCGCGCGCCGGATGGCGCCCGCGACGGCGTGACGCGAGATCGGCACGATCAGCGCCTCGCGCTCGTCGCCGATCTGCTCGTGCACCCAGGGAAGGTCCGACAGCACGCACGCCGCGCCGCAGGCCATCGCCTCGTAGACGGAGCGGGGGGCGGAGTCCGAGGAGGCGATCGAGACGCACACGTCGGCGGAACGGTAGTAGGCGGCCATGCGCGCGTAGTCCACATGACCGACGACGTGCACGCGGTCCGGGTACGGAAGCTCCCCGAGCGCCTCGGTCACGACGCCCATGTGCTTGAGCACGAGCTGGACGTCGTCGCGCTCGGCGGCGACGTCCGCCCACGCGTCGACGATCGTCCGCGGGTTGTAGACGGGCATGAGCGAGCGCGGCGAGAGCACGACCGGTCCCTCGCCCAGGCCCAGCTCGGCGCGCGCCGCGCGGCGGTCGCCAGGCCGGAACGTGTCGAGGTCGACGCCCCAGTTGACCAGCACGCGCTCGCCCGCGCCGAGCGCGACCAGCGCGTCCATCAGCGCCTGCGAGTCGGCCATCGCCAGCGACGCGCGCCGCAGCGCGAAGCGATTGGCCAGCGTCTGCAGCCGCCGGGCGCGCAGGACGTCCGAGCCCCAGGCCATCGCGACCAGCGGCTTCGCGCCGGCCGCCGCCGCGAAGAACGCGTACCCAGGAAGCCAGTGGCCGTGGACGATGTCGGGGCTCAGCTCGCGCACCAGCCCGCGGACCCAGCGGATGTGACGCGCGGCGCCGATCGGCTCGCCGCGGCGCGCGTTCGGCGCCGCGTGCACCGCGATGCCGGCGGTGGGGAGGACGGAGCCGGGCATGCCCGCGATCGCGTCGCCGCCGGCGACCACGTCGAAGCCGCGCGCGGCCATGGCGAGCGCCAGGTGCTCGACGTGGGGGTGATTCACCGCGCCGAGCATCAGTAGCCGCGCCATCGCGGCGGAGCCTAGTATCAGCCGCGGTGCCACGCGTTGCCGTGCTGATCCCGTGCCACGGGGAGGGACGCCTCCTGCAGGAGGCCGTCGCCTCGATCCAGGAGCCCGAGCCGGTCGAGGTCGTCGTGGTCGACGACGCGTCGTCAGACGAGGAGACGCGGCGCGTGCTGGACGGGCTCGACGTGCGCGTGATCCGGCTGGAGGAGAACATCGGCGTCGGCCGCGCGCGCACCACGGCGTTCGAGGTCAGCACCGCGCCGTACGTGTATCCGCTCGACGCCGACGACCTCGCCATCCCCGGGGTGCTGACCCGCATGGCGGATCTGCTCGACCGCGATCCCGGCGCGGCCGCGTGCGTGGGCGACGTCGAGGAGTTCGGCGACACCGACGTCACGCGCCGCAGCCCGGCGCGCCTGGATCCGTATCGCGTCGCGCTCACGAACGAGTTCCCGGTGACGGCGCTGTTCCGCCGCGAGAACGTGGCGCGCGCGGGAGCCTGGCGCCCGTACTACGAGCACCCGGGCTATGAGGACTGGAACCTGTGGATGGGCCTGGCCGAGCGCGGCGAGCGGATCATCCCGCTGCTCGCCCCCGCCTACCGCCGCCGCCTGCACGGCGAGCGCATGAACCAGATCGCCCGCACCCGCCACCGGGAGCGCTACGAGGCGATGAAGCGGGCGCACCCGCAGCTGTTCGCAGACCTGAAGACGCACCGGCGCAACTCCGACCTGCCGCCGCTCAAGAAGGCGCTCTACCCGCTCGTCTACGGCGCCCGCGCGGAGATCCCGTTCGAGCGGCGGATCAAGCCGTGGTTCGACCGGCTCGGAATCTGGACCCGGGCAGCGCGCTGAGTAGCACGCGCGCATCGTCGCGGTGGACCGTCCACTCCCACGCCGCGAGCAGGAGTCCGTAGGCAAGTCCGCCGGCGACGGCCTCGACGACCCAGGGCAGCGACAGCGCCAGCACGACGGCCGCCATCGCGCCGCACGCGAGCGCCGGCCCGGCGAACGCGCCGGTCATGTCCGCCCGCCCGACCGCCCGGTGCGCCAGCCACAGCGAGATGATCGCCAGCAGCCCGCTCGAGACCGTCGCCGTGATCGCCGCGCCGTCGGCGCCGTGCGCCGGGATCAGCACCGCGTTGAGCCCCACGTTGACGAGCAGCACCGGCGCGACCATCCGCGCGTACGTGCCCGGACGGTCGCGCGCGATCATGACCGTGCTGGAGAACGAGTTGATCCCGTACAACAGAACGATCGCGCCGAGGATCTGCAGGGGGACGACGGCCGCCTCGAACTTCTGGCCGTACAGCAGGTCGATGATCGGCTCGGCGAACAGCACGAGCACGAGCCCGATCGGCGCCAGCAGCGCGTTGAGCGCCTTGAGCGCGATCGCGTACCCGCGCCCGAGGTCGATCGACCCGCGCGCGAGCCACGGCAGCATCGCCCCGCCGACCGCAGAGCCGAGGAACTGGGTCGCCTCGACGAGCCGGAACGCGACCGCATAGACGCCGACCGTGGCCGCGTTGGTGAGGAACGAGAGCATCGTGACGTCCAGCCGCAGCAGGACCGTCAGCAGCAGCCCGATCAGGCCGATCGGCACGCCGGCCCGCACGAGCGCACGCCAGCCGGAGCGGTCCATCCGCGCGCGCCGCACGCCGAGCCGGCGCACCCACCGCTCCGCCACGACCACGACGAGCGCCGAGCCCACGGCGTAGCAGGCGGCCGCGGCCACCACCCCACCACCGAGCGCGAGCACGGTCACGCCCACCGCGGCCGTGAACCCGCGCTGGATGATCAGCGAGGCGGAGACGAGGTCCAGCCGCTCGTGGGCCTGCAGGATCGAGAACCAGCTCTTCGAGAGCACCTCGAGCGCGCTCCCGATCCCCACCACCCAGACCGCGGCCTGCGCCTCGCCGCTGTAGTTGCCGATCGCGACGACCGCGGCCGCGACGATCAGCGCGAGCACGCTGCCCACGAGCTTGACGCCGGCCGCGTCGGCGAGCATCCGCCCGGCCCGCCCATGGTCGCGGGCGACCTCGCGCGCGAGCAGGTCGTCGGTCCCGAAGCCGGCGATCACGCACAGGCCGCTGGTGAGCGCGAGCGCGAACATGAAGTCGCCGACGCCGCTGGCACCGAGATGGCGCGCCATGGAGACGTAGAAGACGAGCGAGCCGAGCTTGGCGATGACCTCGCCGGCCATCCGCAGCACGGCGTTGCGAGCGATCCGGCGGGGAGCGGTCATCGACCGCTTAGAGTGACGACGTGATCGCCGGGCGCGCCATGCAGCCGACCGCCGCGCCGCGGCTGCTGGCGCTCGGCATGGTGCTGGCGCTGGCCGCCGCGCTCGGCATGGCGCTGGCGATCGCGCTGACGCCGGTCGAGCGGCCGGCGTGGGAGCTGATCGCCGGCGGCCTCGGCCTGCTCGGCGTGCTGGCGCTGGCGGTCGCGCGCTACGAAGCGGCGGTCGCGCTCGGCTTCCTGCTGTTCGCCGTCGTGAACGTCGAGCCGGCGCCCGCCGACGCGGTCTTCGCGGTCGTGATCGCCGTCGCGCTGGCGACCGGGCGCTTCAACCTCTCCAACACGCCGCTCGGCCCCGCGCTCGGGGTCGCGGTCTTCCTCGCGCTCAATCTGGTCGCGTGCCTGGAGGCGGTGGACCCCGTCCGCGCCGCCTCGTTCATGTCGATCACCGTCTACCTGTGCGTGTTCGGCCTGTGGGTGGCGACCTGGGTGAGCGACCGGCGCCGCGCGCGCACGCTGCTGCGCATCTATGTCGGCACGGCGGTCCTGAGCGCGGCGGTCGGCTCGGCGGCGCTCTTCCTCCCGTTCCCCGGCCACGAGTCGCTGACCGCGTACACGGGCACGCGTGCGCGGGCGCTGTTCAAGGACCCGAACGTCTTCGGCCCGTTCCTCGTCCCGGCGCTGCTGCTGTTGCTGCAGGAGACGATCGAGCCGCGGCTGCTGCGCTCCAACCGCTTTCTCAAGCTGGTCGGCCTGGCCGCGCTGTTCTGCGGCGTGCTGTTCTCGTACTCGCGCGCCGCCTGGCTGGACCTCGTCGTCGGCATCGTGGTGATGGGCGTCGTGTTCGCGCTGCGCCGCGGCGGCGCGCAGCGCGCGTTCGTCTTCGTCCTCACGCTCGTGCTCGGTTGCGTCGTGCTCGTCGTGAGCGTCCAGGTCACGGGCCAGCTCGCGTTCCTGAAGGAGCGGGCGCAGTTTCAGACCTACGACAACCAGCGCTTCGGCGCGCAGTCGGGCGGCATCCAGGTCGGCGAGCGCCACCCGATCGGCATCGGGCCCGGCCAGTTCGAGCTCGTCGAGCCGATCAGCGCGCACAGCACCTACGTCCGCGCCCTCGCCGAGGAGGGCGTGCTCGGCTTCCTGGCGCTGGTCGCGCTGCTGTACGGGACGCTCCTGATGGCGCTGCGCAACGCGGTCCGCGGCTGGGACACGCATGGCATCGGCTCGACCGCGCTGCTCGCGGCATGGGCGGGCATCCTGGCCAACAGCGTGTTCGTCGACACGCTGCACTGGCGGCACCTGTGGCTCGTGGCCGGGCTGATCTGGGCAGCGTCTCAGACGTCCTCGAGCGCCGGGACACGGCTGCTGAGGTAGTACGGCGACGCCTCGCTGCGCGCGCCGATCACGACCATGCCGACCATCGGGCGCTCGATCCGGTCGAGCACGTCGCGCGCGTCGATGACGTTCTCCAGCGTGACGCGATCCAGCCGGGCGACGTAGAGCACCGTCGTGGCGCGGCGGGAGAGCGCCTGCGTGTCGGCGATGCCCAGCAGCGGCGGCGCGTCGATCAGCACGTACGTGTAGTCGAGCTCGGCGAGGCCGTCCATCACGACGTCGAAGCCGACGTCGGAGAGCAGCTCGCTCGGGTCGTCGGGCTTCTTGCCGCTCGGCAGGATGTCCAGCACGCCGCGGCGCTGGCCGCTGACGTGCTCGATCCGGTTGGCGACATAGCCGCGCGAGTCGGGCACCGTGCTGCGGCTGAGCGACTCGAGCAGCTCCGAGAGGCCCGGACCCATCTCGGTGTTGGTCAGCGTGTGCAGCGTCGGCCAGCGCATGTCGGCCGAGACGAGCAGCGTGCGGTGGCCCGCGTGCGCGAGCGCGCGGCCCAGCCTCAGCGTGACCGTGCTCTTGCCCTCCGCGTGCAGCGCGCTGGTGACCAGGATCACGTGCGGGCCGTCGGCGGGGGTGAGCGAGAAGCGGATCGAGGTCGCGAGCGTCTGGTAGGTCTCGTACTCGATCCCCGACAGCACGCGCCCGCGGCGTCCGCGCTTGCCGCGCGTGTACGGGATCGAGGCCAGCACCGGCAGCTCGAGCAGGCGCGAGAGCTCGCGCGAGCCGGACACGCGCGGGACGAGCTGGTCGCGGGCGAGCGCGACCAGGATGCCGAGGAAGAGGCCGAGGATGATCCCGAGCGCCGTGTTGCGGAAGGGGCGCGGCGTGTCGGGCTCGGTCGGCGCGTCCGCGCGCTGGGCGACCTGGAGGTCGCCGCCCGCCGTCGCGATGCTGACCCCGAGCTGGGAGATGCGGTCGCGGATCGCCTGCTCCTGCGTGCCGGCGTCGGCGGTGCCCTGCAGGCGCGTGAGCTCGTCCTCCAGGTCGGCGCGTGCGCGCTCGTAGTTGCGCCGCTGGATGTCGGCCTGCTCGGTCACGAACGTGCTGGCGACGGCGTTGGCGATCTGCGCCGCGCGCTGGGGCAGCGCGTCCTTGGCGGTGACGTAGATCAGGTTCGCGTTCGGGTCGACGCTCGAGGAGACCTTGTCGCGCAGCGTCTCCGTGGTCTCGCCCGGGACCTTCTTCGCAGCGGCGGCGAGCACGTCGTCGGTGGTCAGCAGCGCGTCGATCGTGTTCAGGTCGCGCGTGATCGAGTCGACGTTCTGGTTCTGGTCGAGCACCGACGAGGAGCGCATGACGATGCTCGTGGTCGCCTTATAGCGCTTGGGCAGCGCGCTGGAGACCAGATAGACCGAGCCCGCGAGGACCACGACGATGCCGAGCACGAGCGGAAGGCTGCGCCGGAGCGCGTCGAGATAGCGCCGGACCTCGATGGGCTGCTCTGCGGCCGCCCGGCGGCCGGTGCTCGACTGATCGCTCATTCGGAGCGCTAACGCTATCGCCGCGGGGGCTTTAGTAGCGCAGGAAGAGTGCCGAAGATGTGCTGAGAAGGGGCTGCGCAGCAGTTCCGGTCAAAGGCAAACCCGTCGTGAGGCGGGGGCGCAAAGCCAGGGGTCTCCCTCTCAACGAGCGAGACGGCCCAGCCGCCAGAGGAGCCTAGGATGTTTCGCCGTGCAGTCGCGTTTATTGCCACGCTAGCCGCCGTCGCCGCGCTTCCCGCCGCCGCCTGCGGGGCGGACACGACCATCTCCCCCGGCACCGTCCGCTTCGCGAAGGGCGCCGAGAGCTCCTTCGACGTCTACACGCAGAACCCGACCACGGCGCAGAAGCAGTTCATGACGTCGCGCTACTGGCGGGTGCGCGCGTACTCGCCGTACTTCGACTCGCGCCTGTCGTGGTTCTCGAACGCCTGGGTCTACGCGGACTCGCAGGCGATCTACAACCCGTCGCCGGAGGCCACGCAGCACCCCGACTGGATCCTGCGTGACAAGAACGGCAACAAGCTCTTCCTCCAGTTCGGCTGCTCGGGCGGGACGTGCCCGCAGTACGCGGCCGACATCTCCAACCCGGACTTCCGCGCGGACTGGATCGCGGGTGCCCGGGCCAAGCTGGTTGCCGGCTACAAGGGCCTGTTCATCGACGACGTGAACATGTTCGCGAAGACCGGCAACGGCACCGGCGCCTACGTGCCGCCGGTCGACCCGCGGACCGGCCTCGAGATGACCGACGCGGTGTGGCAGAAGTACATGGCCGACTTCATGGTCCAGGTGCGCAGCGAGCTGCCGGGGATCGAGATCGTCCACAACGCGCTCTGGCCGGTGCCGGACACGTCCGCGGACGTACAGCGCGAGCTCAACGCGGCCGACTACATCGAGCTCGAGCGCGGGTTCAACGACGGCGGCATCACCGGCGGGACCGGCTACTGGAGCTTCGGGAAGATGACGGGGTTCATCGACCACCGGCACGCGGCCGGCAAGGGCGTGATCCTCGACGGGTACGCCGACACGCCGGCCGGCCGGCTCTACGGGCTGGCGACCTACTTCCTCGTCAACAACGGCCGCGACGCGCTGGGCAACGACGCTTACGGGACGCCCGACAACTGGTGGAAGGGCTTCGAGACCGACCTCGGCGACCCGGCCGGCCCGCGCTACCTGAGCGGCGGCGTGTGGCGGCGCGACTTCGCGCGCGGCACGGTGCTGGTGAACGAGCCGGGCGCGACGACGCGCACGGTGTCGCTCGGCACGGGCTTCCATGACCTCGACGGCGTTGCGCGCACCTCGGTCACGCTCGGGGCCGCCGCGGGCGCGGTGCTGTTGCTCGACCAGACGCCGACCGACACGACCGTGGTGACCACGCCGACGCCGACGCCGACGCCGACCCCGACGCCGACCGCCACGCCGACCCCGATCCCGACGCCGACCGCCACGCCGACCCCGACGCCCGCGCCGCCGGCGACGCCCGGGCCGACGCCGTCGCCCACGCCCACGGCCACGCCGACTCCGTCGCCCACGGCCACGCCGACGCCCACGCCGACGCCCACCCCGACGCCGACGAAGCCGCATAAGCGCAAGCCTCGCCCGACGACCGCGACGACGGCCCGCGCCTCGCGGGTCAACGTCCACGGGAAGGTGCGCGGCGCGAGCTCCGGCAAGGTGCGGATCACCGTCCAGAAGCGGGCGGGGCGCGCGTGGAAGACGGCGCGGCGGGCGCAGGCGAGCGTGTCGACGGCCGGGGCCTACAGCCGCGACCTGGCCAGGCTCGCGCGCGGCAGCTATCGCGTGCAGGCGCGCTATCTCGGCACCGGCTCGACGCGGCCGTCGCGCTCGTCGTATCACCGGTTCAGCCTCCGCGGCTGATTCAATCGCGGGCGTGGCCCGCATCGCGATCGTCTGCGAGCCACCCGACGGTGGCGTCGCCCAGCACGTCCGCCAGCTCGCGCTCGGGCTGCCCGCCCACGGCTACGAGCCGGTGCTGCTGATCCCGCGCGAGTTCGTGCACCTGGAGGAGCTGCGCGGCGTCTGCGAGGTGCGCACGCTGCCGCTCCGGCGCGACTACGCGCACCCGCACGACGACGCGCGCTCGCTGGCGGCGATCGTGCCGGTCGCGCGCGGCGCCGCGCTCGTGCACTCGCACTCGGCCAAGGCCGGCGTGCTCGGCCGGCTCGCGGCGGTGGCCGCGCGCCGGCCCGCCGTCTACACGCCGCACGGGTTCCCGTTCGTGGGCACGATGTCCGACGCGCGGCGGCGGTTCGGCGTCGGGGTCGAGCGCGCGCTGGCGCCGGTCACGACGCTGATCTGCGTGTGCGAGTTCGAGCGCGGCCTCGCGCGCGAGCGGCGGCTGCGCCCGCGGCGCGCCGCCGTCGTGCACAACGGCTGCCCGCCGTGCCCGGAGGTCGCGCGCGCCGCGATGCCGGATGGGCCGGTCGTCGGCGCGGTCAGCACGTTCCGGCCCGCGAAGGCGCTTGACGTGCTGATCGACGCGATGCGGATGGTGCCCCAGGCCCGCCTCGTGC
Organism: uncultured Solirubrobacteraceae bacterium; assembly: GCA_963837485.1. Classification (GTDB taxonomy): domain Bacteria; phylum Actinomycetota; class Thermoleophilia; order Solirubrobacterales; family Solirubrobacteraceae; genus Solirubrobacter. Next base: position 311,763 of record CAWINP010000002.1, on the reverse strand, counting down.
TGGCCGGCGAGGGCCCGCTGGAGGCGGAGCTCAGGGCCCGCGCCGCCGGCCTGGACGTCACGTTCATGCCCTACGAGGCGCCGCCCGCGCGCTACCTGCAGGGCTTCGACGTCTACGTGCTGAGCTCGGCCTGGGAGGCGTTCCCGATCGGCCCGCTCGAGGCGATGGCCTGCGGCGTGCCGCAGGTCGTCACCGCGGTCGGCGGGACGCGCGAGTCGGTCGTGCCGGAGACGGGCATCGTCGTCGCGCCGGGCGATCCGGCGGCGCTGGCCGACGCGATCAAGGCGCTGCTCGCGGACCCGCAGCGGCGCGCGGGGATGAGCGCGGCGTCGCTCGAGCGCCACGCGGCACGGTTCACGGTGGAGCGGATGGTCGCGGGGACGGCGGCGGTGTACGACCGCGTGCTCGGGCGCAGTTGAGCGCCTACGCCGGCAGCGGCTCGTCGGCGAGCAGCGCGGCCGGCGCGCCCGACGCCAGGAGCGTGACGTTCAGGTCCGGCAGCAGCGCCGACACGGCGTCCAGCGCCGCGCTCAGGCCCGGAGCGCGCATGGTCGCGTGGTGCGCGTCGGAGTCGACGCTGTGCACCAGCCCGTCGCGCAGCAGCTCGAGCCCGAACCAGCGGGCGGCGTCGCTGAACCCGCCCAGCAGCGCGGCCGCGGTGATCGAGCAGAACGCGCCGCGCTCGACCAGCGCGCGCAGCCGCGACGGGTCGTCGCGCATCGCCGGCGAGCGCTCCGGATGCGCGAGCAGGACGCGATAGCCGCGCTCCAGCAGCGATTCGAACGCGCGCTCGAAATCGGGCCCGATCACCGGCTCCAGCGGGGTCTCCAGCAGCAGGCAGCGCGACGAGGCGAGCGTCAGGCGGCGCAGCGTCTCGTCCGGCAGCTGCAGCGCCATCTCGTGCGTCACCTCGCCACCGGCCAGCAGCTCGACCGGCGAGTCCGGAGCGAGCGCGGCGACGGCCGACTCGATCGTCTCAGGCGTCGTCGGATAGCGTCGGGACACGTGCGGCGTCGCCACCACCACGCGCGTCCCGTCCGCCGCCGCGGCGTGCAGCAGCGCGAGCGCGCCGGCCCGCGTCGCGGGCCCGTCGTCGATGCCCGGCAGCGCGTGACAGTGGAGGTCGATCAATCGAACTCAGTACGCGCCGCGGCCCGAGATCACGGCCGGGAGCGTAGCGAGCAGGATCTCGATGTCGCGCGCCAGCGACCATCCCGCCACGTACTGGTAATCGAACTTGATCATTTCCTGGAACGGGATGTGCGAGCGGCCCGAGATCTGCCACGGGCCGGTCAGCCCCGGCCGCAGGTCGGCCCGGCGCGTCTGCCAGTCCTCGCTCAGCGCGGCGTGCTCGGCGAGCACGAGCGGCCGCGGACCCACCAGGGACATGTCGCCCTTGAGGACGTTCAGCAACTGCGGCGCCTCGTCCAGCGAGAAGCGGCGGATGAAGCGGCCGACGGCGGTGATGCGGTCGTCGTCCGGGCGCTTGACGATCGCGCCGTCGTCGCGCACCAGCACGGTCGAGTCGACCTTCATCGAGCGGAACTTGTAGAGCCGGAAGAACCGGCCGCCGCGGCCCGAGCGCTGCTGCACGAAGAAGACGCCCCCGCGCGAGTTGAGCTTGATCGCGACCGCCACCGCGAGCAGCACCGGCGAGAGCAGCAGAAGCACGATCAACGCGCCGGCGACGTCCAGCGCGCGCTTGGAGAACCGCGCCAACGGCGTCAGGTGCGGCTGCTGGATCGAGAGCAGCGGCATGCCGCCGACCAGCTCGATCGTCCGCGCGCCGTCCATGAACTCGAACAGCCGCGGCACGATGTCGACGGTCACGCCCTTGTCGCGGCAGATGCGGATGCAGTGCAGCAGGTCCTCATGGCTGGCGCGCGAGAACGCGATCATCACGCGGTCGACGCGGCCGAAGGTGATCAGGTCGGCGAGCGAGTCCAGCGTGCCGAGCCGCGGGATGCCGAGCTCGCCGGGGTGCTGGACGTCGTCGTCGATGAAGCCGACCGGGTCCAGGCCGAGCTCCGAGTGGCGCTGCAGCCGGTCCACGAGTTGCTTGGCGACCGTGCCGGAGCCGAGGATGAGCGTCCGCTGGCGCAGCCCCGCCACGCGGTGCAGGCCGATCCGCGCGGCGGCGCGGCCGAGGCCGGCGCCACCGCCGGTCAGCGCGGCCGCGAGCAGCGCGCCGCCCACCGGATACGGCGCGTCAAGCGCGGTCAGCAGCCCGAGCACCGGCCAGGAGACGAGCAGCGCGGTCACCGCCAGGCGCGGTGCCTCGCCGACGCCGGACGCCCAGGTGCGCAGGTCGTCGGCCGCGTAGAGGCCGCAGACGTAGGCGAGCACGGGCCAGCCGAGGCCGATCGCCAGCGCGACGACCGGGACGGCGCTCCACTCCAGGCCGGCGGCGAGGGCGGCGAGCGCGCCGCTGAACGAGCCCGAGATGATGTCCGCGCTCAGCAGCTGGCGCCGCAGCTGGGCCTGGCGCCGTGTCGCTTGCGGCTGAGCCGGGACGAACGCCTCGGCCAGGACGTCCGTCGTCACGCTCAGACTGGATGCTGAATCTGCCGATGTCGCGTTCGTGCTCAAATGCGCATCCTTGCCCGGGCCATCTCATGCCCCGAAATCCGGTTGGTCAATCGCCGTCCTTTGGCGTTATTGATGCTCCACTTTGCGGCAAGCGCAACATGGAACACCTAGTTCCTGAATCGGCTACTCGGTTGTCGGCTTGAGCTCACCCCGTCCGGTTGCTCAAGCCCGCCAGCTATTACTACATCGCTGGCACGTAAAGGTAACTGCCGTCGCGGCCGCTTGGCTGGGCTTTCGGGCAGGCGGTTTCTTCCCTGGCACCGTCGGACTCGTCGCGCTCGTCCTCGCGCTGACCCTCATCGCGCGGATCACGACGGCCGCGAAGCCCTTCTCCGGATTTAGTCCCGCTCTAGCACTGGCTTCCGGAGCACTGGCCTGCTTCGCGGTGTGGATCCTCGTGTCGGCGGCGTGGTCTCACGCGCCGGCGCGCGCCTTGTCCGAATACGATCGTTCCGTCCTATACGGACTTGTTCTCATGCTGACAGGCAGCGTCGCCGCGCGGCGAGGCGACCTGGCGACGTTGCTCCGCTGGACAGCCGCGGCGTTTGTCGCGTTCGCGCTCGCGGGCTTGATCACACGGCTGTGGCCGGCCACGTTCCCGATCTCGGGCGGCGTGCTGCCCGAGCGCGTCGCGTTCCCGCTCACTTACTGGAACGCGATGGGCATCGCGTGCGCGCTCGCGGTGGTGCTCACGCTGCACTTGACCGCGAGCGGCGCGGAGCCGCGGGCGATCCGCGTGGCCGCCGCGGCCGCGCTCGTGCCCTCGGCGGTGACGCTGTACTTCACGTTCTCGCGCGGCGCGATCTGGGTGCTCCCGCTCGGCCTCGTGCTCTACGTGCTGCTGGCGCAGCCGCGCGGGATGGTGACCGCGCTCGCGGCGGTGATCCCGGCCGCGGTCGCCGTCAAGGTCGCCTACGGGGCCGACCTGCTCGCCGACGCCAACTACGACACCTCGGCGGCCGCCGCGGCCGAGGGCCGGCACGTCGGCACGATCGTGATCGGCTGCGCGATCGTCGCCGCCGCGCTGCGCTGGGTCGCCCTCCGGCTCGACACCCGGCTGCAGGAGATCGCGCTGCCGCGGCACGCGCGAACGGTGCTCGTGGGCGGCGTGCTCGCCGTGCTGGTCGTGGGCGCGCTGGCCGCCGGCGCGCCGCACCGGATCTCGGAGGCGCGCAAGACCTTCAGCCGGGGCCAGTACTACGCGGGGACGTCCGACCTGCGCGACCGCCTGACCTCGACGGTCGACAACGGGCGCATCGACAACTGGCGCGTCGCGCTCGACGGGTTCGGCGAAAGCCCGCTGCACGGCACCGGCGCCGGCACCTACCGGCTCACGTGGGAGCTCCGCCGTCCCGCGCCGCCGGTGCAGATGAACGACGGGCACTCGCTCTACCTGGAGACGCTGTCCGAGCTCGGCGTGCCCGGGCTGGCGCTGCTGCTCGTCGCGCTCGGCACGCCGCTGGTCCTCGCGCTGCGCCGGCTCGGCGGCCCGGAGCGCCACGCGCACGCGGCGTACGTCGCGGGCGGCGACGATGCTCGCGGTCCACGCCGGCGTGGACTGGGACTGGGAGATGCCGGCGCTGTTCGTGTGGCTGTTCGGCGGCGCCGGCGTCGTGCTGGCCGCGCGTGAGGGCACGGCGCGCCTCGGCGAGCTGGGGCGCACGCCGCGTGTCGTCGCCGCGCTGGCGGTGCTCGTGCTCGCGCTCACGCCGGCGCTGATGTGGGCCTCGCAGGGGCCGCTCGAGCGCGCGCAGCAGGCCTTCGCGCGCAACGACTGCCGCAGCGCGATCGACTCCGCGCTCGATGCGATCGGCCGCTTCGGCGTGCGGCCGGAGCCGTGGGAGGTGCTCGGCTACTGCGACGCCCGTTTCGGCCAGTACACGCTTGCCACGCGGGCGATGAACGCGGCCCGCGCGCGCGACCGCGACAACTGGCAGTACGCCTACGGCCAGGCGATCGTCGACGGCGTGTCCGGGCGCGACCCGCGGCCGGCGGCGCGCGAGGCGCTGCGGCTGAACCCGCTCGAGCCGCTCGCGCGCACGCTCGTGCGCGAGCTCGACCGCACACGCAGCCCGGCCCGCCGGCGAGAGATCACCAGGCGGGCCGGGATACCGTTCGAGTGAGTCCTGGGGCCTACTCGGCGCGCGTGCGCCGGCGAAGCACGAGCCCGCCGGTGAGCAGAGCGATACCGCCGAGCATGACGGGGATGGCCGCGAACCCTGTGAACGGCAGTTGGCTCTCGGTGGTGGCCGCGACCTGCCGGGTCGGCTGCGTGGTCTCCTCGGCCGGAGACACGCCGCCCGAGGGGGCGTTGTTGGTCTCCTCGGCCGGCAGCACGCCGCCCTCCTCCTCCGCGGCGACGGTCGTCGACACCGGAGTCGGCGTCGGTGTGCCGTACTGCGCCACCGAAGCGTTGTTGTTGGACGAGATGCCCGAGACCGCAAGGCCCGCGCCGGCGGTGCTGAAGAGCATCCCGAACGCCACCATGGCCACGATCGTGAGACGTGACTTCATTGACTGCTTCCTCCCTGAAGAGCTCGCCGCCTGCCCGCGGCGAATGCGCTGCTTGATCTGGTCCAGCTCCAAGTCCGTGGCCGTCGGGCGGCCGTCTTCGAGGAGCCGGATGACGTCGTCGAACTCGGTCATCAATCACTGATACGAACCAGCCCGCCGATTCCTTACTGAGTTCGTGAAAGACGCCGATTTCGAGCGGCTGTACGCCGCCGAGGCCCAGGGCCTGTTCGCCTTCCTCGCCTACCGGACGGGCGATCGAGCGCTGGCCGAGGACCTGCTGTCCGACGCGTTCGAGCGCGCTCTGCGCTCGCGCGTGAAGTACGACCGGCGGCGCGGGTCCGAGAAGACGTGGCTGTACGCGATCGCGCTGAACCTGCTGCGCGACCACGCGCGGCGGGCGGCGGCGGAGGGGCGGGCGTACGAACGGGTGCGCGCCGGCTCGGACTCGCATGACGTCTTCTCGGGCGTCGAGGCGCGCGACGAGATCTCGCGCGCGCTGAACGTGCTCTCCGGGGAGGAGCGGGAGGCGATCGCGCTGCGCTTCGGCGCCGATCTGACGGTGCCCGAGATCGCGGTCGTGCTCGACCAGCCGCTGACCACGATCGAGGGCCGCGTCTACAGGGCGCTGCGCAAGCTGCGCGAGGCGCTAGGATCGTGAGCGGACCGTGCTAGGCGGGGAATTAGCGGTGCCCTGAATCCGCAATCCGCTCTAGCGGAGCCGAATTCCCTCCCGAGGGCCACGGCTCCGGGCCAGCGCTCGCGTTCGCGGCGTCGATGGCCGGGTCCCGCGCGACGTCGGCTCGTGAACCAGGTCAGGTCCGGAAGGAAGCAGCCTTAAGCGACAACCGATGGGCGCTGCGGGGTCGCCCGGCCGGAGCTTGCGAACCGGGCAGTCCCCGGAGGCCGAGTTCGACGGAGGGTGCACGGTCCATTTTGCAGAGCAAAATGGACTGGGAAGAATTCGCTGGCGCGAATTTTCCCGGTTATTGGCAGCGCGCGTAGACGACCCATGAGGCGTTGCGCGCGGCTACCGAGAATCCGGGCGGCACCCGTGCCGTCAGCCGCTTCGGATCGTGCGGGTCGAGCGTGAAGTTGCGCTCGACGCGGCGGTTGGCCGGGTCGATGTAGTTGCCGCGGACCGGGCGCTGGAGCTGCGCGGACACGATCTGCGACGGAGGGATGCCCGTCCACAGCGCGATGTGCGGCACTGGACGGTGGTTCGGCACCGCGACGGGGCGGCACGTGAGCTCGCCCGTGATGTCGTGCAGGTCGGCGAGGATGTCGCTCTGCGTGGCCATCGCCTCATGGAGGCTGTGGATGCGGTCGGCCTGCGAGGGCGTGAAGATCGCGAACAGCAGGATCGCCGCCGCGCCGATCGCCGCCCACCGGCGCCTCCACGGGTGGTCGTGGGGGAGGCGGGTCCAGCCGAACGCTCCCGCGCCGGCGAAGACCGCGAGCAGCGAGGCCGGCAGGAGCAGATAACGGCCGAGGATCGGCAGGCCGGCGACGGCAAGGACGCAGAACGCGGCGATCGAGGCGAAGCCGGCAGCGATCGGCAGGCGCGCCTTGCCGCGCATGAACGCGAGCACGAGCAGGCCGCCGGCGGCGGCCGCGAACAGGCCGTCGACGCGCAGGATCTCGCCGAGGCGCCTCGGCACCACGCTCGGCACCGTGGTGAGGCCGGTGGTGCGCTCGAGCACCTCGGCGCCGTGGCGGGTGTCGGTCAGGCTGTGCAGCGGGTCGCCGGTGAGCGCGAGGTCGTAGAGCGCCCACAGGACCGGCGCCGACAGGGCGAGCGGGAGAAGCTTGAGGTCGCGCCGGTAGGCGACGTAGGCGAGCGAGAGCAGCCACGCCTCGGGTCTCAGCAGGCCGGCGAGGGCGAGCAGGACGAGCGTCAGGCGCGGATTCGGGCCCCGCGCCTCGGCCAGGATCGCTCCGAGCGCGAGCGCGACGTAGGGGATGTCCACGTACGCGCGCACGCCGAAGCTCAGCATCGGGATCCGGGTGAGGATCAGCAGCGCGGCCACGATGCCCGCGGCCGTGCCGAACCAGTGGCTCGCGAGCTCGAAGCACAGCCAGCCGACGGCGCCGAGCGCGAGGAAGGCGATCGCGACCCAGATCGGCTGGCCGGCGTCGCCGAACGGGGTGAGGATGACGCCGAGCAGGGTGGCCAGCGGGTGCGCGGTGGGAGCGAGCGAGACGTCGGTGTCGGGCGTCCGGCCGTGCGCGAGGTCGCCTCCCCACAGCAGCGCGTACGCGGTGTCGTAGTTGAGGAAGCCGGCTCGGATCAGCGCGTACGCGAACGCGGCTCCGAGCGGGATCAGCGCCGCCGCGCGAACCGCAAGACTCGGCGCAATACGCGGCTTGGGCTGCACTGCGGTCACGGGGGAGACGGTAAAAGGTTTCGCGCTGCGTCCGCCCCCCGGTGGCGTGCGGGGACGCTGCCGCTCATGCCGGGGTTCGGACTGCGCGCGACGTTACCCTTAGGGCCCTGTGGCCAGCTTGTATCGCCGTCATCGCCCGCGCACATTCGCCGACGTCGTCGGGCAGGAGCATGTCGTCAGGACGCTCTCCAACGCGGTCGCGCAGGGCCGCGTCCACCACGCGTACCTGTTCGTGGGCTCGCGCGGGACCGGCAAGACGTCGATGGCCAAGATCCTCGCGGCGTCGCTGAACTGCCAGAACGGCGGCCCGACGGTGACGCCGTGCGGGACGTGCGAGTCGTGCGTGTCGATCGCCTCCGCGACGTCGCTGGACGTCGTCGAGATGGACGCGGCGTCCAACAACTCGGTCGACGACATCCGCGACCTGCGCGAGCGCGTCGGCTACGCGCCGGTCGGCGGCCGCCACAAGGTCTACATCCTCGACGAGGCGCACATGCTCACCACGGCGGCGTGGAACGCGTTCCTCAAGACGCTCGAGGAGCCGCCGCCGCACACGATCTTCGTGCTGGCGACGACCGAGGCGAACAAGGTGCTGCCGACGGTCGTGGACCGCTGCCACCGGTTCGACTTCGCGCGGCCGGGCGTGCCGCAGATCGCCACGGTGCTGCGGCGGGTCGCCGAGGCCGAGTCGATCACCATCCCCGACGAAGCAGTCGCGCTGGTCGCGCGGGCGGCGACGGGCTCGTTCCGCGACGCGCTGGGCACGCTGGAGCAGCTGGTCGCGTATTCGGGCTCCTCCATCGGGCTGGACGACGTGCTGGCGGTGTTGGGCGCTGCAGACGCCGACCTGCTGTTCGGCGCGGTCGACGCAGTGGCCTCCGGAGACGCCGCCTCGGCGCTGCGCGCGTGCGCGCGGCTGGCCGACTCGGGGCGCGACCTCGGACGCTTCTTCGGAGACCTCGAGGCCCACGCCCGCGGGCTGATGGTCACGCAGGTGCTCGGCGCGGTCCCGCCTGAGCTGTCGGTCACGCCCGAGCAGGACGAGCGGCTCGCCGAGCAGGCCCGCCGCGTCGCGCCGGCCGACGTCGTGCGGCTGCTGGAGCTGATCGCGGGCGCGCTGCGGGCGATGAAGGACGGCGCCGACGCCCGCACCCAGCTCGAGCTCGCGCTCGTGAAGGCGGCGACCCCCGACCTCGAGCCGTCGGTCAAGGCGCTCCACGCCCGGTTGGAGCGGCTCGAGTCGCGCGCCCCGGCCCCGTCGGCCCGCCACGACCTCGAGCCGGCCACGGCCGCCGGCCGCGCCGCCACGAGCGCGCAGGCGCCGCCGGTGCCCGCGGACGCCGCCGCGCCGTCCGCCGCGCCGGCCACGTCGTCGCCGTCGCCGCCGTCGCCCACGCACGCCTCCGCGGCGCCGTCCGCGCCCGCCCCGGACGCGGTGCCCGCCGGCCGGACCGCCGTCGCCGTCACGGCGCAGATCGAGGGGCAGCCTCCCGTCGCGGCGGCGACCTCGCTTCCCGGGGCGCCGGCGGTGAGCGCGCAGCAGGCCCAGTCGGTCGCCGACGAGGCCGCCGCGGCGGTGGCCGCCGAGATCGCGACCGAGGCCGATCCGAACCCCGCGGTCGCGGCCGTCGCCGTCGTGGACCCCGCGGCGCCCGGGACCGCGCCGACGTTCTCGGCCGGCGTCGAGCTGTCGCTCGAGGCGTTCGGCGACGTCTGGCCCGCGGTGGTGGACTCGCTGCGCGCGGACGCGCCGATGCTCGCCGGTCTGCTCGAGGACGCGCAGCCCGCCTCGCTGGCCGGCGAGGGCCTGACGCTCGCCTGGCCCGAGTCGTCGGCGTTCTCCAAGCGCAAGGCCGAGGACCCCGCCAACCGCGAGTTGATCGCGGGCGCGATCCGCGCGGTCACCGGCTCCTCCCTGCGGCTCGCGTACGAGCTGCGCGCCGACCACGAGGTCATCTCGCCGGCCGCGGCCGCCGAGCCCGCCCTCTCGGAGGAGGACCTGGTCAAGCGGTTCATGGACGAGTTCGACGCAGAGGAGCTCCCACCGGAGCCCGAGGAGCAGACCTGATGCCCCAGCCACCCAACCTCCAGAAGATGCTTGCCGAGGCGCAGGCGATGATCGCCGCCCAGCAGGAGGCCCAGGAGGCGCTCAAGTCCGAGCGCGTCGACGCCACCGCCGGCGGCGGCATGGTCAAGGTCGTCCTGACCGGCGACATGCGCATCGAGACGCTGACGATCGATCCTGACGCGGTCGATCCGGAGGACGTCGAGATGCTTCAGGACCTCGTCATCGCCGCGATCAACGAGGGCATCCGCAAGGCCGAGGAGCTGCAGCAGAGCAAGCTCGGGGCGCCCGGCGGCGCCGAGGGCTTCGACCCGATGAGCATGCTCGACTCGCTCGGCATGGGCGGGCTCGGCGGCCTCGGCGGCGGTGGCGGAGGCGGCGCACTGCCCGGCGGCGCGCCGAACCGCGCCGCGCGCCGCTCGCAGAAGAGAAAGTAAGGATTGCTCGCTCCGCCGCTCCAGCGGCTCGTCACCGAGCTCTCGAAGCTGCCGGGGATCGGCAATCGCACTGCCCAGCGGCTCGCGTTCCATGTGCTGCGCGCCTCCAATGAGGACGCCGAGGCGCTCGCGCAGGCGATCCGCGACGTGAAGGAGAAGATCTCGCTCTGCGAGGTCTGCTTCAACCTGGCGGAGGGCCCGCGCTGCGCGATCTGCCTCGACGAGCGGCGCGACGACGGCCTGCTGTGCGTGGTCGAGGAGCCCGGCGACGTGATCCCGATCGAGCGCACGCACGAGTTCCGCGGGCGCTATCACGTGCTGGGCGGCGCGCTGTCGCCGATCGACGGCGTGGAGCCCGAGGACCTGCGGCTCATGCCGCTGTATGCGCGGGTGACCGGCGGGGTGCGCGAGGTCGTGCTGGCCACGAACCCGACCACGACGGGAGAGGCGACCGCGCTGCACATCGCGGCCGCGCTGCACGAGCGCGCCCCGGACGTCGCGGTCACCCGGCTCGCGTCAGGCCTGCCGGTCGGCGGCGACCTCGAGTACGCCGACGAGGTCACGCTCGGCCGCGCGTTCGCGGGTCGGCGCGCGCTGTAGGGCGCGAAGCTCGCGCGGAGCGGACGGGGCCGGGACGGCCGGACGGGCCGGGGCGGTCGCGCGGGGCCGGGGCGGCCGGGCGGGGCCGGGGCGGTCGCGCGGGGCCGGGACGGCCGGACGGGCCGGGGCGGTCGGGCGAAGCGCCGCGCTATCAGCCGGCGCGCGCGGCGTCGAGGCGCGCCTTCGCCGCCTTCTCGGCCGCGTCGACCTGTCCGCGCGCGCGGTGCCAGGCCCGCTTGCCGTGGCGCGTCGCCGCGGTCTCCAGGGCGGCGTAGGCGCCCGCCGCCCGCGTGAACGCCGCCGGCAGCGCGGCCGCGGGGCCGTCATTGGGGGCGAGCGGAACGACGCTTCGCGCGGCGTCCCGATACGCCGCCCGGAGCCGCGCCGCGGCCCGCGCCTGGGCCTTGGACGTCGCGCCCTCGCGCAGGTCGCGCCGGGCGGCCCTTCGCACCCGGTTCAGGGTCGTGACGATCCCGGGGAGCTTCGCTCGCAGGCGTGCCAGCGGGTCGGCGGCCGGCGGCGGCTTGCGCGCGGCCACGGTGACGATGTCGCCCGGGCAGGCGCCGACGGGCAGCGGATCGTCCAGCGGGGCGACGCAGGCGACCGCGAGCACGCCGGCCGCGGTGGGAACCGTGTAGACGTCCACGATGTCCGACACGCCGCGCAGCGCCAGCGCCAGGTAACCCGCGCCGCGCAGCCCGCCGATCGTCGTCCGCTGCACGTCCTTGCCGAGCGGCGTGCGCAGCGCCGCCGCGGTCTCAGGCGGCAGCCCGTCGCCCGTCTCGTCCGGCAGCAGCGCGGTCACCATCCGGCCGGCGCCCCCGTCGGCGGGGGCGAACGCGCGCGCCTGCGCGACCTCGAAACCCGGCACGCGCGGGACCTTCTCCACCGTCTCCCAGCCCTCGCGCAGGGCGATCTCGGCCGACGAGCCGAGCCGCACCGCCGTCGGCCGCTCCTCCGGGAGCGCTGCCGGCTCGGCGAGCAGCTTGGACGCCACGAGCCAGCCGACCAGCGCGGCGACCACGACGGCCGCGAAGCCCACCGCGATCGCGCCCGCCGAAGGAAACTGCGGCGGCCCGTACGGCCGCGAGCGCAGGGCGCGCGGGATCTGCATCAGGCGAGGCGGGAGGTCGCGGTCCGGGCGGCGCAGGTCGCGGCGGAGCGCGCGGGCATGGCGCGGAGGCATGCGGCGGGGCGCATGGGCTCAGCCCTTTGAATCGAAGCTCTGACCGACGTAGGACTTCTTCTTCGGCGCGGGCTTGGCCGCGACGGCCGGCGCGCTCGGGACGACCGTCGGCACCGCGGTGGCGGCCGGCGTGACCGGCGACGACGACGTGGCCGGCGCCTTGCGCGCATGGTGCGGCCGGGCCGGAGCCCGGTGCAGCGCCGGAAGCGCGGCGACCGAGGCGAGCGCCGGCGCGGCGATGGCGCGCGAGACCGGCTGAGACGACGTGTCGGAGGCCAGCGCGGCCGCGCCCGACGGCGACAGCGTGGTCGCGGTGCTCGCCGGCTCGCCGCCGGTCCCGGCCTGGAGCCGGAAGCCGATCACGAACGCGAACGCGGCGACGACCGCGACCAGCTTGACGCTCAGTCGCCCGGGCACCGCTGCATCTTCTTCTTCGCGGGCCACTGGCAGCCGTCACGGCGCAGCGGCGAGGCCCCGCGCCGGATCTCCAGCACCGTGACCTTCGTGATGTAGCCGCCCGGCTTGGACACCTTGATCGTCAGCCGCGTCCCGGACCGGAGCACGCGCTCGAACGTCGACAGGTGGGTGACCTTCGAGCTCGTGGCGACCTTGCGCTTCGGGCACGCGCTGCCCGAGCAGGTGACGGTGATCTTCACGCCCTTCGGCGCCCGCACCGTCAGCGAGGTCACGTTCGCCCCGCCGGCGGTCAGCCGCCCGCGCACGCGCACGAGCGGGAACGGCCGGATCATCTTCGCCTTCTTGCTCGTCGCCGTCTGCTGCAGCACCTCGCCCGAGGTTGGGACCGGCGTGGGGATCGGCGTTGCGGCGACGTCGAAGGTCGGAGCCGGCGTGGGCGTCGGCGTCGGGGCGGCCGGGACCGGGGTCGGCGCCGGCGTGACCGTCGGCCGCGGCGTCGGGGTCGGCCGCGGCGTCGGCGTGGGCGTCGGCGTCCTGGTGGGCGTCGGCGTGGGCGTCGGCGTCGGCGTGGCCGCCGCGGCGATCTGGCCCGAGGCGCTCGAGATCTCGTAGTCGTAGTGGTTGTCGCGGTCGCGGGCGATCAGCGCCACGCGCATACGCTTGTTCAGGTCGTCATTGACGAGCCGGTAGGTCGACGACGTCGAGCCGTTGAGGATCGAGCAGCTGTAGACGTTGCTCGCATCGGTGCAACGCATCCACTGGTAGCTGGCGGTGGTCCCGGACGGACCGGTCCAGTGACCGCCCGTGGCGGTGAGCGTCTGGCCGACGCGCAACGTCCCGGTGATCGTCGGCGCCTGCGTCACGCTGGGACCCGTCGCTCCCTGCACCGCCGCGCTCCCGCCGAGCGCGACCGCGCAGACGAGCAGGCAGGCCATCGCCAACCGGATCGTCCTCTTCTGAATAATCGCCACTCCCGCCTCCTGCGGCTGTACCCGTGCAATCCACATGGTGGGCTTGAACCCGCGCAGGGTCAACTCGACCACTTGTCCAGGTGGACGACTGTACCCCGGTATAGGCGGGCGGTTGCAGCGACGCGAGCCCTCCGGGCGAGCCGTCGCCCTAGACTGCCACAGGTGTCCGGGACCGTGGTGATGAAGTTCGGAGGCACGTCGGTCGGCGATGCCGAGCGCCTCAAGCGCGCCGCGCGGCGCATCGTCGCCGCCCGCGAGCAGGGCCATCGCGTCGTCGCCGTGCTCTCCGCGCGCGGGAAGACGACCGACGAGCTGATCGCCATGGCCGAGGAGGTCTCGACCATGCCCGACCCGCGCGAGATGGACATGCTCCTCTCCACGGGGGAGCGCATCAGCTGCGCGCTGTGCGCGATGGCGATCAACGACCTCGGCCACAAGGCGATCAGCCTCACCGGCAGCCAGGCCGGAATCGTCACCGACACCTCGCACACCAAGGCGCGCATCCTCGACGTGCGCGCGGACCGGATCCGCGCCGCGCTCGACGCCGACCAGATCGTGCTCGTCGCCGGCTTTCAGGGCGTCTCGACCTCCAAGGACGTCACGACGCTCGGGCGCGGCGGCTCGGATACCACCGCCGTCGCGCTCGCCGCGGCGATCGACGCCGAGGTGTGCGAGATCTACACCGACGTGGCCGGCGTCTTCAGCGCCGACCCGCGGATCGTCCCGGACGCGCGCAAGCTCCCCGTGGTGTCGTTCGAGGAGATGCTCGAGATGTCGGCGTCCGGCGCCGGCGTGCTGCAGCTGCGCAGCGTCGAGTACGCGCGCAACCACGCGATTCGAATCCACTGCCGCTCGTCATTCACGGAATCCCCCGGCACTTTCGTCGTCGGAGAAGAGGAGACGATGGAACGCCCCCTTATCACCGCCGTCACGCACTCGCGCGACGAGGCCCGCATCACGCTGCTCGGCGTGCCGGACCATCCGGGCGTCGCCGGCCGGATCTTCACCGCGCTGGCGGACGCGAACGTGAACGTCGACATGATCATCCAGGATGAGCCCGAGCACGAGGGCGCGCAGGCGCACATGAGCTTCACCGTCCCGCGCGCGGACCTGCGCGCCGCCCGCGGCGCGCTGGACCCGATCGTGCAGGAGGTGGGCATCCGCGCGGTCGCGGAGGACCCGGAGATGGGGAAGGTGTCCGTCGTCGGCGCCGGAATGAAGTCCCACCCCGGCGTGGCCGCGCGCGTGTTCAGCACGCTCGGCGACCAGGGCATCAACATCGAGATGATCTCCACCTCGCCGATCAAGATCAGCTGCGTCGTGACCGCCGACGTCGTCGACCGCGCCGTGCGCGCGCTGCACGAGGCGTTCGAGCTCGGCGCCGATCAGGTCGAAGCCGAACATCCCTTTGGAGCAGGCGTATGACGTACCGCGTAGCCGTTGTCGGCGCCACCGGCGCCGTTGGAACCGTGATGCGCTCCAAGCTGCGAGAGCGCGGCTTCCCGGCGTCGGCCATCGTCCCGTTCGCCTCCGAGCGCAGCGCCGGCAAGCAGCTCGACGGCGAGACCGTCCGCGCGCTCGCCGACGACTCGATCCAGGGCTTCGACCTCGCGATCTTCAGCGCCGGCGGCGCGACCTCGGGCGAGTGGGCGCCGCGCTTCGTCGACGCCGGCGCCGTCGTCGTGGACAACAGCTCCAAGTGGCGCCGCGACCCGGAGGTCCCGCTCGTCGTCGCCGAGGTCAACCCGGACGCGCTTGAGGGCCACAAGGGCCTGATCGCCAACCCGAACTGCTCGACGATGCAGCTGATGGTCGCGCTCAAGCCGCTCCACGACGCCGCCGGGATCGAGCGGCTGATCGTCTCCACCTACCAGTCGGTGTCCGGCACCGGTGTGAAGGCGATCGCCGAGCTCGACGACCAGAGCCGCGCCTCGCTGAACGGCGAGCCCACGCCCGAGCCCACCGTCTACCCCTACCCGATCGCCTTCAACGTGCTCGGCGGCGCCGGCAACTTCGCCGACGGCGACGACCACACCGACGAAGAGCGCAAGATGATGTTCGAGACGCGCAAGATCCTCGGCGACGACGCGATCCGCGTGTCGGTCACGTGCGCGCGCGTCCCGGTCCGCGTCGGGCACTCGATGGCGGTCAACGTCGACACCCGCGAGGATCTCTCCGTCGACGCCGCGCGCGAGCTGCTCGGCCGCATGCCCGGCCTCGAGCTTGCCGACCCCTATCCGACGCCGCTGGAGGCCGCCGGCCGCGACGAGGTGTTCGTCGGCCGCCTGCGCCGCGACCCCACGCACGCGCGCGGGCTGCAGATGTGGGTGGTCAGCGACAACCTGCTCAAGGGCGCGGCGACCAACGCGATCCAGATCGCCGAGGTCCTGCACGACCGCGGCCTGATCAAGGTTCCCGCCGCCGCGTAGCGGGGTAACCGCGCGCCACCAAGCCTGAACGGGGTACGTCGTGGAGCGGGCGCCGCGCTAAGCGGCGCTCGCCACCACGGAAGTCGACCAGTCGATGACCGACGTCGGCTTGACCACGTGCTTGCCGAACCCGAGCTCCTTCGGCTCGAGGCCCAGCGCGAGCCCGAGCAGCTGGGGCAGGTGCAGCACCGGCATGCCGAGGTCGCGGCCGGTGTAGCGCTCGGCCAGCGGCTGCTGGAGGTCCAGATTGAGGTGACACAGCGGGCAGGGCGTCACCAGGCAGTCGGCCTCTGCGTCGATCGCGTCGCCCAGATGGCGGCCCGCCTGCTTCAAGGACGCTTCCTTGTTCATGGTGATGATCGGGAAGCCGCAGCACTTGTACTGCCCGGCGTAGTCGACCACCGTGCCGCCGAGCGCCTCGATCAGCAGCTGCAGGTACGAGTCCCGCGGATGCTCGCGATCGATGCCCAGCCGGTCGGTCGGGCGCACGATGTAACAGCCGTAGAAGGGGCCGACGCGCAGGTTGGACAACGGGCGCTTCACCTTCGCCTTGATGGCGTCGAGGCCGATCTCCTCCACCAGCAGCCACAGGAAGTGCTTGTTGGTGATGCCCTTCTCATACGTCAGCCCCTCGGCCGACAGCGTCTCATTGACGTGCGAGCGGTACTCGGAGTTCGCGTCCAGGCGCTGCTGGCACTCCGACTGGGCGCCCTGACACGTCGAGCAGATGTTCATCATCAGCGACGCGCCGCCGGCGATCTCCTTCTGCGCCAGCGCGAACGTGCGCGCGTTCAGCGTGTCGGCCAGCTCCTGGTCGTGCTCGGCGATCACGCCCGCGCCGCAGCAGGCCGCGCGATCGAGCTGCACCAGCTCGAGGTCCAGCAGCGGCGCCACCTTGGCCATCGAACCATGCAGCTCGGGGGTGAAGCCGCGGCTCACGCAGCCGGGCCAGTATGCGACCTTCACTGCTCGTCCTCCTCTTCCACGCCCACCACGTACAGGTTGAGCTCGTACGGGGCTTCCTTGTCATGGACGTGCTGGAAGATCCGCTTGACCTCCTTCGGCGCCTTGTGCTTGTGCCGCAGGGCGCCACCCGGCGTCACCTTGCCGCGCATGAGCGCGCGGGTGATCACCGGCAATGAGTCGATCAGCTCCGGCACCGCGCGCGGGTGGAACTTGCCGCCGTAGGAGTCGGGCAGGAGGTCCGCCTCGTGCAGCAGGCCGTTGCGCTCGATGTTGTTGACGAACGCCATCTCATGCCGGTGGCCGTTGTTGCGGTCCTGGATGCCCTGCTTGCCGGACAGCCGGCGCAGCCGCATGATCTGGCTCATCGGGGCGACGCCCTTCGGGCACGCCTCGATGCAGTTGAAGCAGTGCGTGCAGTCATAGATCCCGTGCGGGTCCTCCGACAGGTTCTTCAACCGCTCATAGTGCTGACCGTCGCGCGGGTCGCCGACGAAGCGGTACGCCTTGGCGAGCGCGGCCGGGCCGACGAACAGCGGATCCACCTCCATCGAGAGGCAGTCCGACACGCAGGCGCCGCACTGGATGCACGCCATCGTCTGCGTGATGTCGATCATCGACTTCTCCGGCACGATGTACTCGCGCTCGGGCGGCGGCCCTTCCGGGATCAACCACGGCGTGACGCGCTGGATCTTCTTCCAGTGCACCGCGTCCATGTCGACGATCAGGTCCTTGATCACCGGCATGTTGCCCATCGGCTCGACGGTGATGACGCCGTCGGCGGCGGTCTCGAACGCGCGATCGAGGTGGGTGTGACAGGCGAGGTTCGGCTTTCCGTTGATGCGGACGCCGCAGGACCCGCAGATCGCCGCGCGGCATGAGCAGCGGATGCCGATCGAGCCGTCTTGGCGGTCGCGCGCCTGCAGGATGCCGTCGAGCACCGAGCGGTGGCCGTCGAGGTCGATGGTGAAGTCCTGCCAGTGCGCCGCGTCGCCGGTTTCCGGCGTGTAGCGGCGGATGCGGAGCGTGTACTCAGGCATAAAGACCGGGCCCGAACCCTAGTAGGTCCGCTCCTGCGGCTCCCACTTGGTGATCGTCACGGGCGAATAGGTGACCTTCGGCGCGTCGGCCCCGTTGAGCGAGAGGTCGATGTGCTTGAGCCACTCGTCGTCGTTGCGACTGGGGAAGTCCAGCCGGAACTGCGCGCCGCGCGATTCCTTGCGCTCCAGCGCCCCGACGACCATGCACTCGGCGCAGTCGAGCATGTAGCCGAGCTCGATCGCGCCCAGCACGTCCTGGTTGAAGACCGTGCCCTTGTCGTCGATCGCCGCCGTCTTGGCCTCCTCCTTGAGGCGGCGGATGATCTCGTGCATCTCGGTCAGGCCCTCGTGGGTGCGGAAGACCGCGCACTTCTCGTTCATCTGCGTGCCGAGCTCGTCCTTGATCTCCGACACCCGGCGCCCGGGCGGCGGATTCGATCTGCCGAGGATCTCGCAGATCATCGCCTGCTCGCGCCGCAGCGACTCGCGCGAGGGCGCCGGCATCGGCATGTGCAGCGCCCGCAGGGCGGCGTGCTCGCCGGAGCGGCGCCCGAAGATCAGCGTGTCCAGCAGCGAGTTCGCGCCGAGGCGGTTGCCGCCGTGGACCGAGACGCAGGCGACCTCGCCGGCCGCGTAGAGCCCGGGGATCGACGTCGCGCCGTCGACGTCGGTCTTGACGCCGCCCATGAGGTAGTGGCAGCCGGGGCGGATGTGGATCGGCTCGCGCGTGATGTCCACGCCCGCGAAGTCCTTGCCGATGTTGACGATCTCGCGCAGCGCCTCCAGCGTGCGCTTGCGCGGCACCTTGGTGATGTCCAGCGCGACCGTGCCGCCGGGGTACCCGCGGCCCTCGTTGATCTCGGTCTGCTCCGCGCGCGAGACGACGTCGCGCGAGGCGAGCTCGAGCTTGTTGGGCGCGTACTTCTCCATGAAGCGCTCGCCCTTGGCGTTGTAGAGGTGCGCGCCCTCGCCGCGCGCGCCCTCGGTGATCAGGATCCCGTTGCCCGCCAGCGTGGTCGGGTGGTACTGGATCATCTCCATGTCCATCAGCGGCGCGCCGAGCCGGAACGCCTGGGCGATGCCGTCGCCCGTGCAGATGAGCGCGTTGGTGGTCGGCTTGAAGCACTGGCCGGCGCCGCCGGACGCGAGGATGGTGCCCTTGGCGGCGAACAGCTCCATCGAGCCGTCGCGGATGTTGCGGGCGACGGCGCCGCAGCAGTTGCCCTCGTCGTCCTGCACGAGTCCGGTGACGAACCACTCCTCGTAGCGGTCGATCTGCTCGTGGTGCTTCATCAGCTGCTCGTAGAGCACATGAAGCAGGGCCTGGCCGGTGATGTCGGCGACGTAGTACGTGCGCGCGGCGGAGGCGCCGCCGAACGCGCGCGTCCCGAGCTTGCCCTCGGGGCTGCGGTGGAAGGTGACCCCCGAGTGCTCCAGCCAGAGCACCTCGTTCGGGGCCTCGCGGCACATGATCTCGATCGCGTCCTGATCGCCGAGGTAGTCCGAGCCCTTGACGGTGTCGAAGGCGTGGGACTCCCAGGAGTCGTCGGGGTTGAGCGCGGCGTTGATGCCGCCGGCGGCCGCGTTGGAGTGCGACCGGACCGGATGGACCTTGCTCATGATTGCCACGGTCGCCCCCGCGCGGGCTGCCGCCAGGGCGGCGCGCTGACCGGCGAGACCGGCGCCGATGATCAGGACGTCGTGTGCGGGCATGCGCCGCACAATAGCTTTCAGGAGGGCGCGAGCCGTGCCTGAAGCGCTCGTGAGACCTGCTCGAGCGTCACCACGCCGCGCAGCTGCCCGTCGGCGTCGACCGCCATCAGCGCGCCCAGCCGGCGCAGCGGCTCGGAGCCGATCAGCGCCTCCAGCGGCGTGTCGGTCCGCACCTCCTCGCCGTCGGCGACCACCGAGCGCACGGGCAGCGCGGCGGTGCCCGACAGCGCCGCGTGCTCGACCGCGTCGCGATGCGCGAGGCCGGTGAAGCGCCCGTCGTCCTCGACCACGGCGAACCACGGCCAGCCCTGGTAGCGCAGGAAGAAGTCCTCGTACGCGCGCTCGACCGGCAGCGACGCGAGGATCGTCACCGGCTCGGCGTCCATGATGTCCTCGGCGGTGACGCCCTCCAGCCGCGTGGCGAACGTGCTCGCCGCGACCGCCTGGCGCGCGGCGCTGCCGAGGATCCAGCCGAGCACGAAGTACCAGATGGCGCTGGCCCAGTCGCCGCCGCTGAATCCCTTGTAGGCGCCGTAGCCGATCAGCAGCACCGCGAACGCCTGGCCGAGGAAGGCCGACACGCGCGTGGCGCCGTGGCGGTCGCCGGTGAACCTCCACACCGCGGCGCGGGCGATCCGGCCGCCGTCGAGCGGGAACGCCGGAATCAGGTTGAACACGAGCAGGATCACGTTCATCGAGACCGTGAAGCTGACCAGCACCTCGAGCATGTTGCTGCTGGCACCGCCTTGGAGCGTGGCGGCGTCGACCATCTCGCTCCAGCTCGACATGGCGACGGCGGCGATCGCCGCCACCACCGCGATCAGCAGCGTGACCCCCGGGCCGGCGGCGGCGACGCGGAACTCCTCTCCGGGCGTCTCGCTGTCGCGCGTGGCCTTCATGAAGCCGCCGAAGAAGAACAGGTCGATACCGGCGACCCCGATGCCCTCGCGGCGCGCCGCGAATGCGTGCCCGAGCTCGTGCAGGACGATCGAGCCGAAGAAGATGAACGCGGCGAGCACGGCGGCGGTGAAGCCCTGGCCGTCACTCCCGAGCACCGAGGCGAACGAATCCTGCAGGACCGCGATCCACAGGAACAGCACGAGGAACCACGACGGGTGCACGCCGATGCGGAATCCGGCGATCCTGAACAGCGGTATCGAGGATCCTCCACCGAGCACCTTGTCATAGCCTAGGCCAATGGCTACGAAAGTGACGGTCACCGGCGCGGCCGGCCAGATCGGGTATGCGCTGCTGTTCCGGATCGCCTCCGGGCAGCTTCTGGGGCCCGACACGAAGGTGCACCTCAACCTGCTCGAGATCCCACAGGCCGTCAAGGCCGCCGAGGGCACCGCCCTGGAAGTGTTCGACTCCGCCTTCCCGCTGCTGGCCGGCATCGACATCTACGACGATCCGAAGGCAGCCTTCGAGGGCACCAACATCGCGCTTCTGGTGGGCGCCCGCCCACGCACGAAGGGGATGGAGCGCGCCGATCTGCTGGAGGCCAACGGCGGCATCTTCAAGCCTCAAGGCGAGGCGATCGCCGCCGGCGCCGCGTCTGACATCAGGGTCCTGGTGGTCGGCAACCCGGCCAACACCAACGCGCTGATCGCGCAGCGCAACGCCGACGGTGTGCCGCCCGGGCGCTTCACCGCGATGACGCGCCTGGATCACAACCGCGCGGTCGCCCAACTCGCGGCCAAGACGGGCGCCGGCGTCTCGCAGATCACCAACATGGCGATCTGGGGCAATCACTCACCCACGATGTACCCCGACCTGTTCAACGCGAAGGTGAACGGGCAGCGCGCATGGGACGCGGTCGGCGACGAGGCGTGGGTGGCCGACGAGTTCATCCCTCGCGTCGGCAAGCGCGGGGCGGAGATCATCGAGGCCCGCGGCGCCTCGAGCGCCGCCAGCGCGGCGAGCGCCGCGATCAATCACGTGTACGACTGGGTCAACGGCACCGCCGATGGCGACTGGGTGTCGATGGCGGTGCCCAGCGACGGCTCCTACGGCGTCGCGGAGGGGATCATCTCCTCGTTCCCCGTGACGGTGACCAACGGTGAGTGGGAGATCGTCCAGGGGCTGGACGTGCCCGCGTTCTCACAGCAGCGCATCGACAGGACCGTCGAGGAGCTGATCGGCGAGCGCGACGCCGTCAAGGGCCTCGGGCTGATCTGAGAGTGCGAGGCGCGGGGGCGCCGCTATGAAGCGGCGCCCTGCTCGCGGAGATGCCAGCCGCGGCCTGACTTGACGACCTTGCCCTCCTCGGCGAGGCCGGGCAGCACGCGGTACAGGTAGTTCTGCTGGATGCCCATCGCCTGAGCCATCTCAGGGATGGTGATGCCGGGGCGGTCGCGCACCAGGTCCAGCGCCTGATTGGCGCGCGTGCCGGTCCCACGCGGACGCCCGCGGCGGCCGCTGCCGCCGGACGAGCGCCGGGAGGGGGCGCGACGGGCGGGACGGGGCGCGGTCGCCGCCGCCGGCGAGGCGCTCGCCGCCGAGTTCGAGCGCGAGCCGCCTCCACCACCGCCGCCGCCGAGCGCGGAGAGCGCGCGGTCGGCCGCCTCCAGCTCCTTGTACTCATCCACGAGCGGCTTGAGCTCCTTCAACCGCGCCTGGATCTCCTTGTGCTTTCCATCGAGGAACTCAGCCATGCAAATTGACTCCAGGAGAGTGTGTGAACGTTGTCACAAACCGTATCTCAACCCCTGCCGAGACGCGGTTTCTGCACGACGGCTTGCCGAATGGCGCTACTTCACTGTTCCAACAGCGCCTTCAGGTTGTGCAGCGACCGATTCGCCTCGCGCTCGGGAACTCCTCCAACGATGACCCGGCTCGCCGCGGCGCCGAGCATGCCGCCCGGCGCCTTGAACTCGTTCTCGTACTCGAACCGCGTGCGCCCGCCGTCGACTCCCGTGAGCCGGTAGCTCGTGCGGGCGTAAGAGCCCGCCGGGCCGCGCCCCTCCCACGTCGCCGCGTGCGGGCGGTCGGCCTCTGTGAGCGTCCAGTGCACCTTGAAGTTCGCATGTCGCAGGCACAGGGTCTGGTCCATCTTGAACCCCCGGCGCGGCGTGCCGTCGTCCACCCGGTTGACCTTGCGGTGGATCGTCACCCACTCATGCAGCCGTGACGCGTCGAGCATCAGCTCGTACACCTGCTCCGGCGGCGCGTCGATCTCGATGCTGGCCGACACCGTGCTCACCTGGCCGCCACCTCCTCCAGCGTCTCCAGCTCGCGCAGCGCGCGCTCGACCGCGGCCGAGAACGCGTGCAGTCGCACGCCGAACGTCCCGGCGGCGGTGTCGTCGCGCGGCAGCAGGTCGTGCTCGAGCGACTCCATCAAGGGTCCGATCAACCCCACGTCCTCACCCGCCACCGCGGCGGCAACCACCGATGCGACGGGTGTCAGTGAGAACCCAAGGCCGATGCTCGGCCGGCTGATCATCATCGAGTCCGCGATCCGCTCCAGCATGTCCCCGTAGCTCATCGCATCCGGGCCCGCGATGTCCCACGAGCGGCCCGAGTGGCGTGCCGGCAGCGTGGCCGAGCGAGCCAGGAACTCGAGCACGTCGCGCCCGTCGATCGGCTTGGTGCGGTTGTGGCGCCAGGCCGGGACCGCGAGGACGGGCAGCCGCTCGAGCAGCCGCACGAGGAAGCGGAACGAGCGCGAGCGGGCGCCGACCACGATCGAGGCGCGCAGCGCGATCGACTCCGGCGCGGCCTGCAGCAGCGTCTCCTCCACGGCCAGGCGCGAGGCGAGGTGGCGCGACAGCGTCCCGTCCTGGGGGACCAGCCCGCCGAGGTAGACGATCCGGCGCACGCCGGCGTTCGCGGCCGCGCCGGCGAAGCGCTCGGCCGCGCGCAGCTCCGCGGCGGCGAAGTCGGCGGCCGGGCCCTCCATCGAGTGGATCAGGTAGTAGGCGACCTCGACGCCGTCGAGCGCGCGGACGAGCCCGTGGCCGCTGCTCGCATCGCCGAGCACGAGATCGCCGAAGGCGGCGCCCGCCGCCTGCACGCGGGCGGCGGAGCGGGCGAAGCCGCGCACGGCGTGTCCGTCGCGCGCCAAGCGCGGCGCGAGCGCCGCGCCGACGTACCCGGACGCGCCGGTGACGAGCGTCTGCATCGGCTCCAGAAAAGCACGCTCAGAGCGGCGACCCGTCCCCGCAATCACCAGCGAAACGCGCTCTTTCGCCGCTATTTGCAGGGGAATCGCGAAGAAGCTGCGTTTTGCGGATTCGGCGCTCGCGAAGCCCTTGAAGGGGCGCGGCCGCTCCGGTTGAGTCCCGCTCGTCCTGTGACGGAGTCGTGAACGAAGGGGTCTCGGAAGGGTGTCAGCCGCAGTTGCCGCGCCGCGGGGCGCGAAGAGCCGGAAGGTCACGTGCGAGGAGTGCTTCTTCTCGCGCCACGGCCTGTGCGCGCTCGACCTTGCCGAGCCCTGTGCCACGTTCCGCCCCGATCACCCCGAAGGCCTGCGGCCGCCGTCGCAGCTGCGCTTCGTCTTCCGGCAGGAGCGCCGGCGCCAGGCGGCGTGGGCGTTTCCGTCGGCGCAGGAGCAGGCAGCGCTGCACGCCTGAGACACTCCCGCGGATGCGGATCACCGTCCTCGGGAAGTCCCCCGCGTGGCAGGACGCCGGCGGCGCCTGCTCCGGGTACCTGGTCGAGGGCGGCGGCGCGCGCGTGCTGCTCGACTGCGGCCCCGGGGTGTTCGCGAAGCTGCGCGCGCACCTGGACTACATCCAGGTCGACGCCGTGCTCATCTCGCATCTGCACGCCGACCACGTCAACGACCTCGTGCCGTTCGCGTCGGCGCTGCGCTACTCCCCGCACGCGGCCGGGAAGCGGCCGCGGCTGCTCGCGCCGCCCGGGGCGCCGGACGTGCTCGAGCGGCTGTGCGCCGGCGGGTCGATGCGCGCCGACCACATCGCCGGCGTGTTCGGGCTGGAGGTCTACGACCCCGCGGGCGCCGTCGAGGTCGGCGGGCTGCGCGCGGCGTTCCGGCCGGTCCCGCACTTCATCCCGTGCAACGCGGTCGAGCTCGCCGAGAACGGCGCGCGGTTCACCTACTCGGCCGACTGCGGGCCCAACGACGCGCTCGTCGAGTTCGCCGCCGGCACCGGGCTGCTGCTCGCCGAGGCGACGCTGCCGGAGAGCGCCGAGGGGCATCTGACCCCGTTCGAGGCGGGCGAGCACGCGGCGCGGGCGGGCGCGGCGCGGTGCGTGCTGACGCACTTCTCCGACGAGCTGGATCCGGAGTGGGTGCGCGCGGAGGGCTCGCGCGGGTTCGGCGCGCCGGTGCAGCTCGCGGCTGAGGGCCTGACATTGTCGGTGGAGGGTTAGGCAAGCTCGATCAAGACTTGACCCCATCCGGCCGATTCCACTCCTGTGACCCATGCCACCGCCGCCATGGATGGCGTGCGACTCCTTTCGCATCGCCCATCCGTGCTCTACAAGGTCGAGCACCTCGCTACAGAGCCCGCCGAGGGCGACATCGCCGTGGAAGGTCTGCTGCTGGCCGGGCCCGGCTGGGACGAGAAGCTCAAGGCGGTCCTCAAGTCGCTGACCCTGTCGGAGACCGCGTGCCTGTTCGCCGTCCGGCTGTCCGACGAGCAGATGCTCCCGGTGCCCGCCGAGACGCTGCTCGACCGCACGCGCACGGACTGGTTCCCCGAGTTCCTCTCGCACGGGAAGATGCACCCGCACTTCCAGCCGATCGTCGACCTCCACAGCGGGCTCGCGTTCGGGCGCGAGGCGCTGATGCGCGGCATGATGGGCGCCGTCGAGCTGCGCGGCGCGGAGCTGCTGGCCGCCGCCGAGGCGCATGACGCGATCTTCTCCTTCGACTACCGCGCGCGCACCGCGGCGCTCGAGGTCGGCCTGCCGCTGCTGCCGGAGGGCGAGGTGCTGTTCGTCAACCTCGACCCGCGCGCGTCGCTGGACGTCGAGAGCTCGCTGCGCACGACCTGGCCGATCGTCGGCCGGCTCGGCGCCGACCCGTCGAGGATCTGCCTCGAGTTCGTCAAGCCCGAGCGCTGCCCGGACCGCGACCTGCTGCACGACATGGCCGACGCGCACCGCAAGCGCGGCGCCCGGATCGCGCTCGACGACCTCTCCGGCGGCCCAGAGTCGCTCGCCTGCCTGGAGCTGCTCAAGCCCGACATCGCGAAGATCGACACCGCGCTGACCGCCGGCATCCATCACTCCGCCGCGCGCCGCGGGCTCGTCAAGGCGGTCGTCGACTGCGCGCACGAGATGGGCGCCAAGGTGGTCGCCGAGGGCGTCGAGCGCGTCGACGAGTTCCGCGCGATGGCCGAGCTCGGCGTCGACCTCGGCCAGGGCTTCTACTTCGGCCAGCCGACCGACAAGCCGATGGCCGTCGACACCCGCCTGGTGCGGCCCAGCGTCTCCTGAGTACGCCCGCCGTGGCACCAGCACGCATTCCGGCGGGCCCGGACGCCACCTGACTCGCACTGCCTCGGCCGGAGGCCTCGTCACCGCTGCGCTCGGGGCTCGCCACCTGGCTCTCGTCGCTGCCGGCACCCGGCAGGCGTACACGTGCCACCAGCATGCGCACGCCTGCCGTGCACCGGCAGCGACGACCCGGACTGCGCCGGCGATGCGCGCTGGAACCACGGCGGACGTACTAGCATCGCCCGCGTGGCACAAGAGCGGGACCTGTTCGCCAACTTCGAGCGGATGCGCCGGGAGATGGACGAGCTGTTCGGCGATGCCGTCGACCGCGGGTTGTCTCCTCGCCGGCGTGGCGGGTTCTCGCCTGCCGTCGACGTCTTCTACACCAATGATCCGCCGCGCGCGGTAGTCCGCGCCGAGATCGCCGGGATCGACCCGAACGCGGTCTCGCTGGAGATCCGCGGCCGTGAGCTGATCCTCTCCGGGCACCGCGACCCCGAGGCCGGCGAGGACCGCGTGTACCAGCAGCTGGAGATCGAACATGGCCCGTTCAGGCGAGTCGTCGCGCTCGGCGCCGACGTCGATGCCGACGCGGCCGACGCGAAGTACGAGGACGGGGTGCTGACCGTGGAGCTGCCGCTCGCGCGGCCGGCGCGCACGCGGTCGGTCCCGATCCGCGGGACCGAGCATTGAGCGTCGAGCGCAACCCTCGCCCTGCGCGCTCGGTTCGCTGGGAGCAATCGCCCAGGGGGCGATTCTCCCGGATGGGGCCGTCCGATGACCGTCGAGGAGCTCCCACTCGGCCTGCCCGACCGGCTCCCGGTCCTCCCGCTGCGCGACACGATCACCTATCCGGACACGCTGACGCCGCTGGCCGTCGGCCAGGATCGCTCGATCCAGCTCGTCAACGACGCGCTGGTCGGCAACCGGATGCTGGTGATGCTCGGGTCCAAGGACCCGGACCTGGAGACGCCGGGGCCGGAGGAGCTGCACACGGTCGGCGTCGCCGGCGTCGTCGCGCGCATGCTCAAGGTGCCCGACGGCAGCCTGCGCATCCTCGTCCAGGGCGGCCAGCGCGTGAGGATCGAGGAGTGGATCGACGGCGAGCCCTACCTGGTCGCGCGCGTGAGCGAGCTGCCCGACGTGGTCGACGAGGGCCCGGAGCTGACCGCGCTGATGCGCAACGTCCAGCAGACGTTCACGCACATCATCGAGGAGGTCCCGTATCTCCCCGAGGAGCTGCAGATGGCGGTCGCCAACCTCGATGACCCGTCCGCGCTCGCGCACCTGATCGCCGGCGCGCTGCGGATCAAGGTCGAGGAGAGGCAGGCGCTGCTGGAGGAGGTCGACGTCGGCAAGCGGCTGCGGCGGCTGTCGGAGATCCTCGCGCGCGAGCTCGACATCGTCGCGATCGGGACCAAGATCCAGTCGCAGGTCCAATCGGAGATGGAGGGCGCCCAGCGCGAGTACGTGCTGCGCCAGCAGCTGAAGGCGATCCAGGCCGAGCTCGGCGAGAGGGATCCGGCCGAGGCCGAGATGGACGACCTGCGGACGCAGCTGGCCGAGCTCGATCTCCCCGAGGACGTGCGCAAGCAGGCCGACCGCGAGCTCGCGCGGCTGGAGAAGCTCCCGCAGGCCGCGGCCGAGCACGGCGTGATCCGCACCTACCTGGAGTGGATCGCCTCACTGCCCTGGGGCGCCTACACCGAGGACAACCTCGACCTCAAGCACGCGCGCGCGGTGCTCGACGACGACCACTACGACATCGTCAAGGTCAAGGACCGGATCCTCGAGTTCCTGGCCGTGCGCAAGCTCAAGCCGGACTCGACCGGCAGCGCGATCATGTGCTTCGTCGGACCTCCGGGCGTCGGCAAGACGTCGCTGGGCCGGTCGATCGCGCGGGCGATGGGGCGCAAGTTCGAGCGCATCAGCGCCGGCGGCGTGCGCGACGAGGCCGAGATCCGCGGCCACCGCCGGACCTACATCGGCGCGATGCCGGGCACGATCATCCGCGCGCTGCGCGACGCGGGCGCCGCGAACCCGCTGTTCATGATCGACGAGATCGACAAGATGGGCGCCGACTACCGCGGCGACCCGGCCAGCGCGATGCTCGAGGTGCTCGACCCCGAGCAGAACTCCACGTTCCGCGACCACTACCTGGACGTGCCGTTCGACCTCTCGCGGGTCCTGTTCATCACCACCGCGAACACGCTCGACACGATCCCGCCGCCGCTGCGCGACCGGATGGAGATCATCCAGCTGGCCGGCTACACCGAGGAGGAGAAGCTTCAGATCGCCAAGCGCTACCTCGTCCCGCGCCAGATCGAGCGGTCCGGGCTCAAGCGCTCGCAGGTGTCGTTCTCCGACGCCGGACTGAAGGAGCTCATCAGCGCCTACACGCGCGAGGCGGGCGTGCGCGGGCTTGAGCGCGAGATCGGCGCGGTCTGCCGCAAGGTCGCGCTCCAGGTCGCCGAAGGCAGGCTGGACAAGCGCGTGACGGTGACCGGGCCGAAGGTGCGCGAGCTGCTCGGCCGGCAGCGGTTCCTGCCCGACGCCAAGCGGCGCACGCGCGAGCCGGGCGTGGCCACCGGCCTGGCCTGGACGCCGGTCGGCGGCGACGTGCTGTTCATCGAGGCGACCGCGATGCCCGGCTCCGGCAAGCTGACCATCACCGGCCAGCTCGGCGACGTGATGAAGGAGTCCGCGCAGGCGGCGCTCTCCTACGTCCGCGGCCACGCCGACCTGCCCGAGGACTGGTTCTCCTCCCACGACCTGCACATCCACGTGCCCGCGGGGGCGATCCCCAAGGACGGCCCGAGCGCCGGCATCACGATGGCCACGGCCCTGATGTCGCTCGTCACCGGGCGCCCGGTACGCGACGACACGGCGATGACCGGCGAGCTCACGCTGACCGGCCAGGTGCTGCCCATCGGCGGCCTGAAGGAGAAGGCGCTGGCCGCCCAGCGGGCCGGCGTCAAGCGCGTGCTGGCGCCAAGCCGCAACGAGGCGGACCTGGAGGACATCCCCGAGGCGCTGCGCGAGCGGATGGACTTCGTCTGGGTGCAGGAGATCGGCGACGTGTTCGAAGCCGCACTCCGAAACGGCCGCCCGGGGTATGCTCGCCCCAACTGACCTTTGAACGAGACCCCTCGAGGAGGCGCGATGGCGAACAAGAAGGTGGCCAAGGCCGGAAAGGCGGCGGACAACGTCCGCTCGAACCCGTACGTCCAGCGGCTCATCGAGGACGAGGACCTGCGCAAGAACATCTTGCAGGCGTTCGAGTCCGCGCGTGATGCATACGGACGGCTCAGCAACGGCAAGAGCCCGACGACGCAGATCTTCGAGGACAAGAAGCTGCAGAAGCACGTCAAGAACGCCGCGGGCAACATCCGCGACGTGTCGGTCTCGCTGCGCGAGGCGCCGAAGAAGCAGAAGTCCGGCGGCGGCTTCAAGCGGCTGATCCTGATCGGGCTGGTCGGCACCGGCGTGGCGCTCGCGCTGTCCGAAGGCCTGCGCAAGAAGGTGCTCGACACGCTGTTCGGCGCCGAGGAGGAGTTCGAGTACACCTCGACGACCTCCACGCCGACACCAGCCGGCACGGCAGCTTGACTTCACAGAGGGCGCCCAAGTGGCGCCCTCTTCGTTGCTAGGTTCGGATCGTGGCACATCTCGGCAAGACGGAGCTCGACGTCTTCCGCCTCTGCCTTGGCGGCAACGTGTTCGGGTGGACCGCGGATGAATCGCAGTCATTCGCGGTCCTCGACGCGTACGCGGAGGCCGGCGGCAACTTCATCGACACCGCAGACACCTACATGCGCCCGAACATGGGCGTGTCGGAGACGATCATCGGCCGCTGGATGGCCGAGCGCGGCAACCGCGACGACCTCGTGCTCGCGACCAAGGTCGGCTCCGACGGCGGGCTCTCCGCGAGCAACATCCGGGAACACGTGGAGGGGTCGCTGCGACGGCTGCAGACCGACCGGATCGACCTCTACTTCGCCCACAAGGACGACCTCGACGTTCCGGTGGCCGAGACGCTGCGCGCGTTCGACGAGCTGGTGCGGGACGGCAAGGTGCGCCACATCGCCGCCTCCAACCTGTCCGCCGAGCGGCTGCGCGAGTCGCTGGACTGCTCGTGGCGCGAGGGGCTGGCCGAGTACGTGGCGCTGCAGCCGCACTACAACCTGGTGGAGCGCGTGCGCTACGAGCGGGAGTACGCTCCGATCGTCGCCGAGCACGATCTCGCCTGCCTGCCGTACTACGGCCTCGCCAAGGGGTTCCTGACCGGGAAGTACCGTCCCGGCGGCCCGGAGGTGGACTCGCCGCGGGCGGCCGGCGCATTGGAGTACCTCGACGCGCGCGGCGAGCGGGTGCTCGCCGCGCTGGACGCCGTCGCGGCCGAGCGCGCCGCTGCAGTGCCCGCGGTCGCGCTCGCCTGGCTCTCGGCCCAGCCGGGCGTCGTGGCGCCGATCGCCAGCGCGCGTTCGGTCGAGCAGCTCGAGGCGCTGCTGCCCGCCGTCGGCCTCAAGCTGACCGACGAGGAGCTGGAGCGGCTGACCGAGGCGTCGGCGTGAACGGCGAGCGCCAGACGTTCCTCGACGAGCTCTATGCGGCGGGCCGCGCGCACGACGAGGCGCTCGAGGACCGGCTGCAGCGCTTCCGCAACGTCGAGCCGGAGACCGCCGAGCTGCTCGGCGTGCTCGTGCGCGCCATGCAGGCTCGCCGCGTGCTCGAGATCGGGACCTCGAACGGCTACTCGACGATCTGGCTCGCCGATGCGGCGGAGGCGGTCGGAGGCTCGGTCGTCTCGCTGGAGGTCGAGTCCGAGCGCACCGCGATGGCGCGCTCGAACCTGTCGGAGGCGGGCGTAGGCGGGCTTCGCCGACCTGCGCACCGAGGACGCCGGCGAGGCGCTCGCCGGCTATGACGACGACGCGTGGGACCTGATCTTCCTCGACGCCGAGCGCCCCGCGTACGTCGGCTACTGGCCGGATCTCGTGCGCGTGCTGCGCCCGAATGGGCTCCTGGTCGTCGACAACACGCTCTCGCACGCGAACCAGCTCGTCGAGTTCTCGCAGCTCGTGCACGAGGACGAGCGGGTCACCAGCACGCTCGTCACGGTCGGCGCGGGCGTCCTGCTGGTCGTAAAGTCCGCCTAGTGGCCCCGCACGGGAGTACGCACGCCACCAGGCGGCCGCCGATCACCGCCTGGCGGCGTCCTCGACCACTTGAAATCCCAGAGGGATTCCTGCGGGTCTGCGTCCTTGCCAGCCGGCGCCGGCGACCCCCTGTCGACGCGCGTACCCCCGCGCGGAACCACTAGTGGCGAGCACGCGTGAGTGGTTCGAGTCGGTCGCCGAAGCCCAGCGGCGGGCGCGCAGGCGGCTTCCCCGGCCGGTCTATCTCGCGCTCGTGGCGGGGGCCGAGCAGGGCGCGACGCTGAGCGACAACGTGGCCGCGCTGCGCGAGCTGCGGTTCGTTCCGCGGGTGGCGACGGGCGGAGGCGGCGCCGAGCTCGGCACGTCGGTGCTGGGCGTCGACGTGGCGCTGCCGGTGCTGATCTCGCCGACCGGCGTGCAGGCGGTGCGGCCCGAGGGCGAGCTCGCGGTCGCGCGCGCGGCGGCCGGCGCCGGCACCGCGATGGCGCTCGGCTCGTTCGGCAGCCGGCCGATCGAGGCGGTCGTCGAGGCGAACCCGAAGACGTTCTTTCAGATGTACTGGTTCGGGACGCGCGAGCGGATGGCCGGACTGATGGCGCGGGCGCGCGCAGCCGGCGCGCGCGGGCTGATCGTGACGTTGGACTGGTCGTTCGCGCACCGGCGCGACTGGGGCAGCCCGGCGATCCCGGAGCGCTACGACCTGCGGACGCTGGCCCGGCTCGCGCCCTCGGTGCTCGTGCGGCCGGGCTGGCTGCTCGACTACGCGCGCGCCGGCGGACCGCCCGAGCTGACGGTGCCGAACCTCGCGGGGGCCGACGGCGTGGCGCCGACGTTCTTCGGCGCCTACGGCGAGTGGATGGGCACGCCGCCGCCGACCTGGGACGACATCGCGTGGATGCGCGCGGAGTGGGGCGGCCCCTTCCTGGTCAAGGGGATCATGCATCCCGACGATGCGCGCCGGGCGGTGGCGGCCGGCGCCGACGCCATCTCGGTCTCCAACCACGGCGGCAACAACCTCGACGGCAGCGCCGCGTCGATCCGCGCGCTGCCCGCGGTGGTCGAGGCGGTCGGAGGCGAGGTCGAGGTGCTGATGGACGGAGGGATCCGGCGCGGCAGCGACGTCGTCAAGGCGCTCGCGCTCGGCGCCCGCGCGGTGCTGATCGGGCGCGCCTACCTGTGGGGGATGGCCGCCAACGGCGAGGCGGGCGTGGCCAACGTGCTCGAGATCATGCGCGCGGGGATCGCGGAGACGCTCGGCGCGCTCGGCGTCGCGTCCGTCCACGACCTCACGCCCGACCACGTCGTCATCCCACCGCACTTCCCCGTCTAGCTGTCCGGCAGCACCGGCACGTTGACCAGCAGGACCGCCGCGAGGCAGGCGGCGAGCAGCGCGCACGTGCCGAGGACGCCGAGGACGCGCTGCGTGCGGGTGGCGTTCTCGGCGCGTTCGCGGGCGCGCTCGGCCGCGTGGAGCGCGCGCTCGAGCAGCCGCTCCGCCCACTCGAACTCCAGCGCGAGCATCGCGAGGCCGATCGGGATCAGCACGAAGGCCGGGCCGGGCGTGACCAGCATGATCAGCCCGCCGATCAGGACCAGCGAGCCGGCGATGCCCCACAGGATCCGGAACACGATGTGCCGGTCCTGGTGCTGCTCGCGCCGTTCGAGCAGGCGCTCGATGAACCTCGGCCGCTCGCTCATCCGTCGCCGATCAGGTCGCGCACCTCGACGAGCGCGCCGGGGCGCTCGGCGGTGTCGGCCGCCGCGTCGCCGGCGCGGGCGAGCCAGTCGACGAGGAACGGGTTCGGGTCGACGGCCTTGCCGCCGTCCGGGTGGATCTCGAAGTGCAGGTGCGGCGGCGTCGGCTCGGCGTCGCCGGTGTTGCCGACGTAGCCGAGCACGGTTCCCGCGCGCACGTGCTTGTGATCGACGGCGTCGGGGCTGAACGCCGACAGGTGCGCGTAGAAGAACTGGTCGCCGCTGTCGGCGTACACCCACAGGCGGTTGCCGGAGATCTTCAGCGAGCCGACGTTCTCCACGGTGCCGTCGGCCACCGCCACGACCGGCGTGCCGAAGCTCGCGAACAGGTCGTTGCCCTGGTGGGAGCCGGTGTCGGCGCGCGCCGCGCCGAACGGGCCGCCGATCCGCGTCCTCCCGCGCACTGGGAACTGGAACTCCGTCGACTCGAGCCGCTTCTTGTAGGCCGGCGGCCGGTTCGCATGCGGCTTGGACTTCGGCGTCGCCGTCGGGGTCGCCGTCGCGGTGGCGTGCGGCGTGGCCGTCGCGGTCGGCGTCGCGCTCGCCTTGCCGTCGCGCGCGGACGCCTCGACGTCGGCGACGAGCACGCGCGTCCCGTCCTCGAGCTCCACCAGCAGCCCGATGCCGTTCGTATTGACCTCGACGAAGCCGTTCGGGACGTCGTAGCGCTTGCTGCGGCTGACGTCGCCGACCTTCTTCCCGTCGATCGCCAGGCCCTCGACGGCGCCGTCGTAGGTCACGTGGCCCTTGCCGTCCGCGTCGGCGGTGCGGCTGACGGAGTCCGCGGTCACCAGGCCGTCGAGCAGGTCGAGGTCGCGCGCGGTCGCGCTCGCGCCGGCCGACGCGTCACCGCTCCCGCGCGAGGCGGAGGCGCTCGCCGAGCCGCCGCCGAGCCCAATCCCCTTGGGCGTCGTCGACGGCGCGCTGCGGCTCGCGTCCTGGTCGCCCGACGCGCGGACCTGGGCGACGGTGCCGAGCGAGCCGCTCACCACCGCGGCGCGCGCTCGGGCCGCCGGCGAGGACTGCGCACCCGACGAGGACGCGAGGATCGCGGCGACCGCCGCCGCGGCGGCGAGCGCTCCAGCTACACGAAACCTCACACCCTGAGTGTGCCACGCTACCCTGCGCCCGCGACAGGCCGCTCTTGCCGGCAGGGGTGTTGGCGGAGCGGAGAAAGACGTCTCCTGCAGGGAGGGAGATTTGCGACGTCTCATCATGGCGCCGGCGCTGCTGGCTTGCCTCCTGCTGCCCGCGGCCGCTTCGGCGGCGCCCGTGCAGCGTCACGCGGTAGCCAAGCCGGCTGCCGCCATCGCGTCCTATTGGACGCCGGCGCGGATGCGCGCGGCCAAGCCGGCCGACCTCGTCCGCACGCCGTCCGGCAAGGTGGCGGCGGCCAAGCCCAAGGCGCCCAAGGCGTGGTCCTCGTTCGAGGTCACCACGCCGTATACGGACTTCCCGACGTCAACGCACGGGAAGGTGTTCTTCACGCTCGGCGGCGTCGACTACGTCTGCTCCGGCACCGCGCTGCTGAGCGGCAACGAGAGCGTGGTCTGGACCGCCGGCCACTGCGTCAACGAAGGCCCGGGCGACTTCGCCACCTCGTGGGCGTTCGTGCCCGCCTACAAGGACGGGTCCGCGCCGTTCGGCGTGTTCGCGGCGACGAACCTGTTCACCACGTCGGCCTGGGGGAACAGCGGCGACTTCTCGTATGACGAGGGCGCCGCGGTGGTCGGCCCGTCGAACGGCGTGTCGCTGACCGACGCGGTCGGCGGGCGCGGGATCTCGTTCAGCTACAACCGCTCGCAGCACTACCAGTCGCACGGCTACCCGGCCGCGCCGCCGTTCAACGGCGAGCGTCACTGGATCTGCGACTCGACGCTGGCGACGTCGGACACCTCGGCCTCGCCCGCCACGATGGGGATCGGCTGCGACATGACCGGCGGCTCGAGCGGAGGCGGCTGGATCGTCGGCTCGAACCTCTACTCGGTCAACTCGTACGGCTATTCGAACCAGCCGAACGTGATGTACGGGCCCTACATGGACTCGGTCGCGCAGTCGCTGTACACGGCGGCGGCGTCCGCCTGAGCGGCGGGCCTCGGGGCGGGCGCCAGCGCGCCCGCCGCCGCGGCCACCGCGGCGAGCGCGAACGCGTGGCCGACCGCGAGGCCGCCGACCGGCCCGGCGAGCGCGATCCCGGCGTCCCAGCAGGACGTCAGCGCGCCGACCGCGGCGCCGCGCTCGGCGGTGTCGGCGAGCTCGACCAGCCAGGTCATCAGCGCGGGGAGCACGAGCGCGAGGCCGGCGCCCAGGGCCACCAGCGCGGCCGGCTGGGGGATGAACGGCAGCGCGACGGCCTCGACGGCGAGCGCGGCGCGGGCGACGCGTTCAGGGCCGTGGTCGTCGACGAGCCGGCTGCCAAGCGCGCGTGAGACGACGAAGGCGCCGGCGAACAGGCCCAGCGCGAGGCCCGCGTGGCCGGTCCGCGTCGCGATGAACGCGTTGAGGGTTCCGTAGCCGAACGACGAAAGGCCGAGCAGGAGCCCGAGGCGCAGCGCCACGGGCGGGAGCAGACGGCCGCGTGCCCGGGTGGCGGCGGCGCCGGCCGGACGGTTCACCGCGCCGGCCGCGAGCGCGAGCGAGGCGGCGGCGGCGACCGCCGCGAACCGGAGCGCGCCGGCGCCCAGGGCGGCCGCGACGACCGGCCCGAGCGCGAGCCCGCCCCACATGGAGAGCCCGAAGTGGCCGATCAGGCGCCCGCGCCGCAGCGGCGGCGCGTCGCGCAGCACGACGGCCAGCGCGCCGGTGAACAGCGCGCCCTCGCCGGCGCCCAGCACGAGCCTGGCGACCGCCATCTCCGGCACCGTGCGCGCGGCCAGATGCCCGAGCGCGCCCGCCGCGACCAGCCCGGCGCCGACGCGCGCGACCGGCGCGCCGCGGTCCGCCCAGCGGCCGGCGAACGGGCGCGCGACGGCGGTCGCGAACGCCGCCGCGGTGATCAGCGCGCCCGTCGCCGCCGCGCCGCCGAGCCGCAGCCCCGGAAGCGCCTGGATCGTCGCGCCCAATGCCAGGTATCCGCAGAAGACGGCGCTCCAGAGACGGCTCCGGGCCCTCCGTGGCCCCGAGGGATTCCCTGTCGGTACCCGCCCTCGGCGCGCGACATCGCGCGTGAGAACCCGGACTGGCATCCCGAGCACGTGCGGTTGAAGGCGCTCGCGGCCGCGCAGGCCGACCCGGACGCGGTCGAGCGCACGATGCGCGACAACTCCCCGTGGGCGCACGCCCCGCTCGCCGACCGCCTGGCCGTCCCCACGCTGCTGTTCGCCGGCCCGATGTGCGCACCCGGCACCGGTGCGCTGAACCCGCACGTCGAGGTCCGCTCGATCGCGGGCGCCGGCCACTCGCTGCACCGCGACCGGCCGGAGCTCGTGCTGGAATCGATCTGATGCCGGTCGCCAAGGGAGAGACGCTCGACCCCGCGGCGACGCGCGCGAAGATCCTCGACACCGCGACGCGGCTGTTCTACGAGCGCGGGACGCTCGCGGTCGGCGTCAACGAGGTCGCCGAGGCGGCGGGCGTCTCGAAGGTGACGCTCTACCGCCACTTCGAGAACAAGGACGCCCTGGTTTCGGAGTTCCTGCGCCGCCGCAGCGACCGCGTATCGGCGTGGCTGCGCGACGTGTCCGCGCACGCCGAGGGCCCGGAGCGCGTGCTGGCCCTGTTCGACGCGCTCGAGCAGTGGTTCGCGGAGCCGGCGTTCAAGGGCTGCGCGCTCGTCAACGGCGCCGTCGAGTCACGCGGCGCCGAAGCCGCCGCGCGCGAGATCGCCGCGCAGCACCTCGAGCGTCACCTCGACCTCTTGCGCGAGCTGACCGGTGACGACGACGTCGCGCGCAAGCTGCTCGTGCTCGTCGAGGGGGCGACGACCGTCGCGTTCGTGCGCGGCGATCCGCGGGCGGCGCGAGACGCGCGGGAAGTCGCCGCGCGCCTGCTCTCATGACCCGGGGATCCGCCACTTCCTCCCGTCACGCAGCCGGTACGAGTCGCTGGTCGCCAGCACCGGTCCGCCGGCCGCCCGTGAGATGACCACGCGCGCGGTGCTCACCAGTCGCCCGCGGTGCGTCAACACGCCCCGCCCGCGCGAGTCGAGCTTCACGCGGCCCGCGTCGCGCCACATGAACCGCTCGCGCGAGTAGACCTGCAGCGTGGCGAGCAGGCCCGGCCGGGCGCTCACCCGCACGACGCGCCCCGACAACCGGACGCGCAGATCCACGTTCAGCGTCACCGTGACGGTGGCGACCGAGCCCTCGCCCAATGCGGTCCGGGCGCGGTAGACGGACGTCTCCGACGGCCGCACCACTGCCGTGAACGCTCCGTCGGCGGAAGGCACCGCCGAGCCCGCCGGCTCCCATGAGTCGCCAACCTGCCGCTCGATCGCCACCGACGGCGTCCCCTCCGGCGCCCGCCCGCTCAAAGCCACCGCCTCGCCCGCGAACGCCGTCGCGCCCGACAGGGTCGCGGCGACCACGTCGATCTCGCCGGTCATGAACGGATGCACTGTGCACACGAACGGCTGCGGGCCGACCGCGGCGAACGTGTGCGAGTAGAAGAGCGATGACGCGAGCGGGCCGGAGTCGAAGTCCGACCCCCGCACGTCATGCGTGACGAGATCGCCGTTGCGCCACAGGACCGAGTCGCCGGCCACGATCGTCACGCGGGCGGGCGAGAACGTCTTCCCGGGCATCGAGATCGTCGCCGTCTCTGCCGCCGCGCTCGCCGGGAAGGCGAGCGCGGCGAGCACGACGAGCGTCCTCACTTGACGGTGATGGTGCCCTGCATCCAGGGGTGGACGGCGCAGAAGTAGGTCAGCTTGGAGCCCTTCTTCGCCGTCACCTTGAAGGTGACCTTGCCCTTGGGCGCCAGGTAGACCGAGTCGCCGGCCCTCGTCTTGGTGCCCATCGTGTCGAAGCCCGGCGCGCCGGCCTCGACGACCGGCTGCTTGACCTCGCCGGTCTGCGGATCGGCCTGGTGGGCGGCGAGCAGCGGCCCGCACGCAGGGCACTGGATCACGTCCGCGGCCGTCTTCGGCAGCGCCGACCTGGCCAGCAGCGAGAGCGAGTGGGGAGCGCCGTCGGTGCTCTTGTTGCGCAGCGTCACCGTCGCGCCCGACTTCACGGTGATGTCACCGGGGACGAACTTCTGCCCGTCCTGGATGTACTCGTTGATCTTGACCTTGGCCTCGCCGTGCGTCTCGATCGTGTTCGGCTTGGGCTTGGGAGTCGTGGCCAGGGCCGGCG
The DNA here is from genome assembly GCA_963837485.1 of uncultured Solirubrobacteraceae bacterium. Classification (GTDB taxonomy): domain Bacteria; phylum Actinomycetota; class Thermoleophilia; order Solirubrobacterales; family Solirubrobacteraceae; genus Solirubrobacter. The sequence continues at coordinate 273,840 of CAWINP010000002.1, read as the reverse complement.
CGGCCACGGCCAGCGCGGCCACGGCGGCGAACGCCATTGATGTGCGAAGAAGCATGCGCGCATCGTGGATGCGGACCGCCCCTCCCGCATCAGGGAAATCCCTAAACGGCGGCGCTGCGATCCTCGACGCGCCGCTCGAGCTCGCCGGCGAGCTCGTCGATCGCCACCCGCTCCTGCTCGAGCGTGTCGCGGTCACGCAGCGTGACCGTGCGGTCCTCGATCGACTGGTGGTCGATCGTGACCGCGTACGGCGTGCCGATCTCGTCCTGGCGCCGGTAGCGCCGGCCGATCGCTCCGCCGTCGTCGTACTCGGCGCTCATCCGCCGCCGCAGCGACTCGTAGACCTCGCGCGCGAGCTCGGGATGGCCGCCCTTGCGCAGCAGCGGCAGCACCGCCACCTTCACCGGGGCGACCGACGGGTGCAGCCGCAGCACGGTGCGCGCCTCGCCGCCGAGGTCGTCGGTGTCGTAGGCCTCGCACAGCAGCGCGAGGATCGTCCGGCCCACGCCGGCCGCCGGCTCGATCACGTGCGGGACGTAGCTCTCGCCGGTCTGCGGGTCCTTCCACTCCAGCTTCTCGCCCGAGTGCTTCGCGTGCTGCGTGAGGTCGAAGTCGCCGCGGTTGGCGACGCCCTCGAGCTCGGACCACCCGATCGGGTACAGGTACTCGACGTCGGCGGTGCCGCTGGAGTAGTGCGAGAGCTCCTCGGCGTCGTGCTCGCGCAGGCGCAGGCGCTCGCGCGAGATCCCGAGCCGGGTGTACCAGTCCAGCCGCTCGGCGCGCCAGTAGTCGTACCACTGCGGCGCCTGGTCGGGCGGGACGAAGAACTCCATCTCCATCTGCTCGAACTCGAGCGTGCGGAAGATGAAGTTCCCGGGCGTGATCTCGTTGCGGAACGACTTGCCCACCTGCGCGATGCCGAACGGCGGCTTCTTGCGCGCGTACTGGAGCGTCTGCTTGAAGTCGAGGAAGATGCCCTGCGCCGTCTCCGGCCGCAGGTAGACGGTCTCGCCCGCCTCGGCCACCGGCCCGATCGTGGTCTGGAACATCAGGTTGAACTCGCGCGCCGCGGTCAGTTCGCAGTCCGGCCCTTCGCCCGGGTGCACCGACGGCTTGCGCGGGCAGGCCAGCTCCTGGATGTGGTCGGCCCGGAAGCGCTGCTTGCAGGTCTTGCAGTCGACCAGCGGGTCGGTGAAGCCGGCGAGGTGGCCGGACGCCTCCCACGTGCGCGGGTGCTGGATGATCGCCGAGTCCAGCGCCACGATGTCGTCGCGCTCGAAGACCATCGCGCGCCACCACTCGTCGATCACGTTGCGCTTGAGCAGCACGCCGTAGTGCCCGTAGTCGTAGGTGTTGGCGATGCCGCCGTAGATCTCCGAGGCGGGGAAGATGAGGCCGCGGCGCTTGGCCAGCGCGACGACCTCGTCCATGGTGGCTGCGGGCATGGCGCCGGAGTGTAGGCGTCTATAGTTCGCCGCCGCCGTATGCCGATCTACGAATACCGTTGTGAGAACGGGCACCTCCTCGAGGTGATGCAGAAGATCACTGACGACCCGGTCACGCAGTGCGAGGTCTGCGGGGCGGCGGTCCAGCGCGTGTTCCATCCCGTCGCCGTGCACTTCAAGGGGTCGGGCTTCTACAACACCGACTACGGCACCGCCAAGCGCCGCCGCGAGAATCAGGACTCCGCCGCCTCCGGCGCCGACAAGACCGCGTCCAAGGCCGCCGAGAAGAAGTCGGACACGACGTCCTCTCGTCGTCGTCGAGCTCGTCGAGCTCGGATAAGTCCTCCTGATAGGGGGGCACACGGATCGTCATTGGCGCTAAGGCGCCCGCGTTGCGAGACTCGAGCCGTGTCCGCTCGCCACGCCGGTCTCCTCGCAGCGCTGTCCGCCATCTGGGGCGGCTCCTATCTGCTGATCAAGTACGCGCTGGACGGCTTCAGCGCGGCGACGATCGTCTCGCTGCGGTGCCTGCTGGCGTCCGCCGTGCTGTTCATCGCGCTGAAGGCGACGGGTGGCGCGACCGCCGCGCTGAAGGACCTGCGCGAGCGCCCCAAGTGGGCGCTGATCCTCGCCACCGTCTCGGTCACCGCGCCGTTCCTGCTGATCACGTTCGGCGAGCATGTCGTGCCGAGCGGGCTGACCGCGGTGCTGATCTCGCCCGCCTCGCTGTTCGTCGCCCTGTTCGCGCCGATGATCGACCCGAGCGAGCGGATCAACCGCCGCCAGGGGCTCGGCATGGGCCTCGGCCTGCTCGGCGTGGCGATGGTCGTCGGCGTCGAGTCGGTGAGCACCACCGGCGAGTTCCTCGGCGCGCTCGCGATGGTCGGCGCGGCGGCGTTCTACGGGCTGGCCACGTTCATCGTCAAGGGCCGCTACGGGCATCTCGCGCCGATGCAGTCCTCGTTCATCTCGGTCACCGTGGCCGGCGTGATGACGCTGCCGGTGGCGATCGCGACCCAGCCCGGCCACACGCCGACGGTCGGCGCCACCGCCGCGCTGGTCGCCCTCGGCGTGCTGGGCACCGCGCTGGCCTTCGTCATCTACTACAAGCTGATCGGCGAGGTCGGCGCCGGCCGCGCCGCGCTCGTCTCCTACCTCGCGCCCGGCGTCGCGCTGTTCTACGGCGCGGTCTTCCGCGACGAGGCGATCACCATCGCGGCGATCGCCGGACTGGTCCTGATCCTTGGTGGCGTCTACATCGCCTCGCGTCGCGTAGCATCCGCGCGCAGTGGACCTGACGTTGTCGCCGGCCGAGGAGGAGTTCCGCGACTCGGTGCGGCATTGGATCGCGGAGAACCATCCGGGGCGCGAGCCGAGCTCTGACGAGGAGTCGTTCGCCTTCCGGCGCGACTGGCAGCGCAAGCTCAACGACCGCGGCTGGGCCGGGCTGACCTGGCCGAGCGAGTTCGGCGGCGCCGGCGCCACGATGATCGAGCAGGCGATCTTCTTCGAGGAGATCGCCCGCGCCCGCGCTCCCCAGATGGCCAACGTGCTCGGGCTCACGATGGGCGGCCCGACGGTGATCGCGCACGGCACCGACGAGCAGAAGGAGCGCTTCCTGGCGCCGATCCTGAGCGCCGACGAGATCTGGTGCCAGGGCTTCAGCGAGCCGGAGTCGGGCTCCGATCTCGCTTCCTTGAAGACGCGCGCGGTGCCGTCCGGCGACGGCTACGCGGTCACCGGCCAGAAGGTGTGGACGACGTTCGCGCACCAGTCCAAGTGGTGCATGCTGCTCGCGCGCACGAACCCGGACGCGCCCAAGCACCGCGGGCTCACCTACTTCCTGATGGACATGGAGCAGGACGGCGTCGAGGTCCGCCCGCTCGTGCAGATCACGGGCGAGGCGGAGTTCAACGAGCTGTTCATCGAGGAGGCGCACATCCCGGCCGCCAACGTGGTCGGGGGCGTCGACAACGGCTGGCGCGTCGCGATCACGACGCTGATGCACGAGCGCGCCGGGCTCGCGTTCGCGCTCCAGGCGCGCGTGCAGATCGCGCTGCACGAGCTCGCCGAGGAGCTCCGCGGGACGACCGATCCGCTCGTCCGCCAGCGCTTCGCGCAGCTGTCGATCGAGGCCGACGTGCTGCGCCTGCTCGCCTATCGCGGGCTGACGACCGCGATGAAGTCCGGCGAGCCGGGGCCGGAGGGCTCGCTCGGCAAGTGGCTGTGGGCGGACGTCAACCAGCGGCTGACCGAGCTCGCGCAGGACGTCAAGGGCCCGCGGGCGGCGCTCGTCGACGACGACTGGACGTACCGCTTCCTGCGCGCCCGCGCGAACTCGATCGAGGGCGGCACGACGGAGATCCTCAAGAACATCGTCGCCGAGCGGGTGCTCGGGCTCCCGCGCGGATGAACTTCGACCTGACCTCCGACCAGCGCGAGATCAAGCGCACGGCGCGCGAGTTCCTCTCCGCCCGCTACCCGCTCGCCAAGGTGCGGGCGATCGCGCTCGACGGCGAGCCGGACCCGCACTGGGACGAGATCGTCCAGCTCGGCTGGCCCGGCATCGCGGAGTTCGGCATGCTCGAGCTGGCGCTCGTGGCGGAGGAGCTCGGCTACGCGCTCGCGCCGTCGCCGCTGGCCAGCACCTGGGCCGCGTCGCTGCTGCACCCGGGGCTCGAGGGCCGCGGGACGGTCGCCATGTGGGGTGACGTCGAGGTCGCGGACGGGCGGCTCACCGGCGAGAAGATCGCCGTCCCGAACGCCGACGTGGCCGACGAGATCGTCGTCACCGCCTCCGACCGCGTGTTCGCGGTCAGCGAGGCGGCGGTGGAGCCGGCGCGGGCGCTCGACGCCACCCGCCCGCTGTTCACCGTGCGGCTCGACGGCACGCGCGCGGAGGAGCTCGAGCCGCGCCCGTGGTCGGCCGTCTACGTCGCCGCCGCGGCCGAGGCGGTCGGCGTCGCCGCGCGCGTGCTGGAGATGACCGTCGCCTACGCGAAGGAGCGCAAGCAGTTCGGGCGCGCGATCGGCTCCTACCAGGCGGTCTCGCATGCGTGCGCGGAGATGTTCCTGCAGACCGAGGGCGCCCGCTCGGTCACCTACTGGGCGGCCTGGGCGCTCGACCACGAGCCCGAGACGGCGCCCGCCGCCGCGTTCTCGGCCAAGGCCTACGCGTCCGACGCCGCGGTCGACGTCACCCGCCGCGCGCTCCAGCTCCACGGCGGCATCGGCTTCACCTGGGAGCACGACCTGCACCTGTTTCTCAAGCGCGCCGAGGCGGGCGCGCACGCGTTCGGCGAGCCGCGCTGGCACCGCGAGCAACTCGCCGGGCTGCTTCTTTAGACGGTTCCAACGTCTGTATAGGTGCGGGAACGCTGACGCGTCAGTAGGGTCGCGCTCGATGAAGCTGGTCACTTCGCTCACCATCGCCGCCGCCCTGCTGGCGGCCGTGCCCGCCACCTCGCGCGCCGATGATCCCTGCGCCGCCGCCACCGACGATCTCTGCGCCGGCCAGCGCCCGCTGCCGGGGATCTCCGCCAGGCCGTTGTCGCCTCGCGCCGGCAGCCCCGTCGTGCTCGAGGCCGGCCACACCAGCCGCGGCTCGGCGATCGCGTGGGACCTCGACGGCGACGGCGCGTTCGACGACGCGACGGGCGAGAAGGCGACGGTGACGTTCAATGGCGGCACGCCGCGGGTCGGCGTGCGCGAGACCGACCAGTTCGGCCGCACGGGATCGGCGACGCTCACGCTCGCGTTGCATACGTTCAACGCGGTCCCGAGCGGGACGCTGACGCTGTCGCCGGCGTCGCCGCGCGTCAGCAGGCCGGTGACGATCATCGCCGACGGCGCGGACCCGGACGGCCAGATCGCCAAGGTCGAGCTCGATCTCGACGGCGACGGCACGTACGAGACCGACGGCGCGACGCGCACGACGTCCTACGACGCGGCGGGGCCGCGCACGATCCGCGCGCGCTTCACCGATGACACGGGCGCCACCGCGGAGACCAGCGCGACGCTCGAGGTGCACACCGGCAACCTCGCGCCGCGCCTGCAGCTGCAGCTCGCGCAGGCGAACGGCTCGTTCACGATCGGCGCGCCGCTCGTGGCCGGCGGCGCCACCGTCACCGCGTACGGGAACGATCCGGACGGGACGATCGCCGGCTTCGACTTCGACCTCGACGGGAACGGCTCCTTCGAGACGCACGCCGATCCGGGCTCCGCGGTGCCGAACGGGATTCAAGGCGTCGCGAGCACGTCGTTCGCCGCGGGCGAGCACGAGATCGGCGTGCGAGTGACCGATGCCGACGGCGGCACCGCCGTCGTGCGCCAGAGCGTCCTCGCCGTCCCCGACTGGCCGATAACCGGCCCGCACGAGCCGCCCGTGGTGCCGATGTTCGCGGGCCTGGTCGCCCGCACCGGCGTGCCGGTCACGCTTCACGCCGGCCTGCTTGAGCCCGGCCCCGCCCTCGAGTGGGACGCAGACGGCGACGGGGAATTCGACGACGGCACCGGCGGGTCGGTGCAGTTCACGTATCCCGCGGCCGGCGAGTACACGGCGCGGGTGAAGGCGGGCAACCGAATCGCGTGGGCGACCGTCTCGGTGCGCGACGTGCCCGCGCTGCCGCCGGTGCTCGACGTCCGGATGCCCGGCGCCGTCCGCGCAGGGAGGCCGGTCGGCTTCGACGCGAGCGCGTTTGCGGCGGACGGCATCGCCGGCGGCATCACGGTCACGTTCGACCTCGACGGCGACGGGCAGTTCGACGACAACCCCGCTGGGCAGTTCGGCTACTCGTGGACGTTCCCGGGCCCGGTGAGGATCGCCGTCAAGGCGACCGACGGCGCGATGCGCACGGCCGTCCGCACCGTCGACGTCACCCCGGCCACCGGCAATCTCGGCCCGGCCGCGCAGTGGCTCGCCATGCCGGAAGGATTCCCCGGTCCCGGCGCGTTCGGTCAGCCCATCTTCCTGGCCGGCCGCGCCACGGTCCTCGACGCGTACGGCACCGACCCCGACGGTCTCTTTGCCTGCTGCACGTACGCATGGGACGCCGACGGCGACGGGATCTATGACGCTCCCTCCGGCACGGCGACCTCGCACGTCTTCTCGGCGGGTGAGCACACGGCCGGCCTGCGCCTGACCGACGACGACGGCGCCTCGTCGGAGCTACGGCGGACGTTCACCGTCGGCACGCATGCTCCGAAGGCGAGCTTCTCCGTCTCCGGCTCGACGGTCAGCTCGACCGCGACCGACGTCGACGGCGAGGCGCTGAGCATCGAGTGGGACCTTGACGGCGACCGCGCGTTCGACGATGCATCCGGGCCCAGCGCGCGGGCGCTGGAGGGCGAGCACCTCGTCGGCATGAAGGCGATGGATCCGAGCGGCGAGATCGGGATCGCGTACGCGCACGTAACCGGCGAGCCGCTCCCCGCGCCGCGTGAGAACGCGCCACCGACGCCGGTCGCCAGGCAGCCGCTGGCGATCACCGTCGTCCCCGGCCGCACGCCGAAGCTCGCTTCGCTGCTCAAGAACGGGCTGACGCTGACCGTGCGCTGCTCGGCGTCGTGCCGCACGACGGTCGTCGCGAGCGTCGACAAGACGAGGATGAAGCGGCTGCACCTGCGTTCGCGCACGGTCGGCCGCGGGATCGGCTTCGGCGCCGCCGTGCGCCTGAAGCTGAGCGCCGAGGCGCGGCGCGCGCTCAAGCGGGCGAGGTCCGTCCGGCTCACGCTGACGATCACCGCGGTCGGTGCCGACGGCCTCGGCGCGGCAGCGTCGCGGACGCTGGTCGTGAAGCGCTAACCCGCGAGCAGTCGCTGGACGGCGCGGCGCTTGCTCGCGTCGTCCACGGTCAGGCCCGACACGCCGACGACGCCGGTCGGCTTGAGCACCTGCGGGTTCTTGGAGCCGCTGCTGAGCTCGGCGCCGACCAGGCCGAGGAGGGTCGGGCCGGCCATGTCGGAGCGGATCGCCTTCGGCGCCGTCCACGCGACCCACGGCAGGCGCACGAACGTCTCCAGCGAGGTGACCTTGTCCTTGATCGCCGACAGGATCTTCTGCTGGCGGCGGGCGCGCGAGAAGTCGTTGTCCTTCGCGCTGCACTCGTTCTTGCGCGTGCGGGCGAGCGCGAGCGCCTGCTTGCCGTTGATCTCGTGCGTGCCCGCGGGCAGCCGGAGCGTGTAGCCGCCGTTCTTGAAGCCGCCGTTGAGCTTGCTGATCACGCAGCCGCCCTTGTAGGTGATGCCGCCGAGCGCGTCGATCAGCTGCGGGAAGTTGTCGAAGTTGACCTCGATCAGGTGGTTGACGTCGATCCCGAGGTACTGCTCGACCGTGCGGATCGCCAGCGCCGGGCCGCCGATCGCGTACGCCGCGTTGATCTTGTCCTGGCCGTGGCCGGGGATGTTCACGACGGTGTCGCGCGGGATCGAGAGCGTCGCGTTCTTGCCGCCGCCGATCCGCATCAGCAGGATCGTGTCCGAGCGCGAGCCGGCCTGGCCGATCGTCTGCGCGCCGGCCTCCTTGGTCCCCTTGGGCCGCGCGTCAGAGCCCAGCACCAGGATCGTGTTCGGCGTGGTCAGCGGGTTTCCCGCGCCGCCCAATTGGGCGTCCGCGGCGCTGGAGACCTTCGACTGCTGCACCTGCGCGGAGATCAGGAACAGCACGAGCGAGACGAGCACCCAGCCGGCCAGCGCGAGCGCGACGTACGCGAGGATCCTGCCTGGCCGCAGCCGGCGCTTGCGGCGCGGGGCCTTCGGCGCCCCGGGAGGAGTCTCCTCCGGGCGCGTCGGCACGAAGTCCTCATCGCGCCGCCGGAAGAGCTTCGGGCGGCTGCGATAGAGCGTGTACTGAGGCTGTTCTTCGTCGCGTGGATCGGCCATGGCGGCTCGCGGTATCGTGGCCGGCACAGATGGCCGAGGGACACGTCATCGGCGTCGATCTCGGCGGCACCAAGCTTCTCGCCGGCGCGGTCGGCTCCGACCTGTCGGTGATCCACCGTACCAACCGCCCGGTCCTCGGACTCACGCAGGACCAGCTCGTGCAGATGGTCGCGGACGCCGTCGAGGAGATCCGGACCGCCGTGCCCGGCCCCATCGAAGCCGTCGGCTTCGGCATCCCGTGCACCTTCGACACGCGCACGGGGATGGCCGTGCAGGCGGTCAACGTGCCGCTGAAGGACATCGCGTTCGCCGACGTGATGGCGCGGCGGCTCGGCGTCCCCGTGATCGTCGACAACGACGCGAACTGCCACATCTTCTGCGAGGCGCGGCTCGGGATCGCGCAGGGCGCCTCCGAGGTGGTGCTGCTGACGCTCGGGACCGGGATCGGCGGCGGGCTGTACCTGCGCGGCGAGGTCTACCGCGGCTGGATCGGCGGCGGCGCCGAGATGGGCCACATGGTGGTCGAGATGAACGGCCGGCCGTGCCAGGGCAACTGCCCCAACTGGGGCTGCCTGGAGTCGGTCGCGTCGGGGAGCGCGCTGGTCCGCGAGGCGTCGCTGGCGGTCGCGCGCCAGCCCGACACCGAGCTCGGGCACGCCCTGGAGGAGGGGCGCGAGCTGACCGGGCCGCTGATCACCGAGCTCGCCAACGCGGGAGATCCGGTGGCGGGCGGGGCGATCGAGACGATCGGGCGCGCGCTGGGCGTCGGGATCGCGAACCTGGTCAACATCTTCAACCCGCAGGTCGTGGTGATCGGCGGCGGCGTGATCGCGGCGGGCGAGCTGCTGCTGGCGCCGGCGCGCGAGGTGATGATGGAGCGCGCGCTGTCGCCGGGGAAGGACGCCGTGCGGGTCGAGGCCGCGCGCTACGGGCCGGAGGCGGGGATGATCGGCGCCGCCCTGTTCGCGCTCGACGTCGCCGCGGGGCGCTCCACGGGGGCGATCGAGGCGCGACCCGGCGGCGCTGCATGACCGACCGGCTCGAGGCGGGCGCCGGCAGTGGCGCGGCCATGCGGAGCCTGGGCCGGCTGGTCGTCTGCCCGACGCCGATCGGCAACCTCGAAGACGTCACGCTGCGCGTGCTCGCGGCGCTGCGCGAGGCCGACGTGGTCGCCTGCGAGGACACGCGCCGCACGCGCGTGCTGCTCGAGCGCTACGGCGTGAGCGCCTCGCTCGTCTCCTATCACGAGCACAACGAGCGCGAGCGGGCGGCGGAGCTGGTCGCCCGGATGCAGGAGGGCGCGGTGGTCGCCCTGGTGAGCGACGCCGGGATGCCGCTCGTGAGCGATCCGGGCTACGCGCTCGTGCAGGGCTGCATCGCGGCGGGGCTGTCGGTCGAGGTGCTGCCCGGCCCGTCGGCGGCGCTGACGGCGCTGGTCGCGAGCGGGCTGCCGTCGGACGCGTGGCGCTTCGCCGGGTTCCTGCCGCGCAAGCGGGGCGCGCTGGAGGAGGTCCTGCGCTCGCCGGAGACGGTCGTGGCGTTCGAGTCGCCCCGGCGGGTGGGCGCGTCTCTGGCGGTGCTGGCCGGGGTGGATGCCTCGCGGCCGGTGGCGGTCTGCCGCGAGCTCACGAAGCTGCACGAGGAGGTCGTGCGCGGCAGCGCGTCCGAGCTGGCCGCGCGCTACGCCGGCGAGGATCCGCGCGGCGAGGTCGTGCTCGTGATCGGCGGCGCGCCGCCGGCCGATGGCGTCGATCCGATCGCCGTCGACGCGGTCCGGCGACTCGTCGACGCGGGCGCCAAGCCGCGGACGGCCGCGTCGGTCGTCTCGGACTTGACGGGCGCGCCGGCGAACGCGCTCTATCGCGCGCTCACGTGAGGCTCGCGGCGACGACGAGCGCCGTCGCCACCTGCACGCCGCTCATCGCCCACGCGGCCGGGTGCAGCGTCGGCGCGAAGCAGTGCTGGGTCAGCTTGCCCGGGATCAGCAGGTCGAGGATGAAGATCCCCGCGGCCTGTGCGAGCACGCCGACCGCGCCGTAGATCGCCGCGTCGTCGAGGTGCTCCCAGCCGGCGCCGGTGAAGAAGATCGCGAACCACATCACGATGCCGAGCGAGACGAGCGAGGTGGCCGACACGAGCGCGGCGCCGGGGTTGCCCTCCATCACCTGCGTGCCCAGCTTGCCGGGGGTCAGCAGGTCCAGCACGTAGAAGCCGACGACCAGGATGCCCAGGCCGACGCCGGTGTAGGCGAGGATCAGCAGGACGTTCTCGAACATGTGGCGGGCTCCGTTAGTCAGCGATGACGTGCGGCACGAACCGCGAGAGATTGTTGGTCACGAGCCCGTCGGACTCGCGGATTCCGAGGCCGGCGGGCTCCATGTCGACGGTCCACACGCCGAGCACGGGGTGGTTGCCGTCGTAGTCGCCGAGGTCGGTGAACTGCTGCACGACGAACCCTTCCTCGCCGTAGCCCTGGTCGGGCCCGCGATCGGCCTCGCGGCCGTCGATCACGATCAGCGAGTTCGCGCCCTCGCGCGCGAGCAGGGGCTTGCGGACGTAGCTGGCGAGGCTATGGGACTCGTCCTCGAAGTACGCGGGGAGCAGGTTCGGGTGGTCCGGGTACAGCCGCCAGAGCACCGGCAGGATGCCCTTGTTGGACCACAGCATCTTCCAGATCGGCTCGATCCAGAGCGTCTCGCCCTGGCCGTCCCCCATCCGCTGGATCGCCTCGTCGGCGAACTCCTCGTGGACCATCCACTCCCAGGGGTAGAGCTTGAACGCGGAGCGGATCGGCCGCCCCTGGTCGTCGACGAAGCCGAGCTCGTCGTCGTAGCCGAGCCGCTCGATCGGCAGCAGCTCGCAGTTGTAGCCGGCCTCGCGCGCCGTCTCGATCATGTAGCCGACGGTCATGAAGTCCTCGCCGGAGTTCTCCGACGTGGTGTGCAGGAAGTGGAGCGGGTTGCCGGGGACGCGCGGCAGGAGCTCGCGCCAGCGGTTGACGAGCGCCTCGTGGACCATGTTCCACTGGTCGCCGCCTTGGCCGTAGACGTCCTGCACCCAGTGCCACTGGACCGCGGTCTCCACCAGCGCAGTCGGCGTGTCGGCGTTGTACTCGAGCAGCTTGAAGCCGTCAGGCCCGTAGGAGAAGTCGAAGCGGCCGTAGACCATCGGCGGCTCGGACTCCCAGGTCTCCTTGATGCGCGGCACCGCCCAGCCGGGGATGCCCATCTGGCTGAACAGGTTCTGCTCGATGATGTAGTCGCCGGCCTCGACGAGCATCTCGAGCAGGACCTTGGCGGCGCCCTCCATCTCGTAGACCTCGGCGCCGGACAGCGTGTAGGCGTGCGATTCGTGCCAGTACGGCATCGTGGTCCCGTCGGGCAGCTCGGTCTTCCAGTACACGAGGCCCTGCTCCTCGATGATCGCCGGCCAGCCCTGGCGGGGCTCGACCTCGATCCGGTTCATCCGCCCCCGCTGTGCGCGATCGAGCGGCCGACGCCGCTGCTCGACGAGCTGGACCCGAAGCCGCCCTTGCGCACGTTGGTGGCGATGTCGGTCGAGACGACCTTCTCGCCGCCCTTGAGCCTGGAGCCGATGCGGGCGGCGCCCGCGCCGGCGGCGCCGTAGTACCAGAAGTAGCCGGGGGTGCCGAGCCCGTCGCAGTTGCGGTTCTCGACGACGTCGTTGTTCTGGTCTACGCAGTAGGCGGTGTCGTTGCCGCCGCAGCCGGTGACGGCAGCGGCGAGCAGCGGGACGACGACGAGCGCGACGTCGCGGGAGCGGCGGCGTTGGCTCAACGAACCTCCTCGGGGGTGATCGGGACGGATGCGTGGGCCCGCTGCAGCGCGGCCACGACCTCGGGGTGCGAGACCTTCGTGCGCAGCTTGTCCAGCTCGCCGGCGAGGACCTCGAGCACGTGGTCGAGGTCGTCGTCGAGCTCGGGCGTGAGGTCCTTGCGCTCGAGCTTGGCCTCGCGGATCTCGTCGGCGAGGATGCCGGTGAGGATGGCCACGCAGCCGATCCCGCCGGCCATCACGAGCGCCGCGAGCCAGCGGCCCAGGAAGCTCTCGGGCGAGTAGTCGCCGTAGCCCACGGTGGTCAGCGTGACGGTCGCCCACCACACGCCGTCGAACCAGTCGGCGCCCGGCTCGGTGACGCTGTAGAGCAGGCCGCCCATCATCACCGTGAACGCCAGCAGTGCCACGCACGCGCGCCCGGGCCGGCGGGCGATGAAGGTGCGCACGAAGCTGCGCGTCACAGTCGCGGAAGCGTAACGAGAGTGAGAAGACAGTGTGAACTCTCGGCCTGGCCGGTTGGACGAGCCGTACGGTCGCCCGATGACCACGCCCCCGCGCCCCCGCATCGGATTGCCGCCACCGGCGGCCCGTGGCATGGCGGCCGCTGTTCGTGCGGGTGTCGCGGCGCGTGCCCTGGCGGCGGCGGTTCGTGCCGGCGTCGCGGCGATTGCCCTGGCGGCCGCGGTTCTCGTGCTCGCCGTCCCAGCCCACGCGTGGCGGCGGCCGGTGCCGGGGCCGGTGGCGCGCGGTTTCGCGTACTCGCCGGCGGAATCCGTTCGCGGCCGGCCGCCACCGCGGCGCGGACTTCACGGCGCGGCCGGGGGAGGCTGTGCGGGCGGCGTGCTCGGGCGTCGTCGCCTACGCCGGGCGCGGCGTCGTCACGCTGCGCTGCGGCCTCTGGCGGGTTACGCACCTGCCGCTGGCGACGCTCAGCGTGCGCGCGGGAGCGCGCGTGCGCGAAGGCGCCCGCCTCGGAACGGTCGCCGCGAGCCGCGAGCACGCCGGGCTGCACCTCGGCGTGCGCCGGGCGGGAGACCGCTTCGCGTACGTGGATCCGCTCCGCTTCCTGCGGCCGGAGGTGCCGCGAGTGGGGCCGCCCGCGGCGCCCGGCGGGCGCGGGCCTCACCGCCGCGCCGTGCCGACAGCGCCCCCGGCCGTGCCGGCGGCGCCCCGCGCGGTACCGACATCGCCCCCGGGCGTGCCGGTGGCGCCCCGCCCGCTCGTCTCGCCGCCCGCGGCGGCTGGGGTTCGAGTCCGGCGACCGGCGCCGTGGCCGGTGTGGCTCGGCCTCGCGCTCGTTCTCGCCGGGGCGATCGGCGGCGGCGTGCGGCTGGGCGTCCGCAGACGGCGCGCGCTGCTGGTGTCGGTGCCGTCGCGCACATGATCGCCGCCCTCGCCCGGGCGAGTCGTCGCCAACCGCCTAACCTTCGACGCCGCGCATGAGCTTCTACGTCACCACGCCGATCTACTACGTCAACGCCGCGCCGCACCTCGGGCACGCCTACACCACCATCGGCGCCGACATCATGGCGCGCCACATGCGCCAGCGCGGCGAGGACGTGTTCTTCCTCACCGGCACCGACGAGCACGGCGAGCCCGTCGCCCAGGCCGCCGAGAGAGAAGGCGTCACGCCGAAGGAGCTCGCCGACCGCAACGCGGCCCGCTTCGAGGCGCTGATGCCGCGCATCAACGCGTCCAACGACTTCTTCATCCGCACGTCGGACCCGCGCCACAAGCGCCGGGTCCAGGACGTGATGCAGCGCGTCTACGACAACGGCTACGCCTACAAGGGCGTCTACGAGGGCTGGTACTGCCCGCGCTGCGCCGACTTCAAGACCGAGGCCGAGATCGGCCCCGAGCACACGTGCCCGATCCACAAGATCCCGCTCGACCGCGAGCAGGAGGAGAACTGGTTCTTCCAGCTCTCGGCCTTCCAGGACCGGCTCGAGCAGCTGTTCGCCGACCAGCCGGGCTTCGTGCGTCCGCGCCAGCGCTACAACGAGGCGCTGAGCTTCATCAAGGGCGGCCTGAACGACATCAGCCTCAGCCGCTCGAAGATCACCTGGGGCATCGAGGTCCCGTGGGCCCCGGGCCACGTCTTCTACGTCTGGTTCGACGCGCTGCTGAACTACTACACGGCGCTCGGCTTCGCGCGCGACGGCGAGGACCTGACGGACACGTTCTGGCCCGCGACGTACCACCTGATCGGCAAGGACATCCTCAAGTTCCACACGATCTACTGGCCCGCCACGCTGATGGCGGCCGGGATCGAGCTGCCCAAGCAGGTCTTCAGCCACGGCTACCTGCTGATGCGCGACGCGAGCGGGTCCGAGCACAAGATGTCCAAGTCGCTCGGCAACGTGCTCGACCCGTTCGAGGTGATGGACCGCTTCGGCACCGACGCGCTGCGCTACTACTGCTTCCGCGAGGTCTCTTTCGGGCAGGACGGCGGGGTGTCGACGATCACGTTCGGCGAGCGCTACGAGACCGAGCTGGCCAACGAGCTCGGCAACCTCGCGAGCCGCACACTGGCGATGATCGACCGCTACCGCGAGGCCACCGTCCCCGCGGTCGACGTCGATCCGGAGCTGACGCGAGACCTCGAAGGGCTCGGCACCGAGGTGGGCGAGCTGATCGCGCAGGCGGAGATCACCCAGGCGCTGGAGCGCATCTGGCAGCGCGTGCGCCGCCTGAACCGCTACGTCGAGGAGCGCGCGCCGTGGCAGCTCGCCAAGGACGAGGCGCGCGCCGGCGACCTCGACGTGACGCTGCGCAGCCTGGCCGAGGGCCTGCGCGTCGTCGCCGTGTACCTGCATCCGTACATGCCGGAGTCGACCACCAAGCTGCTCGAAGCGCTCGGCGCGCCGGACACCGCGATCACCGAGTTCGGCGCCCATCCCGGCGGGCAGGCGGTGCGCAAGCTCCCGCCGCTGTTCCCCAAGCCCGAGTGAACGACAGCCACACCCACCTCGATCGCGGGCCCGCCCCCGAGGCCGAGCTCGTGGCCGAGGCCCGGCAGGCCGGCCTGGAGCGCATCCTCACGATCGGGATGGACTCCGAGTCGTGCCGCAACGCGCTGCACGCCGCCGGCGCGTACCCCGAGGTCTTCGCCGCGATCGGCCGCCACCCCAACGAGGCGACCGGCTACGACGACGCGGTCACGCGCGAGCTGCGCGAGCTCGCGCAGCACCCGGACTGCCGCGCGATCGGCGAGACCGGGCTCGACTACTACCGCGACTACGCGCCGCGCGCCGACCAGGAGCGGGCCTTCCAGGCCCAGATCGAGATCGCGCGAGAAACCGGCAAGCCGCTGATCATCCACACCCGCGCGGCCGAGGACGATACGGTGGACACGCTCGTCCGCGAAGCGCAGGGCCTGCAGGTTGTGCTGCACTGCTTCTCGATGCCGGACCGCCTCGAGGAATGCCTCGACCACGGCTGGTGGATCAGCTTCGCCGGCAACGTCACCTACCCGAAGGCGACCGAGCTGCAGGAGGCCGCGCGCCGCACGCCGCTCGGGCGGATCCTCGTGGAGACCGACGCGCCGTACCTCACCCCGCAGGTGGTGCGCAAGGAGCGCAACCGCCCCGCATACGTCGCGCACACCGCGCGCTTCGTCGCGGAGCTGCGCGGCATCGGCTACGCCGAGCTGGAGGCCGCGGTCGACGCCAACGCGGCGGCCCTGTTCGGTTGGTGAGCGAGCTCCCCGCGCAGCCGAGCCTGCGGCGGCTGAAGCAGTTCGGCGTCCGGCCCAACCGCGAGCTCGGCCAGAACTTCCTCGTCGACTCGAACATCCTCGACGTGATCGGGCGCGCCGCCGAGCTGGGCGCGGAGGACGTCGTGCTGGAGGTCGGAGGCGGGCTCGGCGTGCTGTCGGAGTACCTCGCCGAGCGCACGCGCCACGTCCACGTCGTCGAGATCGACCGGACGCTGGAGCCGGCGCTGCGCGACGCGCTCGATCCGCACGCGAACACGACCCTGCACCTCGGCGACGCGGTCAAGCTCGACCTGTCGGGCCTGGACCCGGCGCCGACCAAGGTCGTCGCCAACCTGCCCTACGGCGTCGCCACCTCCGTGCTGCTGCGCACGCTCGACTCCGAGAGCGTGACGCTGTGGGTCGCGATGGTGCAGAAGGAGGTCGGCGAGCGGCTCGCCGCCCGGCCGCGGACATCCGCCTACGGCGTGCCGTCGGTGATCGCCCAGCTCGCCGCCGACGTGCGCGTGCTGCGGCCCGTGTCGCGCAACGTCTTCTCGCCGGTGCCGAACGTCGACTCCGTGCTGGTCGGCCTGCGCCGTCACGGCCCCGCCGCGCCGAAGGCGCTGCGCGAGCTCGTCCAGCACGGCTTCGCCCACCGCCGCAAGGCGCTGGCCCGCAGCCTCGCGCTCGCGCCCGGTGGCTCGAGCGAGCTGCGCGACCGGACCCGCGAGGCGCTGCAGCAGCTCGGCCACCCCGCCGACGCCCGCGCCGAGACGCTCGCGCCGGCCGAGTGGCGCGCGCTGTGGGAGCGCCTGAAGTGAAGGCGCACGGCAAGGTCAACCTCTGCCTGCTGGTCGGCGCGCCGCGCACCGACGGCCTTCACCCGCTCGTGTCGATCTTCCAGCCGACGACGCTGGCCGACGACGTCACGATGGAGCCGTACGTGCGCGACAGCGTCGTCTGCCACGGCGTCGAGGGCGAGAACCTCGCGCTGCGCGCGCTCACCGAGTTCCGGGCCGCGACCGGCTGGGAGGGCCCGCCGCAGCGGATCACGATCGAGAAGCGGATCCCGATCGCGGGCGGCATGGCCGGCGGATCCGCCGACGCCGCCGCCGTGCTGCGCCTCGCCGCCCAGGCGTCAGGGATCGAGATCCCGGACGATCTGGCGATGCGCCTCGGCGCCGACGTTCCCGCCCTGCTCCTGAACCAGCGCGCGCTCGTCACCGGCGCCGGCGAGCACGTGGAGCCGATCCCCGGCGACAAGCCGCCGCTCGTCGTCGTCCCGCTCAACGTGCACCTGACCGCCGCGCAGGTCTACCGCACGTTCGACGTCCTCGGCGTCGCGCGCAGCGACGAGGAGCTGGCGCAGGCGGCGAGCGCCGTGCGCGACGCCCCGCCGCCCGTCAACGACCTCGAGCCGTCGGCCCGCCGCCTGTGCCGCGCGATCGACCCCGCGCTGGAGGCGCTCGCCCAGGCCGGCGCCGAGCATCCGATGGTCACCGGCTCCGGCCCGACCGTGTTCGGGCGCGCCGACGATCCCGAGCGCGTCGTCGCGCGCCTGAGCAAGCACGGCTATAAGGCGATCGCCGCATGACCTTCGCGACGCTCAAGTTCACCTGGCTGCTCGCCGCCGTCGCGCTCGCCGGCTGGCTCATCACCCGGCGCTCCAAGCAGGAGCGCTGGTTTCAGGCGGTCGAGGCGATCGTGATCGCCGCCTTCCTGGTGATCGGGCTCGGCATCGTGCACCTGCCGAACTTCGAGAAGGTGCTCGAGGACGTCGGCTCCCGGCTCGGGCAGTGGACCTACCTCGTCGTCGGGGCGCTCGCCTTCGCCGAGACCGGCGCGTTCATCGGCTTCGTCGCGCCGGGAGAGACGGCGGTGATCGTCGGCGGACTGGTCGCCGGCCAGGGCCAGATCTCGCTGCTCGCGCTGATCGCGATCGTGTGGGCGTGCGCGGTGCTCGGCGATGTCACGTCCTACGAGCTCGGCCGCCACCTCGGGCGCCAGTGGCTGCTCAAGCACGGCGCCCGGCTGAAGATCACCGACGAGCGGCTCGACCAGGTCGAGGGCTTCTTCGAGCGGCGCGGCGGCGCCACGATCCTGATCGGCCGGTTCCTCGGCTTCGTGCGGCCGATCGCGCCGTTCATCGCCGGCGCCTCGAAGATGCCGTTCCGGCGCTTCCTGCCTTACGACGTGCTTGCCGCCGGCGCGTGGTCGACGACGTTCTGCGTGCTCGGCTACCTGTTCTGGCGCTCGATCGACAAGCTCACCACGTACGTCAGCCGCGGCCTGTTCGCGTTCGGGACGCTGGTCGTGGTGATCGCGGCGATCGTGGCGCTGATCCGGCTGCGGCGCGACCCCGAGACGCGCGCGAAGGCCGCCGCATGGCTGGACGAGCGCGCCGATCGGCGCGGCTGGCGCCACGTCGTCAAGCTCGCGCGGCCTGCCTGGCGGCTGATCGGCCGCCCGGCCGCGGCGGTCGCCGACATGACCGCCCGCTTCTCCGCCGACCGCCTGACGCCGGGAAACCTCGGCCTCGAGCTGACCACGCTGCTCGCGCTGCTCGCCGTCGGCTCGTTCTCGTTCTTCCTGCTCGGCGACATCGTCGAGCAGGCCGGCGAGCCGCGCATCGACGGCTGGGCCGAGGACGTGGCCGCCCGGCTGAACATGGACGCGCTCGTCAGCGTGGCCAAGGTCGTGACCCAGCTCGGGTCGCTGGCCGCGGCCGTCGTCGCCGTCGTCCTCACCGCCGGCTGGGAGCTCGTGAAGCGGCGCTGGATCGAGGCGGCGGCGCTGGTCGCCGGCCTCGCGCTCTCCTATGCGGCCGTGCATGTCACCAAGGACGCGTACGACCGCATGCGGCCGTCGAATCCGCTCGTCTCCACCGATTTGTCGGCCTTCCCGTCCGGCCACGCCTGCTACGCCGTCACGCTCGTCGCCTGCGCCACGGTCCTGGTCCGCGGCGGCGTCGGCTGGGCCGCGCGGGTCGCCGCCGTGACGGTCGCGGTGATCGCCGTCGCGGTCGTCGACGTCAGCCGCGTCTACCTGCGCGCGCACTTCCTCACCGACGTGCTGGCGGGCACCGCGCTCGGCATCGCGATCTGGTCGCTGGTCGGCGTACTCGCGCTGTTCGCCGGGCGCGTGCGTCAGAATGACGCGGTCGCATGACCCTCAACGACGACCAGAAGACCTACATCATCGCCGGCTCGGCCGCCGCGGTCTCGCTGATCGCCTGGCTCTCGCTCGTCGTCGTGCCCGCGTGGCGGTCGTATTGGCGCGTGCGCGACCGCCTGATCGCGACGGTGCTGAGCGTCTACATCCTCGCCGCGTTCCTGCTGGCCGGCGCCGGTGTCGGCGCCGCCGCGCTCTGGTACTTCAGCGATCGCCTCTGACCGGTCCCGGCCGGGACCACTAAAGTTGGCGGCGTGTCCCAGCCCGCCCGCAAGGAGGCGGCGGCGCCGGACCTCGGTGCGCTCGAGGCGATCTCGGACGCGGTCGAGGCCGGACTCGGACTTCCCGAGGTCGTCCGCGCCGCTGCTCGCGCGCTCGACGCGTCGCTCGTCCTGATCGACCGTTCGAGCGCGGTGCTCGCCGTGGCCGCGCGCTCGAGCGCCGACGAGCGCGCGCTGATGCGCGACGTCGAGGGCGTCGAGACGCACGAGCTGCGGGTGGGAGACGCGGTCGTCGGCAGGCTGCGGATGCGCGCCCGCGGCGGCCCGCTGCCGGCGGTGATGCTGCGGATCGCGACGACGCTGATCGCATCCGAGGTCGAGCGCCTGCGTGCGCCCGACCGCGCGTCCGAGGCCGCCCAGGCGGCGTTCCTGACCGCGCTCTTCCAGCGCCGGGTGACCGATCGCGGCGACATCCTCGCCCGCGGCGCCGAGCTCGGAGCCGAGCTCGGCGACGGCGGCGCCGTGGTCGTCGTGCGCGCCTCGCACTTCACGCCCGCCGACGACGACTGGCGCGCCCGCGTGCTCGCCGCCGCCGAGCGCGCCGCCCGCGCCGGGGCTCCGGGCTCGCTCGCCTGCGCCGACCCGTCGGGCCACATCGTCGTGCTGCTCCCCACCGCGGAGGACGCCGCCCTGCGGCGCGTCGCCGATGGCATCGCGCGCGAGCTGGTGGCCTCGCTGCACGGCTTCACGTTCGCGGTCGGGCACTCGCGCGTCGCCCACGACCCGGTCGACCTCTATCGCGCCGGCAACGAGGCGCTGCTGGCCGCCAACGTCGCCACCGCGGGCGGCGAAGGGCCGCCGGTGCTCGCGTTCGAGGACACCGGCGCGTACCGCCTGCTGCTGCCGGCGATGAGCGAGGACCCGGCCGAGCTGCAGCGCTTCTACGAGGAGACGGTCGCGCCGCTGGCCGCCTATGACGACCAGTACGAGACCGACCTCGTGCAGACGCTGGAGACGTTCCTGGACGCCGACGGCAACGTCGCCGGCACTGCCGCGCGCCTGTACACGCACCGGCACACGGTCCGCTACCGGCTCGAGCGCGTGAAGGACCTCTCCGGACTCGACGTGGCGTCGACCGACGGGCGCGAGAAGCTCGGGCTCGGGCTGAAGGCGATGCGCGTGCTCGGCATCGCCGCGCCGAGCGGGCCCGCCACCGAGGCCGGAGCCGGCGGCGGGCGCGTTCGGCGCGAAGCCAAGGACCTCAAGGGGTCAGGCACGTTTACTAAAGGTGCCTGACCCTTTAGCGCACTATCACGGTCAGCGCGCTGCCTCCCTTGACCGTCACCTCGGTCCCTCGGTTGGTCTGCTCGACGTCGTAGTGCTTGGCGTGGCGGCCGTCGACGTACACCGCCGCGACCTTCGCGCCGGACGGCAGCGTGGCGCCCAGCGTCAGATCCACGCGGCGCAGGTGGTCCAGCCACACGCGCGTCGTGTACTGCTTGCCGGCGCGGGCGGCGAACACGGTGGCCGAGCCGTCGCCGAGTCGTATGTCCTCGCCCTTGACGCTCGACTGGCCGTCCGGGATCTGCGGCACCACGGCGAGCCGGTTGTCGCCGAGCGACGGCCGCACGCCGAGCTGCTGGTGGATCACCGGCCACGCGGTGCCGTAGTTGCCCCAGGCCTGCATGAACATCGAGCGGCAGGTCCAGCAGCGGATGATGTTCCAGTCGTTGGGCCCGGCGCCGTCGAAGCCCGGCGACGGCAGGATCTCGGGCATCGCGCCCGGCTGCTCGTCCGGCGTGCCGCCGGTGGCGGGCTCGGAGAACATCGACTCGGCGTTGGCGTTCGTGTAGCGCTGCTGCTGCCCGGCGCCCATGCGGCCGTAGTTGCCCTCACCGACCGACTGGATCGACGTGTTGAGCGAGAAGATGCTCGTCTCGCCGTTGCCGTCGGCGCCGCCGCCGCAGCCGGTGTGGAACAGGCCGAGGTTGTACGGGCGCGTGCCGCTGTAGCACTCGTTCTCGCGCCCGGCCAGGGCCGTCGTGCCGTGATCGCGCGGGGCGAGCGAGCTGCCGTCGGCGAGTTCGGCCTCCATCGGCGTGACGCCGATCCAGTGCTTCTGGAAGATGCGGCGGTTCGTCGTCTCGGCCAGCGAGTCGGCGTACTGCTGGTCGGTGGCGCTCCACCAGGTGCTGTCGAACTCCGCGCGGCCGCGGTTCGCGAGGCCGGTCGCCCAGCGCTCGGTCGCGCGGTCGCCCTTCGAGCGCGCCATGTCGGCGAGGTCGGTCAGGCCGCGGATGAAGTAGACGGTGTTGTCCAGTTTCTCCGGACCCATCCCCGTCCGCTCGACGTTGCCGAGGCCCTCGGGCCAGCCGTCGTGATCGGTGTCGAGGTTGTCGACGACGTAGTGCAGGTTGCGCTTCGCGAAGTCGTACAGGTCGTCGCGGAAGCGGTTGTCGCCGGTCCACCGCCAGACGAGCGCGACGGCGCTCGGGAACTTCACCGTCTCGTCGGTGTTGCCCGCGCTGCTGTTGGCGCCGTAGTACACGGAGCCGTCCTGCACGATCTCGTGCGCGACCTTGCCGGAGCGGTCGTTGACGATGTCCGACACGTCGCGCAGCCCGCGCAGGTGCGCCTCGATGCCCTCGAACTGGCCGAGCGCGACGCTCGCGAACGCCGTGTACTCGCCGTCGGTGGCGAACATCCACGGGTAGTCCGGGAAGCCGGCGCCGACCCACGTCGCACGCTTGACCGTGCCCTTGGCCGGCGGGAACTCCTTGCCCTCGTTCGTGAACCGGATCTTCAGGTTCTCCGCGCTCTGGGTGAGGTCGGCGATGTTCTGCTTGCCCCAGTCGATCGCGGCTGCGAGCTGCGGGTCACCCGGCAGCGTCACCTTCGACCAGCGCGCGAGCGCGTCGCGCGAGGCGATCTTCTGCGCGAGCTGGCGATCCGGATCGCGCAGCGCGGCGCCGAGCTCGCTCTGGGCGGCCTGCCGACTCTCGTCGGAACCGGCGGCCGCGACCCAGACGGTACGCGAGCGTCCGGCCGGAACCGTGACCGTGTAGGTCAGCTCGCCGCCGGTGCCGTTGCCGTACGGGCCGTCGTCGCAGCCGCTCGGCATCGCCTGCGAGTCGGCGGCGCACTTCGTCCCCGGCTGGGCGCCCCAGAAGCCCGCGCCGGTCGTGCCCGAGTCGGGCTTGAGCGTCGACGCGACAAGCGCCGTGTAGTTATGCGCCTCCAGGCCGGCTGGGGTGCCCTGGTCGCGGAAGATGAGCGCGTTGCCGTCGTAGCTTCCGGTGTCCGGGAGATTGACGGCCGCGCCCGGCGTCGTCCACGCCCATGGGTAGGACGGCATCAGCTCCGAGCGCGCGTCGACCTTCACCTTCACGGTCTTGGCGGCGTTGCCCGGGTTGTCCAGCGTCAGCCCGAACAGCGCGGCGCGCCGCCCGTCGGGCACGAAGTCCGTGCGGCTCAGGTTCAGGCCGCTGATCGGCGGCAGGTCGAACCTGGTGTAGCCGCGGCCGCTGGTGAACTTCGTCGCCTGCCCGGCCCACTGGCCGTCGACGCCGAACCAGAGGCCGTCGAGCATCTTCATCGGCGGCGTCCAGACGCCGCCCATCTCGCCGGTGATGTGCCAGCCGTTCGCATAGAACCGGCCGTCCTCGAACCCGACCGCGTACGCCCGGGTCCCGCTCGCGATCTCCCGCCGGTCCTGCAGCCGGCTCGTGGTCGAGAGCTCGTCCGCGGCCTGTGCCGCGCTTCCTGACAAGAGGGCCACCCCGGCCCCCAGCAGGAGTGCGTTCCTCCAACGCATCTCCACACCTCCCATTGGCTAAAGCGCTTCAGCGTCATGTACGGTACCCCGGTTGAGCGAGTCCGAACCAGGACATTCCGGAACTCGGCGCAGGCCGACCATCGCGGACGTGGCGCGCCGCGCCGGCGTGTCGTCGGCGGCCGTCTCGTTCGCCGTCAACGACCGTCCCGGCGTGTCGCCCGAGACGCGCGAGCGGATCCTCGCGGCGGCGCGCGATCTCGGCTGGCGCCCATCGGCCAGCGCCCGCGCGCTGACCGAGGCGCGCTCGCGGGCGATCGGCTTCGTGCTCGCGCGCGACCCGGCGCAGCTCGAGCTCGACTCGTTCTTCGTGCGCTTCCTGTCCGGTCTCGAGCGCACCCTGGCGCCCGCGGACTACGCGCTGCTGCTCCAGCTCGTGCCCGCCGGGCCGGCGCTCGGCGCCTACGAGCGGCTCGCCGCGGCAGGCCGCGTGGACGGCTTCCTGCTCGCCGACGTCGAGGTCGACGACGCGCGCTTCCCGCTGCTCGAGGACGCGGGCCTGCCGGTCGTGCTCGCGGGGCACCCGGCGGGCGAGTGCCCGTTCCCGTGGGTGGAGACGCGCCACGCCGAGGGGATGACCGCGGCGGTCGAGCACCTGCTCGCATTCGGGCACGAGCGGATCGGGTTCCTGGGCGGCGCGGCCGAGCACGAGCACGTGCAGTCGAGGCTGGCGCGCTGGAGCGAGGCGGCCGGGCCGGCGGCGGGGCCGGTCGCGCACGCGCGGCCGGAGAACGTGGCCGAGGCGGCGCGCTCCGTGATCGCCGGCGGCGATCGCCCCAGCGCGGTCGTGTGCACCAGCGATGCGCTGGCCCTTGCCGTCGTCGGCGTCGCGCGCGACGCGGGCCTGTCCGTCCCCGCCGATCTCTCGGTCGTCGGCTTCGACGACTCGCCGCTGGCCGCGCTCGCCTCGCCCGCGCTCACGTCCGTGCGCGTCGACTACGCCGAGTTCGGCGCCGCCGCGGCCGGCGCGCTGCTGGCCGCGATCGGCGGCGGGGCGGCGCCGGACTACTCGCCGTCGGCGCCCGAGCTGGTCACGCGCGCGTCGACGGCCACCGCGCGCCGCTGACGCCACTTCCAGACGGCGAAGCCGACCAGCGCGGCCGCCACCACGGCCGCGGCGGCCGGCCCGGCGATCGAGATCGCCTGCTCGGCGACGTGGCCGAGGAAGTAGACGGCCAGCGCGATGCTCGTCGCCCACACGATCCCGCCGAGCGCGTTCCAGAACAGGAACGTCGGCCAGTACATCCCGTTGATCCCGGCCAGCCACGCCGACGCGATCCGCAGGCCGGCGACCCAGCGCCCGAGGAACACGGCCTTCGGGCCGTGCTTGGCGAAGAACGGCTCCCCGAGCGC
Source organism: uncultured Solirubrobacteraceae bacterium (assembly GCA_963837485.1). Taxonomy (GTDB): domain Bacteria; phylum Actinomycetota; class Thermoleophilia; order Solirubrobacterales; family Solirubrobacteraceae; genus Solirubrobacter. Next base: position 249,445 of record CAWINP010000002.1, on the reverse strand, counting down.
CAGCGCCTTCTCGCGGTGCTCGAGCATCGGGCCGCGGATCAGGAACAGCCGCCGCCCGTAGCGCCGGCCGATCGCGAAGCCAACGTTGTCGCCGAGGATCGCCGCGGTCGCGGCGATCACGATCAGCGTGCCGATGTCCATCCCGCCGCGGTGGGCGAGCAGCGCGGCCGCGATCAGCGCCGTCTCGCCGGGCACCGGAATGCCCATCGTCTCGATCGCGATCAGCGCGAACACCACGCTGTACCCCACGTTCGCGGGGATGTCGATCAAGGCCGCGATCACCAAGCGACTGTATATGGTGGCCGCCGCATGATCGGGATCATCACCGGCTCGGGGACGTACGCACTACCTGGCTTCGACGGCTCCGAGCCCGAGACATTCCCGACGCCGTGGGGCGACGCGCTCGTCTCGCGCGGCACGTTCGCCGGCGCCGACGTGCTGCACGTGTCCCGCCACGGCGCCGGGCACCCGCGGCTCTCCAACCACGTCGCCCACCGCGCGAACATCGCCGCGCTGAAGGCGCTCGGCGCCGACGGCGTGCTCGCGGTGACGGTCTGCGGCGCGGTCGATCCGGCGGCCGAGCTCGGGTCGCTGGTCTGCTTCGACGACCTGCACTTCCTCTCTAACCGGCTGCCGGACGGCAGCCTGTGCACGTTCTTCACGGAGCCTGGTGCGCCGGAGCGCGGTCACTGGATCTATGAGGGCCCGTTCGCGGGCGACCTGCGGCGTGCGCTGCTGGACGGCGCCGCCGAGGCGGGCGTCGCCGTCCGCGACGGCGGCTGCTACGGGCACGTCGACGGCCCGCGCTTCAACACGCGCGCCGAGATCCGCTCGCTCGCGGCGGCCGGCGTGACCGCGGTGTCGCAGACGGCGGGGCCGGAGACGGTGCTCGCCGGCGAGGCCGAGCTGCCGTACGCGCTGCTCGGCTTCCTCACCGACTACGCGAACGGCGTCAAGGACGAGGCGACGCCGGTCGAGATGCTGATCGAGATGATGGCCGCGTCGACCGGCGTGTTCGCGCGCGTGCTGGCGGCGGCGGTCCCGCGCGTGAGCGCGCCGCGGCCGCCGGGCGTGGTCTACCGCTTCTGAACCCGCACGGTCGCCTCGGCGCGGCCTGAGATCCGCACGTCGTCGTCGCGGAACGCGCGGCCGCGCGCGCTGCCGAGCCGGAACGTCACGCCGTCGTAGCGCTCGCTCGCCTCGACCTCGTCCGCTAGCTCGCGGATCGTCGCCGGGCCCTCGTCGCCGGCGCCGTCGTCCTGACTGTCGTCGCCGATGATGATCGTCGTGCCGAGCGCGCTGTCGCCGCTGTCGGCGTCGCGCCCGGTCAGCCGCAGCTTCAGCTCGCCGTGCTTGGCGTCGGACGGGATCCGCATCCGGTAGGTGCGCTTGAACTGCGCGCCGCGCACGCGCTGCAGCGTCGCCTGCACGCTGATCGTCTGCCCGGGGCGGACGCGCGAGGGGACGCTGATGTGGCGCAGGAACGCCTGCTCGGCGCCGCGCCGGAGCTCCAGCAGCACGTCGACGCCGGTGATGTGCGGCGGGCGCCCGCTGTAGGCGTCGATGCTCGAGAGCGCGCTCGCGAGGTCGCTCCCCGCCCCGGTGGTGACCGCGTTGCCGAGGCTGCCGTCATCCGCCTGCTCCTGCGCGAGCGAGACGTAGCGGTTGCAGAAGCGCATTGGCTCCTTGAGCTCGGAGATCCCGATCCGCACGCACATGCGGCCGGTGAGGCGGCCGGGCGTGGAGCCGAGGACGCTCGTCGCGCCCTGCACGACCGCGAGCGGACCGACCGAGGTCAGCCAGGAGCCGCCGCTCGGCAGGTCGACGGCCTCCTCGTCGGCGACGCGCACGTTGAGGTCCTGCCGGGCGCCGGTCGCGAGGTCGCGCGCGTGGACCGAGACCGGGACGGTGTGGGGGAGCGCGCCGGTGCGGCCGGCGACCGCGTTGGAGCTGTCGTTGCTCAGCGTGCCGAGGTCGTGCCCGAGCGACGCGAGCTTGTAGGTCGCGGCGGAGCCGAGCTGGAGCGGGTTGTTGACGACGCGGAAGACGTAGGCGTCCTGCAGCAGCAGCGCGCGGGCGCCGGCGTCCTCGAGCGGATGCCCGAACGCCCACACCTTGTCGCCGTCGACATAGGAGACGGTGCCGACGGCGCCGAAGCGCACGTCGCCGCTCGAGTAGGCGGTGCCGACGGCCGAGCCGGGGCGCAGCGCCTGCTTCGGGAAGCTCCCGAGCGGCCCGGCGGGCGCGGCCAGCACGGTCCGGCCCGCCTTCTGGCCGGCCGCGGTCAGCGCCTTCGCGATCGACGGGCTGACGCCGCTCACCGTCAGCGGCGCGGCCAGCGGCCTCGCCCGCGCGAGCAGCGCGTGCGCCCAGGCCGCCCGCGCCGTGCTCGCGTGCCCGGCATCGCTCGCGCGCGTGGCGGCGGCGGGCTTGGAGGGCGCGTCGACGGGGGTGCTGACGATCTGCTCCATCGGCGTCGCCAGCACGGTCTTGCCGCCGAACTCGCCGATCGACTCCGAGATCGCGCCGATCGTGCGCCCGTCGCAGTAGACCGGCGAGCCTGAGAACCCGGGGCCGATCCCGGTGGCGTCGACCGCCGCCCCGGACGCCTGCACGAGGATGCGCGGCCCGGTCTCCTCGGGATCGCCGTCGACGACGTCGAGCACCTCGACGTCGAAGCTGGAGATGTCGGTCCCACGAACCACCGAGTACCCCGTGCAGCGCATCCCGGGGTGCACCTCCGACAGCGGCATCACCGGATCGCCCGCGGCGAACGCCGGCGCGGCGGGCACGAGCAGAGCCGCGACCGCGGCGGCGAGCGAGCGTGAACGCATGAAGCCGCCAGCCTAGGCGCTCGCCTCCCGGATCGGCCCCGAACCCATCGATTCTTAGATCAGCTCCCGCTCGTAGGCACGCACCCATTTCCGCACCGCGTTGTCGCTCACGCCGTACTTCCGTCCGACCGCACACCAACTCGTCGCGGCCACCTCGGCGAGCAGCTGCTCATAGGGAGGCCGCACGACCCGCCGCCGCGCCTCGCGGTCGTAACGCGCGCCGCACGTGCGCGAGCAGTAGCGCTGCTCGCGGAACTTCGGTGTGAACGACGCACCGCAGTGCAGACAGTCCTTCGGCGGCCTTCCGCGCCGGTTCGCGCGGCCGCAGTGCGTCTCCAGCGTCGCGGCGCAATTCGGGCAGACGATCCGCAGGTTCTCGAGCCGGTTGTCGTCCGCGATGCCATTGATGTGATCGAGGATGAGTGACATCCGGCGTCCCCGCCACTCCTCGCCCTGACCGCACAGCTCGCACCGGCGTTGCTTCAACCCCGTGTCATAGAGCCGCTGCTTGATTTGCGACCGCTGGTAGGTCGAGCCCAAGACGAGCACCTCTTCGAGCGCGATCGGCTCGCGGCGCGGCGGTCCGTGCGGCGTGCCCATGAAGTGCTCGGTCGAGATGCCCCATGTGTCGAGCCAGCGCCGCAAGAGCCGATGGTTCCCGCCCGCGGGCCGCAGGCCGAAGTGACGGAGCACCTCCGTCAGGTTCGTCGCCCGGGGGACGACGGCGCGGAGCTCCGCTTCCGAATACCGCGGCACGAACACATGTTCGCATCAACGCCGGACGGATTCGAACGGCATCACCGACTGGGGGGCAGGGACTCGAACCCCGATTCCCGGGACCAAAACCCGGTGTCCTGCCGTTGGACGACCCCCCAACGGAACGCCGATACTACGATGCAGGGCGGTGTCCGCGCCCACGGTCGTCATCATCGCCGCCGGCGAGGGAACGCGCATGCGCTCTTCTCTCCCGAAGGTCCTTCACCCGTTGTGCGGACGCCCGCTGATCAATTGGCCCGTGGCCGCCGCGCTGGCGGCCGGGGCCGGCAAGGTCGTGGTGGTCGACAACCCGACGCGGCGGCTCGAGGATCGCCTGCCCGACGACGTGGCGATCGCGATCCAGGAGCAGCCGAACGGCACCGGCGACGCGGTCGCGGCGGCCGGCTCGCACATCGACGCGACCGGCACTGTGCTGGTGATCAACGGCGACGTGCCGCTGATCACGCCCGAGATCCTGCGCGAGGTCGTCGCGGCGCACGAGCAGGCGGCGGCGGCCGCCACGGTCACCACGATGGAGCTCGACGACCCCTCCGGCTACGGCCGCATCCTGCGCGACCGCAACGGCGACGTCGAGCGCGTGGTGGAGACCAAGGCCGACGGCGACGCCACCGACGCCGAGCGGGCGATCCGGGAGGTCAACGTCGGCGTGTACGCGTTCGACGGCGGCAGCCTGCTCGCCGCACTTGCCGAGCTCGAGCCCGCCAACGCGCAGGGCGAGCTGTTCCTGCCCGACGTGCTGCCGTGGCTGATCGCGGCCGGCAAGCGCGTGACCGGGCATCCGATCAGCGATCCCGCGTCGATGCTGCAGGTGAACAACCGCGTCGAGCTCGCGCGGGTCACGGCGATCGCGCAGGCCCAGATCCACGAGCGCCATCAGCTCAACGGCGTCACGATCGTCAACCCCGCCGCGACCACGATCGACGCCGGCGTCGAGATCGGCCCCGACACGGTGATCGAGCCCGGCACCACGCTGAAGGGCGCGACGGTGATCGGCGCCGAGTCGGTCATCGGCCCGCACAGCACGCTGATCGACGCGACGATCGGCGACGGGGTCAGCGTCGTGCACTCCTACCTCGTCCAGGCGATCGTCGAGGACCACGGCACGATTGGCCCGTTCACCTACCTGCGCCCGGATGCCCACCTGCACCCCAATGCCAAGGCCGGCGCGTTCGTGGAGATCAAGAACTCGACGGTCGGCCGCGGGACGAAGGTGCCGCACCTGAGCTACATCGGCGACGCCGACATCGGCGAGAACACGAACATCGGCGCCTCCAACATCACCGCCAACTACGACGGATTCCGCAAACACCGGACGAAGATCGGCGCGAACGTCCGCACGAGCGTGGACACTGCGTTCGTGGCACCGGTCGAGGTCGGCGACGGCGCCTTTACGGGCGCCGGCAGCGTGATCACCGAGGACGTCCCGCCCGGGGCGCTCGGCATCGCCCGGGCCCGGCAGAGCAATATCGAGGGATACGCAGACCGGAGGAAGTGATGACCGCTCCGACGCCTACAGTGAAGGCAAGCAGTCCCTCCACCGCACCCCTATCATCCGACCTTAATCACGCTATGAGCGCCCTGTCGCCCCGTCCCGTCCCGGCATCGTCGCTGCCGCTGGGCTACGACAAGCGGCTGATGCTGTTCAGCGGCCGGGCGAACCCCGAGCTGGCCAGCAAGATCTCCGGCAAGCTCGGCGTCGACCTCGGCGGGGTCACGCTCAAGACGTTCTCCAACGGCGAGGTCTACTGCCGCTACGAGGAGTCGATCCGCGGCGCCGACGTGTTCATCGTGCAGCCGACGTGCGGCAACCCCGCCACCGGCATCACCGCCAACGACGCGCTGATGGAGCTGCTGGTGATGATCGACGCGGCGGTCGGCGCGTCCGCGCACCGCGTGATCGCCGTCACGCCGTGGTTCGGGTACAGCCGTCAGGACAAGAAGTCCGCGCCGCGCGAGCCGATCAGCGCCCGCCTCGTCGCCCACATGCTCGAGGCCGCGGGGGCCGACCGCGTGCTCACGATGGACCTCCACGCCGGCCAGGTGCAGGGCTTCTTCCAGAAGCCGGTGGACCATATGACGGCGATGTTCATCCTCACCCAGTACTTCCGCGACCAGCAGCTCGAGGACCTCGTGGTCGTCAGCCCCGACACCGGGCGCGTGAAGCTCGCGCAGAAGTTCGCCGAGAAGGTCGGCGCCGAGCTGGCGGTGCTCAACAAGGAGCGCCCCGCCCAGCAGGTCGCCGAGATCGCCTACGTGATCGGCGACGTGCGCGACAAGACCGCGGTGATCGTCGACGACATCATCGACACCGCGGGCACGCTGCGGGCGGCGGGCGAGACGGTCAAGGACGAGGGCGCCAAGCGCGTCTTCGCGGCCGCCACGCACCCCGTCCTGTCGGGCAACGCCTACGCGAACCTCGCGGCCAGCCCGTTCGAGAAGATCGTGGTGACCGACACGATCCCGCTGCAGCCGGACGTGCCGTCGAACATCACCGTCCTGTCGGTCGCCGACCTGCTGACCGACAGCATCCGCCGCATCTTCACCGACGACTCCGTCGCCGAGGTGTTCGGCGGCGAGAACCAGCTGTTCTAAGGCGATGCATCCCCTCCGCCCCACCCCGGTCATCCGGCCGTAAGTTCAGGGCAGTCCACTTATTGCGTGAGGGGTGGGTGAGCGGCTTCAGTAGCCGCTCCCCATGACCTCCCGCATATGCATCGCGGCTCTGCTCGCCGCCCTGACCTTCTCCGCGTCCGCGCGCGCCGACGCCGGGTCACCTGACTCCAGCTTCAACGGCACCGGCGTGCTCCAGATCGACACGACCGGCCTCCAGTTCGAGACCGGCGTGGCCGTTCAGGCCGACGGGCGGCTGATCGTCACCGCCGCCGGCACGAACTTCAACTTCGCCCGCATCCACCGGCTCAACGACAACGGCTCGCCCGACGGCACGTTCGGCGACCAGGGCACCGTCACGATCGACGGCACCGGGCCCGACAACCTCTTCGCGGTGCTCGTCCAGCCGGACGGCAAGATCCTCGTCGGCGGCTCTGCCAACCACGCCGCCGTGCTCTACCGCTTCACCGCGGGCGGCGCGCCCGACCAGGGCTTCGGCACCGGCGGCCGGGTCACGCTGCCCGCGCTCACCGCCAACGCCGCCGACGAGTTCGTCTTCGACATCGCGCTGCGCGACGGCAAGATCGTGGCGGTCGGCCGCAGCACCGGCGCGACGTCCAAGGGCGCGGTGTGGAAGCGCAATGCGGTCGACGGCTCGGCGGACGGCCAGCGCACGATCGTGCTCGGCGACAGCGACAGCGCCAACGCCGTCGCGATCCAGCCGGACTCGCGGATCGTCGTGGCCGGGAGCACGAACACCGGCAGCAACGCATTCGTGTCGCGCCTGAACACCGATCTGAACTTCGACCCGACGTTCCACGGCGGGACCGTGCCGCTCGACAACGGCCAGCTGGAGACGGCGGCGTCGGTCGCCGTGCAGCCGGACGGCAGGATCGTCGTCGCCGGGCGCACGACCGCCAACGTCAATGCGGTCGGCGACATCATGGTCAACCGCCTGACGACCGGCGGCGATCCCGACCAGAGCTTCAACGGCAGCGGGAAGAAGATCGTCGACTCCGCCACCGACGAGTTCGCGAGCAAGGTGCTCGTCCAGCCGGACGGCAAGCTCGTGATCGTCGGCTCGGCCGGCTCCGACGTCGCGTTCTACCGGCTCACGAGCGCCGGCGCGTTCGACGCCACCTTCGACGGCGACGGCGGCAGGGGCGTCGACGCGGGCGGCTCGGACACCTCCTCGGACGCGGTGCTCCAGTCCGACGGCAAGATCGTGTCGGTCGGCTCGGGCTTCGGCGTCGGGATCGTGGTCCGCGTGCTCGGAGACCCGATTCCGCTGACCGTGGCCAAGGGCGGCACCGGCAAGGGCGCCGTCGTGTCGGACCCGATCGGCCTCAACTGCGGCGTCAAGTGCACGGCCGCGTTCGACACCGGCACGCAGGTGACGCTGACCGCCGTGCCGAACCCGGGCTCGCGCTTCACCGGCTGGACCGGCTGCGCGGCGACCGGCGCGACCTGCCGCATCGACCTGCGCGCGCCGGTCACGGTGACCGCGAGCTTCACCGCCGACGTGATCACGAATCCCGGCGGCGGCGGGACGACCGGCGGCGGGACGACGGGAGGCGGCACGACCGGCCCGGGCGGCGGCGGCGCCAAGCCCGCCGACACGACCGCGCCGACGATCGCCGGCGCCGCGCTCAGCGCGACGCGCTTCCGCGTCTCCGCGCGCAAGACCGTGGTGGCCGCCGCCGTCAAGCGCGGGACCAGCGTGCGCTACACGTTGTCCGAGGACGCCGCGACGACGATCGCGATCGTCAAGCGCACGCGCACGCTGATCACGCTCAAGCGCGCCAAGACGACCAAGGGCGCCAACCTCGTCGCGTTCACCGGCCGCACGGCCAAGGCCAAGCTCAAGCCGGGGCGCTACAAGCTCGTGCTCGCCGCCACCGACGCGGCCGGCAACCGCTCCCGCCCGGTCACGCTCGCCTTCACGGTACTGTCGGGGCGGTGAGCGCCGCCCGTCTACAGTCGCTCCTCGGCCTCTCGGACTCCGAGCTCCTGCGGATCCTGGACAGCGAGCCGCTCGCGGTGATCACTGGCGAGGAGGACGCGCGGCCGGAGGTGGCGATCCTGCTCGACCTGCTCGCCGAGGCGTCCGAGCGGGCGGGCGAGACGACGCTGCGGCGCTGGGTGCGCGCCAACGGCTCGCGGCCGTTGACGCTCCTGCTCGCGCACGACTTCGCCGGCTTCGAGGACGCGCTCGGCGAGCTGGCCGAGCGCGGCTTCATCCTGCGCGGCGGCGGCTAGGGGCCCGTTGAAGCATTCCGGTGCGCCCGCTGCGGCGCATCCGCGGCGCCTCGAGCCACCCTCGACGCTCACGTGCCAGGGGCACGCATCACCTGTCGCGTGCGGCCCGAGGCATCCACGGCTGCACCCCATCGGTCGGACCGACCATGCTTCAACGAACCCCTAGTCTGCGTCCGGATACGGCTTCTGGCGCTGCTCGCCCGGCCAGAAGCCGGTCAGGTAGCGCCAGCCGGTCGCCGCGTAGCGGTCGACGGCCACGCGCGTGGTCTGGAAGATCACGCCCTGGAGCGCGGCGGCGCCGAGGATCTTCGGCCACGGCGCGTGCTCCGTGGTGCCCTTTGGCGGCTCCTCCTTGTCGAGCTTGGACCACACGACGTCGAACGCCTTGCGCCCGAGCAGGCCGGCCACGATGCCCGCGATGAAGCCGAATGGCTTGTAGAGGAGCTTGAAGAGCACGCGGCGACCTTACCCGTTCGACCGGAAGGCCAGGTTCGTTCCGCCCGAAGGGCGGTAAACATTACGGCTACAACTGTCGATGATCTCCCAGGAGATCGCTATGGACGAAGACCACGCAGAGGACCTGCTGAGAAGGGCCCTGATCGACGCCGAGGCCGCCGCCTCCGTCGCGCTGCGCGTCGCGCCGCTCACGCTGAGTGACACGCTCACGGTCGTCTTCCACGGCCGCCGCGACCTCGGAACCGTCCAGACCTACATCGCCAAGGGCGGCCGCGCGGCCGGCGAGGCCGTCTCGCGCGACGAGCTGATGCGCGTGCCCTGCGACCTGGACCTCGCCGCCGCCGAGGACCGCGACGAGGCCGAGCACATGTTCGCCGAGCAGGCCGGCGCCCTGCGCGACGCGCTGGTCGGCGCCGACACCGTGCTCGACATCTGGCGCGAGCCGGTGGAGGAGCTCGTCCGCGCGCATGTGAAGGTCGACCACAGCGTGCACCTGAGCGTCCGCCTGCCCGCTCACCGGCTGATGCCGACGGCGCTCGTGGCGCCGGACAAGGGCTTCGTGGTGGCCGCGGTCTGCAGCGCGCGGGCGCTCGCCGAGGGCCGCCCGCCGATGGGGATCGCGTGCGCCCAGCAGGACGTGGCGCGCGTGTATCCGCTGCCGGACGATCCCGAGCGCTGCCTGGAGGACTTCCTTGCGCTCGCGGCCGAGCACGCACGCCGGATGGCCGAGCAGCTCGGGCGCCAGGAGGCGTCCGTCCAGCGCTTCCTCGAGCTCTCCGGAGACGACTTCCCTCAGGCCGGCTAAGGCTCGCGCTCACGGCGGGCGGCTAGTCTGCCCGCCCGCGTGCGCCGGACCCGCATCCTGATCGTTGTCGGCTTCCTCATCTTCGTCTTCCTCGGCGTCTCCGCGATGCTGGCGCGGGCGCTGAGCGCCGCCGGGACGGAGCGCAACAGCGTGCTCGACGTGGCGCGGGCGGAGGCGCGCGGGGACGCCGGCACGGTGCTGAAGCTGACGCCCGCGTGCGAGGCCGAGACGGCCTGCGCGGCGACCACGCGCGAGTTCGTGGCCAAGCTCAGGCGCCCCGGCGACGTCGAGATCCTCCGCTACGACCCCTCGGTGCAGGTCACGTTCACGCGCAGGCTCGGCACCGGCCGGATCGCCTGGCGCGCCGGGCGCCAGGGGCTCCCGGTCGTCCAGTGCGTGCGCGTCCGGCGCGACGGGCCGCTGACCGGCAACACGGTCGAGCTGCTGTCGATCTCCGCGCCGATCGGAAACGAGTCGTCGTGCCCGTGACCGCTCTTTCCCTCCGGCGCCTGTGTTGACAATGCCCGTGATGCGCGCCCCGCTGAGACTCCTCCTGCCCGCGATCGCGTTGCTGGCGCTGGTTCCCGCCCATGCCCGCGCGGCCGACAAGCCCTCGAGCAAGACGCTGTACGCCGACGGCCCGGAGGGCCGGTACCTGATGGACGGCGACTGGCTGTTCCGGCTCGACAACGCCGATCAGGGCGTCAAGCAGCACTACATGCGCCAGTCGTCGAGCGAGGGCTGGAAGGCGGTCAAGGTGCCGAACGTGTGGAACGTCGGCGACGCGTCGAACGAGTCGATGGCCGGCGGGATCGGCTGGTATCGCAAGGACTTCGAGCTGCCGAACGCCAACTCCGCGCTGAAGTGGGCGGTGCGCTTCGAGTCGGTCAACTACCGCTCGCGCGTGTGGCTCAACGGGCGGCCGATCGGTGAGAACACCGGCGCCTACATCCCGTTCTCGATGCAGCTTCCGGGGCTCAAGCGCAAGGGCACCAACCGGCTCGTGATCCGCGTCGACTCGCGCCGGCTGCCGACCGACTTCCCGCCGAGCGGCCTCAACGAGGCCGGCGTGCCGACCGGCGGCTGGTGGAACTACGGCGGCATCCAGCGCGAGGTCTACCTCGAGAAGCTCGACACGGTCGACTACAAGCAGGTGCAGGTGCGCCCGGTGCTGGCGTGCGCGACGTGCGCGGCGGACGTCCAGATGCGCATCACGCTGCGCAACGTGGACCCGCGAACCCGGCGCGTCAGCGTCACCGGCTCGTTCGGCTCGCGCAAGGTCAACCTCGGAACCAAGAACATGAGCGGCGGCGGCGTGGCGGCGTTCACGGACACGCTGCGGATCGACAAGCCGCAGCTCTGGAGCCCGCGCGACCCGAACCTCTACGCCGTCCACTTCACCGTCCGGGCCGACGGCAAGAAGGTCTCCGGCTATGACCTGCACAGCGGGATCCGCTCGATCAAGGTCTCCAATGGCAGGCTCGTCCTCAACGGCCAGCCGCTGAACCTGCGCGGCGTCGGCCTGCATGAGGACTCCAAGGCCGACGGCTTCGCGATCGACGACGCGCGCCGCGAGCAGCTGCTCAAGGACGCCAAGGAGCTCGGCGCGACGGTGATCCGCACGCACTACCCGCTGCACCCGTACACGCACGAGCTGGCCGACCGCCTGGGCCTGCTGATCTGGTCCGAGGTTCCCGTCTACGCCGTCAAGACGCAGTACCTCAAGCTCAAGTCGGTGCGCCGGCTGGCGACCAAGGAGCTCGGCAAGAACATCGCCGCCAACGAGAACCACCCGTCGGTGATGCTGTGGTCGATCGGCAACGAGCTCTCCTCGCAGCCGGGCCCGGTCCAGAACGCCTACATCAAGTCGGCGGCGAGCTTCGCGCATCAGATGGATCCCACGCGCCCGGTCGGGATCGCCGTCGCCGGCTACCCGTCCTCGCTCTGCCAGGCCGGCTCATACGCGCCGCTGGACGTGCTCGGGGTCAACGACTACTTCGGCTGGTACCCCGGGCCGAGCGGCCAGATCTTCGACCGCACGAAGCTTCCCGCCTACCTCGACGCCGTGCGCCAGTGCTACGCCAAGCAGGCGATCATGATCACCGAGTTCGGCGCCGAGGCCAACCGCGACGGGCCGCCGGAGGAGAAGGGCACCTACGCGTTCCAGCAGGAGTGGGTCAACTACCAGCTCGGCGTGTTCGCGACCAAGCCCTGGCTGAGCGGCGCGCTGTACTGGGCGCTGAACGAGTTCTGGGTGAGGCCCGGCTGGGAGGGCGGTAACCCGCGCCCGCTGTCACCGCTGTTCCAGAAGGGCCTGATCTCCTACGACGGTGTGCACAAGCCCGCGTTCGCCGACGTGCAGCGCTGGTTCACCCAGACGCAGCAGTTCGGCCCCGCGAACTAAGGCGAGCGCAGCCCCTCCCGGGCGGGGCACCCCATCCGCCGGCCTTAACGGGCCGGGATCCGCGGCCGGATCCGCACCGGCTGGTGCTCGCGCTGGCGGACGCGCCGGCGGCTCGGGTCGGCGAGCTTGTCCGTGGCCGAGCGCAGCCGCGTGTTGGACTGCACGGCGCTCGGAAGCGGGATCCCGCCCGACGGAGAGGTCTTCGGCTTGTCGTTGACGCGGTCGTTGCCGCCGCCGCCCCCTTCGTCCTCGTCGTCCTGGGGCCAGGATGAAGCGCCGTCGCTCCGCAGGAACATCACGAACAGCACGCCGCCAAGGGCCAGAGCGACGAAATGCAGGACACCGAAGATCACAAGCAGCTCCGAGTCGGGGGACATCTACTCAACATAATTACCCGGCGCGCCGTGGTGCCAGACGCCTTTCGCTACCATCGGCAGCCGCTCGTCGCGCCTTGATCTCCCCTGCCCGCGGCGGCCCTACAGACATGGCCGACTCCACTTCGCTTTCAATCATCGCCCGCGACCCCGAGGGGTCCAGAAACGCCCGCAGGCTGCGGCGCAGCGGCCTCGTGCCGGGCGTCATCTACGGCGGCGGCGACGCGCCGACCCACTTCGCGGTCGACGCCCGGATCCTCCGCAACACGCTCGCCCGGTCCGGAGCGATCCTCGAGGTCTCGCTCGACGGCGCGAAGGGCACGCCGGTGCTCGTCAAGGACGTCCAGCGGCACCCCGTGCGCGGCGAGGCCGTGCATGTCGACTTCCTGCGAGTCCGCATGGATGAAGCGATCCAGACGACCGTGACGGTCGAGCTGGTCGGCGCCGACGAGGCTCCCGGCGTCGTCGAGGGCGGCGTGCTCTCGCAGGAAACTCGCGAAATCACGATCGAGGCACTTCCGGGGGATATCCCGGACTCGATCAAGTACGACGTCTCCGGGCTCGAGATGAACGCGACGGTGACGCTCGAAGCGCTCACCGCGCCGGCGGGCGTCACGCTGATCGACGATGCGGACACCCTCATCGCGTCGATCATGCCGCCGACCGTCGAGCCGGTCGACGACGAGATCGAGACCGAGACCGGGCTCGTGGGCGAGGGCGCCGAGGGCGCGGCCGACTCGGAGGAGGGCTCGTCCGAGGAGCCAGCCTCCGAGGGCGACGAGTCCTGAAGCTCTTCGCCTCGACGCCGGTCGACTGGCTGGTCGTGGGGCTCGGGAATCCGGGCCCCGGCTACGCCGAGACGCCGCACAACGTCGGGTTCAAGGTCGCCGACGCGCTCGCGCGCCGCTGGGACCTGCCGAAGCCCAAGAAGAAGTACGCCGGCGAGCTGGCGGAGGGACGGACCGGGGTGGGCGGCCCTCGGGTGGCGCTGCTGAAGCCGCAGACCTACATGAACGAAGCGGGCCGGTCCGTGGGACCCGCCCGCGGCTCGTTCCATCTCGACCTCGACCGCGTCCTGGTGCTGCACGACGAGATCGACCTGCCGTTCGGCGAGATCCGCGTGCGGCTGGGCGGCGGGCTCGCGGGCCATAACGGCCTGAAGTCGCTCAAGCGCGAGCTCGGGGGCGCCGACTTCCACCGCGTCAGGATCGGGGTCGGACGACCCGACTCGACCGACCCGGACATCGTGGCGGCGTACGTGCTCGGCAAGTGGCGCCAGCCGGCGCCCGACGTCGCGGCGCTGATCGACCATGCCGCCGACGAGGCGGAGCGTGTCGTAGGCTCCGCCGCTTGACGGTCGAGGTCGCGCAGCTCGCTCCGGGCCTGACCCGGATCGGTTTCTTCTCGCCCGGGCGCCCGCCGGACTATGGCTCGGACGCGGTGGTCGGCGAATGGCAGCCGGCGGCCTCGCTCGACCCGCCCGCCGGCATGCGCTTCGAGGCCGGCACCACGGAGCCCGGCGCCCTGTTCGGGCCCACGTTGCGCGCGGTGCTGCCGCGCCGGACGGGCGAGCGCTTCTTCGGCTGCGGCGAGCGGACGGCCGGGCTGGAGAAGACCAACTCGCACCAGATCTTCTGGAACTACGACCCGCCCGAGGGGCACACGGCGTCGTTCAACAACCTCTACACGTCGATCCCGTTCGTGCTCGGGCTCGCCGGCGGCGGCGCGCGCGGCGTCTTCCTCGACAACCCGGGCTGGACCGAGATCGACATCTGCAAGGCGGCGCCGGACGAGCTCGTGTTCTCGACGCGCACCGGCAACCTGGTGCTGTACGTGTTCGAGGCGCCGACGCCGCGGGACGTGCTCGAGCGCTACACGGAGCTGACCGGGCGCATCGGGCTGCCGCCGATCTGGGCGCTCGGCAACCAGCAGTCGCGCTGGAGCTACATGTCGGCCGGCGAGCTGCGCGGGATCGCGCGCGGCTTCCGCGATCGCGGGATCCCGTGCGACGTCCTCTACCTCGACATCGACTACATGGACGGCTACCGCGTCTTCACGTTCGACGCCGAGCGCTTCCCCGATCCGGCGGCGATGCTGGCCGCGCTGGCCGAGGACGGCTTCCGGGTGGTCACGATCGTCGATCCGGGCGTGAAGGTCGACGCCGGCTACCCGGTGTACGTGGAGGGGCACGAGCGCGGCTACTACTGCCGCACGTTCCGCGACCGCGAGTACCAGAACGTGGTCTGGCCGGGGATGTGCGCGTTCCCGGACTTCACGAACCCGGCGGCGCGCGAGTGGTGGGGGTCGTGGCACGCCGCCCTGCTGGAGCTCGGCGTGGCCGGCATCTGGTGCGACATGAACGAGCCGGGGCTGTTCGTGCCCGAGCAGTCGACGATGCCCGACGACGTCGTGCACCCCGGCGGCGGGGAGCCGCGTCTGCACGCCGAGGTTCACAACCTGTACGGCTCCGGGATGGCGCAGGCGACGCGCGACGGGCTCGCGCGGCTGCGCCCAGAGCGGCGGCCGTTCGTGATCTCGCGCGCCGGCTTCGCGGGGCTCCAGCGGCACGCGATGCAATGGACGGGCGACAACTCCTCCTGGTGGGAGCACCTGTGGATGAGCATGCCGCAGCTGCAGAACCTCGGGCTGTCGGGGATGGCGTTCTGCGGCGTCGACTGCGGCGGGTTCTTCGGCGACTGCAACGGCGAGCTGCTGGCGCGCTGGACGGAGGCGGCGGTGTTCCAGCCGTTCCTGCGCAACCACTCCGTGAAGGGGTCGATCGCACAGGAGCCGTGGGCGTTCGGCGAGCCGTGGGAGTCGATCTGCCGCGACATGCTGCGACTGCGGATGCGGCTGCTCCCGTACCTGTACGGGCTCTTCGAGGAGGCCTCGCGGACTGGCGCGCCGATCCTGCGGCCGCTGCTGTTCGAGTATCCGGACGACGAGGTCACCTACACCGCCGACGACGAGTTCCTGCTCGGCGACGCGCTGCTGGTCGCCCCGATCACGCGCCCCGGCGTCGAGCACCGGCACGTCTACCTCCCTCGCGGCGAGTGGGTGCAGTGGTGGACGGGCGAGCTGGTCGCCGGCCCGGCGCACGTGCTCGCGCACGCGCCGCTGGGCCGTCCGGCGGTGTACGCGCGGGCGAACGCCGCGATCCCGCTGTGGCCGGTGCGGATGCACACCGGCGAGCCGGTCGACGTGTTGACGCTGCGGGTGTTCGTGTCAGGCGATGCCGCGGTGACGCGATCGGTCTACGAGGACGCCGGCGACGGCTTCGGGCCGTCCTCGCGGTTCTCCGTGACGGTCGGCGGCGGCGCGGTCCAGGTGTCCGCGCGCGAAGGCGACTACGCGCCGCCGTACGCGCTCGAGCTCGAGCTGCTCCGCGGCGGCGAGGCGCAGGTGGTCTCCGTGCCCGAGCTGCCGTTCACGCGGCGCTGAGCAGCGCGTCGACGTCGAGCGGGAGGTTGACGAGCGCGAGCGCGCCGTCCGGCGTGCGCGGCCACTCGTGGACCGGGCGGTCCCAGTAGAGCTCGACCCCGTTGCCGTCGGGGTCGCTCAGGTAGACCGCCTCGCTGGCGCCGTGGTCGCTGCCGTGGCTGATGCGCTCGCGCACGCTGCGCGCGGCCCGGGCGAGCGCGTCGCGCGTCGGATAGACGATCGCGACGTGGTAGAGCCCGGTCGTGCCGGACGCCGGCGGCGGGCCGCCCGCCGACTCGAGCGTGTTCAGCCCGATGTGGTGGTGATAGTCGCCGTCGCCCGACAGGAACGCGACCTGGTCGCCGATCCTGCCCTGGAGCTGGAAGCCCAGGGCGTCGCGGTAGAAGGCGAGCGAGCGGTCGAGGTCGGCGACCTTCAGGTGGACGTGTCCGATTCGCATGCGGCGATGTTCGGGGCTCGGCGGTGCGCGCACATCAGGGGGACCCCCGAGCCGGATCCCTAGACGCGACGCCTCGCGGCCTGGGCGAACAGCGGGCATCGAGGGGGCGGGTTCGATTGTGTCGGCGCTCCCGTGTGGCGGCAATCTGTCGCTATGCGACAGGAAACCGCCACACCGTAATTCAGTGTAAGTTCGCGAACAGCGCGAGCTGGACCCCTCGCGAGCCGCGAGGCGATCCGACCCACCCCCTTACTGCCCGCCGTTCGCCGGCGCGGCGACGCCGCCCGCAACACCACGCCGACGGCGGCGAAGCGCAGCCCCGCCCATGGCGGCATCAACGTCGGGGCCGGCCACGCCGACCTTGCCGCCCGTCGCAGCACTCGCGCCGATCGGCGCCGCGCCGCCGCGCGACCTCGTGTCAACCCCCCTGGCGAGCCGCCAAGGCCTGCCGTACCGTCCGCCCCGTGACCGCCCTCGCCGAACCCTCGCTCGAGGAACGCGACCGCGAGATCTACGCGGTCGGCGCCGTGCTGGAGGCGGCGCGGACGGGCGCCGGTGGCGCGCTGCTCATCGAGGGGCCGCCGGGGATCGGCAAGACGCGGCTGCTCGGCTGCGCCCGCGCGGCGGCGGGCGAGGACGTGCGCGTGCTTGCGGCGCGCGGTTCCGAGCTCGAGCGCGACTTTCCCTACGCCGTCGCGCGCCAGCTGCTCGAGTCCGCGCTGGAGCCCGAGCTGCTGACCGGCGCGGCTGCGCTGGCCGCGCCCGTGCTCGAGGACTCGGCGGCCGCCGTCGAGGCCGGGCCGGCGGCGCTGCACGGGCTCTACTGGCTGACCGCGAACCTCGCGGCCCGCGCCCCGCTGCTCGTGCTCGTCGACGACCTGCACTGGGCCGATCTTGCATCGCTGCGGTGGCTCGCGTACCTCGTCCAGCGGCTGGACGGCATGCCGGTCGCGATCGCGGCGGCCGCGCGGCCCGACGACGCCGGCGACGGGCAGCAGGTGCTCGACGTCCTCGCGACCCATCCCGCGGTGACCGTGCTCGATCCGGGAGGGCTGAGCGAGGAGGCGGTCGGCCGCGTCGTCGAGCGTGCGCTCGGCCCGGCCGACCCCGCGTTCGTCGCCGCCTGCCGCGAGGTCACCGGCGGCAACCCGTTCCTGCTCGGCGAGCTCGTGCGCGAGCTGGCCGGCGTCGCCCCGACCGCGGCCGGAGCGGCGCTCGTCGCCCGCCAGACCTCGCGGACCGTCAGCCGCGCCGCGCTCGCGCGGCTGCGCCGCCTCCCGCCGGCGGCCTCCGCCCTGGCGCGCTCCGCGGTGATCCTCGGCGACTGCGCCGAGCTCCCGCTCGCGGCCCGCTTCGCCGAGCTCGACATGCCCGAGGCGGCCGCGGCCGCCGACGCGCTCGTCGCCGCCGCGATCTTCGCCCCGCCGCCCGACGACGCGCCGGAGCTCGCGGGGTCCGGCGCCGTGCGCCGGCGTGCGCCCGCACCGCAGCCGCTGGGACCTGGCCTCGCGGCGACGCGGGCGTTCTCCTTCGCCCATCCGCTCGTGCAGGCCAGCGTATACGCGGAGCTTGGCCCGGCCGATCGCTCGCAGGCGCATGCGCGGGCGGCGCGGCTGCTCGGCGAGGCGGGCGCGTCGGCCGAGCGCGTCGCCGTCCACCGGCACAAGTGCGATCCGGCCGGCGATCCCGAGGCCGTACGGGTGCTTCGCGAGGCCGCCGCGGGCGCGCGCCGGCGCGGTGACCTCGAGGTTGCGGCAAGCCACCTTCGCCGGGCGCTGCGCGAGCCCCCGGCGCCCGACGACGAGCCGTATGTGCTGCGCGAGCTGGGGACCGCCGAGCTGCAGCGCGGGAACACCGACGAGGCGGCCGCGCGCCTGCAATCCGCCGTCGCGAAGCTCCCCGATCCCGCCGAGCGCGCGCACGCCGCCGCCGACCTGGGCCTGGCGCTTCAGCTCAGCGACCGCCCCGAGGACGCGGTCGCCGCGCTCGGCGAGGCGATCGACGCGCTGCCCGAATCCGAGCGCGAGCTCGGGCTGCTGTTGCAGGCGATCCGCGCGGCAGCGTCGCAGGGCAACCTGGCCGCGTTCGCGCTCGCCCGCCGCGCGCGGTCGCGCTTCAAGGCCGACGTCGAGGCCCCGCGCACGGCCGGCGAGCACCTGTTCACGGGCGGGATCGCCTACCGGGAGGCGACGTCCGGCAGCGCGGCTCGCGCGATCGAGCTCGCCCGCCGCGCGCTCCCCGGCCTGATGCGCGACCCCGGCCCTGGCACGCCCGCCATCTACGTCGCCCCGCTCGCGCTGTTCTTCGCCGGCGCGCTGGAGGAGGCCACGGAGGCGTTCACGCTCATCCTCGACCATGCGCAGCGGCACGGCTCGCAGCTCGGCTTCGCGAACGCCTCGCACCTGCGCGCGGGCGTGTGGTGGCGGCGCGGGAACCTCACCGAGGCGGAGGCGGATGCCGAGAACGCGCGCGAGCACCCGAGCTTCATGGTCCGCCCGGGAGTGCTCGCGCTCGTCGAGATCCGGCTCGCCGAGGGCGATGTCGCCGGCGCCGCCGCCGTGTGGCGCGACGCGGACATGGACGCCGAGCCGCTCGCGGGCCGCGCGTCCGTGCTGACGCGCAACGTCCACGCCCGCCTGCTGACCGCGGGCGGCAAGCACGAGGAGGCGCTCGCGGATCTGCGCGCGTGCGGGCGCATGGAGGAGGCCTGGGGCGTGACGACGCCGGCCTACTCGAGCTGGCGGGCGGACGCCGTGACGCTGCTCGCGGAGCTCGGGCGCGCCGACGAGGCGCGCGAGCTGGCGGCGGAGGACCTGGCGCGCTCGAGAGCGTTCGGCGACGACCGCGCGCTCGGGATGTCGCTGCGCGCCGCCGGGCTCGCCGCCGCCGCGGATCGCTCGCCGGCGGCGGCCCGTGGTCGCGCCGCGAACGCGGCCGGCCCGTCGGAGGCCCTCGATCTGCTCGGCGAGTCCGTGGCCGTGCTGCGCCCCTCGCCCGCGCGGCTCGAGCTCGCGCTCAGCCTCCTCGCGCTCGGCGCCGCGCAGCGCCGCGCCGGCCGCCGCACCGACGCCCGGGAGCCCCTGCGCGAGGCCGTGGAGCTCGCGGCCGCGTGCGGCGCGACCGCGATCGCCGCCCGTGCCCATGACGAGCTCGTGGCCGCCGGCGCCCGCCCGCGCCGGGACCCGATCGAGAGCCGCAGCAAGCTGACCGCGTCCGAGCAGCGCGTCGCCCGCATGGCCGCCGACGGAATGACCAACCGCGAGATCGCGCAGGCGCTGTTCCTGACCGAGAAGACGATCGAGGTGCATCTCACCAGCACCTACCGCAAGCTCGACATCTCCTCGCGCTCGCAGCTCCCGCGCGCACTGGGGTAAAGCCTCGGGGCGGTCCCCAATGTCGCCGCGACCGCCCACGCCGACAAGCACGGCGACGGCGGCGACTTCAACCTGACCGGCAAGACGCTCGCCGTCGAGCAGGTCGATCTCGGCAAGCCGGGCCCCAGCCTCGGTGACCAGCAGGTCATCACGATGGACGTGTTCGCGGGCGCCAAGCGCGTTGGCGAGAGCCATGTGGTCTGCACGATGGTCCGCCTCGATGCGACCACTCACGCGTTCACCGCCCAGTGCGAGAACGTCACGCACCTGCCCACCGGCGACATCGGCGCAACGGGCCTGGTCACCTCCGCGCAGGAGGAGACGACCCCGTTCACGCAGGCGATCACCGGCGGCACCGGCGCGTTCAAGCGGGCGCATGGCCGGCTGACGGTCTCCGAGGCCGGCCCGCAGCCGGCGACGCTCGCGTTCGACCTGAGCTAGCCGGTCACAAGCGGCGGGCAGGACGCTAAGTGGGAGGCAGATGGATGCGCGCTCCGACGACGACCTGCTCGCCGCCACCCGGGCCGAGCCCGAGGCGTTCGCGGTCCTCTATCGCCGCCATGTCACGCCGCTGCTCGCGTACTTCGTGCGCCGCACCCGCGACGCGGAGCTCGCCGCCGACCTGACTGCGGAGACGTTCGCGGCCGCGCTCGACGGCGCCCACCGCTTCCGGGCCGACAAGGGCCCGGCGGCGGCGTGGCTGTACGGGATCGCCCGCCGCCAGCTCTCGCACGCGCAACGCCGCGGGGTGGTCGAAGATCGCGCCCGCCGCCGGCTCGGGATGGCGCCGCTGACGCTGACCGACGAGGCGATCGAGCGCGTCGAGGCGCTCGCCGCGGCCGACGCGACGGCGGCAATCCTGCACGAGGGACTTGCCGCGCTTCCGCCCGACCAGCGCAAGGCGGTGCTCGCCCGCGTGCTCGACGAGCGCGAGTACGCGGAGATCGCCAGCCAGGCACGCACGTCCGAGTCCGTCGTCCGCAAGCGGGTCTCGCGCGGGCTCGCAGGACTGCGCTCGCGACTGGAGGGACCATGACCGACTTCGTCCAGGACCTCGAGGCCGAGCTGCTGGCCGCCGCGCGCCGCCGTGCCGCCCACCGACCGCGCCCACGGATCGCCTGGCGCGGGCCGGCCGTCGCCGTCGCCGTCGCGGCCGTGCTCGTCGCCGCCGTCCTCACCCTGCGCCCGAGCGAGGCGCCGCCGTCCGGCACCCCGCGCCCCGGCGCGTTCGCCGTGCCGGTCGCGCCGCCGATCCGCGCGTGCGACGGAACGCCGCCGTCGCCGGGCCTCACGACGTTCCCCGCCGTGCCCGGCGTGCCGCCGCCGGACGAGCTGAGCCGCCAGCTGTCCGTGCTGCGCCGGTCCTACAACGGCGGCGACCAGCTGCGTGTCTCCGCCCCGCCGCTGCAGACCTGGCTGCCCGTCGGCGGCTTCGACCCCAGCGCGGTCCGCCGCGCCGGGGCGCCCTTGCTGTACCTGGTGCCGACCGGCGACCTGCGCACCAAGCCGCTCGCCTGCGGCGGCGGCGAGGCGCGCGGGCCGGGCGCCTGCCTGGTCGCGCCGGCGAACTGGGCGTGCTTCACGCCGGCTGACATCCGCGAGGGACGCGCATTCATGCGCGTCGGCCAGCACCTCGCCGGCGTCGTTCCCGACGGCGTGCGCTGGGTGCGTCTCACGCAGAACAACCGCGTGGTCGGGGCGCTGGCGACCGACAACGTCGTCGACCAACTGGGCGACGGCGCCCCGCTCAAGGTCGCCTTCGAGCGTGACGTGCCGCGGGTGCAGATACTCAACGCGTCCCGGAGCGAGGGGCGCGCCGCCCGGCTGGCGGATGAGCTCGAGCCGCTGCTCGGTGCACGCCCGGCCGCCGACAACGCCAAGCGGGGCTTCGCACAGACGACGGTGTTCGCCATCCGCGGGGAGGACTTCCCGCTGGCGAACGCGATCGCGCACCGGATCGGCGCCGCATCCGGCGGGAACACGGCCTCGGTCCTCCAGCGGCGATTCGGTGCGTCCGAGGACGCCCGCATCGTGGTCGTGCTCGGCACGCGTATGCGATAACGTACACGCGTATGCCGCCGCGTGAATGGAACGCCGCCTCGTACGAGCGCGTGTCCGGACCGCAGGAGCAGTGGGGCCGCGACGTGCTGGACCGGCTGGAGCTCGACGGCGACGAGCGCGTGCTCGACGCCGGCTGCGGCACCGGCCGCGTGACCGCGGCGCTGCTGGAGCGCCTCCCGCGCGGCGAGCTGCTCGCGGTCGACGGCTCGCAGGCCATGGTCGATCAGGCGAAGGAACGCTTCGGCGACAGCGTGCAGGTCTTCCAGCAGGACCTGCTCGAGCTCGCGCTCGAGGAGCCGGTCGACGCGATCCTCTCGACCGCGACGTTCCACTGGATCAAAGACCACGAACGCCTCTTCGGACGCCTGCACGCGGCGCTGAAGCCCGGCGGCCGGCTGGTCGCCCAGTGCGGCGCGTTCGGCAACGTCGCCAACGTCGAGGCGGCGGCCAGGCGCGTCGACCACCCTGACCTGAGGGGCTGGCCCGGGCCGTGGAACTTCGCGACGACCAAGGAGACGGCGAGACGTCTCACCCGCGCCGGCTTCAATGATGTCTGGACCTGGAGCCAGCAGTGGCCGGTGTCGCCCGAGGACCCGCGCGAGTTCCTCGCCACCGTCGTGCTCGGCGCGCACCTGGACCGCATGCCCGAGCCGGACCGCGACGGCTACGTCGACGCGGTGATCGCGGAGCTCGATCAGCCGGTAGTCGTCGACTACGTGCGCCTGAACATGCTCGCTCGTTCGTAGACTGAGTCACACGACCCGCCGGGCACCCCGAGCGGGCGCGAAGCATGCTCAGAACCTTCCTCGGACATCTTGAGAACGACCCTGGCGCGGCCGAATTGGCGGCTCGCGGCGGCTCCGCGTTCGTATCGCAGTCGCTGCGGGCGTTCGTCGTCGCCGGACTCGCCGACCAGGACGCCCGCCGCCCCGCGGTGGTGGTCGTCGGCGACGACCGCGGCGCGCGCGACCTGGCGGCCGACCTGCGCGCCTGGCTGCACCCGCGGGCCGTCCGCTATTACCCGAGCCGCGGCGTCGGCTACGAATCGCACCTGACGCCGCCGCCGCACCTGGTCGGCCTGCGCGTCGGCGCGCTCGACGCGCTGACCGACACGCCCGAGGGCTCCGAGCAGCCCGTCGTCGTGATCTCCGCGACCGCCCTCAGCGAGAAGGTCCCGGACCCGAGCCTGCGCCCCCACGGGTTCACGCTGAAGACCGGCGACCTGATCGACCTCGAGGAGACCGCGCTGCAACTGACGGCCGCCGGCTACCAGCGCGTCGACCAGGTCGACGACCGAGGCCAGTTCGCGATCCGCGGCGGCCTGCTCGACGTCTACCCGGCGACCGAGGAGCGCGCGGTCCGCGTAGACCTCTTCGACATCGAGATCGAGGCGCTGCGCTGGTTCTCCACGTTCACCCAGCGCAGCCTGGGGGAGACCGACCGCGTCGAGATCTCGCCGGCCGCCGAGCTCGCGCCCGAGCACCGCGAGCTGGCCGAGATCGCGGCGACCGAGGAGGAGCGCCCGGACATCGCCGAGCTGCTGCCCGTCGACCAGTTCAGGGAGCTGCTGGAGCTGATCCCGGAGCGCGCGCAGGTGATCGTGGCCGCCGAGGAGGACGTCGAGCCGGTGCTGCGCGACCACTGGGAGGACGTCTGCGTCGCGTTCCAGGACGAGGACGCGCGCCAGCTCTACGTCAACCCGAAGCGGATCATGCAGACGCTCGGAGAGCGCGCCGAGGTGCGGCTGAGCAGCATCGCCCACGATCAGCCGATCGAGATCCGCGCGCAGGCCGCCGACTTCGCCGCGCGAAGCCTCAACGAGGCCGAGGCGGAGCTGGAGAAGCTCACGCGCTCCGGCTACACGACCGTCGTCACCTGGCCGCAGAAGGGCGCGGCCGAGCGCGCCGCCTACAACCTCGCCCGGATCAAGGCGAGCCTCAACGGCGCGACCAGCGGCCTGATCTTCACCGAGGCAACCCTCCGGGATGGCTTTGTCGCGCCCAGCTTCAAGCTCGCCGCGTTCCCCGAGCACCGCCTGATCCACCGCCGCAAGGCGAGCACACGTCCCACCCGAAAGGGCCGCGGCCTGCTGCGCAGCTTCGCGGACCTCAGGACCGGCGACATCGTCGTCCACGAGGACCACGGCATCGCCCGCTTCGCCGGCTTCGACACCAAGACCGTCGCCGGCGTCACGCGCGACTACCTGAATCTCGAGTATCAGGGCGACGACAAGGTCTTCCTGCCGGTCGACCAGCTCGCCAAGATCAGCCGCTACGTCGGCGCCGACGGCGCCCACCCGCCGCTGTCCAAGCTCGGCGGCACGCGCTGGGACACGCTCAAGGCGCGCGCCCGCCGCGCCGCGCAGGAGCTGGCGGGCGAGCTGCTGAACCTCTACGCCGAGCGCAGGCGCCGCCGCGGCCACCCGTTCCCGGAGTTCTCGGAGGAGCTGCGCGAGGTCGAGGCCGCGTTCCCGTTCCGCGAGACGCCCGACCAGCGCGACGCGATCGACGCGGTGATGGGCGACATGGAGTCCGAGCGCCCGATGGACCGGCTGATCTGCGGCGACGTCGGCTACGGCAAGACCGAGGTCGCGCTGCGCGCCGCGGTCAAGTCGGCCTCGGACGGCAAGCAGGTGATGATGCTGGTGCCGACGACGATCCTCGCCCAGCAGCACTACGGCACGTTCGCCGAGCGCCTGCGCGACCAGCCGTTCATGATCGAGCAGGTCAGCCGCTTCCGCCCCGTGGCCGAGCAACGCGACGCCGTCAAGCGCTTCTCCCAGGGCTCGGTCGACATCCTGATCGGCACGCACCGGCTGCTGTCGCGCGACGTGCGCGCGAAGGAGCTCGGGCTGCTGATCGTCGACGAGGAGCAGCGCTTCGGCGTCAAGCAGAAGGAGCTGCTGCGCCAGCTCAAGCTCCGGGTCGACGTGATCTCGATGTCGGCGACGCCGATCCCGCGCACGCTGCAGATGTCGCTCGCCGGGATGCGCGACATCAGCGTGATCGAGACGCCGCCGGAGGGCCGCCGGCCGGTCAAGACCTACGTCGGCGAGTACGACGAGCAGCTCGTCAAGCAGGCGCTGCAGCGCGAGAAGGCGCGCGGCGGGCAGGCGTTCTTCCTGCATAACCGCGTCGACGACATCGAGGAGACGGCCGAGCGCCTACGGGCGCTGTGCCCGGGCCTGACGTTCAGCGTCGCGCACGGGCAGATGGACGAGAAGCAGCTCGAGGACCGGATGATCCACTTCCTGCGCGGCGACGCCGACGTGCTGGTCAGCACCAGCATCATCGAGTCCGGGATCGACATCCCGCAGGCCAACACGCTGATCGTCGACCGCGCCGACCGCTTCGGCCTGAGCCAGCTCTACCAGATCCGCGGGCGGGTCGGCCGCTCGCGCGAACGGGCCTACGCGTACCTGCTGTATCCGAGTGCAGCCGCGCTCACCGCCGAGGCGGCGGATCGCCTCTCCGCGCTGTCGGACTACACCGAGCTCGGCGCCGGCTTCAAGGTCGCGATGCGCGACCTCGAGCTGCGCGGCGCCGGCAACCTGCTCGGCGACGAGCAGTCCGGCCATGTCGCCGCGCTCGGCTTCGAGCTCTACATGCAGATGCTCGACGAGGCGGTGCGCGAGCTCGATCCGGAGTCCGACGGTGCGGAGCCTCCCGAGCCGGTGCGTCTGGACGTGAACGTCGACGCGTACGTGCCCGCCGACTACATCCCCTACGAGCAGGCCAAGGTCGACGTGCACCGCCGGATCGCCGGCGCGCGCGAGGTCGCGGAGCTGGTCGAGCTGCGCCACGAGCTCGAGGACCGCTTCGGCGAGCCGCCGGAGCCGCTGGAGAACCTGCTGGCGCTTCAGCAGGCGCGGATCAAGCTCGGCCAGGCGGGCGCCCAGACGGTCAGCTTCCGCCAGGGCCGGCTCGCCGTGACGCCGATCGACCTCGACGCCGCGACCGCGCGCCGCCTGCGCGAGGCGCTTCCCGGCGCCAACTACGAGGCTGGGCGCTCGCAGTTGTCCCTCCGGGTTCCGGATGATCCCGCGCAACGCTTCCCGGCAGTGGTTCGTGCAGCGGACGCATTGCTGGCTGTCGCGACCGCTGCCTAAAGGTCCAGTCAAAAGATGAGCGGCTACCCGAAACCCGCCGCTACCATGCGAACTCGGGAGAAGGTCATCTCCTTGCGCCGGTATTCCGAGCCACCGGGCAATTGTCCACGTCCCCTTCTCGAGCACTCTTCATGACTAAGGCGTCCCGTCTCATCTTCAGCGCCTGCGCCCTGCTGGGCGTAAGCGCGACCGTCGCAGCCTGCGGCGGAGTGCCCGGCAACTCCGTGGCGACCGTTGACGGCGATTCCGTCAGCAAGTCGGACTTCAGCCACTGGCTGACGGTCGCGGCGAAGTCGTCGGGCCAGGCGACCGCCGCGGTGCCCGATCCGCCGGACTATGCGAAGTGCGTCGCGACCAAGCGCAAGAACACGCCGAAGCCGGCCAAGGGCCAGCCGAACGTGACCGACGCCCAGCTCAAGACGCAGTGCAAGCAGGAGTACGGGCAGCTGCGCGACCAGGTCCTCCAGCTTCTGATCTCGTTCAAGTGGATCCAGGGCGAGGCGGACTCGATGGACATCAAGGTCACCGAAGCCGACGTGACGAAGTCCTTCAACGAGCAGAAGAAGCAGAGCTTCCCGAAGGACGCCGACTACCAGAAGTTCCTCAAGACCTCCGGCCAGTCCGAGGCCGACATCAAGCAGCGCGTCAAGCTCGACCTGCTGTCGAACAAGATCCGCGACAAGGTCATCAAGGGCAAGGACCAGGTCTCCGACCAGGCGATCCAGGACTTCTACAACAAGAACAAGGCGCGCTTCGCCCAGCCTGAGAAGCGCGACCTGCGCGTCGTCCTGACCAAGGAGAAGGCGCAGGCCCAGCAGGCCTACGACGCGCTCAAGGGCGGCGACTCGTGGAAGACGGTCGCCAAGAAGTACTCGATCGACGACACGTCGAAGGCGGCCGGCGGCAAGCTCCCGGCGCAGGCCAAGGGCACGCTCGACAAGCAGCTCGACGACGCGGTCTTCTCGGCGGACAAGAACAAGCTCATGGGTCCGGTGAAGACCCAGTACGGCTACTACGTCTTCGAGGTCACCAAGGCCACGCCGGCGTCGCAGCAGACGCTCGCCGAGGCCAAGGACACGATCAAGCAGACGCTCCAGTCGCAGAACCAGCAGAAGGCGCTGGACACCTTCGTGAAGGACTTCACGAAGCGCTGGAAGGCGAAGACGGAGTGCTCGGAGGGCTACAAGACCTCCGACTGCAAGAACGGCCCGAAGGCGACGCCGACTCCCACGCCGACCGTGGGTCAGTAGGCGATCGTCCTGCGAGCGGCCCGAATCGCGCTCTGCGCCTCCGCCCTGATCGGCGGAGGCGCCCTGGTCTCCGGATGCGGAGGCGTTCCCGGCAACGCCGTGGCGACGGTCGACGGCGACACGATTCCGCGCGCCGACTACTCGCACTGGCTTAACGTCTTCACCAAGGAGGCCGCCCAGCAGGCGCAGCAGCAGCAGGGCGCGGCCAAGCCGACGGCCGCCCAGCTGCGCGAGAACACGCTGCGCTTCCTGATCTCCGCCCGCTGGCTCTCCGGCGAGGCGTCCGACCAGGGCGTGAAGGTGTCCGACGCGGACGTCAAGAAGAGCCTGGACGACCAGAAGAAGCAGGGCTTCCCGAAGGCCGGCGACTACGAGAAGTACCTCAAGAGCTCCGGCCAGAGCAACGGCGACGTCCTGCAGCGCGTCCGCGTCTCGCTGCTCTCGACGAAGCTGAGCACCAAGGTCGCCGGCAACGGCGGCACGGTCAGCGACCAGGCGATCGCCGACTTCTACGCGAAGAACCAGGCGAAGTTCGTGCAGCCCGAGAAGCGCGACCTGCGCGTCGTGCTGACCAAGGACGCCGCGCACGCGCGCCAGGCTCGCAACGCGCTCGACGCCGGCCAGTCGTGGAAGACGGTCACCCAGCGCTTCTCGGTCGACGAGCAGAGCAAGGCGGCGGCGGGCAAGGTGCCGGGGCAGGCGAAGGGCGCGCTCGACAAGGACCTCGACGCGGCCGTGTTCTCGGCTCCCAAGAACGAGGTCAGCGGGCCGCTGAAGACACAGTTCGGCTACTTCGTGTTCGAGGTCACGGGCGTCACCCCCGGCAGCAAGCAGTCGCTCGAGCAGGCCGGGCCCACGATCAAGCAGACGCTGCAGGCCCAGAACAAGCAGAAGTCGCTGGATCGCTTCGTGAAGGCCTTCAACGCGCGCTGGCGCGGGCGGACGGAGTGCTCGGCGGGCTACCGCACCTCCGACTGCAAGAACGGCCCGAAGCCGACGCCGACGCCGACACCGGCGGCGGCGACGCCCGCCGGTGCCCAGACCGGCTGACGGCCCCGAGGCGCTCCGGCGCCTCGACGAGCTGACGCGCCGGCTGCGGCGCGAGTGCCCGTGGGATCGCGAGCAGGATGAGCGCTCGATCGTCCCGCACACGGTCGAGGAGGCGTATGAGCTCGCGGCGGCCGCGCATGCCGACGACGACGCGAAGCTGCTCGACGAGCTCGGCGACGTCCTCTTCCAGGTGCACTTCCTCTCGCTGCTGATGGAGGAGCGCGGCGCCGGCTCGCTCGCCGAGGTCGCCGAGCACGTGCACGCCAAGCTCGTGCGCCGGCACCCGCACATCTTCGGCACCGTGGAGGTCGACTCGGCCGGCGACGTGCTGCGCAACTGGGACGCGATCAAGAAGACCGAGGAGGGGCGCGAGCCCGGCATCTTCGGCGAGGTGCCCGAGAGCCTGCCCGGACCGCTGTACGCGCGCAAGGTGCAGCGGCGCGCGGCCTCGACCGGGTTCGACTTCGAACACGTCCCGTATGACGCGGTGCGCGGCGAGCTGGACGAGCTGGAGGCGGCCGGCGATCGCGAGGAGCGCTTTCACGAGGCCGGCGACGTGCTGTTCGCCGCGGTCAACGTGGCGCGCAAGCTGAAGGTCGATCCCGAGCTGGCGCTGCGCGCCGCAGCGGACCGGTTTCGGGGGCGGGTGGAGGGCGCCGCGGAGCTCGCGGCGCGCGACGGCGCGGACTGGGACGGGCTCGATCCGGACGCGCAGCTTCAGTACTACGCAAGGATTCGCATGCGCGAGTAAGAGCTATCGTGCGGCGCCGATGAGCCAGATCGAAACGGTCCACGCGCGGCAGATCCTCGACTCGCGCGGCAATCCCACGGTAGAGGTCGAAGTCCAGCTGCGTTCCGGCGCGCACGGGCGCGCGGCCGTCCCCTCCGGTGCCTCCACGGGCGAGTTCGAGGCGACCGAGCTGCGCGACGGCGGCGCCGCGTACGGCGGCAAGGGCGTCACGAAGGCGGTCGGCAACGTCAACGGCGAGCTGACGGAGCTGGTCACGGGCCGCGACGCCGAAGACCAGGAAGGGCTCGACCGCGCGATGATCGAGCTCGACGGCACCCCGAACAAGAACCGCCTGGGGGCGAACGCGATCCTCGGCGTCTCGCTGGCGGCCGCGCGCGCGGCGTCCGCGGAAGAGGGGCTGCCGCTGTGGCGCTACCTCGGCGGCGAGGCGGCGCACATCCTGCCGGTGCCGATGATGAACGTGCTCAACGGCGGTTCGCACGCGGACAACTCGATCGACTTCCAGGAGTTCATGGTTGTGCCGGCCGGCGCGCCGACGTTCGCGGAGGCGCTGCGGATGGGCGCCGAGGTCTTCCACGCGCTCAAGAAGACGCTGCATGACCGCGGGCTGGGCGGCGGCGTGGGCGACGAGGGCGGCTTCGCGCCGAACCTGGAGTCCAACGCTGCGGCGCTCGCGGCACTGGTCGAGGGGATCGAGGCGGCGGGCTACACGCCCGGCGAGGACCTCGTGATCGCGCTCGACCCGGCGGTCAGCGAGATCTACAAGAACGGCGCCTACGAGCTCGAGCACGAGCACCGCACGCTGTCGTCGGCCGAGCTCGCCGCCTACTGGGCCGACCTCGCCGGCCAGTACCCGATCCTCTCGATCGAGGACGGCATGGACGAGGAGGACTGGGACGGCTGGAAGGCGCTCACCGACGGCCTCGGTGAGAAGGTCCAACTCGTCGGCGACGACCTGTTCGTCACCAACGTCGAGCGCCTGCAGCGCGGCATCGACATGGGCGTGGCGAACTCGATCCTGATCAAGGTCAACCAGATCGGCACGCTGACCGAGACGCTGTCGGCGGTCTCGCTGGCGCGCTCGAACGGCTACACGGCGGTCATGTCGCACCGCTCCGGCGAGACCGAGGACACCACGATCGCCGACCTCGCGGTGGCGACCGGGTGCGGCCAGATCAAGACCGGCGCGCCGTCGCGCACGGACCGCGTGGCGAAGTACAACCAGCTGCTGCGGATCGAGGAGGCGCTCGGCGCCGACGCCGAATACCCCGGCCGGAGCGTCTTCCGGTCGTAGCGTTGCAGAGGAAGGAGGCCTGACGCGTCGAACGAACGCGTCAGGCATGGACGGCCGTACGCGGATCCGCTGGGATCGCCTCGGGCGCTGGGCGCTGATCGGCGTCTTCGCGCTCGTTCTCTACCTCTACATCGGGCCTGCGCTGAACTGGGTCAACACGTACCGCGAAGCCGGGCGCCAGCGCGAGGCGGTCGCCGCGCTGCGCGCGGAGAACGCCAAGCTGCGCGAGCGCAAGCGCACGCTGACCGAGAAGGGCGCGCTCGAGCGCGAGGCGCGCAGGCTCGGCATGGTCAAGGCGGGCGAGAAGGCTTACATCGTCAAGTAACGTCGCCGGAGCGGAGCAAGGCCCGTCGGTCCCGGCGAGCGGCGCCGCGCCCTCGACGGCCGGCGCAGCGGAGGCGAAACCGTTTACACCCGTCCGTGCCCGGAGCGGACCGCGCCCTCGACGGCCGGCGCAGCGGAGGCGAAACCGTCTACCCCCGTCTGCCACGCGCTCGAACCGCCAACACCCGTCTGCCCCGAACGCCTACACCCGCCGGCCACCAGCGAAGTCCGTAGCGGCCCGCTGGTAGCGCCCGAACGCGGCGTCGGCGACGACGCGGGCATCCCACGCGAACGGCTCGTCCGGCGCGACCTCGACGGCCAGGTCCGTGCACCAGCCGGTGCCCTCGTCGTAGAGGTCCGCCAGCTCGTCGAGCGTGAAGGGGCCGCCGAGGCGGCGGCGAAGCTCGGCCTGCACGGCGCGCGTGACGCGCTCGAGCGTGGGCGCCTGCTCCGGAAACGCGGCGTCCAGCCGCCGCAGCCCCGCCTCCCATTGGTCGCGTGCGATCTCGTACGGCACGAGCGTCAGGCGGGCGTTCTCGTGAACGTGCACCAGCGCCACGCCGGCTCGAAGCCGAGGCGCCGGTAGAGGCCCTTCGGCCGCCCCTCGTCGTCCGCGACGATCCAGTTGGTGTGACGCCCGCCGCCGGCGAGCGCCGCCTCGATCAGCCGTGTGCCGAGCCCGTGCCCGCGGTGGGGCGGCGAGACGTACGCCTGGTCGACCTCGGCGCCGGCGGCCTTCGGCGGCGAGAACAGCGAGCAGAAGCCGATCAGCTCGCCGTCGTCGCCCCGGGCCACGAACGCGCGCGTCCCGATCCGCGCCGCGACCGCGTCGGCGGAGTCGAGGTGCAGCGCCTCTTCGTCGCCCCACTCCGCCGAGCGGTGCCACTCCACGCGCAGCGCCCGGGTGTCCGAGTACGGCGCCTCGGCGACGCCCGCCGGCGCCGGCGGCGGTGCGCCGTCGCGCAGCATCGCCACCAGCCGCTCGGTCTCCCAGCCGGCGTCCGCGAAGTCCTCGCGCAGCCGCTCGCCGGCGGCCTCGTCCTCGACGACCAGGCGGCGGTGCTGCAACGCGGATTGCAGGCCCTCGACCAGATCGATCAGCTCGGCCGCGCTGAGCCCGGGGTCCGGGCCCTCCAGGCGAACGAGGTTCGCGTCCCACCAATCGGGCGCGAGAGGAGTCCGCAGCACCGAGCCGTGTGCCCACGGCTCGACCTCGTCGACCATCATCGCCTGGCACGCGCGGTGCCAGGCGATCGCTGCCTCAGTCTTCGCCGTCGTCCTCGCCGCCTGCGCGGCGGATCACGATCTGGTCTTCCTCGATCGTGATCTCGACCGGACGGTGACCCGCCCAGTGCTCGGCGTAGATCGGATCGTCCTGGACGGCGGGGTCGAGCCACAGCCCGTAGCCCTCCTCGCCGTGATCGAACGTGCCTTCCAGCGGCCCGACGGACGCGGTACGGCGGCGCGAGCGGCCACCCCGGCGGCGCGCTGGGCGCTTGGCCTTCTCCTCTTCCTCATCGGCCTGTTCGGCCTTGCGCGCGGCCTCCTCGGCGGCGCGGGCCTCCTCCTCGGCCTTGCGCGCAGCCTCTTCTTCGGCTTTGCGCGCGGCCTCGGCCTCGAGCTCGGCGGCGATCGCGGCGTCGTCCTCCGCGCGGAGGTCGACCTCCTCGACGGTGGCGCCGGCATCGTCGGAATCGGGCTCCAGGCCTTGCTCGCGCTTGAAGGCCTGAATCTGCTGGACGGTGACTTCGAGCTGGTGCGCGATCCACGCGTCGGTGCGACCCTGTCGCACCCACCCGCGGATCTGGTTAAGCTGGGGACGCAGGGACCGGCGGCTCATAGGAGGGCCGGAGACTAGCAACGTCCCACGACACCGGGGCTTCGGGTGCACGCCCCATACCCATTCCCACCAATTTCAACTAGCCTCACCCGTGCTCACCTCGACGACAGGAGCGGGCCTGTCCGGGAGAGCGAGTCCGAAATCGCCAGGGAGGCGGCGTCATGCTGGTACTGACACGCAAGTCCAACCAGTCGATCATGATCGGCGACGACATCGAGGTCTCGGTGCTCTCGATCATGGGCGAGAAGGTCCGTATCGGCATCCAGGCCCCTCGGGACATTCCCGTGTTCCGTAAGGAGGTCTACCTCGAGATCCAGCAGGAGAACGTCGCCGCCGGCGCCTCCGCTCGTGCCGAGGTGGACGACGCCCTGAAGCGTCTCAGCGCGAATAACCAGCGATAAGGGGTACATCCCCTCCGCCCCGCCCCGATCATCCGACCTTAACTGGCGGGCTCGTCAGCCCAAACGCGGAGGGGCTGCGCGCCTTAACCCAAGAGGTAATACAGGGTCTGGAACATCGCGATCGTCACGGCGACCGCGGTGCCGAGCAGGATCAGCACGAGC
Organism: uncultured Solirubrobacteraceae bacterium; assembly: GCA_963837485.1. Classification (GTDB taxonomy): domain Bacteria; phylum Actinomycetota; class Thermoleophilia; order Solirubrobacterales; family Solirubrobacteraceae; genus Solirubrobacter. The sequence goes on along the minus strand of CAWINP010000002.1, from coordinate 216,431 downwards.
ACGAAGAAGCGCATCGAGCCGCGCCGGTGCGTCCGGTCGCGATGTCGCTGGAGCTGGCGCTGCTCGGCGCGGCGGCGCAGGCGCTCGCGCCGCTCGCGATCCTCTTCGATCTCCTCGAAGAAGGCCTGCTCGATCTCCGCGACGCTCTGACGCATCCGCATGGACTCGCAAGCCTAACATCGGCTCCATAACCCGCGGCCGCCGCGGCGCGCCGCTCCGGCGAGGCGCCGCAGCTCGGCGGCGTGCGCGACGTTCGGCGGGATGGTCAGCGGCTTTGCATAACCGCGCCGGACGAGCTCGGCGTTGACGAACAGCCCGTCGCTGGAGCGGTACACGTAGGCGAGCGTGCGGCCGTAGCGGTCGCGCGCCTCCGCGTCGAGCACCAGGCGCACGTCGCGACCCTCGACGAGCCGCCGGTTCGCCGCCGAGGCCGCCTTCGCGAAGCACTGCACCGGCGTGCCGGGCTTGACCGACTCCGGCGTGTCCACGCCGATGTAGCGCACGCGCTCCTCGCCCGACCCCGTGCGGACGACCACCGTGTCGCCGTCGACGACGCGCACGACGCGCGCCTGGTCGGAGCGCGACGCGCCGACCAGCTTGCCGCCGCCGAGCGCGAGCACGGCGATGAGGATGGCGGCGATTGCGAGTTTGGGCACCATGCCGACGCTAGGGGCGCGCCCGGACGAATTCGCCCCCTTACCCTTTGCGCATGTCCAGTCTGCAGGCCCCTCCGGGGCTTCAGCCGTCCGCGTCCTATTCGTTCACGATGCGCATCGAGCTGCGCCAGCTCCCGGGCGCGTTCGCCCAGGTCGCCGGAGCGGTCGGCTCCGAGGGCGCGATCCTCGGCGCGATCGACCTGGTCCGGGTCGACAAGGGCGGCGTCGTGCGCGACGTCACGGTGGCCTGCATCGACGCTGCACACGCGCAGCGCGTCGTCAATGCCGTGCGCGCGCTGGAGGGCGTCAAGGTCGCCAGCGTCTCCGACCGCACGTTCCTGATGCACAAGGGCGGCAAGATCGAGATCACGCCGAAGGTCTCGATCAAGACCCGCGACGACCTCTCGATGGCCTACACGCCGGGCGTCGGCCGCGTGTCGAGCGCGATCCACGAGGACCGCGAGTCCGCGTGGGCGCTGACGATCAAGGGCAACACGATCGCCGTCGTCTCCGACGGCACCGCCGTGCTCGGGCTCGGCGACCTCGGCCCGGAGGCGGCGATGCCGGTGATGGAGGGCAAGGCGATGCTGTTCAAGGAGCTCGGCGGCGTCGACGCCTTCCCGCTCTGCCTCGACACCACCGACGTCGACGAGATCGTGCAGATCGTCCGGGGCGTGGCGCCGACGTTCGGCGGCATCAACCTCGAGGACATCGCCGCCCCGCGCTGCTTCGAGGTCGAGCGCCGGCTGAAGGAGACGCTCGACATCCCGGTCTTCCACGACGACCAGCACGGCACCGCGATCATCGTGCTCGCGGCGCTCTTGAACGCGCTGCGCGTGGTCGGCAAGCGAATCGAGGACGTGCGCGTGGTGATCGTCGGGGCCGGGGCGGCGGGGATGGCGTGCGCGAAGATCATCCTCAACGAGGGCGTGCGCGATCTCGTGGTCTGCGACGTCGGCGGCATCCTGCACCCGGATCGCCCGGACCTCGAAGGCGAGCTGGCGGCGCTGGCCGCGCGGACCAACCCGCGCGGGCTGCGGGGCAGCGCGAACGACGCGCTCGCGGGGGCCGACGTCGTCATCGGCGTGTCGGCGCCGCGCGCGTTCACGGCGGAGGCGGTGCGCACGATGGTGCCGGACGCGATCGTGTTCGCGATGGCCAACCCGGTGCCCGAGGTGCAGCCCGAGGAGGTCTGGAACGACGTCGCGATCATGGCGACCGGGCGCTCGGACTACCCGAACCAGATCAACAACGTCCTCGCGTTCCCGGGCGTGTTCAGAGGTGCGCTCGACGTGCGGGCGCGAGCGATCGACGAGACGATGAAGCTCGCCGCCGCGCGCGCGATCGCCGGCGTGATCCCCGAGCAGGAGCTGGGGCCGGAGTACATCGTGCCCAGCGTGTTCAACCGGGCGGTGTCGGCGGCGGTGGCCGACGCGGTCGCGCAGGCGGCGATCGCGGCGGGGCTGGCCCGGCGCGACCGGACCTCCAGCCGCGACACCGGTCACGTATGGCCCTAGGGCCGAGCCACCCGGATGGATGGCTCGGCCGCGAGCCAGAGGTCACACCTTCGCGCCCTGCCCGGCCTCGTCGTAGACGCGGATGAAGCGCGTGTAGTTGTCGGCGACCTGCTCGGCGGACGCGCGGCGGTCGCCGCCGTCGAGGTAGGACTTCAGCGCGTCCCACCAGATCGAGCGGCCGATCGCGAAGCCGATGAAGCCCTCGACCGGCGCGGCGACGCGCAGCCAGTGGTCGACCTTCTCGTCGCTCGCGCCGCGGCCGAGCACGACGCTCTTGACGTTCCCGCGGCCGTCGCCCTTGCGCGTCTGCTCGGACAGCATCTCGGCATCCTCGCGCGCGTCGACGCCCTCGATCTTCCAGATGTCGACCTCGATGCCGTAGTCCTGGATCTCCTCGATCGCCCGCCGCATGAGCTCGGGGCGCAACTCGGCGTCGTAGCGGTCGCCGTCGCCGCCGACCTGGTCGAGCTGATGCTTCTCGCCCGGCACCAGCAGCTCGAAGAGGAAGCGGCGGTCGTGCTCGTGCAGCCAGTCGGCGAGCCGCTTGAGCCGCTCGAGCTGGCGCGCGTTCATGTCGGCGTCGCCCTCGGGGTTGTAACGGACGAGCACCTTGGTGGCGAGCAGGTCGTACCTGGAGATGTGCTCGCCGAACTCGTCGTCGTACTGGAAGTCGAACTCGTTCTGGCCGGACTTCTCGGCCGGCATCGTGAGCGACAGCCCGCGCTTGGGCGCGAGCTCCGGGATGTCGGAGCCGAACTGCTCGTCGACCAGCACGCCCGCGGTGGAGGCGTCGACCCCGCGCTCTACGGCGATCTCCATGCCCTCATAGATCAGCTTCTTGGCATCGGAGATGCGCTCGGTCTCCTCGGGCGTCGGATCGCCCTCGATCCCGAACATCTTCTTCTGGAACGACCCCCGATGATCGAAGGCCAGGATGTACAGCTTTCCGTCGTAGCCAAGGGCCATCGTCGTTCCACCTCGTCGGTCGTGTGTTCTCCTCTTTACTCTACGCGGCCATCTATGGAGCCGAACTTCGCCGGCCCCGCGTACACGGTCGGAATCGAGGAGGAGCTCATGATCCTCGACCGCTCGACCTACGCGCTGGTCAACGCCATCGACGACCTCGTCGAGGCCTCGCCGCACGGCGAGATCAAGCCGGAGCTGATGGAGTCCGTGCTCGAGATCTCGACGAATCCGGCACCGGGCCTGCGGGAGGCGGAGCGGATGCTGCGCGCGCTCCGGCGCCAGGTTCGCGATAAGGCGTCGCAGCGTGGGCTGACCATCGGGTCGGCGGGAACGCACCCGTTCGCGAAGTGGGAGGACCAGCGGATCACCGCCGCGCCGCGCTACCGCGACCTCGTCGACGCGCTGCGCTTCGTGGCGCGCCAGGAGTTGATCTTCGGTCTGCATGTGCACGTCGGCCTCGACGACGCCGACAAGGCGATCCACGTCGCCAACGGGATGCGCGTGCACGTCCCGGTGCTGCTCGCGCTGTCGGCCAACTCGCCGTTCTGGCGCGGCGACGCGACCGGGCTGGCCTCGACGCGCATGCCGGTCTTCCGCACGTTCCCGCGCGTCGGCATCCCGCCGTTCTACGACGGCTGGGCCGATTTCAAGCGCCGCATCGACTTCATGGTCGAGGCCGGCGTCATGGAGGACTACACCTGGCTCTGGTACGACGTACGTCCGCATCCGAACTTCGGCACCGTCGAGATCCGGGCGATGGACGGCCAGACGCGCGTCGAGCACACGCTCGGGCTGGCGGCGCTGATCCAGGCGATGGTCAAGGAGCTGTCCGAGCACTACGAGGCGGGCAAGCGGCTCGCGGACTTCCCGTACGAGATGCTCGACGAGAACCGGTGGCTGGCCGCGCGCCACGGGCTCGAGGGCGAGCTCGTGGACCTGCCCGAGCGCAGGCCGGTGGCAACCAAGGAGCTCGCCCAGCGGCTCTACGACCGGCTCAAGGAGCACGCGCAGGACCTCGGCGGGGCGAACGCGCTGGAGGGAATCCGCGACCTGATCGAGCGCGGCGACGGCGCCCACCGGCAGCGAAAGGTGTTCGAGGCCAACCGCGACTTCAGCGAGCTGATGAAGGACATCGTGGACGCCTCGGCGCCGTAGTGGTTCCGGCTGGTGGGCGCGGCGAGAGCCAGGTGGCGAGCCGGTAGGGCGAGTCAGGTGGCGGTCCGGGCCCGCCGGAATGCGTCGTACTCGCCGGCCGGGACCACCTCGTCAGATAAAGAGGTTCAGTGGGCTGTCCGCGGCGCGTATCCTTGATGGTCCTCATGTCCAGCGGTCCTGACCTATCCCTGGTCTGCAAGAGCTGCGGCGCCGAGGTGTCCCCGTACATCACCGAGTGTCCGTATTGCGGGGCCCGGGTCCAGAAGCGCGCGCCCAAGCTCGATCGCGGGGGCGTGCCGCGTGCGCCGAAGGCCCGTCGCTCGAGGCCCCAGCTGCCGCGGCTGAAGCCGGGCGAGATCCCCGGCATCCGCGCGGACCGGCGCCCGTGGGCGACGTGGCTGGTCGTGGTCGCGTCGGTCGCCGTCACGATCGGCATCAAGTCGGGCCTGCTGGACCTGAGCGACTTCATCTACGGCGTGGGCTTCGACGAGCCGTGGCGCGCCGTCACGTCGCTGTTCGCGTACACGCACACCGCCTACGAGATCGCCGTCGTCGGAGCCGTCGCGCTGTTCGGCTGGCTGCTGGAACGCCGCCACGGCGCCTGGGCACCGCTGCTGATCTTCTTGGTCTGCGGCGCGGTCGGCGCGTACGCGGACATCCAGCTCTCCAGCGACACCGCGGTCCTGGGCGCCAACGGCGCCGCGCTGGGGCTGCTCGCCGCGTGGTCGATGCGCGACGTGCTGGGCCGCCGCCAGGGCCGCGAGGACGAGAGCGACCTCCTGGGCGTGCTGGCGATCGCGGCCCTGCTCGTGCTGCTCCCGCTCGCCTCCGAGGAGGCGGGCGGCGTGGCCGGCCTCGTCGGCGGCGCGATCGGCGTCGTGCTCGGGCTCATCCTCTCGCGCCTGCCCGAGCGGTAGCGGCCCGCCCGGAACCACTCGTCACTCGGCCCTGAGCACCACCGCCGCGCTCGTGCGCGCCGCGCGGCGCGCCGGCAGCGAGCTCGCGAGCGCGGTGACCGCGAGCACGACGGGGACCACGAGCGCGAGCGCGAGCACGCCCGGTGTGCCGACGATGGCGGTGCCCTCACTCGGGCTCATCGCCGCCATCAGCGCACGGAAGATCAGGATCCCGGCGGGGATCCCGACCGCGATCGCGATCAGCCCGAGCACCGCGCCGCCCGCGTTCACGACCGTCAGCACGCCGCGCGGCGTGAGCCCGACGGCCTTGAAGATGCCGTAGTCGCGCGAGCGCTCGCGGGTCACCAGCAGCAGCGTGGTCAGCAGGTTCACCAGCCCGACGGCGACCAGCAGGGCGCTGGAGCCGTAGACGATCGGGCGCACGTCGGCGCGCTCCTGGCGCACCTCGTCGCTCACCAGCTCGGCCGAGACGCCCGCGGCTTGGAGACGGCGCTCGATCGCCTGGCCGTCGGCGCCCGGCTTGAGGGCGGCGATCACCGCGGCACCGCTGAGCTGCCCGCGGATCGCGGGCGGGAGCGTGGAGGCGCTCATGATCGCCACCTCGCCGTCGTCGTCGGGCTCGACGTGGCGGCCGACGATCCGCACCCGCACCGGCGTGCCGGAGACGCGCAGATCGAGCATGTCGCCCACCTTCAGGTGCTGCGTGTCGAGCAGGCCGCGGCCGACGATCGCCTCGCCGGCGCGTTCGAACATGCGCCCGTCGGGGACCGCGTAGTTGAACCCCTGGAAGCCGGGGCCGAGCGCGCGGACGTGGACCTCGTGGCCGTTCGGGCCGGTCGCGCCGAGCCCGGCGATCGTGGTGACGCGCGTGGTCGGCTCGCGCTCCACGAGCGCCAGCGCGCGGGCCGTGCCGGACTCTCCGGACTCGACGCGGATGTCCCACGGCTTGGCGCGCAGCGCGGGATCGCCGATCACCTTGGCGTAGGTCGCCTCCATCGAGAGCCCGGCGACGAGCGTGATCACCATCATCCCGAGCGCGGAGACGCTGAGGACGGCGCGGGCACGGCCGGCGAACGCGTCCTTGACGCCGAGCCGGATCGTGGCCGGGAGCTTGAGCGCGGCGGCGGCGCGGGCCGCCCGCGAGGCGTTGCCGCGGCTGGCGGCGCGCCCGATGGCCAGCGCCTCGACGGTGTTCAGGCGGCCGGCGCGGATCGCCGGGATCGCCGTGCAGACGGCGACCGCGAGGAGGATCAGCGCGAGCGCGAGCAGCAGCGGGCCGGGGGCGAGCGCGCTCGGTGTCGGCGTGGCGAGCAGGCTCGACATCGGCTTCAGCAGCAGCGGCGCGATCGCGGCGCCGGCCGCCAGGCCGAGCAGGCCCGCGGCGAGCGCGACGAGCAGGTACTCCCCGACGAGCGTCGCGACGACTCCGCGCGGCGTCAGGCCGATCGCCTTCAGCAGGCCGATCTCGCGCCGCTGCGCGAGCACGCGGCCGCTGATCACGGTCGCGACGGTGAACCCGGCGGCGATCAGCGCGAGCAGCGTGTTGACGCCGATGATGATCGTGTTCGTCCGCGCCTGGTCGGTGATCGTCTCGCGTACGTCGTGCCAGTCGGTGAAGCCGGCGTCGCGCAGCTCGTTCTGGGCCTGGGCGATGTAGGCGGGCGCGGCCTCGGGGTCCTTGAGGCGGATGCCGAGGCGGGTGCCGGTGCGCGCGCCACCGAGGCGCGTAACGGCGGCTTCCGGCGCCCACGCGAGCGCAGGCTCCCAGTGCGGGAAGCTGGCCTGCTCGGTCGTGACCGCGAGGCCGGTGACCGTGAGCGCCTGGTCGGCGCCGCCGGGGCGGGCGTCGAGACGCAGCGTCTGCCCGGGCCTGAGGCCCGTCTCGCGAGCGAAGCTGCGCTCGAGCAGGACCTCGCCCGGGTTGGCGGGGCGCCGGCCCTCGGTGACGCGCGGGACGTCGACCGGCGCATCGGGGGCAGGGAGGCCTTCGAGCCTGACGTCCACCGGCCCACCGGCCAGCGGCGCCGAGGCGAACACGGCAGGCCGCACATCGCTGGCGATCACGTCGGGGCGCTCGGTGAGGCGGCGGACCTGCTCGGCACTGAGGGCGGCGCGCCCGATGCCGACGTCGCCGCCGCGAGTGGCCCGCTGGGCGTCGGCGAACGGGTCGTCGATGCCGGCGCGCAGCGCGAGCGTGACCACGAGCGCCGTCGCGGCGGCGAAGATCGCCAGCGCGGTCAGCGCGGTCTGCCCGCGCCGTGCGAGCAGATCGGCGCGCGCGACACGCAGGGCGGCGGCGATCATGCTTCCAGCTCCATCAGGCGCGAGACCGCCGAGCTCAGGTCTCCCCGCCGGTCGTCCAGGCGCGTCTCGTGCGCGACGGCGCCGTCGCGCATCGCCAGCACGCGGTCGGCACGGGCGGCGACCCGGGCGTCGTGGGTGACGAGCACGATCGTCTGGCCGCGCTCGTCGTGGGCGGCGCGCAGCAGCGCCATCACGTCGCGCGCGCTGGCCGAGTCGAGGTTGCCGGTCGGCTCGTCGGCGAGCAGCACGCGCGGGCGGTTGATCAGCGCGCGGGCGATCGCGACGCGCTGCTGCTGGCCGCCGGACAGCCGCCCGGGCGCGGCGTCGGCGTGCTCGGCGATCCCGAGCGACTCGAGCAGCTCGATCCGGCGCGCCTTGGCCTCGCGGCTGCTCAGGCCCGCGAGCAGCCCGGGCAGCTCGACGTTGTCGGCGACGCTGAGGTTGCCGATCAGGTTGAAGAACTGGAACACGAACCCGACCTCGCTGCGGCGCACGAGCGCCCAGCGCGTCTCGCTGTAGTCCTCGACGCGGCGGCCGGCGAGCTCGATCTCGCCGCGCGTCGGGCGGTCGAGGCCGCCGAGCAGGTTGAGCAGGGTCGACTTGCCGCAGCCGCTCGGGCCGGTCACGGCGACGAATTCGCCGTCGGCGATCTGGACATCGACGTCGCGCAGCGCGTGGACGCCGCCTTCGTATTCCTTCGCGAGGCCGCGGGTGATGATCACCGGCTCCATCGGTCAGCTCCCAGTCGTTGTTCGCAGAGGTCGAGCCACTTCAGGTCGGCCTCGAGGTGGAGCGCCGCGCCCTCCACGAGCAGCGCGGCGGTGCTGTCGCCGGCGTTCGCGGCGACGTCGTCGAGCTCGCGCAGCGCCTGCAGATAGGCGCCGCGCTGGCGGTCGATCAGCTCGAGCGGGTCCGCGATCCCCGCGGCCCGGGCGAGCACGAGCTTGACGAAGAAATCGTCCTTCAGGCGCGGGCTCGGCGTCGCGTCGGCAACCCACCGGTCCAACTCCTCCTGGCCCTCGGACGTGAGCCGGTACACGCGCTTATTCGGCCGCCCGTTCTGCGCGACCGCGTCGTCGTCCACGAGCCCGTCCCGCTGCAGCCGCCCGAGCGTCGTATAGATCTGGCCGGCGTTCAGGGGCGGAAGCACCCCACCGAACCGCTGCTCGAGCTGCGACTTGAGCTCATAGCCGTGCGCGGGCCCGGAGGCGAGGAGAGCGAGCAGCGGAAATCGCATCTAGATACTTGTTATACATACCGAGTATCTAGCTGTCAACGCGGACGGCCACGCGCCGCCGGCGAACAACTGCTCAGGTAAGGGGGTGGGTCAGATTGCCTCGCGGTTCGCGAGGCGAGTTAGTCGGCCATAGCCCGACAAAGTCGAGGCGCGTCGGGTTTCTCAGGTAGGGCACCGATAACTCGTCTCGCGGGCCGGCGAGCCAATCTGACCCACCCCCTTAATGGCGCAGTTCGCCGGCTACACCACGCGAATCGAGCCGGCCGCGCCCGAAACGAGCCGGCCGACCACCCAGCCGTCGATCGACGCCCCCGGCGGCACCGCCGCCACCAGCCCGCCGGACGTCATCGCGTCGCAGGCGAGGCGGCGCAAGGGCTCATCGACCTCGCCCCACGACGTGAACGACTCAGCGTCCGCGCGGTTTCGCCGGGACCCGCCCGCAACCACCCGGTCGTCGGCCAGCAGCCCCACCACGCCCTCGATCGCCGGGATCGCCTCCGCGGAGATCTCCGCGGCCACGCCGGAAGCCAAAGCCAGCTCGTGTACGTGCCCGAGCAGCCCGAAGCCCGTGACATCGGTCAGCGCCGACGCGCCCGCCGCCAAAGCCTGCTCAGCCGCGACGTCGTTCAGCGTGGTCATCACCGCCACGGCTTCGTCGAGCGGCGCCGCGAGTCCCCGCTTCAAAGCCGTGGACACGGCTCCCGCGCCCAGCGGCTTGGTGAGCACGAGCACGTCACCCGGCCGCCCGCCGGCGTTCGTGAGCACCGCGGACGGGTCGACGACGCCGACGACCGCGAGGCCGTATTTCGGCTCCGGGTCGTCGATCGAGTGGCCACCCACCACCGAGGCCCCCGCCGCGGCGACCGCGTCCGCGCCGCCGCGCAGGATCTCGCCGAGCACCGCGGCTCCCAACGACTCCAGAGGGAACGCGACCAGGTTCAAGGCCGACACCGGCCGCCCGCCCATCGCGTACACGTCCGAGAGCGCGTTGGTCGCCGCGATCCGCCCGAACGTGTATGGATCGTCGACGATCGGCGTGAAGAAATCCGCCGTCTGGACGATCGCCAGCGAGTCGGACAGCTGCACGACGGCGGCGTCGTCTGAGCCCTCGGCAGAGACGAGCACGCGCGGGTCCGTGACCGGCGGGAGCCCGGCGACGATCCCCCGCAGCGAGGCGGCCGGGAGCTTGCAGCCGCACCCGGCGCCGTGCGAGAGCGAGGTAAGGGCAACCGCCACGCATTCGTATGATGGCCTTTCGTGGCCCGCCGCGCGTACACCGACGACGAGGTCGAAGCCGCCATTCAGGCGCTCTCGGAGGCTGAACGGCTGGACGAGGCGCAGCGCGTCGTCGCCGCCAACGCGCCCGCGCTGCAGCGGATCCTCAACCAGGCGCTGCACGAGGCGGAGTGGTTCGGCTCCGCGCACTCCCAGCAGGTGCTGGAGGCGGCCGGCACGGCGGACATCGAGGAGCGCCTGCGCGCCGTCAAGACGCTGCTGGCCGAGGAGACGCAGGTGAGCATGCTGGTCGGGGTCGCGGTCGGCTACGAGCTGGCCCACGAGCTGATGGACAAGGAGAAGAGCTGATGGCCGTAGACGTGCGTTTCCTGGGGCATTCCGCATTCCACATCAGCGGGGCCGGAGCCGACGTGCTCGTGGACCCGTTCCTGACCGGCAACCCGAAGGCGGCCGCGACCGCCGACGAGGTCCCCGCCGATGCCATCCTGATCTCGCACGGCCACGGCGACCACGTCGGCGACACGGTCGCGATCGCCAAGCGGACGGGCGCCACGGTCGTGGCGATCGTCGAGCTCGCGGACGAGCTCTCCGACGCCGGCGTCGAGAACGTCCGCGATCCGAACTACGGCGGCACCGAGCAGTTCGACTGGGGCTGGGTGAAGCTTGTGCCCGCGTGGCACACCGCGGTCTCGCCGTCCGGGACCGCGCACGCGCCCGCCGGCCTGCTGATCAGCTACGACGGCCACCTGATCTACCACCTCGGCGACACGTGCCTGTTCGGCGACATGAAGCTGATCGCCCAGCGCGGCGACAAGGTCGACCTCGCGCTGGTGCCGATCGGCGGCCACTACACGATGGACCGCTACGACGCCGTCACCGCGGTCGAGCTGATCAACCCGCAGCAGGTCATCCCGATGCACTACAACACGTTCCCGCCCGTCGAGACCGACGTCGAGGCGTTCAAGGCCGACGTCCAGAACGCGGGCTTCTCCGAAGTCGTCATCCTGCAGCCCGGCGAGTCCCACCGCGTCCGATGACCCACGCCGTCGTCCTGATCGAGGCCGAGCGCGCGGCGATCGCGACGCTCGGCGGGCAGCTCGCCGACGTCGAGGGCGTCGCCGAGGCCTACAGCGTCACCGGCGAATGGGACTTCGTCGCGATCCTGCGCGTGCGCAACCCCGAGGAGGTGGCGCAGGTGGTCACCCACCGCTTCGCCGACCTCGCGGGGATCAAGCGCACGCACACGCTGGTCGCGTTCGAGGTCTTCTCGCAGCACGACCTCGAGGCGCTCTTCTCGATCGGCAACTGAGCGCGTACACTGACGCCGTGTCAAAACGGCTCGAGCGGAGTGACTTCCAGGCCACGAGCGATCCTGCGCTCAGGGCCGGCGAGGCGAAGCTGCTCGACTACCGCCAGCTGTACTCGCTCTGGGAGCGCCAGCACTGGGCGGTGCAGGACATCGACTTCGCGCAGGACCGGCGCGACTGGGAGGAGCGCATCGGGCCCGACGAGCGCTTCATGCGCATGTACGGGCTGTCGGCGTTCTTCTGCGGCGAGCAGCGCGTCGCCGCCGAGCTCGGGCCGATGATGCGCGCCGTCCCGGACGAGGACATGCGCATCTTCCTGTGCACGCAGATCGCCGACGAGGCGCGCCACGTCGCGTTCTTCGACCGCTTCTACTCCGAGGTCGGCGTCCTGCAGGCCGACACGCTGGACGGCCGGCTGGCCGAGACCAGCGCGCACCTGAACCCCGAGTTCACGACGCTGTTCGACGAGCTGCTGCGCGACCGCGTGAACCGGCTCGCGCACGAGCCCGGCGACCTCGAGGCGCTGGTCGAGGCGGTGACGATCTACCACATGGTCATCGAGGGCATGCTCGCCCTCACCGGCCAGCACTTCATCATCGACTACAACGAGCAGGTCGGGACGCTGCCGGGCTTCGTGGAGGGCTTCACGCTGGTCGCGCGCGACGAGCACCGCCACGTCGCGTTCGGCGCGCGCTTCCTGCGCGACATGGTCGCGCGCGAGCCGCGCTTCGCCGAGACGATCCAGCGCGTGCTCGTCGAGGTCGCGGTGCCCGCCGACGGCGTCCTGCGCCCGAAGTGGTTCGACGGCTCCGACGATGAGCCCGTGCTGTTCGGGCGCTCGGTGAACGAGACGCGCGCGTTCGCGATGCAGGCCCTGACCCGCCGCCTGAAGGCGATCGGGCTCGCCGTAGAATCTCCGGCTTGAGCCTCGTCGCACCCGAGTTCCGCCCGACGCTGCGCGACGAGCTCGCGCGTCTGCGCCCGCGCTGGCGCACGCCGGTGATCGTTCTGCTCGCGCTGATCGCGGCGCTCGCGCTCTTCCTCCTGCTGCGCGGCTCCGCGCAGCCCGGGACGCACGTCGTCCACCAGGGCCGGCCGGCGTTCAACCTGCGCTTCACCGGCCCGCTGCAGCGCGTCAAGGCCGGGCCCGGCGAGCTGCTGCACCTGGAGTGGCGCGAGGGCGGCACGCTGCGCGCGTCGTTCGTGGTCGAGCCGCTCGAGCTCCCGCCCTTCCAAGGCGACGTCGGCGGGGTGTTCCCCGTGGTGGCGTCGCGCGACCTCGATGCGCTGAAGACGCGGTTCCCGGGGCTCGAGCCGGTCGAGGAGGGCAAGGCGCGCGTGAACAAGGTGCCCGCCTACAGCATGACGTTCCGCGCCTCGCGCAAGCCGCGCACGTACGGGCGCGTCGTCCTGCTCGCGGAGCCGGTGTCCGGCTCGCGCGACGGCTTCCGGCTCGTGATGCTGGCGACGCCCAAGGGCGGCGCCGACAAGGCCGGAGACGTCGCCGCGCGCGGCGTGCTCAAGACCGCGTACCGCACGTTCCGGTTCGGCACCGAAGGGCCATGATCGCCTACGACGACTTCGCCAAGGTCGACATGCGCGTCGGCCGGATCGTCGCCGTCGAGGACTTCCCCGAGGCGCGCAAGCCCGCGTGGAAGCTGACGATCGACTTCGGCTCGGAGATCGGCGTCAAGCGCTCGTCGGCGCAGATCACCAACTACGCCCGCGAGGAGCTGGAGGGGCGGCTGGTCGTCGCCGTCGTGAACTTCCCGCCGCGCCAGATCGGCCCCGTGCGCTCAGAGGTGCTCGTGCTCGGCGCGAGCGACGAGGCGGGCGACGTGATCCTGCTCGGGCCGGGCAGCGACGTGCCGCTCGGCGCCCGGATCCACTAACGGGCCCCTAGGGCGTCGGGGTGGGTGTCGCCGACGGCGTCGTGGTCGGCGAAGGCGTCGGCGTCGGCGTCGGCGTCGGCGTCGGCGTCGGCGTCGGCGTGATCGTCTCCGTCGGGTCCGGCGTCGGCGAAGGCGTCTCGGTCGGCGTCGGCGTCGGCGTCGGCTCGGCCTGGGGCTGCGTCGGCACGCCGGCGAGCACGGGGCCCTGGCCGGCGGGCGGGGGCGGGGGCGCGGTGAGGCCGCCGCCGCCGGGCTCCGCCGTGCCCTGCGTGTCGGTCGGCAGCACCGTCGTGTCGCCGTCGCGGACCTCGGTGTTGGCGGGCGGGTCGGCCGGCGGCGTCTTGGTGGGCGTCGGCGTCGCGGACGCCTTCGCCACGACGTCCTTGCCCTTCGCCTCGGCCGGCTTCTCGTTGCGCACCGAGCGCTGGTGCGCGGTCGGCTGCGGTGCGGAGCTGACCGGGACCGGCGCCGTGGTCGGCGCGGCGGTCGCAGCCGGCGGCGCGGCCTTGACCTGGGCGACCTGCTCGCTCTTGTGCGCCGGGCGCAGATGCGAAGCGTGCTTGACCTCGACCGCGCCGGCGGTGACGATCGCCGCCGCGGCGAGTCCCGCCGCCGCCTTGGAGGCGACGGTTCCGAAGCCGACCTGCAGCGCGGCGCCTGCGCCGCCGCCCGCCGCCACCCCGCCGGCCGAGGCCGCGGCGCCGCCGCCGCCGGCCGCCGCCGTGGTGCCGAGGTGCGCGAGCAGCGTCTTCTTGAGCAGCAGCAGCGGGCCGACCGGGAGCAGCGCGGCCAGCGCGCGGTTGTTCGCGCGCAGCTGCTTGCGGAACGCGATGCAGCGCTCGCACGTGCGCAGGTGGCGGCGCACCGGCGCGGTCGTGCGCTTGAGGCCCTCGGCAACCTCGCCGAGCTCGAGCCGGACCTCGTCGCACGAGAGCATCCGCGCCTCGGCGGCCTCGGCGAGCGAGACGCGCGCGCGGACGAGCAGCGACTTGACCGACGGGACGGTGGTCTCCATCACGTCGGCGATCTGGTCGTAGGACAGCGCGTCGATCTCGCGCAGCAGCAGCGCCGTGCGCTGCGTCTCCGGCAGATCCTGCACGTCGGAGATCAGCAGCCGGAACTCCTCGCGCTTGTGGACCTTGTCCGCGGTCGTGAGCCCGCCCTCGGACAGGTGCACGTCCATCGAGTCCATCCCGACCGCCTGCGCGCGGCGCAGGTGGTTGAGCGAGCGGTTGCGGGCGATCCGGTACAGCCACGGCCGCACGTTGATCTCGCGCTCGTCGGCCAGCATCGCGTTGAAGGCGGCGGCGAAGACCTCCTGCAGCACGTCCTCGGCGTCCTCGCGCGACGCGAGCATGTGCCGGCAGAACGCGAGCAGGCGCGACTGGTAGCGGGCGACCAGCGCCTCGAAGGCATGGTGGTTGCCGCGCCGGATCAGGGCGACGAGGCGCTCGTCGGACTGCAGGCGCAGCAGCGGCGAACGGCCGTGGAGTCCGGCAGATCCGGCGTGATGTAGGGCTGAAGCTTCCAACTTGGAACGGCGCGCGTAGGTAGGGCCCACTCGCAGAACCGTTGGCGAGCGGGGAAGTTGCGCCTAAACCAGGGTAGTAGCCCGCCCTCTACGATCCGGGGTCGGGCCCGGGTGGCGGAACAGGTCAGACGCGATCGGTTTAAACCCGATTGTCCCAAGGGGCGTGTGGGTTCAAGTCCCACCCCGGGCACGTCGTATCGCCCAGAGGGCGATACTTGGGCAAGTTCCGCCGCGCCGCCGGGCGCCGCGGTGCGTCCGTCGGGAACTTGCCGGCCATGGGCGATCTCTCCGTACGACTCCAGCCGCGTGCTCGTCGCAACGAGATCGTCGGCGAGCGCGACGGGGCGATCGTGATCCGGGTCACCGCGCCGCCGGTCGACGGCAAGGCGAACGCCGCGCTGTGCGCGTTCGTCGCGCGAGCGGCCGGCGTCGCGCGCTCGCGCGTGCGCGTCGTTCGCGGGCAGACCTCGCGCGACAAGGTCGTCCGTGTGGAAGGCGCCGATGAGATGGCGCTGCGGCGCGCACTACTCGGTCAGAGCGCGGACCAATGAGCCGCGAAGCGGAGCGATGCGGCGTACCGCCGCAAGGCGCCGGTACGTTCTCCGCATCCGCTCGGGATTGTCTGCCTGCGGACGCTAGGCCGCGGCGACGGCGCCGCCGCGCGAGCGCGCACGCGCGAATCCATCGAGCACCGCGCCGGCCAGGCCATCGCGCCCGCCGATCGACAGGCCGTCCGGCGAGCCCTCCGGGCCGAGCGCCCGGACCCAGGCCGCGACGGTGCCGCGCACCGACGCCGCCGGCGGCTCGCCGCCGACCTCGGACACCTCCGCGCGGCCGTCGGCGAGCGTAATCAGGTATTGACGCTCAGGCGACTCGCCCTCGGCCTCGACGATCAGCTCGACGGTCCCCTCCAACCCGAGCGCGGGCTCCAGCAGCCCCGGAGCCAGGCGGAAGATCGCGCCCACATTGACGTCCTCGCCCGGACGCGGCGCGCTCCACGTCCAGTCATAGCCCCAGCGGGCCAGCGCGCCGAGCACCGGAATCAGCTCCCGCGAGCGCTCCGTCAGCTCGTAGTCGACGCGCGGCGGCACCTCGCGATAGCGCTGTCGCGTCAACAGCCCGTCGGCGACCATCCGGTTGAGCCGCGAGCGCAGCTGCTCCGTGGAGATGCCCGGCAGCACGCGCTGGAGCTCGACGAACCGGCGCGGGCCGGCCGCGAGATCGCGGATGATCAATAGTGTCCATTTGTCCCCGACGAGATCCAGGGCGCGCGCGTCCGGCGACCACTGGTCGTAGGGATGGCGTTTGGGCGGCGGAACGGGTGGTATTGGAGGCTCCCTGACACGTGGCCTTGAGGTGCGGTCAGAATACCCGGTCTAGCGGAGCGAAGTTGGTGTTATCGACATCTCGGCCGATCACAGGGACGTGAGCACCAACGCAAGTTCAATCGTGTTCGCGCGTTTTATTGCTGCGACGAGGGCATCAGCTCTCGCGTCGGGATTGGCACGAGTTGAGGATGGACGGAATGGGTGACGTCATCAGGCTGGAGGACCGCCGGACGCGGCGTCGGCCGGATGTGCAAGGGGGCAAGGCGGTGCGCGCGGAGTTCTTCTTCGATCTCGCGTCGCCGTTCACCTACCTGGCCGCGGAGCGCGTCGACCGCGCGTTCGACGCGGTCACGTGGACGCCCGCGTGCGCGCGCAAGCTGCGCTGCCGCGATCTTCCCGCCGGGGAGGCCGAGGCCGGCGAGGTAGCCGGGCGGGCCGAGGCGCGTGCCGCCGCGCTCCGGCTTCCGCTCGAGTGGCCCGAGCGCTGGCCCGCGCCGGTCCCTTCGGCGATGCGCGTCGCCCACCACGCGGCGCAGGAGGGTCGAGGCGCGGCGTTCGTCCTGGCGGCGACCCGGCTCGCGTTCGCGGGCGGCTTCGACCTCGAGGACATCGACATCCTCACCGAGGCGGCGGCGGCCGCCGGCCTGCCGCTCGACGCGTGCCTGCGCGCCGCCCGCGAGGATCGCCGCGACGGCGCCGCCGAGGCGGCCGCGCGGCGGCTGCTCGGCGCGGGCGTGGACCGCCTGCCCGCGCTGGCGGTCGACCGGCGCGTGGTGTGGGGCGAGGAGCGCGTCGGCGACGCGGCGATGACCGCGCGCGAACGCGCCGCGCTGATCGCCGCTAAGTGAGCTCGCCGGGCGACTAAGGGCTTACGAGACCGGCGAGGATCTGCGAGTCGATCGACTCGCGCGGCTCGCCCTCGGACACCGGCCCACCCACCCGCGCGGCGAGGTAGGGATCGTCGCGATCGGTCTCCGCGAGCAGCAGCTCGAGGTCGGCGTCGCTGAAGTTGACCTTTGGCTCGCTCATGCCCCGCACGCTATCTCTGCGTGCGCGTGCGGTCAGCGGGCGCGGTGACGCGATCCCCCCAGCCGGGGGGATAGATTGGCTCGCCATGACCACCGAGGCGCAGGAAACGACGCGGCTGCACGGCGGCCGCCTGATCGCCCGGCGGCTGAAGGCACACGGCGTCAGCCGGATCTTCACGTTGTCCGGCGGCCATCTGTTCTCGCTCTACCAGGGCTGCGTGGACGAGGGCATCGAGATCGTCGACACCCGCCACGAGGCCGCCGCGGCGTTCGCCGCCGAGGGCTGGGCGAAGGTCACGCGCGAGCCCGGCGTGTGCGCGCTGACCGCCGGCCCGGGCGTGACCAACGGCATGAGCGCGATGGCCTCGGCGCTTCAGAACCACTCGCCGATGATCGTGCTCGGCGGGCGCGCGCCCGCGTTCCGCTGGGGGCAGGGCTCGCTGCAGGAGATCGACCACGTCCCGTTCGTGCGCCCGGTCGTCAAGCTCGCGGCGACCGCCGGCGCGACCGCGGAGATCCCGGGGCTCGTGGACGAGGCGTTCGAGGTCGCGCGGCGGCCGCACGGCGGCCCGGTGTTTCTCGACTTCCCGCTCGACGTCGTCTTCAGCGAGGCCGAGGCGCGCGAGGAGCAGACGCCCGCGGCGCCGCGCGCAGGGCACGCCGACGCAAGCGCGATCGACCGCGCGGTGACGCTGCTCGATGACGCCGAGCGCCCGGTGATCATGGCCGGGAGCGACCTCTACTGGGGCCGTGGGGAGACGGCGCTGCGCGAGCTCGCCGAGTCGCGCGGCATCCCGGTCTTCCTCAACGGGCTCGGGCGCGGCTGCCTGCCCGCCGACCACGAGCTCGCGTTCGCGCGCTCCCGCTCGCCCGCGCTCAAGGGCGCCGACGTCGCGCTCGTGATCGGCGTCCCGATGGACTTCCGGCTCGGCTTCGGCGGCGCGTTCGGCGAGGAGACCGAGATCGTGGCGATCGACGTCGCCGAGCCGGCGCGCGAGCATCCCCGCCCGCTCGCCGCCGAGCTGTACGGCGATCTGACCGAGTCGCTGTCCGCATTGACCGGCCGCGGCCATGACACGTCGCACTGGGTCACGCGCCTGCGCGGGATCGAGACCTCCAAGCGCGCCGACGAGCAGGAGCAGCTGACCGACGCGCGCGCCCCGCTGCACCCGATGCGCGTGTACGGCGAGCTGGCGCAGGTGCTCGACCGCGACGCGATCGTGATCGGCGACGGCGGCGACTTCGTCTCCTTCGCCGGCCGCGTGGTCGACTCCTACAACCCCGGCTGTTGGCTGGATCCCGGGCCATACGGCTGCCTCGGCAGCGGTCCCGGCTATGCGCTCGCGGCCAAGCTCGCGCACCCCGGTCGCCAGGTCGTGCTGCTGCTCGGCGACGGCGCCTTCGGCTTCAGCGGGCTCGAGTACGACACGCTCGCCCGCCACGGGGTCGACGTCGTCGGCGTGATGGGTAACAACGGCATCTGGGCGCTGGAGAAGCACCCGATGGAGTTCCTCTACAACGGCTGGTCGGTGGCCGCCGACCTGCGCCCGGGCACGCGCTATGACCAGGTCGTCGGGGCGCTCGGCGGCCACGGCGAGCTGGTGCGCGAGCCCGGCGAGCTGCGCGGGGCGCTCGAGCGCGCGTTCGCGGCCGGCAAGCCGGCGCTGGTGAACGTGCTGACCGACCCGGCGTGTCGCATACCCCCGCTCCGCCAACCTGGCCTGAGCCGCTTAAAGAGAAGCCGCCCGCGGCGGGGGCGGGCGGCTTCAAAGTGGCCCCGTCAGGACGGGCAGGGGTACGTGCCTTGAGGGGCCTATTGAGTGGTCCAGGCGGCGGGAGGCGCCGATGATGCGGCATCGCCCGGACCTATGTGTCGTTGGACGGCGGCGGGAGGCACGACCGCCCTTCCGACGGAGGGGATTCTCCACCCCCGGGAATCAGCCGGGCAATCGAACAGATGTCCACCTCCGGACATCCTCACTCTTGACATCAGTCGTCTGATGTGCTTGCGAGGGCGACGCCCCACAGGATGTCCCGGTCGGACACTCCCACGCGATCCAGGCCGTAGGCCTCCAACACGCGCACGAGAATGACGACGCCGGCCACGATAACCGGAGCACGGTCGGCGTGCAGGCCCGGCACGCGGGCGCGCTCGCCGAGCGGCAGCGCCGCCAGCCGGTCGCGGATCTCGCGCAGGCGCTCGACGGTCAGCACGTGGCCCTCGACGAGCTCGGCGTCGTAGCGCTCGAGCCCGAGGTCGATCGCCGCGCACGAGGTCGCGGTGCCGGCGACCGCGACCGCGGCGGCGGCGGGCGCGACCGGGACCTCCACGTCGGCGGCCAGCGCGGCCAGCTCCTCGCGCGTGGGCGGGTCGTGGTGGAGGTGGCGCTCGCTGTGGCGCACAACGCCGTTCTGCGTCGACGCGTGGAACGAGACGCGCCCGCGGGTGCCGACGACCAGCTCGGTCGAGCCGCCGCCGACGTCGATCACCAGCAGCGGCTCGGCGTCGTCGCGCAGGGCGGTCGCGCCGCGATAGGTCAGGTGCGCCTCTTCCTCGCCGGTGAGCGTCCGTGCGGACACGCCGAGCTCGCGTTCCACGCGCGCGGCGAACTCGGGGCCGTTGGCGGCGTCGCGCACGGCCGAGGTCATCACTGCGGTCCGGATGTCGGCGCCCGCGATCGCGTCACGGTAGGTGTCGAGCGCGCGGAAGACGCGTGCGACCGGCTCCGCGCCGAGCCGTCCCGTGCGATCGACGCCCTCGCCGAGCCGGGTGACGATCGTCCGCCGGTCGAGCTCGCGCACGCTCCCGTCGACCTCGGCGACGAGCAGCCGCGTGGAGTTCGTGCCGAGGTCGACGACCGCGACCTTCCTCATGTGACCGGGTGCGGCATCCGCCGGCCGGCCAGCGCGGCGAGCAGGTTGTCGGCCGCCATCGCGGCCATCCGCTCGCGGGTCCGGACGGTCGCCGAGCCGATGTGCGGGACGACGAGCAGGTTCGGAGCGTCCAGCAGCGGGTGGTCGGCGGGCAGCGGCTCGGGGTCGGTGACGTCGAGCCCGGCGCCGGCGATCCGGCCTTCGATCAGCGCGGCCCGCAGCGCTTCCTGGTCGACGACCCCGCCGCGCGCGGTGTTGATCAGGAACGCCGTCGGCTTCATCCGCGCGAGCGCCGCCGCGCCGATCAGGTGACGCGTGTCCGGCGTGAGCGGCGTGTGCAGCGAGACGAAGTCGGCGCGTCCGAGCAGCTCTTCCAGCGGCAGGCCGGACGAGCGGGAGCTGTGGATGACCTCCATCCCGAAGCCCTCGCCGCGGCGCGCCATCGCCTGGCCGATCCGGCCCCAGCCGACGATCCCGAGCGTCGCGCCGGCGACGTCGGCGCCGAGGCCATGAGCCGGCTGCCACGGTCCCCAGGCGCCGTCGCGCACCTCGGCGGCGCCCTCCGGCAGGCGGCGGGCGGCGGCGAGCAGCAGCGCGAACGCGAGGTCGGCGGTCGTGTCCGTGAGCACGCCGGGCGTGTTGCCGACCGCGATCCCGCGCGCGGCTGCGGCCTTGAGGTCGATGTTGTCGGTGCCGACGGCCATGTTCGCGATCGCGCGCAGCTCGGGCGCGGCGTCGAGCAGCGGCTCGTCGACCTTCTCGGTCAGCATCGTGAGCAGGCCCTGGGCGCTCGCGGCGCGCGCTCTCAGCGCCTCGGGCGAGGGCGGTTCCGGGCGCTCCCAGACGTCGACGTCGTGCTCGGCGCGCAGGCGGCCGAGCGCCTCGAACGGGAGGTCGCGGGTGACGAAGATCCGGCTCATCGGTCCCGATGATGCCGGGTAGCCTGACCCGCACGTCATGAAGCTCGCACTTGCACTTGCCGCGGTGGCCGTCGCGGCCGCGTCCGGGATCCACCCGATCGCGCCCAAGGGCGCGGTCACCCGCGGCGAGGTGCCGACGTTCCGGATGAAGGTAAACGGCAAGGGCGCGGTGTTCGTCCGCGTCTGCCGCTCGCCCAAGCGGGTGCACGGCGCGATCTGCGACACGGAGACGACCGGCCGAGCCAAGCGCGGCAAGGGCGGCGTGTACACGTTCAAGCCGCGCGCCTACAAGTTCTCGTCGTACTTCGCCAACCGGCCGGGGACGTACTACTGGCAGGCCGTGCGAATCGCGTGCTCGGGCGGCGACTGCCGCCAGGAGGGGCCGGTCACGCGGTTCAGGGTGCAGTGAGGGCGGCGCGCGTCGGCTGTTCAGGCTGGAACTACGCGCACTGGCGCGAGATCGTCTACCCGAAGGGCCTGCCGGCGCGCCGCTGGCTCGAGCACTACGCGACGCTGTTCGACACCGTCGAGGTCAACACGACCTTCTACCGCCTCGCCCGGCCGCCGGCGGTCGCGCGCTGGGTGGCGGAGACGCCGGCAGGCTTCGTCTTCGCGGCCAAGGCGAGCCGCTACATGACGCACATGAAGCGGCTGACCGACCTCGAGCCGAGCCTGCGCCGCTTCTACGACGCGATCGAGCCGCTGGCCGACTCGCCCAAGCTCGGCCCGGTGCTGTGGCAGTTCCCGGCGAGCTTCCAGCGCGACGAGGACCGGCTCGCGGAGGCGCTCGCGGTGTTGCCGGCGGGCCGCCACGCGTTCGAGTTCCGCCATCGCTCCTGGTTCGTGGACGACGTCTTCGAGCTGCTGCGCGCGTACGGCGCGGCGCTGGCCTACGGCGACCATCCGGAGCGTCCCTGGCAGCCGCTCGAGCTCACCACCGACTGGACCTTCATCCGCTTCCACTACGGCCACCGCGGGCGGCGCGGCAACTACTCCGAGACCGAGCTGCAGGAGTGGGCCGAACGCCTCTCGGAGGTACGCGGGACGGCGGAGATCTACGCGTACTTCAACAACGACTGGGAGGGGTTCGCGGTGTTCAACGCGCAGCGGCTCAGGGAGCTGATGCGGTGCTAAGATTTGCTGTCCAAGCGACGCGGGGTGGAGCAGTCAGGTAGCTCGTCGGGCTCATAACCCGAAGGTCGCAGGTTCGAATCCTGCCCCCGCTATATCAAGAACCCCCTGCAAACCAGGGGGTTCTTTCGTTTCGAGACCCAGGCGACGCACAACTTCGTGTCGAGACTGTGAGCAAGCTTTCCCTAGGGCAGCGCTTAGGAAAGCTTAGAGCGGATCCTTTCCTAGTGCACAACGCGGAACGCGCCGCGCATGAACGGATGGATGCGGCAGAAGTACGTGTAGGTGCCGGGCTTGAGGGTCTTCGGCGTCTTCCACGTGTTGCGGTTCGCGGCCGGGGTGCCGATCGGCGGGCCGTAGCCGAGCTCGCCCGAGTCGAACGTCACCTTGCCGTCGGCGAGCGGGTAGGCGATGCCCGTCGAGCGGTTGCACGGCGCGCGGCAGGCGGTGATCGTGTGGTAGGCGGACTTGCGCGCCTGCATGCTCGGCGTCGCGTCGAGGTTCTTGAACGTTATTGAGCGCCCGGCCTTGACCACCGGCGGGCGGCCGTTGGCGCTCGTCGCGGAGAGGTCGCCGCGCCCGTACACGTAGCCGCGGATCACGACCTGGCCGGCGCTCGAGCCCGCCGGCAGCGTGCGCGCGTCCGGGAAGCCGAACGCGCCGCCGCCGTGGTGCTCGTTCTCCGGCAGGTGGCCGTGCGTGAGGATGCCGTGCCAGTCGACGCCGGCGAACGGATCGGCGCCGGGCACGCCGCCGGGCGCGAAGAAGACGACGCTGATCCCCATCGCCTCGTACCACGACGCCTTGCGGGTGTCGTAGGTCGCGTGGATGCTCAGCGTGTCCCCGGCCTTGAGCGCGACCCGCCAGTTCGGCTTGGTGACCGTCATCGCGACGTCCCACGACACCGCGCCGGCGGGCTCGAAGTACTTCGCCTCCGAGCGGAAGATGCGCGCGGTCCGCCCGCCGCGGGTGACCTTGAGGTCGTCGTACAGGCCGCCGGGGTGCAGGTGGCCGGCGGCGGCGACCAGCGTGAGGTCGCGCGGCGCCGTGAACGTCGCCGCCGCGCCGACCTTGTCGCGCTGGGCGCGGCCCGCCTCGTCGGGGAACGTGTAGCGGCCGCGCGAGCCCTTGAGCGCGTCGAAGACCGGGTACACGCGCAGGCCGGCGACGTCCAGCCACAGCGGCTGGACCGGGGTCAGCGCCGGGCCCGCGCCGTCGGGGACGAAGTCGATGTCGTAGGTGAGGTAGACGCTCGTCGGGTTCGGCGTCAGGTTGTGGATCATGTAGCTGAGCAGCCAGGTGTCGCTCGGCTTGTACGGCAGCCCGAAGCCCTGCGGCAGCTGGGCGATCGTCTTCTCCTCGCCGGCCGCGAACGTCGGGTAGCCGTTGATCACCCACACGCCGTGGTGGAGATGGATGACGTCCACCCGCGGCACGCCGCTGCCGTCGGCGTAGACCAGGTTCGGCGAGAAGCGCGTGATCATGCCCGGCACCTGCGGCCGCGGCAGGTCCTGCCCGAGCTCGATGCTGTTCTGCCCGGGCTCGATGGGGATCGGCCCGTAGCGGTACTTCAGGTGCTGGACGCCCGGGTAGTCGACGGCCGGGAGCACGTCGCTCTGCGCGATCCGGGCGCCTGGAAGCGCCGCCGCCGCCGGGGTGGAGGCCGCGGCGGCGACGAGCAGCGAGAGCAGGAATGCGCGGAGCACGGACGCCGTAGCCTCGCAGGCGCCCGTCTCCGGCTCAAGCCGCGACGGCTGCACCCTCCAGCGGAAGGCCCGCCTCGCGCCAGTCGTCCTTGCCCTCGGCGTACTTGCGGACGTTCGTGTAGCCGAGCGAGATCAGCCGCTGCGCGGCGATCTCGGAGTTCTGGCACTGCGGGTTCGAGCAGTAGGTGACGATCGCCGCGTGCTTGTCGAGGAGCAGCGACGGAGCGAGCGCGTCGACCTCGGTGTGCGGGATGTTGATCGCGCCGGGGAGATGCTCGGCGTCGTAGTACATCGGCCCGAGCGCCTCGACGACGGTCACGGAGCCGAGCGCGGCGACGAGCTCGCCGCGGGAGATCTTGGCGGTCATTGGGAGCACCTCATGGGATCGTGGGGATGAAACGGAATCGATTCCGGGATAGAGTAAAGCGGAATGGATTCCGTTAAGCAAGAGCTCCCGCTCGCCGACGCGCCGCGGCGCGAGCGCGTGGACCGCTCGCGCAACCGGGCGCGCGTGCTCGCCGCCGCTCAGACGCTCTTCGCGGCGCGCGGGCCGGAGTCGGTGCGGATGGAGGACGTCGCGGCCGAGGCCGGCGTCGGCGTCGGGACCGTCTACCGCGGCTTCACGGATCGCGCCGGCCTCGTGCGCGCGCTGCTGGACGAGCGCGAGCGGGCGCTGCAGGACGCGCTCCTGCGCGGCGCGCCGCCGCTCGGCCCCGGCGCGCCGGCGCGCGAGCGGCTGCTCGCGTTCCTGTCGGCGCTGGCCGCGTACGTGGAGGAGACGTTCCCCTACCTGGCCGCCGCCGAGGCGGGCGGGCGCTCACGCAGCGCCGTCTACGCGGCGTGGCGGCTGCACGCCGCGGTGCTGTTGCGCGAGGCGGCGCCCGACGCCGACGCCGAATGGCTCGCGGACGCGCTGCTGGCGCCGCTGGCCGCCGATCTCTACACCCACCAGCGCGGGGCGCTGGGCTACTCCGCCGAGCGGATCCGCGACGGCGTGCTCGCGCTCGCGGACGCCGTCACGACTCGCGGTGGCGGCGCGCCTCCGCGTTCTCGCGCTTCTCACCGCGCCCCAGGATGACCGCATAGACGATCAGGCCCTGCACGAGCACGGGGAAGAAGATCAGCCAGATGGCGATGCAGACGAGCGTCGTGGTCAGCGCTTTGTCGGCAAGCAGGATCATGCGCGCGGGACGTTAGCTCATCCGGGCGGCCGGGCGGCGGCAAACGCGTCGAGCGCGCGCGCCCAGGACTTCTCGAGCTTCGACCAGGGCGGGAAGCGCTGCGCGATCTCCAGCGAGACCATGCCGTGGGCGAACGCGAACGCCGCGCGGGCGAGATGCGGGTCCGAGATCACCTTGTGCATCGGCATCAGGATCCGCGCCTCCAGGCCCTCGGGGAGCTTCTCGCGCGGCAGCGGCGCGCTCGTCATCAGCCGGTAGAGCTCCGAGTTGGCGAGCGCGAAGGCGCGGTAGGCCTCGCCGATCGCCTGCAGGTCGGTCCCGGCCGCCTCGATCGCCTCGGCGAGCTCCTCGAGGCCGATCGCGATCAGCGCTGCCTCGAGGTCGGCGCGGCCGGCGAAGTGCTTGTAGAGCGACGGCGGCTTGATCCCGAGCGCCTTGGCGACCGCGCCGAGCGACAGCGCCTCGACGCCGTCGCGGGCGAGCAGCTCGCGGGTGGTGGTGACGATCTCGACCTGCCGCGATGACAGCTCCGTGACGCTGGTGGCCATCGGCGCTAACCCTACGGATGCGATGGCCCCCGCGTGAGCCTGCTCGGACGGCGGTTGACAGCGCCGCGCGCGCGGCCCGAGGATGTGCACGCATGGGAGAACGCGACGCTTTCGGCCGCGAGAAGGGCGAGGACTCGCTGGCGGACATGGGCTGGCAGCAGGGCCGCACCCCCGCGCGGGAGCCGGCCACGGTCACGCCCGGAGATCCGCTGGCCGCGCCCGCGGCGCCCGCAACACCGGCGCCGCCCGCGGCCGCGTCCGCGTTCAGCGCCGGCGAGGCCGCGTCGCCGTTCGCGCACGCCTCGCCGCCGCCCGAGGCCGCCGCCGCGTCCGCGTTCAGCGCCGGCGAGGCGAGCGCACCGTTCGCCAAGCCCAAGCCGCGCCCGGCCGAGCCGCCGCGCCCCAAGCCGCCCGCGCCGAGCTTCGCCCGCCCGCCCCGGCGCCGCGGCGGCCCGAGCCTGGCCCGCCTGATCATCCTGGTCGCGATCGTCGGGGCCCTCGGCATCGGCGCGAGCGCCGTCGTGCGCGCCGGCGGGCATGCCGTCGACGGGCTGCGCGACAAGATCGAGGCGGTCACGCCGAAGCAGCCGGAGTCGCCGAGCCCGGCCGCGTCCGGCTCGCTGCTGCGCGCCGCCCCGCTGCGCGACGCGCTCGCCAAGCTCCCGGCCGGCCGGCTCGTGTTCATCCGCATCTCCGCCGGCTCGATCGACGCGCAGGTGATCCGCGCCGGCAAGCGCCACACGGTCCACCTGGCGACCGACGGACCGTCGATCTCCGCGACGACGCCGGCCGGCGTCAACCAGAAGGGCTTCAAGCTCGACCCGGCCGCGCCGCTGCGCGTCGCCCGCACCGCCGCCCGCCGCGCGCGCCGCTCGGTCAACGACGTCGACTACGTCGTCGGCACCGAGCTCGGGTGGGAGCTGTTCTTCAAGGGCGACGCCCTGCACTATCACGCCGCCCCATCGGGGCGGAAGGTCGCCAAGGTCGGCTAGCGCCGCCGCAGCGCGCGGAACTCGTCGAGCGCGATCGCCTCCAGCGGCTCGCCCGCCGTCTCGGACGTCCAGAACCCGGGATGCTCGCTCAGCCAGCGCAACGCGTCGCGGCGGCCCAGCTCCAGCAGCCGCTCGATGAAGACCTCGTCGAAGAGCATGAACGAGAGCAGCTCGCCGCGGGACCGCGCGCGTCCGCCGCCGAGCAGCCGCGCGAGCACGAGGAAGTCCGGCGACCGCAGCCCGCGCAGCCCGCCGTAACGCTCGCGGAACACCTCCTCGGCCAGCGCGCCGATCTCGCCCCGCTCCGGCGGCGCCACCAGCGCGTAGGAGATGCGCCGGTACGGCGGGCGCCCGCGGGCCGAGCGGTACGCGCGCGCGGCCGGCGAGGAGCCGGTGTGCGGGCTCTCGGCGAAGAACGCGTTGATCGCCATCATCCGCCGCACGTCGTGGCCGACCTGGTCGAGCAGCAGGCCGTCGAGCATGTTCGCGGCCACGTCGGCGAGCCGCGGGGCGTCGTCGCGGGCTCGCGGCGCGCGTGCCTCCCACGGCTCGTAGCCGACCACGATCACGCGCTCGGCGCCGAGCGAGATCGCCGGCGAGACCGGCGCGTTCAGCCGCGTCGCCCCGTCGACGTAGTGCCCGGGCGCCGGGTCGGCGACGTGCACGGGCGGGAACAGCATCGGGATCGCCGCCGACGCGCGCACGTGCTCGCTCGCCAGCCGCGTCGCCACGTACTCGATCGAGGCGTCCGAGCGCGGCACCGCGTGCTCGGACTCCACGAAGCCGACCGGGACGCCGCGCTCGAGCGACGTCGCGACCACGCAGACCGCGCGCAGCCGTCCCGAGCGCACGTTGCCGTGCAGCCGGTCCCAGTCGATCCAGTGCTCGAGATTGCGCTCCAGCGGCGACGGGTCGAGCAGCGACGCGGCGCGCAGCCCGGGCAGCTCGAGCACCTCGCCGGCCAGCCGCAGCAGCCCGAGGCCGGTGCCGAGCCCCACGACCGGCGAGATCACGTCGCCCTTGCGCACCGACCGCCAGCGCTCGAGCATCAGCGTCGCCTGCTCGGCGGCCGGCCGCTCCGCGAGCGCGCCCGCGAACGCGGCGTTGATGCCGCCCACGCTGGTCCCGCAGACGATGCTCACGCGTTCCCCGCGCGCCTCCAGGGCCGGCAGCAGCACCGACAGCGCGCCGACCTCGTACGCCCCGCGGGCGCCTCCGCCCGGCAGTACCAGCCCGATCTCCACGGCATCAAGGCTGACGCGGCGGCGGCGAGAGCCGCACGGCCGGAAGGCCAGGATCCGCCCCGCTCAGCTGGACCGGATGTCAGCCAGCGCGGCGTCGCGGCTCTCGTACAGCGAGAGCAGCCGCTCGACGCCGCGGAAGCGGAAGATCGACGGCGGCTTGGCGCCGTGCACGAGCGCGACCGCGCCGCCGCGCTCGCGCGCCGTCGCGCTCGCGGTCAGCAGCGCCGACAGGCCCGAGGAGTCGATGAACGCGACCTCGCGCAGGTCGATCACCAGGTTGCGGGCGCCCGCCTTGAGCACGGCGGCCAGCTCGCGGCCGAGGCCGTTGACGTTGGAGAACGTCACCTCGCCGGCGATCGCCACGACCGTCGTCCGCTCGTCGAGGGCGTCCGCCTGGACGCTCATCGTCGCGGGCTCAGGCGGCATCCCGGCGCTCCAGCTCGAACCACACCTGGTGGCGGTCGCCGCGGTCGTTCCCCCAGCGGGCGGCGCACTGGTCGACCAGGTACAGGCCCCAGCCGCCCGGCCCCTCCGGCGCCGTCACCGGGCGCTCCGGGACCTCGAAGCCCGGCCCGTCGTCGGCGACGCTGAGGTGGATCACGTCGCCGGTCAGCCGCACGCGCAGCCGCAGCGTCCCGTCGGCCACGCCGGTGTGGCGGACCGCGTTGGCCACCAGCTCGGTGGCCAGCAGCCGCAGGTCGGCGGCGACCTCGGGGCTCAGGTCGCCGGACAGCGGCGCCAGCAGGTCGGCGACGTCGCGCGCGGCCTGGGGGGTGGCCGGGAACTCGCGCACGACGACCGGGCCCGAGCGCGGCAGCATCAGCGCCAGCGCCGCGATGTCGTCGCGCGGCGCGCCCTCGGCGAGCCCGACCGCGGCGTGCTCGAGCCGCTCGACGACCGCGGCCGGGCCGGACGGCGCGCGCTCGGCGATCAGCCCCGCGAGGTCGGATTCGTCGAGCAGCACGCGCGGCGCTGCCGACTCGGTCACGCCGTCGGTGTAGAACGCGACGACGTCGCCCGGCACGAGGTCGATCGCGCTCTGGGGCAGCTCCGGGTCGCCCACCAGGCCGAGCGGCGTGCCGATGACGCCCACCGGGGCGGCATGTCCGTCGCGCGCGAGGATCGGCGCGGGATGGCCGGCGGCGGTCACCTCCATCCGCGCCCCGCCGGGAGTCATCTCGACGCGGGCGAGGGCGACGGTGACGAAGCCCGGCGCGCGCTGGCGCAGCAGCGCCTCGTTGAGGCGCATCAGCAGGAAGCTCGGGCTGAGCGCGGCGGCGGCGTGGGCGCGCAGCGTGTAGCGGGCGAGCGCGGTCACCGCCGCGGCCTGCGGTCCCTTGCCGCAGACGTCGCCGACGACGACGGCGAAGCTGCCGTCGGACTGCTCGAAGACGTCGTAGAAGTCACCGCCGACCTCGTTCCCCTCCCCGGCCGCGCGATAACCGGCGGCGAACAGCAGGCCCTCCGGCTCGGGCAGGCTGGGCGGCAGCAGCGCGCGCTGGAGCGTCAGCGCGGTGCGCGTGCGCTCCTGGTACAGGCGCGCGTTCTCGATCGCGATCGCCGCCTGCGCCGCGATCCCGGCGACCATCCGCTCGTCCTCCTCGGAGAACATCCCGGCCTCGGGGTGGCCGAAGAACAGCCCGCCGAGCACCTGGCCGGTCGAGGCCGCGACCGGGACCGCGAGGTAGCTGCGCAGCGGCGCTTCGCCGTCGTCGAGCCGGACGATGCCGTCGAGCGGCTCCGCCGGCAGCGGGAACGGCTCCACGCCCGCCGGCGAGAAGTACTCGCCGTCGAAGTACGAGAACGCGCCGTACTCGGCCGGCGTCAGCTCGCGCGCCGCGTCGGTCGCGAGCTGCACGATCTCGCGCAGCTGCAGGCGCGCGGTCAGTGCCGCGCCGACGCGCTGGAGCGCCTCCGCGCGCTGCTTCTCGTGCAGCAGGCGGCGGCCGGTCTCCTCCGCCTCGACGCGCAGGGCGTGCTCGCGAGCGAGCAGCTCGAGCGTCTCGATCGCGTTCGCCGCCATCTGCGCGAGCTGGACGAGGATCGCCTCGTCGGCGCCGGTGAACCCGTTCCCGTCGAGCTTGTCCGAGAGCTCGATCAGCCCCAGGCTCGAGCCGTCGCGGGCCAGCAGCGGCGCCGCCAGCCGCGGTCCGGGCGGCGGCTCGTCGTCGCCGCGGCGGGCCGCGCCGTAGCTGGTGCCGATCACCGAGCGCGCCGCGTCGGCCACGATGTCGAGCACGCCGTCGACGGTCGCCGCCGCGGTCACCGCGCGCGCCGCGATGGCGAGCGAGCGCAGGGCGTCCGCGTCTCCGACGATCATCGGACGCGATCGTAGTCATGTCCGAGGGCGGACGAAACCGGTTGGGTCCGCTTCACGGCCGGCGAGCGAGCAGCTCGGCCGCGGGACGGCGCTCGTCATCGAGCGCGCCGTCCAGCGCCGGCGCCAGGCTGCGCACCTTCGCAGCGAGCGCCTCGGCATCGAGCGGGCGCTCCGGCGACCCCCGCGCGGCCGTCGTGTGGGCGAGCAGATCGCGGCCGGCGAGCAGGAGGAACTCCGATTCGCGCAGGTCCGCGTCGATACGTACGGAGATCCGCTCCGCGAGCGCCTGGGCGCGCGCGTCGAGCGCCGAGAATGCGTCGACGTCCGGCGGTCCGTGCAGGAGCGTGTAGGCGGTCGTGTACGGGATCGAGAACTTCGCCTGCAGCGGCGTCTCGACGCCGTCGTAGGCGGCCGCCTGGCGCGAGACCGGGTGCGCCACCACGGTCAGCGGGCCGTCCGGGACCTCGTCGAGCGCCGCCGCGCACTCGATCGCGCCGTGCGTCTGCAGGCAGCACGGCCAGGCCTTGATCCAGTTCTCCGCGATCGCCGGCGCGGCGGGATCGGCCTCCGCCCAGCGCCCGCCGTAGGCGTCGTGCCAGGCCTCGGCGATCCGCGCGTACGACGCGGTGGCGCCATGCGCGGCGAGCCGCGCCGCGGTGACACCGGCGGACGCGGCGAGCCCGACCTGGAGCGACTTGGCGTCGGAGCCGAACGCGGCGCGCAGCCCGCCGGAGCGCAGCACCGCGAGCGCGACGGCGAACTCCTCGCCGGCCTCCAGCAGCCGCGCCGCCGCCACCGCCGCGCCGACCGTCCCGCACACCGCGGTGGGGTGGAAGCCGCGGTCGTACAGCGCGGGATGCGACGCGCGGGCGAGCGCGCCCATCGCCTCGAAGCCGGCCGCATAGGCGGCGAGCAGCTCCCCCACCGTGGCCCCGAGCTCGGCGGCGACATAGAGCGCCGCGGGCGCCACCGGCGCGCTGAGGTGCGCGATGCCCGGCAGGAAAGTGTCGTCGAAGTCGAGCACGTGCCCGGCGGCGCCGAGGGCGGCGACGGGGTCGCCGGCCGCCTGCGCCGCCCAGGCGGCGGGCTGATCGCGCCCCGCTTGGGCACAGGCGAGCCAGTCCAGGAACGCGACGCGATATGACACGCATCTCATAATCGTTCACTCGACGGCGCCGCTCAACGCCGAGACTCCGCGCGCGGGACTGCTCCCGGCGCTCACGCGCTCCGGAGGACCCCGCGTCGCTTTGGAACCCGAAGGGGTACGTGAACAATTCATGGGCGCTGGCGCGGGTGAGCGTGGCATCATCGGATGCATGAGCGACATCGAGCGCCGCCGGGGCTCCCGGCCCTCCCGCAAGCAGCGCGAGCAGCGCGCCTTCCGCCTGGCGATGGTGGGCGGCACGCTGGGCGTGATCGGCGTGGTCGGCCTCGTGCTGGCCATCTTCACGTCCATCGGCGCAGGCTGGCCGATCATTCTGCTCGTGCTCGCGGCGATCTGCGGCTGGCTGTTCCGCCGCACCGTCAACTGATCGGCGCGTAGGTCGAGAGCGCGCCGGTGACGGCGATCGCGACCGCGCCGAGCAGCAATTCGGCCGTCAGCGTGCGCCTCAGCCGCATGCCCGCGCGGCCGGGCGTCTCGGAGCGGCGCAGCGCGGGCAGCTGCCGCCTCCGGTTGACGTAGCCGAGCGCGACGACCCCGATCGCCACGACGATCTTGATCAGCACGGCGCGCCCGAACGCGGTGTCGAGCAGGTGCCCGAACGTGCGCACCTCGACGATCGCCTGCACCGCGCCTGAGGCCAGCAGGACCGCGACGGCGACGCCGGCAAGCGTCGAGAAGCGCCCGACCACCGCGATCAGCAGCCGCCCGCGGTCGCTCGGCTCCAGCTGCGCCGTGGCCGCTCGCAGGGCGAGCACGAGCACGGCGACGCCGCCGAGCCACGCGCTCATCGCCAGCACGTGGAGCACGTTCGCGGCAAGTAGCAGCGGCACCGGCGACTGGACGCTCGCGTGTCCGCCGAGCGCGGGCAGGAACGCGAGCGCGAGCAGCGGCGCGGCGAGCGCGAGCAGGCGCGGCGAGGGCAGCGCGAGGCCGACCGAAGCGGGTTGCACGCGCGGGAGCGGCCGCTGGATCGCCATCGCGACCAGCGCCAGCGCCCAGCCCAGTGACGCAAGGCCCCACGCCGTGCCGAAGCGCGTGCCGAGCACCTCGTCGACGACCTCCGGCCTGGCCGCCGCCCAGAACGTCGAGTCCTCGCCGACCGCTCCCTGGAGCACGAGCGCTCCGGCGCCGGAGAGCAGGCCGGCCATGCCGGCGGCGACGATGATGCGCTGCGTTTGGAACGCGAACGCGTCGGAGGCGGCCTGCCAGGCCGGCGCGGCCCCGGCGACGCCGCGCAGGGCGGGCAGCCAGCACGCCAGCAGGAAGGCCAGCGCGCCGAGGGCGAGCGCGATCGCGGCGTACTGGATCGCGCGCACGACGGCGAACGCGGAGCTCGTGATCGGCCCGGTCTCGCCGCCGAGCAGCGCGTCGACGGACTTGGCGGGCGGGCCGGCGTTCCCGACCGAGAACGCGAAGCCTCCGGAGTCCGGATGGCCGTCGGCGGAGATCACGCGGTACGTCGCCGTGTAGGTGCCGTCCGGGAGACCCGGCGGCAGCTTGACCGCGACGCGCGTGCCGCGGCTCGTCACGGCGCCGGTCCGCAGCGGGCCGCCCTGCGGGTCGAAGACCTTCAGCGAGCCGAACGTGGCCTCGACCGGCTCGTCGAAGCGCAGCTCGACCTGCGCCGGCGGGCGCTCGAGCTGCGCGCCGGCCGGCGGGGCGGTGCCGAGCAACGTCGCGTGCGCCGACGCTGCGGCGGGCGCGGCGAGCGCCAGCGCGGCCGCCGCGACGACGCAGGCGAGGGTCCGAAGCTCCGCCGCCATGCGCCCGGAAGCGTAGACGCGCACGCGGCCCCGGTACAGTGCGTCCGCTTTGCGCCTTCACATCGTCATCGCCGCCGCCGCGCTGGCCGCCGGAGCAGCCGGCTGCGGCAGCAAGGACACCTCCAACGCCACCTCCGGCGCCGACGTCTTCAAGACCGCCGGCTGCGCGAACTGCCACACGCTCGCGGCGGCCGGGGCCAACGGCCGCGTCGGCCCCAACCTCGACCAGGTCATGCCCGACGCCGCGCTCGTCGAGCGCCAGGTCACCAGCGGCGGCGGCGGGATGCCCTCGTTCAAGGGCACCCTGTCGGCCGCGCAGATCAAGGCCCTCGCCGGCTACGTCGCCTCGAACGCCGGCAAGAGCTAGTGTCGCGACGCGGTCCAGTCGGAAGTTCGCAGGCAGCTTGCGGTCGCCCGCTGGCGCTCGCCGGCGACCCGACCGCGACGATGCATCCCGCAATCTGCGAGCGAACTTACGACTCGCGACGCGGGCCGGCCGCGCCGGCGGCGGCCGCGGGAGTCCTCGCGCTGGCGCGGGCGCCCGCCCGACGGCCTCGCGCGGTCCACGTGCGGCCGCGACAGCCCGGAACGCTCGAACTCGGCGTGCAGGCGCAGCGCCGCGGCGATCTTGCCGACGTCCTTGGCCTGCTCGGCGTCGACGAACGTGATCCCGATGCCGGTGCGCCCGGCGCGGCCGGTGCGGCCGACGCGGTGCACGTAGCTGTCGCGGTCCTCCGGGGCGTCGAAGTTGATCACGTGCGAGATGCCCGTCACGTCGATGCCGCGCGCCGCGACGTCGGTGGCCACCAGCGTGTCGACGCGCCCGGCGCCGAACGCGGCGAGCGCGCGCTCGCGCTGGTTCTGCGTCTTGTTGCCGTGCATGGCGACGGCGTTGACGCCCGCGTGGCCGAGCTTCTTGACGAGCTTGTCGGCGCCGTGCTTGGTGCGCACGAACACGAGCGCGAGGTCGCGCTCGGCGCGCAGCTCCTCGACCAGCGCGTCGACCCGCGTGTCGCGCGAGACCGCGCGGAAGCGGTGCTCGATGTCGGTCGCGCGCTCGGGCGCCGGCCGGTGCTCGTGCCGGACGGGCTCGTACGTGTACTCGTGCGCGACGCGGCCGGTCTCGCCGTCGAGCGTCGCCGAGAAGAAGAGCGTCTGCCGGTCCTCCGGGCACTGCGCGACGATCCGGTCGACGGCGGGCCGGAAGCCCATGTCGAGCATGCGGTCGGCCTCGTCGAGGATGAGCACCTCGACCATGGAGAGCGAGAAGGCGCGGCGGGCGAGCAGGTCCTCGAGCCGGCCGGGGGTGGCGACGATGATGTGCGCGGCGCGCGCATCGCGCGTCTGCTTCTCGAAGCCGACGCCGCCGTAGACCGACGCGATCTTCAGCGCACGCGCGTGGGCGAGCGGCCGAAGCTCCTCGACGATCTGCGAGACGAGCTCGCGCGTCGGCGCGAGGATCAGCGCGGACTGCTTGGGGCCGTTGGAGTCGAGGCCGTCGACCAGCGGCGCGCCGAACGCGATCGTCTTGCCGGATCCCGTGGGGGACTTGGCGAGCACGTCGCGTCCGTCGAGCACGTCCGCTATGACGAGCGACTGGATGGCGAAGGGGGTGGTGATGCCGCGCGCCGACAATGCGCGCACGACAGGTGTGGATACGCCGAGATCGGCGAAGGACTGCTGTGACAAGAAAGCTCCTAGACGGGCGGCGTTCGATGAGGCCGCGGACGGTTGGGGAGGCTGTTGCCGGCCCGAACCGCGCAAGGCGGGACTCAGAACTGCGCAACCTCACGGCAAGCGGAATTGCCCGCCGTTCGTCAAAGTGTATCGGGTCGCGACGCGAGGACTTGATAGACCGAGATGAAGCCGCTCTCGAAGCCCTGACGGGACACGCGCAGGTAGATCCGCCACACCCGGACGCGCTCGTCGCCGCCGAGCGCGCGCGCCCGGTCGAGGTTTGACTCGAATCGCTTCTGCCACTCCAGCAGCGTGCGCGCGTAGTCCTCCGGGAAGTCCTCGACGTGAAACGTGTGCAGCCCCGCGCGCTCAATCGCCAGCTGGATCCGCGAGAGGTGCAGCGGCGCGGCGTCCGGGAACACGTAGCGCTCCGAGAACGGGCCCGCCTCGGCTTCGCCGATCCGCAGGCGTGCGATCCCGTGGTTGAGCAGCCGCCCGCCGGGCTTCAGCAGCGAGGCCAGCTTGGCGGCGTAGAGATCGATGTTGACGCTGCCGACGTGCTCGACCATGCCGATCGAGGCGACCGCGTCGAACGTCTCGCCGGTGATCTCGCGGTAGTCCATCACGCGGATGTCGACCCGGTCGGCGACCCCCGCTGCCGCCGCCCGCTCGCGCGCCAGCTGCGCCTGCGGCTCCGACAGCGTGATCCCGGTCACGTGCACGCCGTATTCGGTCGCCGCGTGGATCGCGAACGAGCCCCAGCCGCAGCCGACGTCGAGCACGCGATCGCCCTGCTTGAGAGCGAGCTTGGTGCACACGAGGTCCCGCTTGGCGAACTGCGCCTCCTCCAGCGTCGCGGCGCCGCGCGAGAAGATCCCGCACGAGTACGTCATCGACTCGTCGAGGAAGAGCGAGAAGTACTCGTTCGACAGGTTGTAGTGGTGCGTGACCGCGCGCTTGTCGCGCAGGATCGAGTGGCGCTTGCCCTTGGGGCGCAGCTCCATCTCCGGCACCTTCGGGACCTTGCGCAGCGCACCGGCCTTGATCGCGGCGAGCGCGATGTCCTTCTTGGTCCTGGTGTCGATCGGCGGCGGGCTCCAGCGCGCGATCAGCGCGAGCGCCTGGTCGATGTCGTCGACATCGATGCCGCCGCTGACGTACGCACGCCCCAGGCCGAGCTGGCCGGGCGAGCGCAGCACGTGGCCGAGCGCCTCGGGGGAGGTCAGGCGGAACGTGGGGCCGCCGTGGCCATTGGTGGATTCAAGCGCCGTGCCGTCCCATAGCTCGAGCCGGAACGGACGATCGGGGAGCGCCGTCTGCAGCGCGTCCCTCAGGGCCGCTGTGCGGCTCGTTGCGTCATCCCAGCCGGGAGAATCGCCCCCTGGGCGATTGCTCTCAGCGACGCGAGTCCTCTGGGCGAGTTCGTCCGGCTGTCACGCCGCGAGCTTAGCGGCCTGCCGTTCCGGCGAGATCTTCACCACGTCCCAGGCCAGGCCGCACTTCTCGAGGCCCCAGATGACCCACGAGGAGGGGTCGAACTGCCACGCCTTTAGCCCGTGGCGCGCGGACGTCGGGAACGCGTGGTGGTTGTTGTGCCACGCCTCGCCGAACGTGAAGAACGAGAGCCAGAACAGGTTGCGCGACTCGTCGCCGGTCTTGAACTGCCGCCGGCCGAAGAAGTGGCACAGCGAGTTGATGCTGTACGTGGAGTGGTGGAGCACGAGCATCCGCACGGCGCCGCCCCACAGCAGGCCGGTCAGCCCTTCAATGACGGTCCCGCCGATCAGCCAGCCGAGCAGGAACGGCGCGGCGAGGCCCGCCAGCACCCAGACGATGAACGTGTCGTTGATCTTCTTGACGACCTTGTCGGCCAGCAGGTCCGGCGCGTAGCGAGTCTTCAGGCCGCGCTGGGTGTGGATGAACAGCCAGCCGACGTGCGCGTGCATGAGGCCCTTGAGCGCGCCCTTGAGGCCGACGCCGTGATCGACGTGCGGCGAGTGCGGGTCGCCCTCCCGATCGGAGAACGCGTGGTGCTTGCGATGATCGGCGACCCACGAGATCACCGGCCCCTCGATCGCGGCCGAGCCGAGGATCGCCAGCGTCGCGCGCACGGCCTTGCCGGTCTTGAACGCGCGGTGCGTGAACAGCCGGTGGAAGCCGACGGTGACGCCGAGTCCGGTGATCACGTACATGATCGCGAACACGATCAGGTCGCTCCAGCCGAGCACGCGGGCCCACAGCTGCCAGCCGACGAGCCCGAGGCAGAGGATCGGGAGCACGGTGATCGCCCCCGTGGCGATGCGGTCAAGGCGTTCGTTGGCGACGGGTTGGACGTCGTCGCGCTCGGTCGCGGTGGCGGCCATCGGGCGCAAGTCTCGCACGGAATCGCAAGTTCGCGACGTGACGCTCGTTCAGGCCCGCATGCGCAGACTCCTCCTCGCACCGGCGCTGGCGGTCTCGGCGCTTGCGCTGACCGCCGCTCCGTCCTCGGCGATCGTCGGCGGCCACGACGCTGCACCGGGCGCGTACCCGTCGGTCGCCGAGGTCCATCTCGGCAAGAGCTTCCTGTGCACGGGGACGCTGATCGCGCCGACCTGGGTGCTGACCGCGGGCCACTGCGGCTCGATCACCGGCGCCGCGGTCGCCACGCCGGCCGCGTGGCCGGCGCCGCTGATCGACGTCTCTCTCGGCTCCAACCAGGCAGGCCAGGGGACGCCGGCGACGGTCGCGCAGGCGATGGTCGAGCCCTCCTACCTGGCGACCTCGGGGTACGACGTGACGCTGCTCGAGCTGGCGGCGCCGGCGCCGGTCGCGCCGACGAAGGTCGCCGACGACGCGTCGATCTGGTCGCCCGCAACGCTTGAGACGATCGCCGGCTGGGGCACGACGTCGGAGGGCGGCGACACGCCGGACACGCTGCAGGAGGCGCAGGTGCCGATCACCACCGACGCCTACTGCGCGGGTGCGTATTCGGACTTCGACGCGAGCACGATGGTCTGCGCGGGCTTTGAGCAGGGCGGCGTCGACACGTGCCAGGGCGACTCCGGCGGACCGCTGTTCGCCCGCGATGCGGCGGGCGCGCTGAAGGTCGTCGGGGCGACGAGCTTCGGCGAGGGCTGCGCGCGGGCCGGCAAGCCCGGCGTCTACGCGCGCGTCGCCGACACGGCGCTGCGCGAGTGGATCCGCTCGGTGGCGCCCGACGCCGTCGGGTGAGCTAGGGCAGGGGTGCCCTAGGGCCTCGTGACGGCGTGGCGGGCGCCGTCGCGAGGCCGTCTCTTCTTGTGATGCTTCTTGTGCGGCTTCGGGAGCTTCACTTTGATCGTCTTCAGCGCGACGCCGGCGGGGCCGGATGGCCCGCGCGCCACGATCCGCAGGCGGTAGCTGCCGCGACCCGGCGGGCTCCACGACAGCCCGTGGCGCCCGCGCGCGAGCTGCAGGTCGCGCGCCAGCGTCAGGCCGCGCCGGCCCCACACGCGCACCTGCACGCTGGAGATCTTCGACAGCGTGAAGCGCAGCTCCAGCGGCTTGAACGCGCGCGGCTTGGCGACCGGCGCGACGTCGATCTTGGTCGGCTCCTTCTCGTAGCGCTTGAAGCGCTTGCCGGCGCTGCAATAGACCTTCGCCCGCACCCGGTCGCACAGGCCGGCCAGGAAGCCGGCGGTGAGGTCGTGGTAGCTGAGCGTCGACTCGGCGCCGCGGGCCGAGTACAGCGACCAGGCGCCGGTGTCGAAACCGGCCACGGCGCGCCGCGCGGCGCGGTCGCCGCGGCGGAACAGCCGC
Source organism: uncultured Solirubrobacteraceae bacterium (assembly GCA_963837485.1). Taxonomy (GTDB): domain Bacteria; phylum Actinomycetota; class Thermoleophilia; order Solirubrobacterales; family Solirubrobacteraceae; genus Solirubrobacter. The sequence goes on along the minus strand of CAWINP010000002.1, from coordinate 178,056 downwards.
CTGGCGACCGGCGAGCGGGTGAACTTCGCGGTGTCGCTCAACCCGAGCACGGCCTGCAGGTCGGCGTTGATGACGCGATAGCCGGGCGCGAACGAGTAGAGGAGGTAGTGGTTGCCGCCGGGCGCGGGCACCGAGACGCCGTACGGCGGCGGCTGCCGGAACGCGCCGAGCGCGCGCAGCGCGACCCGCCGCCAGCGCGGGTTGCCCAGCGCCCGGTAGCCGCGCGCGAGCGCCTGCGCCGCCGTCGCCTGCGTCATCCCGCTCACCCATGGCGGCGTGCCCGAGCCGTAAGCGAAGTAGTACTCCCACGCCAGGTAGCCGCTGCGGGTGGCGCCGAGGCTCGCCAGACGGTCCAGGCTCGCGGTGAGCGCGGCCTTGCGGCAGGGGTGCCTGCGCGAGTGCGTGTGGATCGCCGTCAGGCACGCGCCGGCGAGCGCGTTTGCGCGGCCCCAGCTCGCGAGCGGCTGGAGCTGCATGCCGTGGCCGGGGTAGTACTGGAAGATCGCCGGGTCGCGGCCGAACGTCGTGCGGTACCCGCTCGCGGGAAGCGGCGCACGCGACCAGAAGCTCGTGTTGTCGCGCAGGACCAGGAACGCCGGCTCGATGCGCTCGGAGGTCAGCGCGTGCTGCGAAGCGAGCGCACTGATCGAGTTCACGACGTACGCCAGCTCGCTGCGGCGGGTGCCGGAGAGCTTGCCGAGCGTCGCGTTCGCGTTCGCCCAGTCGCGGCGCAGCGAGTCCTCGGCGGCAGGGGAGATCCGTCGTGTAAGCCTTGCGACCCTCAGCGAGGCCTCGACCGAGGTCGAGCGGCGGGCCTCGACGATCGCCTGGCGCAGGCGGCGGGCCGCCTCGATGCGCTGCTGCTCGTAGCCCTCGAACGTGTCCGCCTTGGGCGCGTAGGGATCCACGAGCGGAGCGGGCGCCGGCGGCGTCGTGGGCGCCGGCGTGGCGGCCGGGTGCGCCGCCGCGCCGCAACCGGCGATGAGCGAAGCCAGAGCGATCGCCGCGAGTTGCCTCACGCCCGCGAGATCGGCTCCAGATCCGGCCGCCTTGAGCACATTCGCACCTTGGCACCGGAACGGCTCGCGTCTCTCCATCGCACCAAGGGCTTACCTGACGGAGGGTGACCACGCCTCACCCGATCGCTTAGGCTTGACCCGTTCCGGGGAAGGAGAGCGCCGTGAAGGGCCTGATGTCGCCGTATCAGCTCACGCTGCCGCACCTGTTCGATCGTGCGGAGCGGCTGTTCGCGAGCAAGACGATCGCCACCGCGACCCGCGGCGGGATCGAGCGCACGACGTACGGCGAGTGGGCGCAGCGCACGCGACGGCTGGCCGGCGCACTGGACGCGCTCGGCATCTCCGCCGACGGGCGCGTCGGCACGTTCGCGTGGAATAGCGCGCGCCACCTCGAGCTCTACTTCGCGGCGCCGTGCTCCGGCCGCGTCCTGCACACGCTCAACATCCGCCTGTTCCCGCAGGACATCACCTACATCGCCGACCACGCCGAGGACGAGGTCGTGTTCGCCGACCGCTCGCTGCTGAAGCTGCTGTGGCCGCTGGTCGACGGCTTCAAGACCGTCAAGCACGTCGTGGTGATGGACGACGGCGACGACTGCGAGATCCCCGACGACGCGCGGATCGTCGGCTACGAGGAGCTGATCGCGGGCGCCGAGCCGGTCGCCGAGTTCCGGATCGAAGACGAGAACCAGGCCGCGGCCATGTGCTACACGAGCGGCACCACCGGCAACCCGAAGGGCGTCGTCTACTCGCATCGCAGCGTCGTCCTGCATTCGATCGGAACCATGCTGGTCGACTCGGTCGGAGTCTGCGAGGCCGACGTGGTGCTGCCCGTGGTGCCGATGTTCCACGCCAACGCGTGGGGTCTCTGCCAGGCCGCGGTGGCGGCCGGCGCGACGCTGGCGTTCCCCGGTCCGGATCTCTCGCCGCGCGCGATCGCGAACCTGATGGAGAGCGAGAAGGTGACGCTCGCCGCCGGCGTGCCGACGATCTGGATGGGCGTGCTGAACGAGCTCGACGGGCGCGACGTCTCGTCGCTGAACCGCATCCTGTGCGGCGGCTCGGCGGTGCCGCGGTCTTTGTCGGAGGCCTACCGGGAGAAGGTCGGCATGCCGATCCTGCACGCCTGGGGGATGACCGAGACCTCGCCGCTCGCCTCGGTCTGCCGCGTGAAGTCCACCCTGCGCGACCGCCCCGACTCAGAACTCGCCGACCTGCGCGCGACGCAGGGCGTGGCCGTGCCGCTGATGAACCTGCGGATCGTCGACCCCGGCACCGAGGAGGTGCTGCCCTGGGACGGCGAGGCGCGCGGCGAGCTGCAGGCCGCAGGCCCGTGGGTGGCGGCCGGCTACTACAACGACGAGCGCTCGCCGGACTCGTTCACCGATGACGGCTGGCTGCGCACCGGCGATGTCGCGACGATCAGCCCGGAGGGCTACGTGCGCCTCGTCGACCGCACCAAGGACCTGATCAAGTCCGGCGGCGAGTGGATCTCCTCGGTCGAGCTCGAGAACGCGATCATGGGCCACCCGAAGGTGACCGAGGCGGCGGTCATCGGGATCCCGGACGAGAAGTGGAGCGAGCGCCCGCTCGCCTGCCTGGTGCTCGCCGAGGACGAGGACCTCACCCTCGACGAGCTCAAGGAGTTCCTCTCGGACCGCGTGCCGAAATGGTGGATCCCGAACGACCTCGAGCTGATCGACGAGGTCCCGAAGACCTCGGTCGGCAAGTTCTCCAAGAAGACGCTTCGCGAGCAGTTCAAGGACCGTGCAGCGGCGCCCGCTGCACGGTCCTGAATCCTGCTTACGCCGCGATCTGCGCCGGCTGGAGCAGGGCGATCTCGCCCTGCTCGTCCAGCGCCGCGGTCACGTGCGACCCGTCGGGCAGCTCGCCGGCCAGGATCGCGCGGGTCAGCGCCTTCTCGAGCGTGCGGCGCACGTGGCGCTGCAGCGGGCGGGCGCCGAGCTCGGCGTCGAAGCCGTCCTCGGCCAGGCGGGCGACCAGGGCGGGCTCGACCTCGAGCTCGATCGCGCGCTCGGTCCGCAGCCGCTCGGCGACCCGGGCCACCATCAGGCCGGCGATCTCCTGCACCTGCGCGGGCTCGAGCGCCCGGAAGGTCACGATCTCGTCGATCCGGTTGATGAACTCGGGCAGGAACGCGTCCTTCGCGGCCGACTGCATGCGCTCGGCCTCCGCGGCCGGCTCGCCGGCCGTGAAGCCGATGCCGCGCCGCGCCTTGCCGGCGCCGAGGTTCGACGTCATGACGATCACGGTGTTCGTGAAGTCGACCGTGCGGCCCTCGCCGTCGGTCAGCCGCCCGTCGTCCATCACCTGCAGGAGCACGTTCCAGACCTCGGGGTGGGCCTTCTCGATCTCGTCGAGCAGCACGACGCTGTACGGGCGCCGGCGCACCGGCTCGGTCAGCTGGCCGCCGTCGCCGTACCCGACGTAGCCGGGCGGCGAGCCGATCAGCCGCGCGACCGTGTGCGGCGCGCGGTACTCGGACATGTCGATCCGGACGAGCGACTTCTCGGTCGCGAACAGCCGCTCCGCGAGCGCCTTGACCAGCTCGGTCTTGCCGACCCCGGTCGGGCCGAGGAACAGGAAGCTGCCCAGCGGGCGGTCGCCCTCGGACAGGCCCACGCGAGCGCGGCGGATGGTGTCCGCGACGATCTCCACGGCCTCGTCCTGGCCGACCACGCGGCCGTGCAGGTCGTTCTCCAGCTCGTTCAGGCGCTCCAGCTCGCCGGCGACGAGCTCGCCGACCGGGATGCCGGTGCGCGCCGCGACGACCGCGGCGATCTCGGGCTCGCCGACCTCGGCCGGGCCGCCGTCGAAGTCGCCCGCCTCGTCGATGCGCTGCTTGAGCCACGCGGCCTTCTCGTAGTCCTCCGACGCCACCGCGTCCGCGAGCTGCGTCCGCAGGTCGCCGGCGGAGCCGGGCGTCGCCAGCCGCAGCTTGGCCGCGGCCTGGTCGACCAGGTCGAGCGCCTTGTCGGGCAGCCGGTACTCGCTGATGTAGCGGTCCGACAGCCGCGCCGCGGCGTCGAGCGCGTCGTCGTTGATCAGCACGTGGTGGTGCTCCTCGTACGCGCCTCGCAGGCCGCGCAGGATCGCCACGGTGTCCTCGACCGACGGCTCCTCGACGGTGACCGCCGAGAAGCGCCGGGCGAGCGCGGCGTCGCGCTCGATCGAGCGGTACTCGGCCAGCGTCGTGGCGCCGATCGCGCGCAGCTCGCCGCGGGCCAGCAGCGGCTTGAGCATGTTCGCGGCGTCCATCGCGCCCTCGGCGTTGCCGGCGCCGAGCACGGTGTGCAGCTCGTCGATGAAGAGGACGATCTTGCCCTCGGACTTCACGACCTCCTCGAGCGCGGCCTTGAACCGCTTCTCGAACTGGCCGCGGAACTGGGCGCCGGCGAGCATGCCGGACAGGTCGAGCGCGACCAGGCGGGCGCCCTGCAGCGTCTCCGGCACGTCGCCGGCGTGGATGCGCAGGGCCAGGCCCTCGGCGATCGCGGTCTTGCCGACGCCGGCCTCGCCGATCAGGACGGCGTTGTTCTTGCGCCGGCGGGCCAGGATCTCGACGGTCTGCTCGATCTCCGACGCACGGCCCACGACGGGGTCGATGCGGCCGTTGGACGCATCGGCCGTCAGGTCACGGCCGAAGGAGTCCAGCGCCGGCGTCTTGGACTGCGGCTGCTGATTGGGTGTCTCGCCAGCGGCGACCTGGGCGGCGCATTGCTCGCACAGGATCGCGCTGCCCCTGCCGTTCGCGAAGACCATCCGCACGGTGCCCGGCCGCTGTCCGCAGGCCGGGCACGTGGGAAGCCCCGCGCGGGGGGAGATGGATGGGATCTCGTTCACAGTGGGCTCCAAACAAATCTCAGTGGTGCCCACTTAGATTAGCGCGGTAGTTGCTACGTCAACCGGATCGGCTGTGTGAGACCGATCACGCCGCCCGGCCGCGAGATCGCGATCCGCAGCGTGTACTTGCCCTTCTTGAGCGCCTTCTCCGGACGCAGGGTGATCTTCACGCGGCCCTTGTTGGACACCGTCGTCCGCCCGGTGGCGAGGATCTTGGCGCCCTTGGCGATGCGGAAGCGCACGGCCGTCTTCGCCTCCCGGCCGGTCGCCGTGCAGGAGATCGAGACCTTGCGGCCGCCGCCCGTGGTCTTGCACGACAGCTTGAGCTTCGCGGGCCTGCCCGACACCGTGACCCCGGCGTCGTCGGCGTATCGGGGCAGCGCGTCCGCGTTGCCGTTGTCGACGTACCCGCCGACGGTGGTCTCGGCCGACGTGGAGCCGCCGTCGCCCTTCGGCGGGCTCTTGAGCACGAGCCCGCTCGTCGGGTCGAGATAGACCTTCGGCGCCCGCGAGTGGCTCGGGTCGAAGTCGAGCATGTTCCCGATCGACCCGGCGCGCGCGTCGAACGACTGGTCGCCGATCCGGCCGAGCTGCCAGTTGTCCTCGATGAACTTCAGGACCGACGTCTGATCGGTCAGCGCATGGTCGACGTAGTTGACCTTCGCCCACGGCGAGATCACGAGCAGCGGCTGGCGCGGGCCGTAGCCGCAGCGGTCGTTGTAGGCGGTCGAGCCGGCCGGGACGTTGCCGCACTTGCCGGCGCCGTTGAGCGCGTCGGACGCCGCGGCCGACGGGCTCGTGATCGGCGACATGACGTGGTCGTACCAGCCGTCGGAGTCGTCGTAGGCGATGACGACCGCCGTGCTCGACCACTCGGGCGACTGCTCGAGCGCGTTCAGGGTGCGCGCGATGAAGCGCTGCTCGTCGAGCGGATCCGAGTAGCCGGGGTGCCCATCCTCGAACCCGGCCGCCTTCACGAACGAGACCGACGGCAGGTTGCGGGCCGCCAGCGCGGCGTCGAAGTCGCTCAGGTCGTACTGGTGGTTGGCTTGATCGCTCGAGCCGATCATCGCCGTCGAGGTCGGCGGCAGATGGTGGATGTTGGCCGTCGACGCGTAGTACTGGAACGGCTCGTGGTGCTGGATGTAGTCGCGGACGGGCGCGTTGGCGACGTTGTTGTGCGACGAGTTGCAGGTCGCCTTGCCGGTGCCGTCGACGGAGGTCCGCTTGAAGCCGCCCTGGAACCAGCCCCAGCTGACGCTGTGGTCGTTGAGCAGGTTGCCGACGTTCCTGCCGGAGAGCTGGACGCCGCCCGGGTTGGCGCAGTCGTCGAGCTTGGGCTGCGGGTCGCCGATGATCGTGTTGCCCTCGACGCCGCTGCCGGTCGCGACGTCGGTGCCGTGCGTCTGGCCGCTGACCAGGTTCACCGCGCCGACCGTCGACGGGCCGAAGTTCGTCCCGAACGAGTTGTCGCTCATCGAGAAGTTCTGGGCGAGGTTCCACATCGCCGTGACGGTGTTGCCGTCGTAGTAGTCCATGACGATCGACTTACCGCGCGTGCCCGAGCACGAGCCGCCGGCGGTGAACTCGACGAAGCGGTCCATCAGGCCGCCGTCGAACGCGTGCTGCTCGGCGCCGTAGCCGTGGTTCTGCGAGCACGTGACCGCCTCGGAGCGGTCGAGTCGCTGCGGAGGAGCCGAGTTCGGGTTGTTGGTCAGCAGCGTCGGGTCGAGGCCGTTGACCGACGGCGTGTCGTCGGTGGGCGTGAAGCGCGGCTCGCCGGCCGGGTTGCTGGCGTTCGGGTAGGTCCCGAAGTAGTGGTCGAACGAGATGTTCTCGGAGAAGATCACGACGACGTGCTTGATCGGCGTGCTCGTCGGAGCCAGCGGCAGCGGGTCCGCGTGGGCCGCGGTGAGGCCCACAGCGACCGCGGCGGCCGCCGCCGCGATGCCGCCGGCGAAGATCGCAGGTGTACGCATGCAGCCATCCTTCGCCCGTCCACCGGTTTCCCGTGTGACTGCGGCGTTACCCTGATCGCAACATGAGCGTGCGCCTCGTTTCTCTCATGAGGCGATAACACGGCGTTGACGAGAACCGAGTTCGGGCCGCCTAATGTCGGCCGTCGTGAGGGTCGTGGGCTTGGCCATCGTCGCGGCCGTGCTGGTCGGCGGCGCGCTGCTCTTGATGGGACGCGACCCCAAGTCGCCGCCCCCGCCGGCGCATGTCGCGATCGCTCCGGGCGCGTCGTCGCCGGGGCGCGCCGGGCGGGTGCTGGGCACGACGATGTCGGCCCTCCAAGCCGCTGACGCGGCGGTCGAGGACGGCGGCAGGCCGGACCTGGTGCCGCTCTCCGAGCACGACTTCGACGGCCCGATCGCGCGCTACCGCGTGTACGCGGTGCGGCAGGCGCGCGCGCTGATCGAGGCGGCGCGACGACGCGAGTGGACGGCCGCGCGCGACCACTGGCTGCTGATGGGCGCCGCGTACGGCGCGCTGGGAGACCTGGAGGGCGAGGTCGCCGGTGCGATCGCCGGCCACGACGCGACGCGCCTGCGGGCGGCCGCCCGCAGGCTCCCGGCGGCGGTGCGCAAGGCCGAGCTGACGCCGCTGGACTACGCGACGCGCGCGCACGAGATCCTCGAGGACGCCCAGCGCGACCTCTTCAGCGTCCGCGACACGGAGGACGGCGTCCTCGCCACGCGCGCGGTGATCGGCACGCTTCACGACGTGCTCGCGGGCCGTGGCAACGTGCTCGAGCAGGTCGATTCGAGGCTCACGCGGCTCGAGCGGGCGCTGGCCCAGGTTCGCCGCGCGCACGGCGGCTGGCCGGAGCACCCGACGCACGCGGAGCACGAGCTGCTCACCGGCCGCCTGGGCGCCGCGCTGGAGGCGCTCGCCGGCGTCCCGGGCGCGCTTGAGACGGCGCTGCCTCCGAAGCTCCCGGCGTTGAAGGAGGGCGCGCGGTGACGCCGCGCCGCCCGGCGACGGCAGCGGCGTGGGGAGCCCGCCCGTGAGCGTGTCCCGCCGCGCCTTCCTCGCCGGCGGCGCCACCGCGGTCGGCGCCGCCGCCGTCGCGCGCGCGTCCACACCGGCCCCTGCCGCGCCGGCCGCGCTCCCCTTCGACGGCCCGCACCAGGCGGGCGTCGTCGCCGCCACCGCGGGCGAGGCGACGTTCGCGGCGCTCGACGCGATCGCCGCCACCCGCGGCGAGCTCGCGCAGGCGCTGCAGGCGCTCTCCTCCCGCGCCCGCGAGCTGTGCCGGGGCACGACCGTCCGCATCACCGAGCCCGACGACCCGCCGGGCGACTCCGGCACGCTCGGCCCGGTGGTGGCGCCCGGCGGCCTCACGGTCACCGCCGGCTTCGGCGCCTCGCTGTACGACGAGCGCTACGGGCTCGCCAAGCCGGACGGGCTTATGACGATGCCGGCGTTCCCGGACGACAAGCTCGAGCCTGCGCGCTGCCACGGCGACGTCCTGCTGCAACTCGTCGCCGACCGGCGCGAGACCGTCGTGCACGCGCTGCGGGAGCTCATCCGCCCGGTCCGCGACGCGTTCGCGCTGCGCTGGACGATCGACGGCTTCATGGGCAACCGCCGCAACCTGTTCGGCTTCGTCGACGGCACCGCCAACCCGGGGCCGAGCACGATCTGGACGCCGGAGGGCGGCACGTTCCAGGTCGTGCGCGTGATCCGTATGCACGTCGAGTTCTGGGATCGCGTCGGCCTGCGCGAGCAGGAGACGATGATCGGCCGCGACCGCGCGACCGGCGCGCCGCTCGGCGGCACGCGCGAGCAGCAGGACCCGCGCCTGGACCTCGATCCCCAGGGCCGGCGGATCGCGCTCGACGCCCACATCCGGCTCGCCAACCCGCGCACGCCGGAGACCGAGCCGCAGCGCATCCTGCGCCGCGGCTTCAACTACCACCGCGGCTTCGACGAGGCCGGCCAGCTCGACCAGGGCCTGATCTTCGTCGCCTACAACCGCGACATCGAGAACGGGTTCGCGAAGATCCAGGAGCGGCTCGCGGGCGAGCCTCTGACCGACTACATCACGCCGGTCGGGGGCGGCTACTTCTACGTCCCGCCGGGCACCCGCGGCGAGAGCGACTGGATCGGCTCGGGCCAGTTCGCGTAGGCTCGCCCATGCCGACCACCTCTCCGGTCACGGCCGGCTGGCGGCGGCCACCGGCGCTCGCATCACATCCACCGCGAGGCCGCGCCCCAGTACGAGCACGAACCGTTCGACGACGGCTGGGAGCTCGAGCTCGGCAGCGTGCGGGTGCGCGCGCTGCACGCGCCCGGCCACCGGCCCGAGCACACGGCGTTCGCGCTGATCGACACCGCGCGCGGCGGTCGGCGCCGGCGTGGTCCAGCGCCACGGCGCCACGCGCGTGCTGCACGTGGTCGACGGCGGCGTGCCCGAATGGGTGCGCAACGGCTGGCCGGTGGTGCGCTAGCGTCACGGCATGGCCGTCCCCCGCCTCCGCGTCACGTCAGCCAATCCGAGCGGGTCGTTGCGCGAGGCGGTGGGCTCGGAGGAGGTCGAGCTCTACCACCGCACGTACACGACGCTGCTGCGCTCGTCGGGGGAGACGCGGCTGCGCGTGCTCGAGCCCTCGCACGCGTCGATGAACTCGAGCCTGCACTCGCTCGCGAGCTCGCTCGAGGACCTCGACCTCGGCGCGTTCCTGTACTCGCTGCGGCGCCTGCCGGCGTCGATCTGGCAGGCCAACGTGATCGTGATGGGCCAGGAGTCCGAGCAGTTCACTCGCGGAGGCGTCGGCCGCATCGAGGACTGGGCGGCGGTCGAGGCGCCGGCCCGGCGCCGGCGCTGGTACGACTCCGGCGAGGGGGTCCTCGCCGTGCTGCTCGCCTCGACGTCGGACCTCGACGACGTGATCCCCACGATGGTCGCCTACCAGCTCGAGTGGAACAAGATCAACGCGATGCTGCGCGGCGCCGAGCTTCCCGGCGACCCGGAGCCCGACGAGGTGGCCGAGCGCGTGGGCGGCGCCGAGTCCGACTGGGCGCGCGTGCGCGAGGCGTGGCCGACGGGACTCTCCGGCTTCATCGACGCCGTCCGGCACCTGCGGCTGGATCTGCGCATCCGCATGCTCGGCGGCTCGCAGATCGGCTACGCGCGGCTGACGCGCCGCTGGTGGGCTCCGGTGCGGGCGACGCTGACCGACCAGGGGCTGCTCGACCGCCCGATCTACTTCGTCTCCTCCAACCCGCACTCGATCGTGAATCTGGTCACCCAGGGCGCGGGGGCGAGCGAGGACGAGATCGTCGGGTTCGTCGAGGCCAACGCGCCGGACTACATGATCGAGGAGCTCGAGCGCTTCCGCTCCGGGCGCACGAACGGCTCGTGGGAGAACTTCCTCTACTACGGCGCGCGCCTGTACTACGCGGCGCAGGCCGAGGACGGGCCGGCGTGGGAGCGCCGCCGCCAGCACGAGCGCGAGCTGGGCGTGCGGCACCTGTCGTCGCGCACCGGACTGCGCGTGAGCGCGCAGGTGATCGAGCTCTCCAAGCTCAACCCCCGCGGGCTGGACTCGCGCCTGGGGCCGGTCGAGGCCGAGCGGCTGTCGCGCTCGCCCGCGGTGATCGTCAACATCGAGTATCCGCTCGGCGTCGCCGCCTACAACATCCTGCGCGAGATCGCGGTCGCGCACGAGACGCTGCGCGGCGTCTACGTGCTCGGCAAGGCGGCGACGCTGAACGCGGACGTCGGCGACGTGCTGATCAGCGGCGTCATCCACGACGAGCACTCGGGGACGACGTACTGGCTCGACAACGCGTTCTCCTTCGACGACATCGCGCCGTACCTGGTGTTCGGCTCCGGGCTCGACAACCAGCGCGCGGTGACGGTCAAGTCGACGTTCCTGCAGAACCGCCAGTACCTCGACTTCTACTACCGCGAGGCCTACACGGTGGTCGAGATGGAGGCGGGCCCGTTCTGCAACGCAGTCTACGAGATCGCCGACGCCGACCGCTACCCGCAGGGCGAGGCGGTCAACTTCGCCAAGCTGCCGATCGACCTCGGGATCATCCACTACGCCTCTGACACGCCGTACACCCAGGCACGCACGCTCGGCGCGCGCGGGCTGAGCTACTACGGGGTGGACTCGACGTACGCGTCGTCGGTGGCGATCATGCGGCGAATCCTCGCGCTTGAGGGCATCTACGAAACTTCGCGTTGACGCGCTCGACGCGCCGCTGCCGGCGTCGCTCGAGCGTTTGTACGCGGCCGAGATCGATCTGGCGTCGGTGCCGGATTGGATCGGCTCGCTGACCCGCCTGCGCACGCTCGACCTCGGCCACAACCTGCTCTTCGCGCTGCCGGAGTCGATGCGCGAGCTGCAGGCGCTCGAGATCCTCTACATCCACGACAACCGCCTGAGCGTGCTGCCCGACTGGCTCGGCGAGCTGCGCGCGCTCACCTATCTCAACGTGGCCGAGAACGGGGCGCGGTGGCTGCCGGCGCTGGACGGCTTGCCCGCGCTGATCGAGCTGCGGGCGATGCACAATCGGTTGACCGGCGTGCCGCCGCTCCCGCGGTCGCTGCGCGAGCTGCACCTGCGCGGGAACGAGTGCACGGCGGTGCCCGAGGCGGTGCGCGGCCTGCCCGAGCTGCGCGTGCTCGACCTGCGCGCCAACCGGCTCGCCGGGAGGCTCCCGGACTGGCTGGCCGAGCTCCCCCGGCTGGAGAAGCTCGACCTGCGCTGGAACTCCTTCGACGACCCGCCGTTCGGCCCTACGCCGCCAGGCTGCGTCGTGCTGACGGAATGATGTTGTGGCCGGCGCCGAACACGTTGTCGGGGTCGTAGGCGAGCTTGAGCTGCTGAAGGCGCTCGTAGTGCGACGGGGTGTACGCGTCGCGCGTGCGGCTCGGGTCCTTGAGGAAGTTCAGGAACGAGCCGCCGGTGACGTGCGGCCGCAGGGCCGAGAGGTCCTCGCCGTCGACGGTCACGCTGAACGGGACGTTGCGGTGGCCGGCGGGCGCGTCGCCGCGGGCGATCGCGCCGCCCCAGCGCTTGACCTCGACCGTCCCCGGCGTGGCCAGGATCGCGTCGACGGGGAGGTCGTTGAGCAACTCGAACCGGCGCGGGGCGGTGCCGCCGATCGCGAACGTCTCCTCGTAGGGCAGCTCGCGGAACGTGTCCTCGTGCGGCTCGGCGAGCAGCAGCGGTGCGAGCGCGCGCCAGGCGTCGTCGGCGCGGCCGGCGTGGACGCCGCGGATCGCGACCTCCTCGGGCGTGACGACGACGGACACGTTGAGCTCCTCCGGCATCGCGTACTCGGCGAAGCGGGCGAGGATGTGCGGGGCCAGGCCGCGGTCGAAGCTCATGCGGCCGCCGAACACGCGTGCCACCGGGTGCAGCCGGATCTCCACCGAGGTCGCGACGCCGAAGTTCCCGCCCGCGCCGCGCAGCGCCCAGAACAGGCCTGAGCGGCGGTCGGCGCGAGCGGTCAGCGTCTCGCCGTCGGCGGTGACGACGTCGGCGCGCAGCAGGTTGTCGGCGGCCAGGCCGTACCGGCGGGAGAGCCACCCGTGGCCGCCGCCGAGCGTGTAGCCGGTCACGCCGACGGTCGCCGACGTCCCGATGATCGGCGCGAGGCCGAACGGCGCCGCCGCGGCGACGACCTCCTCCGCGGTCGCGCCGGGCCCGACCCGGGCCGTGCGGCGCTCAGGATCAACGAGCACCGAGCGCAGCGCCGACGTGTCGATCAGCAGCGTGTCGGGGCCGGGCTCGGCGAGCGTCCCGTGGCCGGTGGCGCGCACGGCGACGCGCAGGCCCTGCGCGCGGGCGGTGAGGACGGCGTTGCGGACGTCGGCGGCGGAGGAGGCGATCATGCCGGATAAGACCGGCGCCGCCGCGCGAACTCATCGCGCCTCCGCCAGCCGCTTGATCCGCCCGATGCGCGTGTCCCAGTCGGCCGCGAGCCGGCGCAGCCACCCCGCCGTCGCCAGCAGTTGCTCAGGGCGGACCGCGAAGCGCACCTCGCGGCCCGCCCGGCGGCTCGCCACGAGGCCGGCCCGGTCGAGGACCGCGAGGTGCTTGATCACCGCCACGCGGCTGACCGGCAGCTCCGCCGCGAGGCTGGTCGCGGTCCCCTCGCCGTGGGTGGCGAGCAGGTCGAGCACCGCCCGGCGCGTCGGGTCGGCCAGCGCGACGAAGACGTCCTCGGTCACACCTGCACGCGCGCGCGGTCCGCGAGGTGCCCGAGCTCGATCCCCCAGCCCTCGGTGTGGGAGTCGAACTTCGCGCGGCGCTCCTCGGCCGTGGCGGCGAGCGAGTTGAATCCGCTCTCGACCACGCGCAGCAGCGTGCCCTCGCCGGCCGGCGCGAGCGTGAACTCGACCAGCGTGCTGCCCGCCTTGCCCTGATCCCACCGCCAGGAGAACAGCGTCGGAGGCTCGACGCGGTCGACCCGCCCGTCGATCTCGCCCGCGTCCTTCCAGATCACCTTGATCGCGCCGCCGGGGCGCAGGTCGATCTCGGCGCCGGCGTCGCCGAACCAGCTGCCGACGTGCTCCGGCTGCGTCACCAGCTCCCAGACGCGCTCCAGCGGGGCGTTGATCGTGATCTCGCGCTCAATCGTGTCACTCATGGGTTACACGTTAGGAGTAACCGTCGGGTTACGCAAGGTCATCACGACAACTTCCGGCGGGGCGAGCAGGCGGATCGGCAGGCCGCTCGTGCCCAGGCCGGAGGAGACGAACAGATGGCGGCCGTGCTCGACGATGTGCCCGCGCGCGTAGCGCTCGCCGTAGTAGGACGGCATCAGCGGACGGCGGAGCAGCGGGATCGCGACTTGGCCGCCGTGGAGATGGCCCGCGAGCGTGAGCGAGACTCGGTCGGGGACCTCGGGGAACATGTCGGGGTCGTGGGTGAGGACGACCGCCGGCGCGCCGTCCGGGATGTCGCGCAGCGCAGTGGCGACGTTGGGGCGGCGATGGCGCATGTCGCCGAGTCCGGCCACCCAGAGCCCGTTGGAGAGCTCGACCGCGCGGTCCTCGAGCACGGTCACGCCCTCGGCCTCGAGCGCGCGCCAGATGCGGTCGCCGGAGTTGCGCCAGTCGTGGTTGCCGACCACGGCGAGCGTCCCGAGCGGCGAGCGCAGCCGCGCGAGCGCCTTGGCAACCAGCTCAGGCGCGATCCGCCGTCGCCAGGGCTGGCTGGCGTCGAGGAAGTCGCCGAGCAGGAAGTGCATGTCCGGCGCGCGGTCGTTGAGCGCGTCGACGGCGCGGGCGAGCTTCGCGAGCGGCATGTGCGGGACGCCGGCGTGGACGTCGGACAGCACGCCGGCGCGCAACCCGTCGAGGCGTCGCGGCCAGGGTCCAGGCGAGATCTCGACATCGCGGACGACCAGCCGGCGAGGCTCGATCCAGGCGGCCCATGCGGTCAGGGCGAGCGCGCCGATCAGCAGCGCGCGAGCCACTTCTCGACCTCGTCGCGATGCGGCATCCCGCCGCGCGCGCCCTCCGAGCGCGTCGAAAGCGCCGCCGCCGCAAGCGCGAAGCCGACGGCGTCGCGCAGCTCGCGGCCGGCCGCCAGCTCGGCGGCGAGCGCACCGTTGACGGTGTCGCCCGCGCCGGTGGTGTCGACCGCGTCGACCCGCGGCGCGGGGATGCGCTCGGCCTCGCCGTCGAAGAGCAGCGCGCCGGCGGCCCCGAGCGTGACGAGCACGGGCGCGCCGGACCGCGCCGCCAGCGCACGCGCCGCCGCCTCGGGGTCGCGCTCGCCGGTCAGCTGCGCCGCCTCGGACGCGTTCGGCGTCAGGATCGGCCGCGCGGCGAGCACGGCGGCCGGAAGCTGGCGGGCGGGCGCGGGATTGAGCATCGCGCGCCAGCCGGCCGCGGCCGCGAGCTCGGCGCCGGCCACGACCGCCGCCTCGGGCACCTCGTGCCCGAGCAGCACGACGCCCGGGGAAACCGCGCGCGCGAGCCCCGCGCGCACGGCCTCGGCCGACAGCTCGGCGTTGGCCCCCGACGCGACGGCGATCTGGTTCTCGCCCATGGCGTCGACCACGATCAGCGCGACACCGGTCGGGGCGTCCGCGCGCGCCACCGCGGACACGTCGACGCCCTCTCCGGCCAGCTCGCGCAGCGCCTCGGCTCCGAACTCGTCGTCGCCGACCGCGCCGATCATCGCCACCGCCGCGCCGAGCCGCGCCGCGGCGACCGCCTGATTGGCGCCCTTGCCTCCGCCGCCGTGCGCGAAGCTCCCGCCGGCGACGGTCTCTCCCGGCCCGGGAAGCGCGTCGACCGCGACGATGAGGTCGGCGTTGACGGAGCCCACGACGATCACCTGCACTCGCGGGAGCCTAGTTCGGCAGCTGCAGTCAGAGCGCTTCGACCACGACCAGCACGGCGATCAGGATCGCGAGGCCGGTGAACGCGTACGCGAAGCTGCGCGGCGGGCCGTAGAGCGGCAGCGGCTCGTTGCGCCGGATCGCGCGCTCGTTGACCTCCCAGCGGCGGTAGCTGAACGCGATGATGATCGCGCCGAGCAGCACCGGCGGCAGCGCTGCCAGCAGCCGGACGGCGCGCGAGTCGAAGTCGAGCAGCTGCCCGGCCGCGAGGCCGCCGCCCACCAGCGCGAGCCCGGTCCGGTTCCAGGCCAGGTAGGTGCGCTCGTTCGCGAACGTGAAGCGCGCGTCGGGCTCGGTGCCGTCCTCGCGCAACGGCTTGCGATTCGCCATCGGCCCCTATCTTGGCGCGATGCTCCGCGTCCCGCCTGCCGCCGTACGCCGACTGGCGATCCGCAACCAGCGGCTCGAGGGCCCGCTCCCGCGCCGGCGTGCGGACGCCGGCGCGCTGCTGGAGACCGCACGCGCGCTGCGCTGCCTGCAGCTCGACCCGACCGCGGTCGTCGCCCGCTCGCACCTGCTGGTGCTCTTCTCGCGCCACGGTGCGTTCGATGAGGCGCGCTTCACGGCGCTCGCGTACGAGCGGCGGGCGCTGTTCGAGTACTGGGCGCACGAGGCGTCCTACGTGCTCAGCGAGGACCTGCCGCTGCACCGTTACGAGATGCGGACGTTCCCGCGGCCCGGCATCGGGGCGTGGCCGCGCAAGCTTGCCGCGTGGTACGACCACGAGGCGGACTTCCGCTCGCACATCCTTGAGCGCCTGCGCGACGACGGGCCGCTGCGGGCGCGCGACATCGAGGACCGCGCGATCAAGCCGTGGGAGTCCGGCGGCTGGTCCAACGGCCGCAACACCGCGCGGCTGCTGGACATCATGTGGGTGCGCGGGGAGGTCGGCATCGCGCGTCGCGACGGCGCGCAGCGCGTGTGGGACCTGATGGAGCGCTGCCTGCCCGCGGACACGCCGCGCGAGGAGCTCTCGGACGCCGAGATCACGCGCCGGGCGGCGCGGTTCGCGCTCCGCGCGCTGGGCGCGGCGCGGGCGACGCACATCCGCAAGCACTTCACCCGCGGGCGCTATCCGGGGCTGGACGAGGTGCTGCCGGCGATCGCCGAGCGGATCGCCGTCGACGGGCTGGGCGACGACTGGTGGGTGCTCCCCGAGGACGTCGGCGCGCTGCGCGACGGCGACGGCTTCCGCGGGCGCACGACGCTGCTCTCGCCGTTCGACAACCTGCTGTGCGACCGCGACCGCACGGAGGCGCTGTTCGGCTTCCGCCACCGGCTCGAGATCTACACGCCGGCCGCCAACCGCGAGTGGGGCTACTTCGTGCTGCCGGTGCTCGACGGCGACCGGCTCGTCGCGCGCTGCGACCTGGCGATCGACCGCAAGGCGGGTCGCCTGAAAGTGCTCGCGGTGTACGCGGAGCCCGGGCTGCGCGCGGGCGCGCGGCTGCCGAAGGCGATCCGCCGGGAGCTCGAACGGCTCGCGCAGTGGCGGGGCGCGAGCGAGATCGAGGTCGGCGCCGCGCCGGACTCGTGGAGGCCGCACCTGGCTATCTAGGTCACGGGCGGCTAGCCTTGGCTGCGTGAACGAAGACGGGACCGCGGTGCCGCGGCAATCCGCAGTCCCGTGGGATGGCCGGCCGGAGCGACTCGATGTGTTCCTGCTGGCGGGGATCTCGCTGAGCGGGATCTACGCGCTGGCCCTGCTCCCGCTCGTGCCGTCGCTGGTCGGCACGCACCCGGTGCTGCTCGAGCTGCTGCGCGGCTCGATGACCGCGATGATCACGATGGGC
Source organism: uncultured Solirubrobacteraceae bacterium (assembly GCA_963837485.1). GTDB lineage: Bacteria > Actinomycetota > Thermoleophilia > Solirubrobacterales > Solirubrobacteraceae > Solirubrobacter. The sequence goes on along the minus strand of CAWINP010000002.1, from coordinate 161,000 downwards.
GCGCTCGCGCGCATCGGCGACGAGTCGATCGTCGTCGCCGTGCTGGCCGCGATCCCCGGCGTGATGCTGTTCGACTGGCTCTACTACTGGGCCGGCCGGCGCTGGGGCAAGCGCGTGATCGACCTGTTCCTCGGCAACCATCCCAAGGCGGCCAAGCGGACGGATCAGCTCGAGCGGCTGATCCACCGCTACGGCTGGATCGCGATCGTGATCGCGTACTTCCAGCCCGTCCCGAACCCGCTCATCTATGCCGCCGCGGGCTGGACGAAGATGCGCTTCTGGGTCTTCATGCTGCTCGACCTGATCGGGTCGCTGCTGTGGATCGGGGTCTGCGTCGGGCTCGGCTACGCGATCGGGCAGAGCGCGGTGGACGTCGCCAAGGGCATCTCGCATTACGCGCTGTATCTGACGATCGCGCTGGTGATCGTGATCTTCGCGCGCCAGGCCTGGACCGCTAACCGGCAACAGTCCCGGACACCTCGCCCAGACTGACGCTTCCTGCGGCGCCCTTGAGGGTGACCGTGTCGCCGTCCTTCAGGAAGCCGTTGCCGCGTTCGAGCAGGGAGCCCTCGCTGCCGGGGTCCGGCCCGGAGATCGTGCCGGACGCGTAGAGGTCCCCGGGGCGCGTGGCGGCGCCGTTGACGGTCGCGTGGGCGAGCTGCTGGGGGAAGGTCCAGTACAGGTGCCTGGCGTTGGTGCGGCTGATGGTGGCGCCGTTGAGCTCGATCGTGAGGTCGATGTCGAGCGCGTGGTCGCCCTCGGTCCGCAGATAGTCCGCCGGCTCGGGGTCCTGCGGGCGGGCGCGGACGAAGAACGGCTCGAGCGTCTGCAGCGGAGTGATCCAGGCGGACAGGCTGGTCGCGAACGACTTGCCGAGGAACGGGCCGAGCGGACGGTACTCGAAGCGCTGGATGTCGCGCGCGCTCCAGTCGTTGAGCAGCGCGAAGCCGAACACGTGATCGCGGGCGTCGTGCGTGGCGATGCGCGTGCCCGGCGGCCCGGTGATGAACGCGAGCTCGAGCTCGACGTCGAGCTCCTCGGTCGGCCCGAACGTCGGGCGCAGCCCGTGCGGGCGGGAGATCGGCGTGCCGGAGACGACGACCGAGCCCGCGCGGCCGTGGTAGCCGATCGGCAGGTGGCGCCAGTTCGGCGGCAGCGGATCGTCGGGACGCCACATGCGCCCGACATTCGTCGCGTGCTCGAGCGACGAGTAGAAGTCGACGTAGTCGCCGACCGCGATCGGGAGGCTGAGCGCCGCGTCGCGCAGCGGGAAGCGCGGCGCGCCGTCGAGCTGCGCGATCAGCGCCGCGCGGGTCGCCTCCCAGGTTGCCCGCCCGAGCGCGAGGAACGCGTTCAGGCCCGCGCCTGCGAACGTCCCGTCGGGCACCGGCAGCCGCATCGCCGCGAGGTCGATCGCGTCGTCGTGCAGCCGAACGACGCAGCGGGGCTCGCCGCCGGGAGGCGCCGCGACGCCGTACGGCAGGTTGTCGGGCCCGAAGCTCACGCGCCGCAGCGTAGACCGCCGGCGAGCAGCTCCCGCGCGTACTAGCCAGTCTCGGGGTCGGGGTTGCGCTCTGTGACCCCGCTCACACTGCGGCGCGCCGCGGCCTCGCGCAGCACGTGCTCGAGCGTCGGCAGCTCGACCGGGACCTCGACGTTGACCTCGATCGCCGGCCCGTCGCGGCGCAGGACCTCGATCTCGCCGAGCGACGCGAGCAGTGCGAGCATCGCGTCGTTGGAGGCCAGCAATGTCGCCGTGAAGACGCGGATGCCGTTCTCGGTCGCCCGCGCGCACAGCCGCCGCAGCAGCTTTCCGCCCAGCCCGCGACCCTGCCACGCGTCGACCACCAGGATCGCCGCCTCGGCGACGTGCGGGCGCTCGGGATCGCGCACATAGCGCGCGACGCCGACGCCGTGGCCGCCCGCGAGCGCGCCGATCGCCTCGTGGTCGACGTGGTCGAGCTCGGTGAACAGGGCGAGCTCGTCGACCGACAGCGCATCGCGCGGCTGCAGGAAGCGGCGGTACACGGTCTCGGCCGACAGCTCCTTCCATCCCGCCACGAACAACGGCTTGTCCTCGGGCCGGACCTTCCGGACGAGGACCTCCGAGCCGTCGTCGAGGACGATCAGCTCGGTCGCATGCTCGATCTGCGCGAGGCCGCGCTGGTAGGCCGCGGCCGCGGCCTGGGCCTCTTCCTCGGTGTCGTGGCGCGAAAGCGGCGCCGCCTCGCCCCGGAGGCGCACGAAGTAGCCGCCGGCCGGGCTCGGTTCCACATAGCAGCGCACGCTCCGAGACTACGGCGCGCGGCGCCCCTGCAAGCGACCAGGCTTCCCTTGACAACGGCGTGCGCGCTGCAAGACCATCGGCTCGGTGCGCGCGAGAGCTGACGGCACGGGCGCCCGACGATCGGGCCACAAGCGCGCGCGCCTCGCCGCGCTGGTCCTTGCCTGCGCGCTCCTCTGCGCTCCCGTCGCGGTCGCGGCGGAGACGCGGCTCGACGGATCGCCGATCGACGTCTGGGCCGACGGCGCCGGAAGGATCCAGTTCCGCTACGACGACTATCTCAGCGGCCTCTTCTTCGATCCCGTGACCAACGACCCGAACGCGGGCCTGGTCGTGCTCGTCGACGGCGACGCAATCCCCTGGGACAACGTGACGCCGGTGAGCGGGCCGGCCGAGACGACGCTGCCCGACGGCCGCCGCGCGCTGCTCTCGACGTACGACTTCGGTCCATACGTGAAGGTCGACGAGCAGATCGCCTATCGCGACGGCGCCCAAACTGCCGATGTCCAGTACGTGCTGACCAACCTCACGCCGGACCGGACGCTCGACGTGCGCGCCGGGCTGCTCGCCGACCTCTACGTCGCCGGCAACGACGTCGGCACCGGCGTGCTCAACGGCACCGCGCCGAACCGGTTCGTCGGCGGCCGCAGCGCGGGCGGCGTGGTGTCCGGCATCAGCGAGATCACGCCGTGGAGCGCGTACCAGGAGAGCGAGTTCAGCGCCGACCACGACATCTTCGACGACTTCAACGCGGGCGGGCTGAAGAACACGATCGACCCGAACGCCGTCGACAACATGATCGGCGTGCAATGGAACCTGCCCGGGCTCGCGCCCGGCCAGGCGCAGACCGTGCAGGCGCGCTGGACGCTCGGCCAGCCGCCGCCGGAGACCAAGAACCTCGTGCCGGGCTCCCAGGGCGTGCTGCCGCCGCCGGTGCCCGGCAAGAAGGTCAACCTGAAGCTGCTCAGCGGCATCGTCCTCTACAAGACGCCGGGGTCGAAGAAGTTCCTCAAGCTGACCGAGGACGTGCAGGTGCCGGTCGGCACCACGCTCGACACGCTCAAGGGCCGCGTGTCGATCACCGCCGCGAGCGACCTCAAGGGCGGCACCAACAAGTCGTGGTTCTACTCGGGCGTGTTCAAGGTCACGCAGGCGCTGGCCGCCAAGCCGGTGACCGAGCTCCGGCTGACGGGCGCGAAGTTGAGCTGCAAGCGCGCGTCGGCGGCGGCCAAGAAGCCCAAGACACGCAAGCTGTGGGGCGACGGCAGCGGGCAGTTCCGGACGCGCGGCCAGTTCAGCTCAGCCACCGTCCGCGGCACGAAGTGGGTGGTAACCGACCGCTGCGACGGGACGCTCACGCGCGTCGTCCGCGGCGTCGTCGCGGTGCGCGACTTCGTCAAGCGCAAGACGATCATCGTCCGTGCCGGCAAGCAGTACCTGGCCCGCAAGAAGAAGAAATGAGCTGGGTCTCCGCGTTCGCCGGCTTCCTGGTCGCCCACATGGTGGGCGACTATCTTTTCCAGACCGACTGGCAGGCCCGGCACAAGCGCGGCGGCCTGACCGGCGATCCGGTGGCCTTCCGCGCGCTGGTCGCGCACGTCAGCACCTACACGCTCGCGTTCGTCCCGGCGCTGATCTGGATCGGCAACGAGACCGAGCCGGTCGTGGCGCTCGTCGCCGCGGTGCTCATCTTCATCCCGCACCTGATCGTCGACGACGGACGGCTCGTGCGCTTCTACCTCGCGCGCGTCAAGCGCGCCGACGGCTTCGACCTCGGGCTCGCCGCCTCCGTCGACCAGTCCTTCCACGTGCTCTCGCTCTGTCTCGTGGCGATCCTCGTGGGCGTGTCATGAACGAGTCGCGCCGAGGCAACCTCGCGGTGCTGCTGCTCGTGGCTCTGCTCGCCGCCGGCGCCGGGCTGGTGCTCAAGAACAAGGGTCCCCTGCGCGACGTCGAGCTGTCCACGGTCGACGCGCGCTTCGACGTGCGCGGAAAGCAGCAGCCGCGCAAGGACATCGTGATCGTCGCGCTCGACGACAAGTCGCTCGCCGCCGACGGCGGCAAGTATCCGATCAACCGCACGCACTGGGCCAAGGCGATCGACCAACTTGCGAAGGCCGGCGCGAAGACGATCGCGTTCGACATCCAGTTCACCGAGCCCAGCGGCGACGACGACGCGGACAACGCGTTGTACGAGTCGGTCAGCGCCGCCAAGCCGCGGGTCGTGCTCGGAACCACCGAGGTCGACGATGCGGGTAACACGGCGATCCTCGGGGGCGGCGAGGCGCTCGACGCCAGCGGCGCCCATCCCGCGATGACGCTGTTCGAAGCCGATGCGGACGGCCGCCTGCGGCGCATGCAAGCGAGCGTCAACAAGGTCGAGACGCTTCCGATCGTCGCCGCGCGCCAGCAGCTGGGCCATGAGGTCAAGCCGCCCGGCGACAAGAGCTGGGTCGACTACCCGGGCCCGGCCGGCACCTTCGCGCACCTCAGTCTCTCCGACGTCGAGGCGGGGAACTTCCCGGCGGACGCCGTGCGTGGCAAGGCCGTGATCGTGGGCGGAACCGCCGCCGCGCTTCACGACGTTCATCCGACGCCGACCGACGGAGCGATGCCCGGGCCCGAGGTCCAGGCCGCTGCGCTGCAGACGGCGCTCGACGGCTTCCCGCTGCACTCCGCGCCGGGCTGGATCGACGTCCTGCTCGTGTTCGCGCTCGCGTTCATCACGCCGCTTGTCGCGTACCGCCTCGGCACCGGAGTTGGCCTGATCGCCGGCCTGGCCGCCGCGCTGCTGTACATCGTTGGGGCGCAGCTCGCGTTCAACGCGGGCGTCATCCTGACGTTCGTGCCGCCGCTCGTCGCGGCGGGCGTCGCGATCGTTCTGACGATGGTCGTCGGCAGCGTCGCGCGGGCGAGCTGGGTCGATGCGGTGCTGGACCGCGTGAGCCCGCCGCGAGGCGCGAACCGGCGCACGCACCGCCTGCGCGCGCTGCTGCTGATCGCCGCGGCGTTCGTCGTGCCGGTCGTCGCGCTCGGGGTGATGACCACGAACCTGCTGCAGCGCATGGATCTTTCGACCGTCGACACGCGCTTCGACATCCGCGGCAAGCAGCAGGTCCCGCCTGTCGTGGTGGTCGACATCGACGCGAAGTCGATCACCGGCGAAGGCCGCACCTGGCCGATCGATCGCCGCCGGCACGCGGCGGTGATCCGCAAGCTGCTGGACGCGGGCGCGAAGGTGATCGCCTACGACGTCCAGTTCACGGAGCCCAGCGGCGACGACAAGGCCGACAACGCCCTCTATCTCGCGGTGCAGAAGGCCGGGCCCAGGATCGTCATGAGCACGACCGAGGTCGGGACCAATGGCGAGACGAGCATCCTCGGCGGTGGTCAGGCGCTTGCCGAGACGCATGCGATCCCCGCCAACGGCAACTACGTCACCGACGTCGACGGCCGGATCCGCAAGGTGGCGTTCTCGATCGACCACCTGACCTCATTCGGCATGGCCACGGCGGACGCGTACGCCGGGCGGAAGCTGCCCAGGCCGTCCGGCAACGAGGAATGGATCGACTTCCCCGGCCCGCCGTACACGGTTCCGTACATCAGCTTCGACGACATCGAGAAGGGCACATGGAACCCCGCGTCGGTGCGAGGAAAGATCGTCGTCGTCGGTTCGTCCGCCCCCGTGCTGCAGGACCTCCACCTCACGTCGACGACCAACAAGGGCCTGATGCCCGGCCCCGAGATCCAGGGCGTGGCGGCCTGGACGGCGATCGAGGGCTTCCCGTTGCGCAGCGGCGCCGGCTGGATCAACGCGCTGCTCGTCGTGCTGCTCGGCGCGCTGACGCCGCTGGCGGCGCTGCGGATCCGCCGGATCATGCTCGCCGTCGTCATCGGGCTCGTCGGCATCGTCGCCGTGCTGGTGGCTGCACAGCTTGCGTTCAACTCGGGCACGATCATCACCGTCGTCTACGCCATCGCGGCGGCCATCACCGGCATCGTCGTGGCCGCCGGCGTCCACGGTCTCACGGTGGCGTTCGAGCGCGAGCAGACACGCGACGCGTTCGCGCGCTTCGTCCCCGAGTCCGTGGTCGATCAGGTGCTCAAGGACGCGTCCGGCGTGCGGCTCGGCGGCGTCCGCCGCGAGGGCACCGTGATGTTCTCCGACCTGCGCGGCTTCACGAGCTTCAGCGAGTCGCTGGAGCCGGAGCAGGTGATCGAGGCGCTGAACATGTACCTGACCGAGATGAGCGAGGCGATCCTCGACCATGGCGGGACGCTGGTGGCCTACATGGGCGATGGCATCATGGCCGTGTTCGGCGCGCCGCTGCAGCAGGACGACCACGCCGACCGGGCGCTGGAGGCGGCGCGGGACATGCTGAGCAGGATGGAGAAGTTCAACGGCTACCTGCGCGACAAGGGCCTCAACGAGGGCGGGTTCAAGATGGGCATCGGGCTCAACAGCGGGGCCGTGATGTCGGGCAACGTGGGCTCAGAACGACGGCTCGAGTACACCGCGCTCGGTGACACCACGAACACCGCGGCGCGCCTGGAGGGCATGACGAAGGGCACGCCGCATCAGCTGTTCGTGTCCGACACGACCCGCTCGATGCTCATGCGCCCGGTCGATGACCTGATCGAGGTCGGCGAGGCCGAGGTGCGCGGGCGCGTGGCGAAGGTGATGCTGTGGTCGCTGGCCGACCAGCCGGAGCCGCCCGCGGAGACTCACACTCCGGCGGCAGAGCCCGTTGAAGCGGGTGATGCTGAACATCCGCTCCCTCCCGTGGGCTGACCTCCACGACACGCTCGACCGCGACGGCTTCGCGCGTACCGGCGCCGTCCTGACCCAGCAAGAGTGCGAAGCGCTGCAGGCGCTCTACGACGACGGCGCGTTTCGCAGCACCATCCACATGGCCCGCCACAACTTCGGCGAGGGCGAGTACAAGTACTTCGACAACCCGCTCCCGCCGCTGGTTTCACAGCTCCGTGAAGGCCTCTATCCGGAGCTGGCCCGGGCGGCGAATCGATGGGCGGGGTGGCTGGGGGATCAGAGCTACCCGGACACGCTCGACGAGTTCCTGGCCACGTGCCACGCCGCCGGCCAGAAGCGGCCGACCCCGCTGATCCTGCGCTACCGCGAGGGCGGCTACAACGCGCTGCACCAGGACCTCTACGGCGACGTCGCGTTCCCGTTCCAGGCGCTCACCGTGCTCAGCCGCAAGGGCGAGGACTTCGACGGCGGCGAGTCGGTGCTGGTCGAGCAGCGCCCGCGCCAGCAGTCGCGCGCGCACGTCATCTCGCTCAACCAGGGCGAGCTGCTGCTGTTCCCGACGCGGCACCGGCCGGCGCGCGGCAAGAACGGCTACTACCGGGCGACGCTGCGGCATGGCGTCGCCACGCTCGCGCGTGGTGAGCGGCTAGGGCTCGGCGTGATCTTTCATGACGCCGCTTGAGGGGACGCTTGGCGTGCTGAACGGCAACTGCGCAGGTGAGGGCAGCTGGGTCCGATCGGAAACGACCATCTTCGGACGGGAATCGCGCACGATCGATCAAGCAACCGCCCACCACGAAGGGGGGTGCGCTACGAAAGTGTCCTCACAGGACGCAAACGTTACCCACCCCCCGGCGACGAGCCCGAGCCGATGATCGATTTACAGTCACCGTAACTTTCTCCCCCACTCCCTTACCTGCGCCGTTGCCTTTCAGCCGCAAGCAGCACGACCAGGCGGGTCCCCTCCAGGGGCGCCCGCCGCCGTCAACGCTAACCCTCCGCCAGCCAGCGAAGTGCGCTGATCGACGGGCGGATCAGGTACTCGCCGCCGCGCAGCGTCACGAAGCGCGGCTGCGGGCGCACGATGAACGGCGGCGTGCCCGGGATCGTCATCTTGCCGACGGCGCCGTTGTCGCCCGGCTCGCCGATCAGGAAGTCCTTGTCGGCGCCCAGCCCGAACGGATCGCCGTCGTCGACCCAGAGCGCCTGGATCGTCTCGAACTGGCGCCAGATGTCGGACTGAAAGCAGACGAAGACGAGCCCGCGCTCGACGCCGTCGTCCTCCAGCACGTCCTCGGGCAGCCGCGGACCGTACGGCCGGCCGCGCCGGATGATGCGATGGCGGTCCGACAGCTTGCCGCCGAAGAACCCGTCCGAGTCGCGCGGGTTGGCGCGCCGGATGTGCGACCCGACCGGGCACTTCAGGCCGGCCGGGTCGTCGCCGTAGCGGAAGTCGTTGATCCGCAGCGGATCGGCCGAGAGCTCCGGATCGGGCGCGTCCGGCGACACCGACAGCGGCGTCCCGTCCTGCCAGCGGCCGACGATCTTCGCCCCCAGCGCGTCCGGGCCGCCCGGGTACCTCGACCCGTGCTCGGCGATGCAGCGCCGGAACGCGGCCACGTCCATCGCGAGCTTGCGGTAGACCATGTAGGTCGCGTTCTTGTCGAACGGCGCCAGCGGCGCTTCCGGCAGCCCGCCGTCCTCGTCTTTATGACCGAGCAGGAACTCGCCCGGCGCCACGTCGCGCCAGCCGGTCCGCGTCGGCTGCCCGTCGCCGGGTCGCCCGGTCACGCCGCCGCCGTCGATCGCCGGCTGCGCGATGCCGTCGAAGAAGCCGAAGTGGTCCTGGCCGCCGTCGAGCGCCTCGGCGCGCTGCTCGTGCACGACCGTGACCGCGCCCTCGGCGCCGACGGTCTTGAGCGTCATCCGCGCCACATCGAGCTTCTCGGCGTCGACCGCGTAGACGGTCACCAGCACGTGCGCCTCGCCGGTCCCGAGACCGGCCTCCCAGTGCTCGGGCGCGCTCGGCCCGCGGTCGCCGAGCCGCTCGGCTCGCGCCGCCATCCCCTGGCGGAACGCCTCGGGGAACGACTCCAAGATCTCCGGCGGCAGCCCGATCGCGACCAGCCCGGAGTAGGTCAGCGCGACGTGCAGCGCCGTCTCCGGCGGCCCGTCGGTCCACTCCTCGGCGCTCGCCACCACCGGCAGCATGCGCGCCATCAGCGCGCGCGCCATCTCGACGTCATCGATCCGCAGGAACAGATACGCCGCGCAGGGGTAGGTGTAGCCGCGCAGGACGTTGCCCTGGATGTCCGAGAGCGCGAAGTCGGGCTTCTCGCGGCCGCGCCGCGCGAGCCGGGGCATCGTGCGCGCCATCAGGCGAGCTCCGCCAGGAAGCGCTGCTGCAGCTCCGCCGCGTCCAGCCCCTGCGTCTCGGCCGCGAAGGCGACCACCCGCTCACGCGCGTCCAGCGCCTCGCGGACGTCCTGCACGGTGGCGCCGTGGTAGGCGTTGGCGAACAGCTGCGTGTGGACCTGGTGCGCGCGAATCCAGGCGCGGAACGCCGCCTTGTCCGAGCGCCCGGGGTAGCCGGCGCAGTGGCCCCACCACTCGTCCGCTTCGGGCACGTTCTCGGCGATCGCGTCCAGGTAGGCGTCCAGATCGCCGTCGAAGCTCGACGTGAAGACCAGCTGCGGCGCCTCGAGCTTGTCGACGCGATGCCCGCCGTCCTGGTCGACCAGCTCGTGGAAGACGTGGATGCGCGAGAGGTGCAGCTGCGACAGCCGCGCCAGCGGGCTCTCGGCGCCCAGGGGCATCGCATCGAGGTAAGCCTGCACCTCGCCGGCGTGGCCCGGGAGGATCGACGCGAACGTGGTCAGCGCGTACACGCCGCCCGTGCGGTTGCGGTACTCGCCCGCCATCAGAGGTGGGCCTGGGTCTCGGTGAGAAACTCCTCGTAGGCCGCCTTGAACTCCTCGGGCATCATCGAGGCGGCGCCGGCGCGCAGGATGTCCAGCCGCGCCTTGACCTCCAGGGCGGCCTTGCACATGCGCGTGCTCGCCTCGGGATAGGCGCAGTAGTACGTCCCGCCCTCCATCGAGTTGGCGGCGATCCACGCCTTCAGCGGCTCGGCCGGGGGCGGCGCCGGGAAGTTGAGCCCGCGCCCCCAGACGAAGCGGATGTCCTTCGGGATGCAGTACGCGAACGCGTCGATGTAGTGCTGCCAGGGCCCGTCGAAGTTGCTCTCGAAGAACAGGTACGTGTAGTTGAGCTTCTGCCCGTCGGGCAGCTTGTTCACGTGCGTCCAGCGCACGTAGTGGATGAAGTTGAACTGCAGGATGTGCTTCTGGGCGAGCGGGACCCACCGCCCGAGCCAGAACCCCGTCTTGGCGATCGGCAGCCACTGCTTGCGGATCGGCGTGAACAGCGTCAGGCCGGTCATCCGGCCGATCGTGTTGCCCGGCTTCGGCGGCGTCAGGACAGGCGCCGCTGCGACATGCGACGTGGTGGCCATCTCTAGCGCTTCCAGATCTCCTTGCCCTCGGCCTGCCGGCGCGTGTGCGACGGCTTGCCGAACCGCTCGTAGTACTCGATCTCCAGGTGCGAGAACTGCACCCAGATGCCTGGCAGGTGGAACGCGTCCGAGTGCGCGGGGAACCGGCCGTACGTCTCGACCAGGTAGCGGCAGATCTCCTTCGCGTAGTCGACCGCCTCCTTGGAGGGATGGCCGGCGTTGCGCATGTAGGTCTCGGCCGTGGCCTTGTCCTTGTAGGCCTGCGCGAACACCTCGGCGTCGCTGTAGACGCCGTTGGGGCCGAACTTCTCCTCGAGCACCGCGTCGACGGCGGCGTCCATGTCGGTGATGTACGGCGGGCACAGACCCTCCAGCACGCCATCGATGCCGACGTAGTTCGGCTGCGACGCCGGCACTGGCGGCCAGCGCTTGAACCGCGAGTCGAACGTCTTGGCGCTGTACTCGCGGAAGCCGAGCCCGAGCTCGCCCTTGGCCGGGTCGCGCTTCCACACGTACGGGATCATCGGCGCGCCGTGGACCCAGCCGCCGAGCCGCAGCGCCTCGCCGGTGAGCATCAGGTTCTGCATCAGGAAATGCGCCTCGTAGTCGGTGCGCATGTTCGTCAGCGAGCCGAGCGGCGCCGGCGTGTTCGGCGTCGCGAAGCCGCCGCGCACGCGCTTGATGCCGCCGATCGGGTGATACGGGATCGGGTCCACGAACCCGAGCTTGGATGCCGCCCAGGCCGCCCAGTCCATCACCGACCGGGGCTTGAACGCGCTCCAATCGTCGATGAACAGCGGCACCTTGCCGTGCGGCTCGGCCAGCAGGATCAACAGCACGTTGATCGTCTGGCGCGTGTTGTCGACGACCGGCAGGAAGCACGTGGTGCCGGGCCGGTTGGAGTGCTGCGCGTTCCAGCCGAGGTAGTACGGCCACTCGCGCGGGAACGCGAAGCGCTCGTCGTAGACCTTGCGCTTGACGGCGTTCGCGAACGTGAGCCAGTGCTCCTCCGTGCGGTCCTCCCAGCGGTGCGGGATCTCCTTGAAGAGCTCGATCGCCTCGCGTCCGCGCGGGCGCTTGATCAACCACACGCCCTCGTCGTTGATCATGAAGAACGACGTGGCCTGGGCGTTGTCGGCGCTCGAGGCGGCGCGGCCGGCCACCTCCATGAACATCGTGCCCAGCTCCTTGGAGCCGTTGGGCTTGTCGAGCGGCCCGTCGTGCATGACCGCGCCGGTGACGCTGGTCGAGGCGATCAGGATCGCCTCCTCCAGCGGCGTCAGCGGCGACGGCGGGTTGCCGCTCTCATAGCTCATCGGCCCGCCCGTGAGCGACACGCCCTGGGCCACTCGCCGCGTACGCCGGTCCTGGAGGCAATCGGCGAACGAGTAGCCGAGGAAGTCCCGCAGCCCCGCGTGCTGGGCGGCCTGCTCGTCGGTCATGCTCATGTCAGTTGTGCTTCTCCAGCTCGGCGAGGGCGGTGGGGAACGTGTCCCGCTCGGCGTTCGTCCCGAGCCAGCAGTCGAGGTGCGCGTAGTCCTTGAACACGTGGTGCGCGTAGAGGCCGGGATCGTTGGCCTTGCGCAGCGTGTCGTACGTGCGCTCCAGACCCTTGGGCACGAACATGCGGTTATTCTCGCCGGTCAGGAAGGCGATCGGCATCCGATACGCGTCCGTATTGGAGAGATAGACGTCCTCGCCCTCCGCGTTGCGGGCCGCGCCGGCGCGGATCATCAGCGAGATGTGCTCGAAGAACGTGATGTTGCCGTTGCCGAAGAAGGCCGGGACGGCCTCCTCCATGGTCGGCCGGTTGATGTTCTCGTACTGGAAGACGTCGCCGTAGACGAAGTAGATCCGCCGCGCCACGGGTGAGTCGTAGACGTGCCGGAAGGGCAGCGCCCGCATCAGGAGCTCGACGGCGCGGTCGGGCAGCGCCTTCGGGTCGTAGTCGGTGTTCAGCCCGTCGATCCCGAGCGTCTTGAACAGCGAGGCGAGGCGCACGCCGGCGCGGATCTGGTTGCCGACGGTCGGGATCGGGTGGCCGGCGAGCGCTGAGAACATCGCCGAGCGCAGGCCCTCCAGGCCGCCGCCGATCGCCATGAACAGCGACAGGCCGCCGACGCAGTGGCCCATCGCCTGAACAGTCTCGGATCCGGTCTGTTCGCGGACATGGGCGATCGCGGCCGGCCAGTCGCGCAGCGCGATGTCGTCGACCGTGAACTGCGTCCAGCTCGACGGAAGGTCCGGGCTGGCGCGGTAATCGAGCAGCCAGACGTCGTAGTCGTGCTCGCCCAGGTACTCCACGAAGTTCTTGGGAACGGTGTCGACCGCGAACGCGCGCGCGGCGTTGCCGTAGCCCGGAGCCATGACGAGCGGGCCCTTGGTGCCCATCCGGTAGCGGGTCAGGCGGACCTCGGTGCCGTCCGAGGTGGCGATCGGATGCACCTCGGCGCGCGGCAAAGCCGGGCTGCGGACAGCGGTGGCGGACTCCATCGGCCTGTTCTATCCGCGGTTCGGCCAGGATTGCAAGGCCGAACGGCCAGGAGAAAATCCCACGACCCCCGGCGCGTCGGCTACAAAGCGGGAATGCAAGCAGCCATGGATCGGCTCGGGAGCTTCATCTCGCGCCGCCGCAAGTTCGTCCTGGGCACCTGGATCGTCCTCCTGGTGGTCTCCCTCCCGTTCTTCGCAATGCAGACGAAGCACCTGACGGCGGGCGGCTTCGAGGTCCCTGGCTCGCAGTCCACGTTCGTGGCCGACTCGATCAAGCAGTTCCCGGGCGTCGAGTCCGAGAAGCTCGTCTTCGTCTTCGACAACTCAAAGGGCGACAAGGGCGCGCTCGACGCCGCGATCACCAAGGCGGTCGACGGCACCAAGGGCGTCGACGGCGTGCAGGTCGTGCCGCAGTTCGTGCAGGCGGCGCGCGCCGCCTCGGACAAGCCGATCGTGCTGCTGGCGCTGAAAGTGACCGGCTCGGCCGACGCGACGCTCGACGCCGCGGCCGAGATCCGTAAGAACGCCGGCATCCTCGAGGGCGAGAACGACCGGGTGCGGATCCACCTCGTCGGCCAGCAGGCGCTGTGGGCCGGCATGCAGGACCTGTCCAAGACGGACCTCGAGAAGGCCGAGTTCGTCGGCTTCCCGATCGTCTTCATCGTGCTGCTGCTGATCTTTGGCAGCGTCGCCGCCGCCCTGCTGCCGCTCAGCCTCGGCTTCATCGCCGTGGCCGTCACGGGCGCGATCGTCTACTTCGTCGCGGAGTTGATCGACATGTCGATCTTCGTGACCAACATCTCGTCGATGCTCGGCATCGGCGTGGCGGTCGACTACTCGCTGTTCGTGCTCTCCAGATACCGCGAGGAGATCGCCCAGGGCGCCTCGGAAGACGAGGCGCGGCAGACCGCGATGCGCACGTCCGGCCTGGCGGTCGCGTTCTCCGGCGTGACGGTGATCATCGCGCTCGCCGGCCTGTTCCTGGTCAACTCCAAGACGATGCACTCGATGGCGATCGGCGCGATCGTCGTGGTCGGAGTCGCCATCGTCGCCGCCGTGACGCTGCTGCCGGCGCTGATCAAGACGCTGGGCCATCGCGCGTACGAGCCGGGCAAGGTCGTCGGCAAGGTCGTCAAGAAGATCAGCCGTGAGCCGCGCGAGGGCGTGGAGCCGTTCTGGACACGCTGGACCAACCGCCTGATGAATCGCCCCGTCCTCTACGCCACCGGCGCAACCGTGTTCATGTTGATCCTGACGATTCCCGCGCTGTCGCTGAAGTGGGGCACCGGCGCGGTCGCCCAGCTGCCCAAGGACTACGAGACGCGGCTTGGCGTCGACCTCGCCGCGAAGGCGGCCGGCGCCGGCGCCGGCGGCCCCGTGCAGGTCGTGGCCGACTACGGCAAGGGCGCCGTGAACGCGCAGCAGGTCGAGCAGTTCGGCTCGACCGTGCAGAAGCTCCCAGGAGTCGCCGCGGTCGGCAAGCCCGTCGTCTCGCGCGACGGGCACCTCGTGCTGCTCGAGGTCACGTCACGCAGCGACCCGGAGAGCGACGCCACCTTCGCGCTCGTGCAGAAGCTGCGCGACATGAGCCTGCAAGGGGCGAAGCTCAACGTCGGCGGAGCGGCGGCGCAGGACCATGACTTCACGGACCTGATCTCCGGCTCGCTGTGGAAGGTCGCGCTGTTCGTGGTCGTCTTCAGCTATCTGGTGCTGCTGCTGTTGATGCGCTCGGTCCTGCTGCCGCTGAAGGCAGTGATCATGAACCTGCTCTCGGTCGGCGCTGCCTACGGCGTGCTGGTCCTTGTGTTCCAGTACGGCTGGACCGACTCGCTGATCAATTTCGACCACCTCGGCTACGTCAACTCGCTCACGCCGCCGCTGGTCCTGGCGATCGTGTTCGGGTTGTCGATGGATTACGAGGTGTTCCTGCTCAGCCGCATCAAGGAGCGTTTCAACGAGACGGGCGACAACCGCGCGGCCGTCGCGGGCGGCCTGTCGGACTCGGCGAAGACGATCTCCAGCGCGGCGATCATCATGGTGCTCGTCTTCCTGATCTTCGCGGCGGCCGGCCTGCCGCAGGTGAAGGAGATCGGCGTCGGCCTGGCGGTCGCGATCTTCCTCGACGCGACCGTCGTGCGCCTGATCCTCGTGCCGTCGACGATGGCGCTGATGGGTAAGTGGAACTGGTGGCTGCCGAAGTGGCTCAGCTTCCTCCCCGCGATGGACTTCGAGTCCTCGACGCCGAAGGCGCCGCCGGTCGAGCCCGAGCCGGCGCTAGCCGCGCGCTAGCGCCCGCATCCGCAGTCCGCCCTTGGGGACGATCGCCCCGGTCGCCATCGGCCGGGGCGGGTCCTCGCGCATCGGCTTGAAGCGGAAGCGGCGGCCGACCATCGAGAGGATCAGCACCGCCTCCTGCATCGCCAGGCGGTGCGCGTGGCACTCGTACGGGCCGGCGCTGAACGGGAAGTAGGCGCCGTCCGGCGGCGTGGAGTCCCAGCGGTCGGGATCGAAGCGCAGCGGGTCCTCCCACACCGTCTCGTCGCGGTGCGTGAAGTACGGGCTGAGGACCATCATCTCGCGGGCGGGGATCACGTGGTCGCCGAGCTCGTAGTCGGCGGTCAGCTCGCGGAAGAAGCTCCACACCGGCGGGTAGAGGCGCAGCGTCTCCTTGACCACGCGGATCGTGTACTCGTCGCCACCGTCGAGCGACGCGTGCCAGCGCGCCTCGATCTCCGGGTTGGTGGTGAGCAGGTACAGGCCCCAGGTGAAGATGCCCATCAGCTGGTCGGCGCCGAGCCATTGCTTGACCGTCGCCTGGACGAGCTGGTCGTCGCTCTCCAGCGCGACGAGCTTGCTCAGGAGGTCGTCGCGCGGCTCGGCGCGACGGGCCGCGACGGCCGCGTCGATCGCCGCGTCCAGGCGCTTGCGGGCCGCCCGCGTGCGGGCGGCGGGCGGGGAGCTCCAGCGGCGCGCGCCGAGCGGACCGAGCAGCCACACGAGCGCGGCCACGCCCGCCTCCTGCGCGCGCAGCAGCTCGGGCGTCATGTCCTCGCCGGTCAGCGCTGCCCAGTCGATCCCCCAGACGTGCGAGCGGAACGCGCTGAAGAGCTCGATCGGCGCGTTGGTCCACGTGTCCAGCCAGCGCCCGGTGCGCTCGCGCGCGACCTCGAGCGTGCGCGGGTCGGCCAGCAGCGGCTTCCACAGGTCGTCGCGCTGGCGGTGGTGCTCGGCTCCCTCGGTCAGGATCAGGCCGCCCGAGTACCACTTGTCGAGCCCCATCAGCCGCCCGCGCGAGATCGGCGGCCAGTCCTCGTTGACCAGCGCGGCGCGGATCAGGTCAGGGCGGCGCACGAGGTGCACGGTCTCGCCGCCCAGCCGCGCGGACAGGATGTCGCCCTCGAGCGCGCGCGCGGCGTCGAGATAGGCGAGCGGGTCGGCCCCGAAGCGTGCGAGTTGGACGGCGCCCCGGCGCCGCGCCCCAGCCGGCGCGGCAACCGTCGTCATCGCATCGCGCCCACGAGCCCGCAGGGCGAGGCTTCGCCGCTCAAGGCCTCGGGACCGGCTTCATCCGCACTCCGCCCTTGGGCTCGGTGGCCCACGTGGCGGACGGCTTAGGCTCCGGTCCGGCCGGGCGATACGCCCAGCGCTGGCCGAGCGTGGCGAGGATCAGCGCGGCCTCCTTCATCGCCAGGCCGCGCCCGTGGCACTCGTACGGGCCGGCGCTGAACGGGAAGTACGACAGCTCGGGCGGGCGCGGGGCGCCCTCCGACCAGCGCTCGGGGTCGAACCGCAGAGGGTCGGGCCAGTAGCGCGGATCGCGGTGCGTCGCCCACGGGCTCATGCCCATCAGGTGCCCGCGCGGGATCACCTGGTCGCCGAGCTGGAAGTCCTCGGTCACCTGGCGGAAGAAGCCCCACACCGGCGGATACACGCGCATCGACTCGTGCAGCACCTTGACCGTGTAGCGCAGCTTCGGGATGTCGGCCTCGGTCACCGCGCGGTCGCCGAGCACCTCGTCGAGCTCGGCGTGCCAGCGCGCCTCGACGTCCGGATTCTGGGCCAGCAGCCACAGCGTCCACGTGAACAGCGCGTGCAGCTGGTCGGCGCCGAACCACATCTTGAACGTGGCCCGGACCTGCTCGTCGGACGTGATCGAGCCTTCGGCATCGGCGAGGCGGACGAGCTTGGTCAGGAAGTCGTCGGGACCGGCGCCGCTCGTGCGCCCGCGGCGCTCGGCGATAAGGAGCGCCATCACGGAGTCCAGCTTGCGCTTGGCGTCACGCGTCTTACGGCTCTGCGGCAGCGCCCAGTTCCAGCGCGCCGGGCCGAACGGCAGGACGAGCCAGGCGAGCGCCTCGACGCCGAGCTCGAGCGCCTCCAGGATGTCCGGCGCCGCTTCGAGGTCGGTCCCGGTCCACGCCTGCCAGTCGATCGCCCAGCAGTGCGTGCGCAGCTCCTTGTAGACCTCGAACGGCTGTCCCTCGACCCACGAGTCGACCTTGCGGCGTGTGCGTTCGATCGCGATGTCGGTGACCAGCGGGTCCTTGAGCAGCGGCTTCCAGATGTCGTCGCGCTGGCGGTGGTGCTCGGGCCCGTAGGAGAGGAAGAGGCCCTCCGTGTACCACTTCTGCAGCCCCATCAGGCGCCCGCGCGAGATCGGCGGCCAGCTCTCGTTTTGCATCGCGAGCTTGAGCAGCTCGGGCTTGGTCACCAGATGAGCGGGCAGGTTGGCGAGCTTGAACGGGACGACGTCGCGACCGTCGTCGCGCAGTCCGTCGAGGTACGTCAGCGGGTTCGAGAGGAAGCGGACGAGCTCGATGACCCCGTTGTCCCGCGAGCGACCGGAAGGCGGTGTTGAGCGCGGAGCCGTGGCGTCCGCCGGCAGCGTGGTGGTGCTCATCGGTCGCGAACGTACCAGGCACGGTAGGGTCAATGCGGAATTCGGCATGTGAGGATCGGATGAGCACAGCAGTCGACACCGCGCAAGCACCCAGCGCACCCCCGAGCGGCGGGAACGTCGCGGGCCGCGCCCGCTGCCTGACGCTCCTGACGCCGATCCGGCCGTTCTGGGTGCCGTTTCTGTGGCTGGTGATGCGCAGCGCGCGCTACCACACCTACTTCCGCGACCACAGTCTGCAGTTCAAGTTCATCTACTACGTCCGCTGGGCGATCTTCCGCGAGTTCGCGCCGGACGAGAAGAAGCGCTACTCGTACCTGTTCTTCGAGAGCAACTTCGACATCCCGTGGCGTCAGTACATAGACGCGTTCGCGTACGTGATCCCGAAGGACATCCGCGTGATCTGGGGACGCGGCTTCGCGTTCCCGGGCCCGCCGCCGGCCGAGCCGCTGAAGCGCTGGATCGCCATGAACAGCCTCGAGGGCGGCCACTACCACGCGGCCTATCCGCAGGCGAGCGTGAAGATGACGATGTCGGCGCTGGAGGCGCACGAGCGGCTCCAACAGCTCGAGCGCGAGGCCGCAGGGCTGAGCCCGGCGCAGTTCCGGAAGGCCTTCGAGGCCGCGGTCGCCGACCTTCAGCGCCACCTCTGATGGGCCTGCGCGAGACGCTCAGGCTGGTCACCCAGCTCGATCCCAACAAGTACGGCACGGCCTACGGGCTGACGTCGCTGCTGCCCGTGCAGCCGGGTCAGGTGGACGCGCTGGAGGCCCACCTGGAGTCCCTGGATCCGCTGGCCTCGCCGTTCGCCGCGCTTCCCCAGGCGCACTTCGTCCGCCTGCTGGTGATCCGCGACCTCGTCTACCAGGGCCCGCCGCAGGTGCCCGAGCACCTCGACCGCCCGTACCTGGCCTTCACCGCCAGCCTCGACGGCGAGATCGACGCGTTCCTGCGCGCCGTCGCCGCGCTGCCCGAGTCCGGCGAGATCTTCTCGCGCTGCTCCGGCTACGTGGCCGAGCCGGGCGGGTTCGCGGACTGGGTGCGCTCGCACCAGAAGGCCAACGGCTACCTGCTGTCGCCGTGGCCGTTCAAGCGCGTCGAGGACGTGCACGAGGGCCTGCGGGTTCAGGAGGGCTTCGGCAAGCTGGTGGAGAACGCGCGTGGGATGAGCGACGCCGAGCTGCAGGAGGCCTTCAAGGCCTTGATGCGGCCATGACGCTGGGACGGCCGGAAGCCCTCCCGCACCGTCGCCGTTCGCGGGTGGATATCGACGTCGCCGACCTGCAGGGCAACCTGCTGCGCGGCTACACGCACGAGTCGGGCGTGTACGTGTTCGTGCGCATCGACGACGCGGCGCGCGGGCGGCAGTGGTTGCGCGGGCTGGTCGCCGGGGTGACCACCGCCGCCCCGTGGGACGAGGCGCCCTCGGACACGCTCAACCTCGCCTTCACCTATTCCGGGCTGGCCGCGCTCGGCGTGTCGCGGTCGATGCTCGCGACGTTCCCGGAGGACTTCCGCGACGGCATGGCGGCGCGCGCCGACCTGCTCGGCGACCGCGGGGACAACGCGCCGGCGAACTGGGAGCCGGGGCTCGGCACCGGCGACGCGCACGTGCTGGTGACGCTCTACGGAGTCGACGAGCCCGCGCTGGACCGGGCGCGTGCGCGCCTGCAGGAGACGCTGGACGCGGCCGCCGGCGCGATCGCGGTGGTCAACGAGCAGCGCGCGCGCGTGCTGCCCGAGGGCCGCGACCACTTCGGCTTCAAGGACGGCATCGCGCAGCCGGCGATCGCCGGCTCGGGCGCGGAGCCGCGGCCCGGCGACGGCCTGCCGAACCCGGGCGGCGGCTGGCGCGACGTGGCGCCCGGCGAGTTCGTGATCGGCTGCCGCGACCAGGACGGCGGCTTCCCGATCGCGCCGGTGCCGCCGTTCGACAAGCACTCGTCGTTCGTCGTCTACCGCAAGATGCGCATGCACCCGGAGCGGCTGCGCACCTACCTGGCCTCCTTCAACGGCGACGATCCGGACCTTCTGGCCGCGAAGATGGTCGGCCGCTGGCAGGACGGCACGCCGCTGGTCAGCTCGCCGCACGGCCCGGACCCGGCGATCGCCGGCGACCCGGCGCGCGTGAACGACTTCCGCTACACGCAGGACCCCGACGGCATGGCATGCCCCGTCGGCGCGCACGTGCGGCGCGCGAACCCGCGCGATCACGACGGCTTCTTCGGCGGCAAGCTGTCGGATCGCCACCGGATCATCCGCCGCGGCCGCGCGTTCGGGCCGCCGCTGCCTGACGGCGTGCTCGAGGACGACGGCGTCGAGCGCGGGCTGGTCTTCAAGTGTTACCAGGCCGACATCGAGCGCCAGTTCGAGGTCATCCAGTCGCGCTGGATCGACGACGGCGACCCGTTCGGCGTCGGCGACGACCGCGACCCGATCATCGGCTACCACGCCGAGGGCGGCGGGCGGATGGTCATCCAAGGCCACCCGCCGGTCGTGCTCGGGCGCCTGCCGACGTTCACCACCGTGCGCGGCGGCGAGTACTTGGTGCGCCCCGGCCTGCGCGCGCTGCGCTGGCTGGCCTCGCCCCTCTAGCGCTCTCAGGGTTCGCGGCTATCTTTCGGCAGACGTCGACCATGGCCGAAGTCGAGCGCCTCGAGTTGCAGCTCGAGGCGGTGCCCACCTCCATCGGAAAGGTGCGTCGCGACGTGGTCTCCTTCGCGGAGCGTCACATGCTCGCCAACCCCGGCGACGTCGCGCTCGCGATCACCGAGGCGGCGACCAACGCGGTGCTGCACGCGTACCGCGACGGCGAGTCCGGCAACATGCGGATCGTCGCCTGCGCGCGCCCCGACGGCCTGGTGGTTGTCGTGCGCGACTACGGCTGCGGGATGCAACCGAATCCCGACTCGCCCGGCCTCGGGCTCGGCCTGTCGGTGATCGGTGCGGTGGCGCACGAGGTCAACATCGAGCGTCCCGACGACGGCGGCACCCGGATCCGGATTCACTTCCGGGTATGACCGTCGTGCTCGCGGCCGGCGTGCGGACGCCGATCGGGCGCTTCCAGGGCGCGCTGGCGGGCATGGATCCCGTGGCGCTCGGCGCTCATGCCGTGGGCGCGGCGCTGGAGCGCGGCGGCGGGCTCGAGCCCGACTATGTCGCGATGGGCAACGTGCTGCAGGCGGCCAACGGGCAGAACCCGGGCCGGCGGGCGGCGCTGCAGGGCGGCGTCGGGCGCACGGTGCCGGGGATCACCCTGAACGACGTCTGCCTGGCGAGCATGAGCGCCGTGGGGCTGGCGGCGAGCATGCTGCGCGAGGGCGAGGCGAGCTGCGTGCTGGTCGGCGGCTTCGACTCGATGACGCGCGCGCCGCACGCGGTGCGGATGCGGCCCGCGGTGCGGATCGGCGACCGGCCGCTCGTCGACGTGATGGTCCACGACGGGCTCTACTGCTCGATCGCCGACGCCGGGATGGGCGCGATGTCCGACGCCGAGAACGCCCGGCTCGGGATCTCGCGAGACGCGCAGGATCGCTTCGCGGCGCGCTCGCACGCGCGGGCGCTCGGCGGGCGCGACCGGCTCGCGGAGGAGATCGCGCCGGTCGGCGGCTTCGCCGTGGACGAGGGCGTGCGCGACACGTCGCTGGAGGCGCTGGCCGCGCTGCCGGCCGCGTTCACGCGCGAAGGGACGATCACCGCCGGCAACGCATCGCAGGTGTCCGATGGCGGAGTGGCGGCGCTGGTCACCACGCGCGAGCGGTGTGCGGAGCCGCTGGCCGAGATCGTGGGGCGCGCAGTTGTGGCCGGGCCGGACTCGACGCTGCACCTGCGGCCGGCCGAGGCGTCGGCGAAGCTGCTCTCGGCCCACGGTGTGCCGGCGCGCGACGTCGACCTGTGGGAGATCAACGAGGCGTTCGCGGGCGTGGTGCTCGCGTCGGTGCAGGCGCTGGGGATCTCGCTGGAGCGCGTGAACGTCAACGGCGGCGCCGTCGCGCTGGGCCATCCGCTGGCCGCCTCCGGCCTGCGGCTCGTGCTCACGCTGGCCTATGAGCTGCGCCGGCGCGGCGGCGGGCTCGGCGTCGCGACGCTGTGCGGTGGCGGCGGGCAGGGCGAGGCCGTGCTGCTGCGCGTGTGACGGACCTGCTCGTCATCGGCGCCGGTCCGTACGGGCTGTCGGTGGCGCGCGAGGCGGTGCGCGCCGGCCTGTCGACGACGGTCGTGGGGCGGCCGATGAGCTTCTGGCGCGAGCACATGCCCGCGGGGATGTTCCTGCGCTCCGGTCCGGAGTGGCACCTGGACCCGGTCGAGGAGCTGACCCTGCGCGAGTTCCTGGCGGGAGAGGAGCCGGACCCGCTCCCGATCGCGACGTTCCTCGAGTACGCGGAGTGGTTCGCGGCCGAGGCCGGCATCGCCGTGCGCGACGAGGAGGTGGTGCGCGTGGCGCCGGCCGGCGGTGACGCGCGCGGCTTCGTCGCCACCTTCGCCGGCGGCGGCGCGATCTCCACGCGCGCGGTCGTCGCGGCGCCCGGCATCTCCCGCTTCGGCGTGGTGCCCGAGTGGGGCGCGGGGCTCGGGGAGCACACGTGCGACCTCGTCGACTTCGCGTCGATGGACGGCGCGCGCGTGCTGATCGTCGGCGGGCGGCAGAGCGCGTACGAGTGGGCCGCGCTGATCGGCGAGCACGGCGCCGAGCGCGTCGATGTCGTGCACCGCCACCCCGAGCCGCGCCTGGACCGCGTGAGCTGGGCGTTCGTGGAGGACCACATCGACTCGACGCTCTCGACGCCCGGCTGGTGGCGCGACCTGCCGGCCGCCGAGCGCGATGCGATCGGGCGCCGGTTCTGGGAGGTCGGCCGCCTCACGCTCGAGCACTGGCTCGCGCCGCGCCTCGCGCGGCTTCCCGTCCACCGCCATGCCAACGCCGAGGTGACCGCGGTGGACGGCGCCACCGCGCGCCCCGGCGCCGCCGCGGGGGCCGGCGCCGCCGCGGGGGCCGGCGCCGCCGCGAGGGCCGGCGCCAGCGAGCGGCCCCTCCGCGTCGCGCTCTCCGACGGGGCGCGCCTGGACGTCGACCGGATCGTGTTCGCGTGCGGCTACCGCGCCGACATCGCTCGCGTGCCCTATCTGCCGGCGATCGACGCCACCGACGGCTTCCCCGACCTCGACCGCGCGTTCGGCACCAGCGTCGCCGGCCTCTACATCCCCGGATTCGCCGCCACGCGCGATTTCGGCCCGTTCTTCGGCTTCGTCCGCGGGGCGGTGCCCGCCGCCCGGATCATCGTGCGCGACATCATGCGTGCATGAACGACGCCTACGCCGAGCTGAGCGAGGTCCGGCTTCACTATGTCGAGCAGGGCGAGGGGCCGCTCGTGGTCCTCCTGCACGGGTTCCCGGAGGCGTGGTTCGGCTGGCGCTTCCAGATCCCCGCGCTCGCCGCCGCCGGGTTTCGGGTCGTGGCGCCGGATCTGCGCGGCTTCAACCTGTCGTCGAAGCCTGCCGGGGTCGCCGCGTACGCGCTCGACCGCGTGGCTTATGACGTGAAGGAGCTGATCGAGACGCTCGGCGAGCAGTCCGCCTGCGTGGCCGGCCACGATTGGGGCGGAGCGACCGCGTGGGAGCTCGCGATGCGTCACCCCGAGACCGTCCGCCGGCTCGCGATCCTCAGCTCGCCGCACCCGCGCCGCTTCAGGCACGCGCTGCTGCGCAACCGCCGCCAGATGCAGAGGTCGTGGTACTTCGGCCTCTTCCAGCTCCCGTGGCTGCCGGAGCGGCTGCTCTCGCGCGACGACTGGGCCGGGCTCAAGCAGGGTTTCGCCAAGGACGCCCGCCGAGGGACCTTCCGGCCGGAGGACGCGGCCCGCTACGTCGAGGCGTGGGAGCAGCCGGGCGCGAGCACCGCGATGGTCAACTACTACCGCGCGGGCGTCCGCCGCCGCGGGGCGGAGCTGACGCCGATCGCGGCGCCGACGCTCGTGCTCTGGGGCGACCGCGACCGCTACCTGCTCCCGGAGCTCGCGGAGCCGCACGCCGACGACGTCCCCGATCGCGAGGTGGTGCACCTCGACGCCTCGCACTGGATCCACCACGACGAGTCCGGCGAGGTGAACCGCCGGCTGGCCGAGTTCTTCGGCACTCAGCCTTCGGCGAACGTCAACGGCGGCAGGTAAGGGGCCGGTCTCCCAGAAACGCTCATGCAGGGACGCCAAGCGATCACGATCGATCGGCGCGCAACGCACTACTTTCACGTGGTGGCGGCTAACTGTCGCATAGCGCTACTTAGACGACACAAGGTTCCCTGAGCGGCGCTCGCGGATGATCGTTTCCATTCCGAACCCCCTCCTTACCTGCCTGGTGTTGACGTACGAGGCATCCGCGGCGCGGTATCACGCCGGGCAGTCAAGCGGCGCCGGGAAGCTAGTCCGGCAGGTGCGGCATGGCGATCCCCGGGTCCCGGTCGAGCAGCACGGCCCGGACGATCGCGTCTGACCCGTAGCGGTCGCGCACGCTGTCGAGCGCGATGTCCAGCGCCGTCGGCATATGTCGATCGAGCGGGAGCGCGAGCTGGACCTCGTCGGCGTTCAGGAGGTTCGTGAGGGAGATCCCGAGCAGCGTGATCCCGCGCTCGGCGATCAGCGGCCGCGCCTCCGCCAGCAGATCGCGCGCGACGCCGAGCAGGGGCCGCGTCTGCGCGGTCGCCTCGCTGATCGTGTGCGAGCGCGTCGCGCGCGTGAAGTCGGAGAACCGCAACCGCAGCACGACGGTGCGCGCCACGCGCTGCGCCCGCCGCATGCGGCGCGTGATCCGATCCAGCAGCGCGACCAGCGTCGCGTCGAGCTCCTCCGCGGTGTGCGGCCCGCGCCCGATCGCCCGCTGCCCGCCGATCGACCCGCGCCGGACGCCGATCCGGACGCGGCGCGGATCGCGATTGTGGGCGAGCGCGTGCAGCTGGCGCCCGGCCGCGCGCCCGAGCATCGCGACCAGCGTCGACTCCGCCAGCGCCGCCACCTGGCCGACCGTCAACAGGCCGCGCGCGTGCAGCTTGTGCGCGGTTTTGTCGCCGACGCCCCACAATCGCTCGACCGGCAAGGGATGCAGGAACTCGAGCTCGGAGGCGGGCGCGACCACGAGCAGCCCGTCCGGCTTCGCGACCGCGGAAGCGACCTTCGCGAGAAACTTCGTGCGCGCGACCCCGACGGTCACCGGGATCCCGACCTCCTCGCGCACACGAGCGCGCAGCCGGTGCGCGATCTCCTCCGGCGAGCCGGCGATCCGCCGCATCCCGCGCACGTCGATGAACGCCTCGTCGATCGACAGGCCCTCGACGACCGGCGACGTTTCGTCGAAGACCGCGAACATCGCCTTCGACGCCTCCGTGTAGGCCTTGAAGCGCGCCGGCACCACCACCAGCCCGGGACACAGCCGCCGAGCCGTCCGCCCGCCCATGGCGGTCTTGACGCCGTACGCCTTCGCCTCGTAGGACGCCGCCAGCACGACGCCGCCGCCGACCGCCACGGGCCGCCCGCGCAGCGAGGGGTCATCCCGCTGCTCGACCGAGGCGAAGAACGAGTCGGCGTCGGCGTGGAGGATGGTGGCCTCGGACACGAACAGATGTTCGCATCCGAGGCGGACGTCAGAGGCCGATCCCCGGAATCCCGCCGGAGCTCATCTGCAGATCGTCCCAGGCCTTCGCCGCGATCTCCCAGTCGGCCTCGGTGTCCTGCTCCTGCGCGTGGCGCAGCATCCGGATCAGGTAGGCGAGCGCCGACAGCATGGCGATCGCGGCGAACGCGATCTGGACGCTGAGCACGCCCTCCTCGGTCCAGTAGACGTCGTCGAGCTCGAGCAGCAGCGCGGACTCGTCGAGCACGAGCGCGACGCCGACGCCGAACGGGAACGCCAGGTACTTGTCGAGCTTGTCGCCCTTTGTGCCGATCGCGAAGCCGCCCGCGGTCAGCGCGAGGATGCCGCCCGGGAGGAAGTGGTGGATGTGGCGGTCGCCGACGACGACGTCCTTGATCGGCCCGAAGCCGCCCTTCTCGCGGATCGTCCACGTGATCGAGCGCGTGACGCCGAACGCGACGGTGAACGACGCGAGCATGTTGAAGAGCGAGTTCTCGCGCGTGCGTGACACCGCGTAGCCCTCGCGCAGGACGGCGATCGCCTCCAGCGGCCTGGCCTTACGGTCCTCGGGCGACGTGATCTGGCGGCTGCGCGGCAGCATGCCGAGCCGCCACACGCGGGCGATCTCGGCACCGAACACGGTGATCACCGCGCCGCCCGCCAGGACGCCGAGCACGTGCGTGCGGCCGGACGGGTTCTTACCCGCCTCGCTGGCGGCCTTGAGCCGCTTATCCTTCGGCGACTTGGCCATTGCGGCGCCCCTTGCGCAGGTAGATCTCAGCCAGCTGGCTGACGAAGATCACGCCGAACTTGATCAGGCCGCCGAGTTGCGCGCCGAGGCCCGGACCCGTGGCGCGGAACGTCGTCATCTGCTTGGCGAAGTCCTGCACGCGGATCTTCAGGATGCCGGAGGCCACCACTTCCGCGGTGGCGTCCCCGCTCTCTTCGACGTGCCCCTGGAGCACGTGCGTGAACAGCGTCGTCGTGTCCTTCCAGAGGTCGAAGCCGGCGTCGTTCTCGACCAGCTTGTACCCGGTCATCGTCAGCGGATGCCCGACGCCGTCGCGGAACCACAGCCGGTAGAGCATCCGCTTGACGCCCGGGGCGGAGTCGACGAACAGGTTGAAGACGCCCTTCTCGACCGGCAGCCGGCCCCCGAGCGCGTCGCATTGCAGATAGCCGATGGCGCCGGCCTGGCGCATCGGATCGGTGGAGAAGCGGTCCATGTCGGCCACCTCGATCGTGAGGTGGAACTTCAGGAACTCCGATCCCTCGCGGCCCTTGGCGGCGCCGCGGGCGAAGTCGGTCTCCCCGAAGGTGACGTGTCCGAGCATCTCCTCGGTGAAGCGAACGCTGGTCATGTGGCGGCCGCCTCCGCGGCGCGTCGGTCGGGTTCGATGATCTGGTCGGCGAAGCGGTCAGCCAGCGCCGCGATGGTGAAGCTCGGGTTCGGCCCGGTCGGGCCGGGCATCACCGAGCCGTCGGCGATGTGCAGACCCGGGTAACCGTAGACGTTGCCCCAGGGATCGACCACGCCCTCGTTCGGATCGCGCCCCATCGGCGCCCCGCCGAGCGGGTGGACGGTGATCACGCGCCTGAGGAACCACAGCGGGTTGTCGGCGAAGCGGCCGTCGAGCGCGTCCGCGAAGCCGCGCGACGTCGTGCGCAGGCGCTCGAAGTAGGCGTCGGACGCCTTGCGCTTCCAGTCGGTGTCCAGCCGCCCGTTGCGCAGGAACAGCCGCCCGTCCGGGACGTCGCGGCCCATGCCGAGAAGCGGCAGGCCGCCGCTCGACAGCGTGCCCGGCAGCATCAGGTCGGCGATCTGGGCCGTCACGTCGGTGTCCGGCGTGCCCTTGAGCCAGTTCTTGACCAGGTAGGCGCCGGCCTTGCGCCAGCGCCAGATCTGCTGCGGCGCGGAGATCACGTGCAGGACCCACGCCAGATGCTGCGGGTAGCCCGCGTCCTGCAGGTAGAAGCCGCGCCCGGTGCCGCCGTCCTCGGCGCCCGGCATGCGGGCGGTCGTGGTGATGACCGGGCCGTAGCCGGAGTCGACGATGCGCGGCGTACGCACGCCGTCGGTCACCCGGTGCGTGTTCAGGACCAGGGTCAGCAGGTCGCCGTTGCCGCTGAAGCGCGTGCCGAGCTTGCGCGAGAGCCTCGGGAACGCGCCGCGGTTGCGCAGCAGCAGCTCGGTCGTCCCGAGCGTGCCGGCGCTGAGGATCAGGTGATCGCAGCTCAGCGTGACCTTGTCCGCCGGCTGGAGGCCGAGATCGGCGTACGTGATCGAGTACCCGCCGCCGGCGCGTGGCTCGAAGCTGCGGACGTCGCACAGCGTGCGGATCTCGGCGCCCGCCTCCTTCGCGCGCGACAGGTAGGTGTAGTCGAGCGTGTTCTTGGCGCCGTAGTTGCAGCCGACGTCGCACTCGCCGCACATCTGGCAGGTCGTGCGGTCGCGGTCGTGCAGGTTGCGCTGCGGCTCCTCGATCTTCTCGCCCGGGACCGGCGGCCTGCCGTCGTTGGCGAACGTGACCGCCAGCTTCGGGTGAAACCACTCGAGCCCGCTGGCCTGGGCCGCCTCCTTGAAGGCGAGCGTCTTCGGCGTCGACGCGTACGGCTCGTAGTCGGTCGGGAACCGCTGCAGCGGGATGACCTTCTCGACGTTGTCGTAGTGCGGATCGAGGTCCTCGCGGGTGACCGGCCAGTATTCGTAGCCGCCGTCGTTGAGGTCCTCCTTGACGAACCACTTCTCGTCCTTGCGGATGAACACGTTCGCGTAGATCAGCGAGCCGCCGCCCAAGCCCGCGGACACGAGCGAGTCGATGCCCCGGAACGACCAGTAGTGGTACATGCCGGTCAGCCCGTGCGAGGGGTCCCAGAAGCTCTCGCGCGCCCGGTACGGGCTGCGGGTGAACGAGCCGGGCGGGTACGGGCGGCCGCGCTCGAGCACGAGCACGCGCTTGCCCGCGTCCGCCAGCCGGTAGGCCGTCACCGATCCGCCGAAGCCCGAGCCGACGACGATGGCGTCGTAATGGTCCGAGGTCATTGCCGCCAACGCTAACCGCGCCGCGCCGCAATGGGCAAGTCGTCAAGGTCGGATGATCGGGGTGGGGCGGAGGGGATGCACGCCTTGTCCCAGTCGGATGATCGGGGTGGGGCGGAGGGGATGCGCGCCTTATCCCAGCAGGGTCCGGCCGCCGGACGTGCTCAGCGGGAACGTGTCGAGGTCCAGTGCGACGACCGCGAGGTCCGCGAACAGCTGCACCTTCGCCAGGTCCTCGCGCAGGTAGGGGCCGCCGTCGCGGCGGTCGAGCACCGAGAGCACGCCGATCGTCTTGCCGTCGCGCACGAGCGGAGCCACGACCATCGTGTAGGGCACGTAGCCGGTTCCCGCGGCGACCTGGCGGGCGAAGCGCGGGTCGGTGCGGCACTCGGGCACGAACACGCCGTCGCCGGTGGAGACGACCGAGCCGGCGAGTCCGACTCCCGGCGGCAGCCGCATCCCGACGACCTCGGCGGCGCCCGCGCCCCACGCCGCCTCGTAGATCAGCTCGCCGGAGGCGGGATCGGTCAGCGCGACCGAGCACGCGGCGGCCTCGAACATGCCCGCGGCGGTCCGCACGATCGCCTCCATGACCCGCCGGCGCGTCGTGCCGCGGCCCAGCGACTGGGCGAGCGACTGGCCGCGGTCGGCGGTCAGCGGCACGCCGATCGCCTCGGCGAACGCGGCGGCGCTCGGGATCCGCTGCTCCGGCAGCATCTCCAGCCCGCCGACCAGCGCACCCTTGAGCTCCGGAGAGAGGCTCGGGGCGATCTTCTCGAGCTTCAGCGTGTCGCCGTAGCGCGGCGGCGAGCCGATGACCATCGTCCACAGGGTCGCCGCGAGGCTGAAGATGTCGCTCGCCGCGCTGACCGTGCCGCCGGCGAACACCTCGGGCGCCATGTAGCGCGGCGTGCCGACGGCGACCGTGCCCTGGTCCTCCTCGGAGCCGAGCATGCGGGCGACGCCGAAGTCCACGAGGATCACGCCGTCACCGCTGAGGATCATGTTCTGGGGCTTGACGTCGCGGTGCACGATCTGCTGGCCGTGCACGTACTGGAGCGCCTCGCAGGCGTGGCGGGCGTACTCGATCGCATCGCCGAGGATGAGCCCGGGGTCGCCGTCCTTCTTGAGGACCACGCCGAGGTCGGTGCCCTTGACGAGCTCCATCACGATGTAGAGCCCCTGCTCGTCGCTCGAGTGGTCGACGACCTTGACCACGCGCGGGTGGCTCAGGCTGGCGAGCAGCCGCGCCTCGATCTCGAAGCGGGCGGCGTGGCGCACGTCGAGCAGGCGCTTGATCGCCACGTCCTGGCCGGACTCGCGGTCGCGCGCGCGGTAGACGGCGCCCATCGCGCCGCTGGAGATCGGCGCCAGGATCTCGTACCGGCCCTGGAGGGCCTCGCCCCCGACCGCCGTCGCCTGCTGATCAGGTTGCGACATTAAAAAGGTCGGATGATCGGGGTGGGGCGGAGGGGATGCATGCCTTTTCCCAGGATGATCGGGGTGGGGCGGAGGGGATGCACCCTTGATCTCAACCCGCCGGGGTCAGGCACGCCGGCGCGGGCATGTCCAGCGCGCGCAGCATGTCGATGACCAGCGCACCGGCGCTCGACGGCCGATCGTCGGGATCCTTGGCCATCCCGGCCGCGATCACGTCGTCGAGCTCGACCGGCAGCTCGGGCCGGCGCGCGGAGACGCTGGGCGGCGGTTCGACGATGTGGGCGTACATCACGGCCGCATCAGTGTCGCGCGCGTAGGGGACGGCTCCCGTGAGCGTCTCCACCGCAAGGCACGCGAGGCCGTAGATGTCGGTCGCCGGACCGACACCTTCGCCGTCAATGAGCTCAGGAGCCATGTAGTCGATTGTGCCCAACACCTGACCCGGGGCGGTCAATGCGGCGCCTTCGGGGTCGCGAGCGAGTCCGAAGTCGCCGAGGAAGACGTGCGGGCCGGGGTCCAGCAGCACGTTGGCGGGCTTGACGTCGCGGTGGACGATCCCGCTCGCGTGCGCGGCGTCCAGCGCGCTGGCGACGCACGAGAGGATCGTCATCGCGTCATCCACCCGGATCGGCCCCGCGATGATCGCGTTGCGCAGCGTCGCCGAGACCAGCCGCGTGGCGATGAAGAGGTCGCCGTCGATCTCGCCCATGCCGTAGATCGGGAGCACGTGCGGGTGGTTGAGCTGGGCGAGCAGCTCGCCCTCGCGCCGGAAGCGCTCGCGGTACACGGGATCGATGGCGACGTCTTCACGTAGCACCTTCAACGCGATCGCGCGTCCTGTGATGCGGTCGATCGCAAGGTAGACGACGCCCATGCGCCCCACGCCTACGATCCCCTCGATCCTGTAGTCACCGAGCATTGGCCTGTCCATAGCGAGATCGGCCCCAAGTGTCTCGGCTTGAACGGCCAGGCGCAAGTTCCATCCCCGCCGTAAGTCTGGGGCGGTCCCTGGACCGGTGGTCGAGTAGGCTTGCGCCTCCTCATGCCTGAGATCGCGATCGAGCCGAGGCCCGGCGACTCCGTCGGGCCCTATCGAATCACCCGTGTCATCGGCCGTGGCCGGATGGGCGTGGTGTTCGAGGGCGTGGAGGACGGCGGCGAGCCCGTCGCCATCAAGGTGGTCACCACCGAGCTCTCGCAGGACGAGGTGTTCGTGCGCCGCTTCAAGCGCGAAGTGGCCGCCGCGCAGAAGATCTCGCACCCCAACGTGGTGCCGGTGCTGGCCTCGGGCGAGGAGCACGGACTGCCGTACCTCGTCCAGGAACTGATCCCGGGCGGCTCGCTCGCCGACCGGATCGCCAGGGGCCGGCTCGACGTCGGGACGACGGTCCGGCTGCTCACCGGCACGGCGGCGGGGATCGACGCGCTGCACGGCTCCGGCCTCGTGCACCGCGACATCAAGCCGGCCAACATCCTGCTCGACGGCGACACCGCCTACGTGTCGGACTTCGGACTCGCGAAGGACAGCCAGGCGTCGAACCTGACGCGCCCCGGGCAGGCGCTCGGCTCGCTCGACTACATGGCGCCGGAGCAGATCCGCGGCGAGGACGTCTCGCCCGCGACCGACATCTACGCGTTCGGCTGCCTGGTGATCGAGTGCCTGACGGGGACGCCGCCGTTCGGCGGCCGGCCGAGCATGCGGGTGCTGTTCGCGCACCTGCAGGAGCCGCCGCCGGACATCTCGGAGGTGCGCAGCGACATCAGCGCCGCGACCGCGAAGGCGATCAACCGCGCGCTCGAGAAGGAGCCGGAGGACCGGCCGGCGAGCGCGACCGGCTACATCCAGTCGATCACGCGCGCGGCCGGCATCTAGCTAACCGAGCTTGCCCTTGAGGTAGGCCGTGGCGTCGGCCTGCGGCTTGGCGCTGATGACGACGGTCGCGTGGTTGAGCCCGTCGTAGGTCTTGTACGTGGCCTTCAGCGCGTCCGCGGTCTGCTTCGTGAACACCGGGAAGACCGTCGTGTCGGCCGTGCCCTGCTCGATCAGCACCGGGGTGCGGATCTTGAGGTCCTCCGGGTCGTCGTCGCGGCCGAGCGCGGCGACCACGGGATCGATGTTGGCGTCGGTGCGGATCAGCTGCGAGGTGGGCAGGCTGCCGAACGTCGTGCCGAGGTCGGGCAGGCACTTCTGGTCGACCTGCGGGTACAGCGCCGCGGCCTGCGGCGTCAGCAGCGACGCGACGTTCAGCGCCGGGTTGGCGATGTCGATGCCGCGCAGGATCATCGACGCGAGCGGGGTCAGGCTGGTGGTGTCCACCGACCGAAGCGCGGCGCCCTGCTCGCCGAGGTGCGAGACCGGCGCGAACGCGACCGTGGCCTTGACCTTCAGCGACGGCGCGTACTTCGGCGCCAGCGAGGCCGCGAACAGCGCCGCCTGGCCGCCCTGGGAGTGGCCGGAGATGGCGACGAGCTTGGAGACGTCCGGGTTCGCCTGGCGGGCGGCGAGCACCGCGTCGAGCACGTCGTGGCCCTCCGCGTCGCCGATCAGGTACGGGTGCGGCCCCGGCGTACCGAGCCCCTGGTAGTCGGTGCGCACGACCGCGTAACCGGCCTTCAGCCAGCGCTGCATCAGCGGGTGGTCGTAGCCCCGCTGGAGGTTCGTGCGAGACGGCGCGCACTGGTCGGCGATGCCGGTCGTGCTGTGTGCCCAGGTCACGATCGGCCAGCCGCCCTTGGGCGCCGCGCCCTTCGGGACGCTCAGCACGCCGGAGACGGCGACCGGCTTGCCGTCGAGGCCAGTCGACGTGTAGAGCAGCAGCGTGTTGGCGCCCTTCAACGCGGCCTGGCCGGTCAGCTTGCGCTGCCAGATCGCGGTCCCGTGCTTGGACGGGAGCGGCTTGGAGTTCGTGTAGAACGCGTCACCGGCCGGCCCCTTCGGGACCTTCGCTGACGCGGGCGCCGCGCACACTGCGGCGACCAGGATCCCAAGAAGTACGCAATGGCGCATCCGCGAGACGCTAGCGGGTGCGCACCTAAGCGCGGCCGAGAGTTTCAGAGAACCACAAGGTTCCGCCAAGGTTTCGCTAAGGGTCGCGTGGCACCTTTCCTCCTGTCGCTGACCACGACATGACCACTCGGCTCCCGGTCCGTCAATTCTCCCCACCGACGACCGCCGGCCGAAGGCTTCAGGGCCGCC
Source organism: uncultured Solirubrobacteraceae bacterium (assembly GCA_963837485.1). Classification (GTDB taxonomy): domain Bacteria; phylum Actinomycetota; class Thermoleophilia; order Solirubrobacterales; family Solirubrobacteraceae; genus Solirubrobacter. The sequence goes on along the minus strand of CAWINP010000002.1, from coordinate 127,745 downwards.
GCGTCTGACCAACGCGGCGGCCTCTCCTCTCCCTGTCAGGGATCCCCGAATGAGTTGCGGGAACGTGGCGGGTACGCCGCACTGACTGCTATTCCTCAGTTCGGATGAGCGACCTAGTCAGCGTGCTGGACGTCGACGCGGGCCTGGCCGAGCTGGTACCGCAGGACCGCCGCGCCGAGGCGCGGCGGGCGACCGCCGCGGCGACGTTCGGCGTCGCCGCCGGGCACTGGACGGAGCCCGGAAACCCCGAGCGCGCGCGGGGCGGATACGGGCTGCTGCTCGTGGAGGGGGCGATCGTGCGGCGCGTCGGGATCGGCGGCCGTTACGGAGCCGAGCTCATCGGCCCCGGCGACCTGCTCCGCCCCTGGCAGCGCGAGGCGAGCATGCTCGGCGTCGAATGGGGCTGGCGCGCGGTGACGCCGTCGCGGCTGGCGGTGCTCGACACGCGCTGGGCGGCGCGCGCGGCGCCGTGGCCGCAGCTGGGCGCCGAACTCGCCGGGCGTGCGCTGTCGCGCTCGGTCCGCAGCGTGGTCGCGATGGCGATCACGCAACAGCCCAAGCTCGAGGACCGGCTGTGGATGCTGTTCTGGGAGCTCGCCGATCGCTACGGGCGTGTCCACGCCGACGGCGTGCATCTCGAGCTGCCGCTCACCCACGAGCTGCTGAGCCATCTGGCAGGGGCGCGCCGGCCATCGGTGTCGGGAGCGCTGACGCGGCTCGCGAGCACCGGCCGGCTGCGCCGCTGCGGCCGCACGTGGGTGCTCAACGGCGAGCCGCCGACGATCGCCGCGGACCCGGCTGCGTACGCCGGCCGCTCTTAGTCGAGGAAGACCGCGATCTCGTCGACCGAGGCGCGCTCGGGCACGCGCTGCTCCTGGCGCGGCTCGCCGAGGTGCAGCAGCCCGATCGACGTCTCGTCGGCCGGCAGCGCGACCGCGGCGCGGCCCGCCGGCGAGTCGAGCACCGGCACGGAGCGCCAGTAGCCGGCGAGCCCGCGCGCGTGAGCGCCGAGCAGCACGATGTAGGCGGCGACGGCGGTCGCCAGCACGTCCTCGTGATCCTGCTCGGCGTCGCCGGTCTGCTTGGCGCTGGCCACGATCAGCGTCGGCGCGCGGTCGAGCTTGGCGCCCGAGCCCGGCTTGGCCTCGTCGGCGGCCGCCTTCAGGCGCTCGCGCGCGGCGGGCCCGAGCACGCGGAAGCGCCACGGGTTGGTCACGTGGTGGTTCGGCGCCCAGCGCGCGAGCTCGAACAGCTCGCGCAGGACGGACTCCCCGACGGGCTCGCTGCCGTACGCCTTGTGCGTCCGGCGCGAGCGGATCAGGTCATCGATCGTGGGCACGCCGGAAGACGCTAGCGAGGCCTTCGAATCAAGTGACTTGACGATCAGGTCATCTAAGTGATTAGATGACTTCTGTGAGCGAGGCATTCGCCGTGCGTCCGAGCGGCTCGGACATGCTGACCGAGCAGATCCTCGACCTGATCGAGCGCGACGGGCTGGGGTCGGGAGACCGGCTGCCGACGGTGCAGGCGCTTGCCGCCCGGTTCGCCGTGGCGACGCCGACGATGCGGGAGGCGCTGCGGCGCCTGCAGGCGGTCGGAGTCGTGGAGATGCGGCACGGCTCCGGCGTCTACGTGCGCCATGCCGGCCGCCGCGTGGTGCTGCCGAACCCGTATCCAGGGCGGCTGAAGATCGAGACGATCCTCGATCTGCTGGACGCCCGGCTGCTCATCGAGCCGCACCTCGCCGGCCTCGCCGCGCACGCGGACGAGGCGGCGATCGCCGATCTCGCGCGTCTGATCGACGACGCGGGGAGGCTGCTCGAGGGCCGCGAGGACGCGCGGCTGAGCGCGGCGAACCTGGGCTTTCACCGCGGCGTGGCGCGCTGCGGCGGGAACTCGGTGCTCGCACAGGTGATCGACACGCTGCTCGACCTCTACGGGCCCGAGCAGATGGAGATCCTCCGCCTGTACGCCGACCGCGTGCACGACCACGCGGAGCACGCGGCGATCCTGCAGGCGATCCAGGCGCATGATCCGGCGCTCGCGTCGGAACGGATGCAGCGCCATCTGGAGGGGGTCCGGACGGTTGTCGCCGCCCGGGCCGCCCCGCCGGAGCGGTAGGGACACCGGAGCTTCACCCGTGCGGTCCCGCCGGCGAGGCGGGAGGGTCGCGCACGCCTTCGATCGGACCAGAAGTCGAGGAGAGCCAGATGCAACCAACCGGGGAGATCTCCCGCAGGGCGTTCATCCAGCGCGGCGGCGCCGCGGCCCTCAGCGCGTCGGCGCTGGGCTCGCTGCTGGCCGCGTGCGGGTCGGACTCGGGCGGCGCCAAGGGCAGCGCCGCGATGCTCAAGATGACCAATGACAAGATCGCCTGGAAGGACTGGTTCGTCCAGGCCGGCAAGGCGGCGAAGACCGCCGGTGCGATCGGCTGGAACCCCGTCGAGTACTCGGACACGACCACCTACCAGGCCGCGATCAAGACGACGGGCAACACGCCCAAGGTCACCGACATGTTCTCGTGGTGGTCGGGCTGGCTGATGAAGGAGCTCGTCGACGCGAACATGCTCGCCGACGTCAGCTCGATCTGGCAGAAGAACGGCTCCGCGTACAGCGACGGCCTGCGCGACGCATTCACCTTCGAGGGCAAGCAGTACGGCGTGCCGCTGAACGTCGCGTACTGGGTGACCTTCTACAACAAGCACACGTTCGAGGAGCACAAGCTCGACGTGCCCAAGACGTGGGAGGAGTTCACCGGCGCGTGCGACAAGCTCAAGGCCGCGAAGGTGACGCCGCTGGCCGCGACGATCGACGGGCGCTGGCCGTCGTTCGACTACTTCCAGGAATTCATGATCCGCAACGACCCGGCGCTGTACACGGCGCTGGTGAACGGCAAGGCGAAGTACACCGACGCCGGCGTCGTGGACGTAATGAACCAGTGGGGCGACATGATCAAGAAGGGGTACTTCAGCGATCCGTCCGCGGTCACCATCGGCAGCGGCGCGAACAACTTCCCGCAGTACTTCAAGCAGGGCAAGATCGCGATGGTGACGTGGGGAGGCTGGTTCCAGCCGATGCTCGAGCAGGCGGGCATCAAGGGCGGCGACGACTACGGCGCGTTCGTCATGCCGAACATCAACCCGTCGGCCGGGAGCAACGTCATCTTCGAGTCCGGCCCGTGGTGTGTCGCCAACAACGGCAAGCGCAAGGACGATGCCGTCAAGGCGACCGACTGGTTCGCCTCCAAGGCAGGGCAGGAGGAGTGGATCAAGGTCACCGGGTTCACCACCGCCCGCACCGACGTCCCGTCGGTGAACCCGGTTGACAAGGAGATCGACGAGACGCTCAAGTCCGGCGGGCACAAGCTGATCAACCGCTACTGGGAGGCGACGCCGCACGACATCGTCGAGGTGGCGGTCGACCAGTTCAGCAAGTTCATGCTCAAGCCCGGCGACCCGTCTCCGATCCTGCAGACGATCCAAAAGCAGGCGGATCAGAGCTGGGCGAGCCTCTCCTGAGGGTGGGCACTCCCGTGGCAGAAGCGCCGCTCGCCGTTCACCGCCAGCTCGCGGCCAGCAAGGTCGCGCGCCGCCGGCTGCGGCGGCGGCGCGCGACCGGCTACCTGTACCTGCTGCCGATGGTGCTGCTCGTCGGCGTCTTCCTGCTCTATCCGGCGGTGAAGACGGTCTGGGTGGCTCTGACCGACGCGACCGGCACGAACGCCGGCTCGTTCATCGGCCTGGACAACTTCAGCCGGCTGTTCAAGGACCCGGCGTTCCGCACGTCGGTGCGCAACACGGTCTACTGGGTGATCGGCGCGCTGATCCTGCAGGTCGGGCTCGGGCTGCTGCTGGCGATCGTGCTCTCCAACATGCGCGCGGGCAACTGGCTCAAGCGGCTCTTCTATCTGCCGTACGCGCTGTCGGGCGCCGCCGTCGCCGTGATCTGGTTCTACATCTTCAACCCGGACAACGGGCTGTTGACCAGCGCTTTTCACTGGGTCGGGCTCGATGTCCATACGCGCTGGCTCGCCGATCCGCCGGGCAACACGTTCGCGATGATCGTCGCCGCGATGTGGCAGGGCCTCGGCCCGGCGATGGTGCTGTTCCTCGTCGGCTTGCAGAGCCTGCCACGCGAGCCGATCGAGGCGGCGCGTGTCGACGGCGCCGAGGGGTTCACGCTTTTCCGTCACATCACGTTCCCCCTGCTGCGACCGACGACGGCGGTCGTCGTCGCGATCACGATGATCAACAACTTCAAGGTGTTCGACCTGATCTGGGTGATGACCCAGGGCGGACCGTACCGGTCGTCGGAGACGCTCGCGGTCACGATGTACCGCGAGAGCTTCGTCAGCTTCAGCGTCGGCTACGGCGCGAGCGTCGCCGTGGTGCTGACGGTCATCGTGCTGGTCCTGTCGGTGTTCTACCTGCGCTCGATGTTCCGGAAGGTGGAGGCAGACCGGTGAGATTCACCAAGGTGGGAGTGTGGGCGCTGGCCGCCGCGTGGATCGTTCCGATCGCGCTGCTGGTGATCACGCCGATGAAGTCCTTCGATGAGTACGCCAGCAGGTCGCAGTGGGCGCTGCCGAGCGATCCGACACACCTGTTCGACAATCTCAAGCAGGCGTGGCAGAGCGCCGGCCTCGGCCCCGGCTTCCTCGCGAGCCTCAGCTACGGCGCGGTTGGCGCGGTCGTCGCCATCTTCTGCGGAGCGCTCGGCGCGTACGCCGTCACGCGGCTGGAGATCCGCGGCAAGTTCTGGTGGTTCCTGCTGGTGTTCAGCGGGACGCTGTTTCCGTTCCAGATGTACCTGATCCCGCTGTTCAAGATGTACACCGACACCGGGCTGTATGACACCTGGCTCGGGATGGCGCTGTTCTACTCGGCGATCGCGACGCCGTTCTGCCTGTTCGTCATGCGCGGGTTCTTCTCGACCATCGCACGCGAGATCGAGGAGGCGGCGCGGCTCGACGGCGCGCGCAGCTGGACGGTCCTGTGGCGGATCTTCATGCCGCTGGCGCGCGGCCCGGTCGCCGTCCTGATCCTGTTCCAGTTCACCTGGATCTGGAACGACTTCATGTTCGGCCTCGTGCTGACGACGTCCGACGGCATCCGCCCGGTGATGCCGAGCCTTGCCGCCCTGCAGGGGCAGGGCTCGACGGTCGGGCCGCCGGTGGTCATGGCCGGCACGCTGATCGGCTCACTGCCGACGATCGCGCTGTTCCTGCTGCTCGGCCGCTACCTGCTGAGCGGCCTCACGCTGACGACCGCGGGGCGCGAGGCATGACGCGCGCGATCGCTGACCCCCCGCACGATGCACGGCCGCGTGCGGACCTGGCGGAGTACCGCGGCGATATCTGCGGGCTGCCGCTGTTCCGGGACGGGCGCCAGGCCGTGTGGGTGTCCGGCCCGGCGGCGATCGCCCACGGCGGCACGGTGCTCGACCGCCGCGAGGACGCGGGACTGCTGTTCGTCCCTGAGCTCGACGCGCCGCGCTCGTTCACCGTCGATCTGCGCGGCGAGCCGCGGTACGTCACGCTGGCGCCGCAGCGCAAGTGGGAGGTCTCGGTCATCCACCACTCCCACCTCGACATCGGCTACACCGACCCGCAGGCGCGCGTGCTCGCCCAGCACCTGGAGTACCTCGACGCCGCGTTGGACCTGGCGACGCAGGACGACGGGTTCCGCTGGAACGTGGAGGCGAACCTGCCGCTGACGCGCTGGCTGGTCTCGCGGCCGGCCGCCGACCGCGAGGCGTTCCTGGCCCGCGTGCGCGAGCGGCGGATCGAGGTCTGCGCGCTGCCGTTCACGATGCACACCGAGGCGTACTCGCTGGACGAGCTCGCGCGCACGCTGCGGCCTGCCCAGGCGCTGCGCGAGCGCCATGGGGTCGAGATCGTCAGCGCGATGCAGACCGACGTGCCGGGCATCACGCTCGCGCTGTGCGAGCTGCTCGCCGCGGCGGACGTGAAGTACCTCTCGGTCGCGCACAACTATGCCGGGCGCTCGGTTCCGTATCTGAACGGCGGCCAGTCGCTGCGGCGCCCGTTCCGCTGGCGCGCGCCGAGCGGACGCCGGCTGCTGGTGTGGCACACCGACAGCCCGCATGGGATCGCGTACATGGAGGGCAACCTGGTCGGCCTCGCGGAGAGCTACGAGCAGACGCTCGAGCATCTCCCGGCCTACCTGCACGCACTCGCGACCCGCCCATACCCATACGGCGCCGGCACCACGGGCTGGCTGACCGGGATCGCCGCCGGCACCGAGCTCACCCGCGCGCCGCAGGAGCACGAGCTGCTGCACCTGCGCGTGCAGAGCGCGTTCGCCGACAACGCGGCACCGAGCGCGGTGCCCGCGGAGATCGTGCGCGAGTGGAACGCGAACTGGACCTACCCGCGGCTGCGGATGGCGACCAACCGCGACTTCTTCGAGGCCGCCGAGGAGCGGCTCGGCGACGCGATCGAGACCTACGAGGGCGACTGGGCCGACTGGTGGGCCGACGGGATCGGCTCGGCGGCCCGCGAGGTCGCGGTGGCGCGCCGCGCGCAGCGGGGCATCCGCACCGCGCAGACGCTGCACGCGTGGGCGGACGCGCTCGATGGCGCGAGCGGCGTCGGCTCCGGCGGCGCGGACGCCCCGGCGGCCACGCCGCGTGCCGCCTGGCCCGCCGACGTGGAGCGCGCCTACGAGGAGCTCGCGCTCTTCGACGAGCACACGTGGGGCTCGGCGAACCCGTGGCGCGACCGGCTCGAGCACATGGACGCGGGCGCGCTGCAGTGGCGCTGGAAGGCCGAGCGCGCCTACGCGGCGGGCGAGGCGGTGGACGCGCTGCTGGAGTCCGGCCGCGCCCGGCTCGCCGCGCACGTGCCGCGGCCCGCCGGCGCGCTCGCAGGCGTGCTCGTGTTCAACCCCGGCGGCCGCCCGCGCACCGACGCCGTCGAGCTGTTCGTCCCCGAGACGCGCGTGCCGGTCACGAACGCGCTCGCGGTCGTCGATGTCGCGCGCGGCGAGCGCGTCCCGTGCGAGCTCGCGCCCCAGCCGCACGCCGACTACCGCCCGCGTGGGCAGCGGCTGCGCTTCCTGGCGCAAGATGTGCCGCCGCGCGGCTTCGCCCGCTACGCGATCGCCGGCGACCGCGCCGGCGTCCCCGCAGCGGTTCCCGGCGACCCGGCCGCGCTCGACGACGCGCGGCTCGACGTCCGCAGCGGCACCATCACGGCCTTCGGCGACCTCGTCAACGCCGGCAGCGCGTTCGGCTTCAACCAGTACGTCTACGACCGCTATTCCACGGCGGCCCGCGTCAACCACCTCTCGAGCCGGATTGGGTCCGCCGGCCTGTGGCTGCTGGCCGGGCGCGAGGTCGCCGGCGACGGCGTGCTGATCGAGCGCACGAGCAGCGCGCTCGAGGAGCGCGCGACGATCCGCCTGCGCGCACCCGGGGCGCACGGCCTGACGGTCACCTACCGGCTCGTGCACGGTGCCGGCCGGTTGGAGATCGCCAACGTGGTCGACAAGGTCGCCACCACCGACAAAGAGGCGGTGTTCTTCGCGTTCCCGTTCGCCCGCGAAGGGGCGGCCGTGCGCTACGAGATCACCGGCGGCGTGCACGCCGAGGGCGACCCGGAGGTCCCCGGCTCGGCGCACCACATGCGCGCGATCCGCGACTGGGTCGCGGTCGGCGACGCGGTGCTCGCCACGTTCGACGCGCCGCTGGTCCAGGTCGGCTCGATCCGGCTCCCGTACGCGCCGTTTCCGGCGACCACGCACGGCGAGCCGGCAACGGTCTTCTCGTGGGCGATGAACAACGGCTGGGACACGAACTTCCCGCAGTCGCAGGGCGGCGAGGTCGAGCTCCGCTACGCGGTCGGCGACGCGTCGCCGGCGCTCGCCGGCGTGCTGTCCTCGCCGCGCGCGAGCGACGGGAAGCTGCCCGAGCGCGGGACGCTCTGCACCCTGCCGGAGGGCGTCGAGCTGATCGCGATCGGCGCGGGCTTCGTGGCGCTGGTCCACTCTCGCGCGGAGGAGCCGGTCGAGCTCGGCGTCGACGCGGGCACCGTCGGCGACCACCTCGGACGCCCGCGCGACACCACGCGCATCCTCCCCGGCGAGCTCCTCACCATCGCGCTCGCATGAGGCGCCACCGCCGACAGCGCAACTGGGGCGCGCGGGTGCACGAGACGATCCATTACGGCATCGACGCCGTCGTGCTCGAGAACGCGAAGCTGCGCGTCACCGTCCTCGCCGGCAAGGGCACCGACATCGTCGAGTTCGGCTACAAGCCGCTCGACGTCGACTTCGCGCCGGTCAGCCCCGGCGGCGTGCGGGAGCCGCGGACCGACCAGGGCGACGCGTTCATGGACCACTACCCCGGCGGCTGGCAGGAGGTGCTGCCCAACGGCGGCGTCCCCGGGACGCACGCGGGCGCGACGTACGGCCAGCACGGCGAGATCTCGCTCGTGCCGTGGGACCACGCGATCGAGCGCGACGACCCCGACGGCGTCACCGCCGCGTTCGAGATCGCGCTGCGCACCGTCCCGCTGCGGCTGACCAAGCGCCTCTCGCTCGACCGCGAGACGGCCGCGCTGCGCGTGAGCGAGACGCTCGTCAACGAGAGCGACGTCGAGGTGGACGCGATGTGGGGCCATCACCTCGCGTTCGGCCCGCCGTTCCTGAGCGAGCGCACGACGGCCGACGTGCCCGTCGAGCTCGGGCAGCCGGCCTCGATCGACTACCTCGAGGGGCTCGACAGCTACACGATCGGCGACGACCGGATCGGCCTGCGGGTGAACTGGGACGCGCGCACGATGCCGTACCTCTGGGTCTGGCAGGAGCACGGCGGCACGAGCGCCTATCCATGGTGGGGCCGTCTGCGGACCGTCGGCCTGGAGCCGTTCAGCTCACGGCCCACCGGCGGCCTCGCCGAGGCCGCCCGCAACGGGACCGCGCTGCGCCTGGCGGCCCGCGAGGCGCGCGACTTCGACTTGACCGCGACCGTGCTGGAAGGAACGCATGCGACTGATCATCGGTGACCTGAGAGCGACGACGGTGACGGTGCCGCTCGAGGCGCCGTTGCGCCACAGCAACGGCGCCCACTGGGGCCGCTTCGTGCGCACCGTGGTCGAGGTTGAGACGACCGATGGGATCATCGGCCTCGGCGAGCTCGGCGGCGGCGGCGAGAGCGCGCGCATGGCGGTCGAGGGCCTGCGCGGTCACGTGACCGGCCACAACGCGTTCGACCTCTCGGCGCTGTGGTTCAAGCTCTGCAACCCGACCGCCTCGCTGTACAACAACCGCGTCCAGGTCCACGCGGCGATCGAGTTCGCGTGCCTGGACATCATCGGCCAGGCGCTCGGCGTCCCCGTCCACGACCTGCTCGGCGGCAAGCTGCGCGACCGCATCGCGTTCGCCAGCTACCTGTTCTTCCGCTACGCGAACGAGCACGACGGCAACGGCGAGGTCCGCACCGCCGATCAGCTCGTCCGCCACGCGACCGAGCTCAAGCGCCGCCACGGCTTCAGCTCGCACAAGCTCAAAGGCGGCGTCTTCCCGCCGGACTACGAGCTCGAGTGCTACCAGGCGCTCGGCGCCGCGTTCCCGGACGACGACCTGCGCTACGACCCCAACGCCGCGCTCGACGTCAAGCAGGCGATCCGCTTCGGCAAGGCGATCGAGCCGCTGCGCAACGACTACTACGAGGACCCGACCTGGGGCCTGAACGGGCTGCGCCAGGTGCGCGAGGCGGTCGACCTGCGGATCGCGACCAACACGGTCGTGACCTCGATGGAGCAGCTCGCCGGCAACGTGCTGCACCGCGCGGTCGACGTCGTGCTGCTCGACACGACGTTCTGGGGCGGCATCCGGCCGGCGCTGCAGGCGGCGACGGTGTGCGACGCGTTCCAGCTCGGCGTCGGCGTGCACTCCTCAGGCGAGCTGGGGATCCAGCTCGCGACGATGCTGCACCTCGGCGCCGTGCTCGGAGGCAGCCAGTACAGCGCCGACGCGCACTATCACCACCTCGCGGACGACGTCATCGAGGGCGGCAAGCTGCCGTACGAGGACGGCTCGATCGCGGTGCCCGACGGCCCCGGACTCGGCGTCCGGCTCGACCGCGACAAGCTCGCCGAGTACGCGGCGCTGTACGAGGAGCTCGGCAACTACCCGTACGACCGCGACCCGGGCCGGCCGGACTGGTTCGCCCTGGTCCCGAACGAGAACTGGGCGCGGCCATGATCGAGACGCTCTACGTCGCCAACCACACGCACACCGACATCGGCTTCACCGACCATCAGGACGTCTGCTTCCGCCAGCACGCCGAGTTCGTCGACCAGGCGATGGACGTGATCGAGGCGACGGCGGACTATCCGGAGGACGCGCGCTTCCGCTGGACGTGCGAGGTGACCGGGCCGCTGGAGCGCTATCTGGCGCACGGGGACGTCGACCGCTTCGTGCAACACAACCGCAGCGGCGCGATGGACGTCGCGGCGATGCAGTACAACCTCACGCCGCTGCTGGGCGTCGAGCAGATGGTGCGCAGCCTGCAGCCGGTGCGGCGGCTGCGCGAGCGCGGCATCCGGATCCGCAGCGCGATGCAGGACGACGTCAACGGCATCTCGTGGCTGTTCGCCGACCTGCTGCCGGCGATCGGCGTCGAGACGCTGACGCTCGCCGTCAACCAGATGCGCGGGCGTGCGCCGAAGCCGCTGCCCGGGGCGTTCTGGTGGGAGGGCCCGGCCGGCGGGCGGCTGCTGTGCTGGAACGGTCTGCACTACCTGTTCGGCCGCAGCGTCGCCAAGCTCGCCGACCCGCGCTACGTCGAGCGCGACCTCGCCGCGCTGGTCGCGCGCGTCGACGCCGATCCCGGCTATCCGTTCGACTTCCTCTACATCGAGTCGACGCATCCGATGCGTGTCGACAACGGGCCGCCAGAGCTGCGCGTGAGCGACTTCGTGGCCGAGTGGAACGCGGCGGGCCGGACGCCGCGCATCGTGCTCACGACGCCGTCGGCGTTCGGCGACGTCCTGCGCTCGCACGAGCTGCCGACGTGGCGCGGCGACTGGACCGACTGGTGGTCCGACGGCGCTGCGTCGAGCGCGTACGAGACCGGCCTGAACCGCACGACGCACGAGTTGCTGGCCGCCGCCGAGGCGATCTGCGCCTGGACCGGCACCGGCGATCCCGACCGGCTCGACGCGCTCTACGAGCGGATGTCGCTCTACGACGAGCACACGTGGGGCGCGTTCGCGTCGGTCGCGCGCCCGGACTCGCTGTTCACCAAGGCGCAGTGGAACCGCAAGTCGGGCTACGCCTACGACGCCGCGATGGAGACGCACGACGTGCTCGCGCGCGCCGCGACCGCGCTCGCGCGGCGCGAGGGCGAGCCCGGCGCCGAGGCGCGCTTCAACCTCGGCGACCTCGCGTACGACGAGGCGTTCCCGGACAGTGGTGCGACCGAGTGGCTGGTGATCAACACGCTGCCCCAGCCGCGCAGCGTGCTCGTCGAGGAGCCGGAGGTGCGCAACGGCGGCGCCCCGCGCGGGATGCTCGACATGTTCTTCCCGCGCGACGTGCCGTGGGGCGGGGCGCGCAGCCTCGAGCACGTGCGCGTCGCGCGGGCGGAGCTCCCCGCCATGGGCTGGGCGTGGGTGAGCTTCAACGGCGGGCCGCCCGCCGACGATCTCGCCGTCGCGCCGGGCGTGATTGAGAACGCCCACTACCGCGTCGAGGTCGACCCCGCGACGGGCGGCCTTCGCAGCTGGCTCGACATGGACCTCGGGTACGACTTCGCCGGCGAGCAGGACGGCCACCGGCTCGGCCAATACGTCTACGAGCGCGTCGAGGGCGACCGGCGCGCGCTGTTCGCCGACAACTTCTCGGAGTGGGACTTCGGCGTCTGGCCTTCGGAGGTGCGGTTCCGGCGCGCCGTGGCGACGCGGGTGACGGTCGGCTCGCCGTCGATCGAACGCGGCCGCGCGTCGATCGCGGTAGCGATTGAGGCCGAGGGCGTGCGCGGCGCCGTCTGCCGCTACACGCTGGAGAGCGGGCGCCGCGAGCTGCACGTCGACTGGACGCTCGACAAGCGCGCCGAGCCCGAGCCGGAGTCCGTCTACATCGCGTTCCCGTTCGCGCTGGGCGCGCCGCGGTTCCGCGCGGATCTGAACGGCGTCGCCTGCACGCCGGACACCGACCAGCTCAACGGGGCGGTGCGCGACTGGTACCCGCTGCGCCGCTGGGTCGACGTCTCCGACGGCGAGCGCGGAGTGACGCTGGCGCCTTTGGATGCGCCGCTGGCCCAGCTCGGCGGCATCACCACCGGGCGGGCCGCCTACGCGCTGCAGGCCGACGGCCCGGCGGTCTACTCGTGGGCGCTCAACAACCACTGGAGCGTGAACTTCCGCGCGTTCCAGGAAGGAGAGATCCCGCTGCGCTACCGGCTCACGACGCACGCCGGCGCGTGCGACGACGCGGCCGCCGCGCGCTTCGCCGCCGCCGCGGCGACGCCGCCGCTGGTGCTGCGCGACTGGCTGCGGCGCGGCGACCAGCAGGGCGCGTTCCTGTCCGTCGTCGACGACGGCGTCGAGCTGACGCTCAAGCCGGCCGAGGACGGCGACGGGATCGTCGTGCGGCTGCACGACCAGCGCGGCGAGGCCCGGGACGTGACGCTGCGGTTCGCGACCGCTCCGGCCTCCGTGCGCGTGACGTCGCTGCTGGAAGAGGACCGCGAGGCGCTGGGGGTCGCGGGGACGTCGACGTTGGGCGGGAACGGCGGCGCGGCGCCGGCGGGCGGAGGGGGCGCGGTCACGGTCGCGCTCGGAGCCCGCGAGCTCGTCACTCTGCGGGTGAAATGAGCGCGCTGGTCGACGCGCTGACGCGCGACCGCGTGCTGCCGGTGATCCGGACCGCGACCGCGGGCGAGGCGCATGCGCACGCGACGCGGCTGGCCGAGGCGGGGCTCGGCGCGATCGAGCTCACCACGTCGATCCCGGAGTGGGAGCGGCTGGTGGCGGAGCTGCGCGTGCCGGGCGGCCCGCTCGTGGGTGTCGGCACGGTGCGCTCGCGGGCGCACGCCGAAGCCGCGGTCGCGGCCGGCGCCGACTTCCTCGTCAGCCCGCATCCGGTGCCCGAGGCCCGCGGGCTCGGCGTGGAGTTCGTCGAGGGCGGCTTCTCGCCCGGCGAGGTGCTCGACGCGGCCTCGCGCGGGCCGGCCAAGCTGTTCCCCGCCCACGTCGGCGGGATCGCCTACCTGCGCGACCTGCTGGCGCTCGAGCCCGGCGCCCTGATCGTCCCGACCGGCGGCCTCGCCGTCGCGCAAGCGGGCGAGTGGGTCGCGGCCGGGGCGCTGGCGATCGGGGTCGGCGGCGACCTCCTCCGCGTGGCCGATGAGCGTTGATGTGCTCGTGATCGGCGAGGTGCTCGTGGAGGTCTCCTCGCCGGTGCCGTTCGCCGCGGGCGCGCCGGCGACGCTGTCGTTCTCCGGCGACGCGCTCAACGCGGCGGCCGCGGCGGCCGACGCCGGCGCGTCGGTGGCGTTGCTGACCAAGGTGGGCGACGACGAGCTCGGCGCCGCGCTGCTGCGCCACGCCGAGCGGCTGGGCGTCGACACGTCGCTCGTCGCGCGCGTCGACGCACCCAACGGCGTCTACTTCACCGTCGCCGACCTCGACGGCGGGCGCGAGTTCGTCTACGTGCGACGCGGCAGCGCGGCGTCGACGCTGTCGCCCTTCGACCGCCTGCCCGCGCATCGCGTCCTGCTGGCCAGCGGCATCGCGCAGGCGATCTCCGACAGCGCCGCGGCGGCCGTGCAGCGCGCGGCGGAGCAGACGCCGCTGCTCGTCTACGACCCGAACTTCCGCCCCCGGCTGACGAGCGCCGCGAAGGCGCGCGAGCGGCTGGCGGCGATCGCGCCGTACGCGCGCGTGGTCACGCCATCGTGGCCGGGCGACGCCCTCGGCGACACGCCACTCCAGGCCGCGGAGACGGTCCTCGCCCTCGGCGCCCGGGCCGCCGCCGTCACCTGCGGCGCGGACGGTGTGCTCGTGCGCGACGGCGCGCACACCGAGCACATCCCCGCCGCGCCGGCCGAGGCGCTCGTCGACGCCACCGGCGCCGGCGACGTGTTCGCCGGCACGCTCGCCGCCCAGCTCGCGCGCGGCGCGAGCGTGGCCGAGGCCGCGAGCGCGGGCGTCGCCGCCGCCGCGCGCTCGCTCGCCGGCCAAGGCGGCACCGGATACCTCGCAACCCAAGGAGAGCCGGCATGAAGCTCCTCGCCATCCTCGTCGCGCTGCTCGCGCTTCCGGCCACCGCCTCGGCGGCGTCCTGCAAGCTCGACCCCTCAACGCCGCCGTCGGCGCGTCCCGCGACTGCGCTGAACGACATGTTCGCCGCGTACGGCGATTCCAACCGGCGGCTCGACGACTGGACCGGCGCCGACAACACCGCGTCCGCCCAGCTCCCCGACGGCCGTACGGCATGGGTGTTCGCCGACACGTTCCTGGACAAGGTCAACGCCGACCACTCGCGTAACAACGAGGACTTCATCCAGAACTCGATCGTGCTCCAGCGCGGCGACCGGCTCACCGACACGCTGCACGGCGGCACGTTCTGGCACCCGGAGACCCTCATCCAGACCGACGACGGCCACCAGTCCGACGGCAAGGAGGAGGTCGGCGACTCCTGGTACTGGGCCAACGGCGCGACCGTCGACGGCGGCAAGCTCCAGGTCTTCGTCAACAAGTACTGGATGTTCTCCGACGAGGTGTTCGGGTTCGAGTGGCTCGGCAACGCGATCGCCACGTTCTCGCTCCCGACCCTCAAGCTCGAGAGCATCCGCCAGATCGTCTCGGCCGACGGCGTCACCTGGGGCTCGACCGTCGTGCACGAAGGCGGGTACTCGTACATCTATGGCAACCGCTCCAACGCGCTCATGCTCGCCCGGGCCAAGGAGGGCGACCTGCTCGGGCGCTGGGAGTACTGGACCGGCAGCGGCTGGTCGATCCACTTCCGCGACTCGGCCCCGCTCTTCCAAGGCATCGGCACCGCGGTCGGCATCCAGAAGGTGGGGGGCGCGTACGTGCTCGTGACCTTCGACAACCGCAGCTTCCTGCCGGCCGAGATCGTCGCCTACAGCTCCTGCAGCCTGACCGGCCCGTGGAACGGGCCGACGACGATCTACCACGCGCCGGAGGCCGGCGGCAACCTGTTCACCTACGACGCGCGGCTGCACCCGCAGTTCAGCCGCAACGGGAGGCTCGTGCTGTCCTACAACGTCAACAGCTTCGACTTCCAGGACCTCATGCACGACGTGCGGATCTACCGCCCGCGCTTCGTCGAGGTGACGCTCCCGCCGCTGGTCCCGTGAGCCGGTTCGAGGGCAGGACCGCGCTCGTGGTCGGCGGCACGCTCGGCATCGGAAGGGCGGCCGCCGAGCGCCTCGCGCGGGAGGGCGCGCGCGTCGTCACCGGCGGCCGCGAGGACGACGCCACGCTCGCCGGCGACGTGCGCGACGAGGCGTACGCCAAGGCGCTCGTGGAGCGCTGCGGCGAGCTCGACGCGCTCGTCTACAGCGCCGGCGTGCAGCGCTACGGCACCGTCGAGACGACCGAGCCGGAGACGTGGGACGAGGTGTTCGCCGTCAACGTCCGCGGCGCCTATCTCGTCGCTCGCGCCGCCGTGCCGGCGCTGCGGGCGCGCGGCGGCGGGGCGATCGTGCTCGTCTCCTCGGTGCAGGCGACGGCGTCGCAGGCCGGCGTCGCCGCCTATGCGGCGAGCAAGGGCGCGCTCAGCGCGCTTGCGCGCGCGATGGCGCTGGACCACGTCGGCGACGGGATCCGCGTGAACTCGGTCGCGCCCGGCTCGGTCGACACGCCGATGCTGCGCTGGGCGGCCGACCGCTTTCGCGATGGCCGCAGCGTCGACGAGGTCGTCGCCTCATGGGGCCGCATGCACCCGCTCGGCCGCGTGGCGGCGCCCGAGGAGGTCGCGGCGGCGATCGCATATCTGGTCAGCGACGACGCGTCCGCGGTGACCGGTACCGAGCTGCGCGTCGACGGCGGGCTGCTCGCGAGCCTGCCGGTGGAGCTGCCGAGATGATCGCGCTCGCGGACGCGTCGATCTTCTTCGACGGGACCACCGGTGAGCCGCGGCTGAGTCATCCCGAGTGCCTCGCGTTCGACGCGCACGGCGCCGCGTGGTGCGGCGGCGACCGCGGCGAGCTGTACCGGATCGCGCCGGACGGCTCGTCGATCGAGCAGGTCGCGTGCACGGGCGGCTTCACGCTCGGGGTCGCGCTCGACGGCAACGGCGCGCTGTACTCGTGCGACCTCGCGCACGCCGCGGTGTTCCGGCTCGACCTCGAAACCGGTGCGCTCGAGCGCTTCGCGGAGGGGATGCGCACGCCGAACTTCCCCGTCGTCGACGCGCGCCGCGGCGTGCTCTACGTGTCCGACAGCCGCGATCCCGCCGGCCCGGGGATCTGGCGCGCCGATCTGGAGACCGGCGCGACCGAGCTGTGGTACCCGGGCCCGCTGCACTTCGCGAACGGGATGGCGCTCGAGCCAGGGGGCGACGCGCTCTACGTGGTCGAGACGTGGGCCCAGCGCGTCGTGCGGATCCCGCTCGGAGGCGGGCCGCCGGAGCCGGTGGTGGAGGGCATCGAGCGTGTGCCCGACGGCATCGCCGTCGACGTCGAAGGGAGGCTCTACATCTCCTGCTACGAGCCGTCGCGCGTCTACCGCTTCGACCCCGGCAAGGGCGAGCTCGAGCTGCTGCTCGACGACCCGACGGCGCACGTGCTCTGCCACCCGACCAACTGCGCGTTCCGCGGCACCGAGCTGTTCATGGCCAACCTCGGCCGCTGGCACCTGACCCGCGTCGACGTCGGCGTCGAAGGCGCGTCACTCCTGTAGGAACTTCGCGAGCGCGCGCTTGACCGCCGGCCGCTCCTGCGACTGGACGGAGTGGCCGGCGCCGGGCACGACGACCAGCTTGCCGCCCGGCGCATGCTCGGCCTCCTGGCGCGCGTCCTCCAGCGGCGTCGAGAGGTCCTTCGTGCCGGCCAGCAGCAGCGTGGGCACGTTCGGGAGATCCGCGGGCAGCTTCGGCGCCGGCTCGGCCGGCGGCCAGAACCGGCACTGGCGGACGACGCCGTTGCCCATCGCCGTCTCGTCGTCGTACGGGTAGACCGCCGTGGGCGCGGCGAGCGGCGCCGCATCGGCGCACAGCGTCGCCGCATGCAGGCCCTGACTGAGGTCGGTGGCCTTGTAGCCGCGCTCGGCCCGCAGCACGCCGGCCGCGAGCCGGTTGAGCGGGCCGATTTCGCCCGCCGCGGCCCGGTGCAGCGCGCTGATCGCCACGGCAAGGTGCGGCTTGCCGATCGAGAGCCCGGTCAACATGTCAAGCATCTGCGGGCCGTTGCGGTGGCGCGCGATCACCGTCGCGAGAGCCCGCGTGGCCGCGCGGCCGAGCACCCTTGGCGCCGCCTTCATCACCTCGAGCGGGTACTGCGAGAGGCCGTTGTGCGGCACGACCGAGTCGAGCACGAGCTCGCTCACGCGGTCGGGATGCGCGAGCGCGTAACGCTCGGCGACGTAGGTGCCGTACGAGATGCCGTCGAGTGCGATCTTCTCGGCTCCCAGCGCCTGCCGCAGCATGTCCAGGTCGGCGACCGTGTCGGTGGTCGCGTAGAAGCGGCGCTTGTCGCCGATCCGCTTCGCGCAGTCCTTCACCGCGGCGGCGGTCGGCGGCGTCAGGTCCGACGCGCCCATCTGCCGCTGTAGCGCCGGGCAGCGGAGCGCGTCGCGGCCGGTCCCGCGCTGGTCGATCACGACGAGCCTGAGCTTGCGGCCGGCGGCGCCCAGGTGCCGGCGCATGCCGTCCAGGAACCGCAGGCCGGGCTGGCCGGGCCCGCCGCTGAGAAGCACGAGCACGGGCGCACCTTCAGGTCCGCTGGCGGCGACCGGCAGGTCGAGCGTGCCGGGCGTGCGGCCGGAGTGGTCGAGCGGGACGCGCAGCGTCGAGCAGGTCGCGCGCACGATGTCGTCGCACGGCGCCACCTCGCTCAGGCGCGGCAGATCGGCCGCCGGCGTCTCGCCCGGCGCGGGCGTGGGCGTCGTCGTCGCCGCAGCGCGGTGGGTTCCGCCGCCACAGCCCGCCGCCAGCAGCGCGACCGCGAGCAGCCGCCTCATGCGCCCACGGTACCGGCGCACGGACATCTTCGCGGCCGACGTCGGCTGGCGGCTGGCGTTCTTCCTCGGCGCGTTGCTCGCGATCGGGATCATGCTCGTCCGCCGCACGCTGTTCCGCCGCTACCCGGGCCGCTCCGCGCTCGGCTTCACGCTGCTGGCCACCCAGGCGTTCGTCTACAACGCGGTGATCTTCACGTTCTCGACGGTGCTGACGTCGCTGTTCGACGTGAGCTCGAGCACCGCCGGCTTGTACCTGATCCCGTTCGGGCTCGCGAACTTCCTCGGCGCGCTCGCGCTCGGCCGGCTGTTCGACACCGTCGGGCGGCGCACGATGATCGCCGGCACGTACCTGGCGTCGGCGGCGATCCTGGCCGGGCTGGCGGCGCTGTTGAGCGGCGGGGCGCTCGGCCTGTGGGGCTACCTGGCGATCCTGTGCGCGGCGTTCTTCTTCGCCTCGGCGGCGCCTCCGCTATCTCACGGTCAGCGAGACGTTCCCGCTGGAGATCCGCGCGCTGGCGATCGCGCTCTTCTACGCGATCTCGACCGGCATCGGCGGCGCGGCCGGCCCGCTGCTGTTCGGCAAGCTGCTGGGCGGCGATGACCCGACGCACGTGGCGATCGGGTACTGGATCGCGGCGGGGCTGATGGCGATCGCGGCGGTCACCGAGATCGTGCTCGGCGTCGATGCCGAGCAACGATCCCTGGAGGAGGTCGCCGAGCCCCTGTCCGCCACCTAGGCGGCGGCGGACTCCGGCTCCGGGATCTGGGTCGGGCCGCAGCCCAGCAGGTCCTCGATCAGGCGGTCGACGGTCTCCTCGAGCCAGCGGCCCGACGCCACGAGCATCTCGGCGAGCTTGCCGATGTCGCGCAGCGAATCGCGCGTCTCATCGACCTCGGAGGCGAACAGCAGGCAGTCGGCGGCCTCGCGGATGCGGGCCTGCTCGGCGGGCAGGAGCTTGCTGGGCCCCAGCTCGTCGAGTGTCTTTACAACGCGCCCGTAGGCTTGAGTGCGTTCGTTGGTCATGACACAAGGTCTCCTTGACGAGGGTCATCGTCAGCTACAGAACGTTCTGAAGGAGACCTGCCGTCGGGTCTGTGCGATACCTCCACAAGTGTTCGATTCCCCGGGACCGTCCCGGGGTCCCTAAGGGTCATCCCCAATGGTCGTTCACCCCGCGCTGCGCCAGCCTTGGAGCCATGACCTCGACGATCCCCAACCCCAGCGACGACACGCGCCGGCTGGCGCGCTCGACCGACGACCACATGATCGCCGGCGTGGCCGGCGGCCTCGGCCGCTACTTCGGCCTCGACCCGGTGCTGTTCCGGATCGCGTTCGGCATCTCGGTCTTCTTCGGGGGCATCGGCCTGGTCGCCTACATCGCGCTCGTCGCGCTGCTGCCCCACGACGACGGCCGGCCGTCGTGGATCGAGGGGCGCTCTCGAGTCACCACGATCGTCGCCACGATCTGCCTGGCCATCGCCGCCGTCTCGATCGTCGGTCCTCCCGCCTTCGTACTCGGCCCGGGGCTGCTGTGCCTGGCGGTCCTGGGCCTGCTCGCCGTGCTGCTCTACCGCGCGTTCGGCGGCGAGCGCGGCGACGACGCCGCCCAGATCATCGCCCGCGGAACGCTCGTCCTGCTCGTGCTGATCGCGGCGCTCGGCGCGGCGACCGCGGTCGGCTTCGTGGCCGCGCTCGGCGGCGGTGTCGCGGTCGCGATCATCGCGGTCGTGGCCGGCGTCGCGCTGCTGGCTGCTGGGCTGCTCGGCGGGCCGCTATGGCTCATGCTCCCGGCGATCGTGCTCGTCGCCCCGCTTGCCGTCGTCTCCGCCGCCGGCCTCGACCTGCACGGCGGCGTCGGCGACCGCGACTACCGCCCGGCCAGCGTCGCCCAGATCAAGCCGGAGTACCGCGTCGGGGTCGGCCAGATGACGCTCGACCTGCGCCGGCTGGACCTGCCGGCGGGCCGCACCGACGTCAAGCTCGTGGTCGGCGTCGGCGAAGCCCGCGTGTTCGTGCCCGACGGCGCCTGCGTCTCGACCGACGCGCAGATCGGCGCCGGCCAGGCCGACGTGATCGACGGCGACGGCCAGAGCGGGCTCGACGTCGACGTCAACGAGCGCGCGACCACGGTCAGCCGCCCGATCGTCCATGTCAACGCCGACATCGGCGTCGGTCACCTGCAGATCGATCGCCTCGGCACGGAGCCGGCCTGCACGTGAAGCGCGGCGAGCCCACGCTGATCGCCGCCGGCCTGGTGACGATCGCGCTCGGGACGCTCTTCCTGCTCGACCGGCTGGAGATCATCGACGTGCGCTTCGGATACACGCTGCCGGCGCTCCTCGCGGGCGCCGGCGTCGTGCTGCTCGTGGCCGGGTTGGCGCGATGAAGCGCGACCCTGCAGGCGGCTATATCGGCGGCGTGTGCGCGGGCTTCGCCGCGCAACTCGGGATCGACCCGCTGCTGATCCGGATCGGCTTCGCGGCGACGCTGTTCGCCGGCGGCGTCGGCATCCCGCTCTACATCGTCGCGTGGGCGCTCATCCCGGCCGAGGGGCCGGAGAAGCCGATCGTCGCGCGCCTGCTCACGCGCCGCGACGCGTGGCTGATCGCGGCAGGCATCGGCTGCCTCGTGCTCGCGGGGATGCTGGTCCTGCGCCAGTGGGGGATCTGGTTCAGCGACAGCATCGCCTGGCCGGCGGCGATCGTCGCCGCGGGCGGCGCGCTGATCTGGCGCCAGTCGCAGGAGGCGGCGCCGGAGGAGCGGCTGGGGCTCAAGCTGCCCGCCCCGGTGGCCGGGCGGGTCGGCGTGGGCGTCGCGCTCGTGGTCGGCGGCGCGCTGATCTTCCTCTCCGCCAACGACGCGCTGCGTCCGGCGCGCGATGCGGTGCTGCCCGCGATCGTGATCCTGCTCGCCGTCGCGATCATCCTCGCGCCCTGGTGGATCCGGCTCGTGCGCGGGCTGGCCGCCGAGCGCTCCGCGCGGATCCGCTCGCAGGAGCGCGCCGAGGTCGCCGCGCACCTGCACGACTCGGTGCTGCAGACGCTCGCGCTGGTGCAGAGGCGCGCCGACGACCCGCGCGAGGTCGCCGCGCTGGCGCGCCGGCAGGAGCGCGAGCTGCGCGCCTGGCTGAACGAGAGCCGGCCCACCGGAGACGAGACGCTCGCCACGGCGCTCGAGCGCCTGGCGTCCGACGTGGAGGGCGACCACGGCGTGCCGATCGAGGTCGTGACCGTCGGCGACGCGCCGCTGGACGAGCGCGCGGGAGCGCTCGTCGCCGCCGCGCGCGAAGCTTTGGTCAATGCGTCCAAGTTCGCGGGACCGGAGCCGATCGCGCTGTACGCCGAGGTGGCGGGCGAGCGCGTCGAGGTGTTCGTGCGCGACCGCGGGCCGGGCTTCGAGCCGGCGACGGTTCCCGACGACCGCCGCGGCGTGCGCGAGTCGATCGTCGGGCGGATGGAGCGCCACGGCGGCCGCGCCGCCGTGCACTCGGTGCCCGGGCAGGGGACGGAGGTCGAGCTGGTGATCGAGCCATGACGTCGGTCGTGCTGGTCGACGACCACCAGCTGTTCCGCTCTGGCGTGCGGGCCGAGCTCGACGGGCTCGTCGATGTGCTCGGCGACGCCGCGACCGTCGAAGACGCGGTGCGCATGATCGTCGAGCTGGCGCCCGACGTCGTCGTGCTCGACGTCCACATGCCGGGCGGCGGCGGGCTGGAGGTGATCCGCCAGGTGGCCGAGCGGCACCCGGCGCAGCGCTTCCTCGCGCTCTCGGTGTCGGACGCGCCCGAGGACGTGATCGCGATCATCCGCGCGGGCGCGCGCGGCTACGTCACCAAGACGATCTCGGGCGTCGAGCTGGCCGACGCGGTGCGACGGGTCGCCGACGGCGACGCGGTGTTCTCGCCCCGCCTGGCGGGCTTCGTGCTCGACGCGTTCGCCTCGCTCACGCCCGCCGAGGTCGATCCGGAGCTCGATCAGTTGACCGCGCGCGAACGTGAGGTGCTCCGGCATATCGCGCGCGGTTACCTCTACAAGGAGATCGCGGCGCGCCTGGGAATCTCGACCAAGACGGTCGAGGCGCACGTGTCGGCGGTGCTGCGCAAGCTCCAGCTCTCCTCGCGCCACGAGCTCTCGCGCTGGGCGGTGCAGCGACGCCTGGTCGACTGATGTGGACGTGCCCGGACTGCGGGCGCGCGTTCGCGAATCGCAACCAGACGCACACGTGCGCGCCGTTGCACTCGCTCGACGATCACCTCGCCGGTAAGCCACCTGAGATCGCCGAGATCGTTGGGCTCGCGATCGCCGCCGCTCGGGAGTGCGGCGAGGTCACGGTGTTGCCGGAGAAGACGCGCATCGCCCTTGCGGCGCGAATGAGCTTCGCCGCGCTGATGCCGCGGCGGCGCTGGGTCGACGGGCACGTCGTGCTCGCCCGCCGGCTCGAGGACCCGCGTTTCACGCGGATCGAGACGTTTTCGCCTCGCAATCACCTGCATGCGTTCCGCTTGCTGTCGCCGGGCGATGTGGACGCGCGGTTCGGGGAGTGGATGCGGGAGGCGTACTCCGTCGGCATGCAGCGGCATCTTTGATCTGGCAGGCGCCCCATCAGCGGACGCGCCGCGTGGAGGCGCGTTTGCCCTAACTGCAACTGCCCGGTAAGGGGTGCGGGAGAAAGTTGCGGTCACTGTAAATCGATCAACGTCTCGGGCTCTGAGCGAGGGGGGTGACCTACGTTTGTGTCCCATGAAGCAACAAACGTGGGTCACCCCCCCCATCCGGATGAGCGAGGGCGTGGTCGTCTGTGATCGTTTGCCGTCCCTGAGTGATCGTTTCTGGATACCTGGCTCCCTTTACCTGCGCAGTTGCCGTTAAAGCCAAACCGCGCCCTGCACACCAAGCGTCCGCTCAAGAGCGGCCGACGACCGCCCCTAGGAGTACGCTCGCGCTCATGCGCACCCTGTGCGTGATCGTGCTGACGCTGGCGCTGGCCGCGCCCGCGGCCGCGCAGACGCAGGCGCCCGCGAAGCCGCAGACGAAGTCGCTGGACTCCGAGGCGCCGCCGGGTTCGCCGCCGCACTGGCTTCCCAACGAGCCGTGGGTGATGCAGCACTGGCTGCCGTATGACGAGACGCAGCTGTACGCGCTGCTCGGGATCGACCGCGGGGACGTGTGGCGCTGGCTGCGCGACGACACGCGCACGTTGGCCGACCTCGCGCGGCTGCACGGGTGGGAGCCGGCGGCGCTGGCCCGCGAGCTGGTCGCGCCGTGGCGCGGGCACCTGCGCGAGCCGAAACGGCTCGCGGTGCTGGAGTCGCGCGCGCTGCGCACGCTGACCCAGGGCCACCTGTCGCAGCACATGTTCTTCCACTCGCTGCACCAGAACGCGATCCCGGACGCGGCGCCGGCGATCTTCGGCACCAGCACGTCGCAGTTCCGCTACCTGCGCCGCTCGGAGCTCTCGCCGCTGATGATCTGCCGCCTCAACGGGCTGTCTCGCACGCACGCGCAGGACACGGCGGCGCAGACGCTGCGAGCGATGGTCGCGCGCGCGGTGAACGGGCAGGCGATGCCCGCCGCGCAGGGTGAACGGCTGCTCCAGAGGCAGCTCCGCCAGCTCCCGCGCTGGCTGCAGCAGACGCGCTACAACGGGCCGCCGCCGCTGAAGCTCCCGCGCGGATCGATCGCCACCGCGTCCAACTACTCCAACAACGCCGCGTTCGCCGGCGACGGCGAGCACCTCGTCTACGAGTCCTACGACGCGAAGCTCGCCGCCGCTAAGGCGCAGGGCGAGATCGGCGTGATGGCGACCGCGCTGGGCGGCCTGCCTGTCGTGGCCAGCGCGCCGGACCCGGGCGCGATCCGGCGTACGCCGCGCTCGGCGTACAACCCCGCCGTGTCGGCCGACGGCCGCTTCGTCGCGTTCGAGTCGGCCGAGGGCAACCTCAATTTCGCCAAGCGCTACGGGCAGATGCGCGTGTACGTGAAGGACCTGCGCAGTGGCGTGACGCGGCTGGCGCCGGGGCTCGACTACCGCGCCGACCCGCACTCGGCCTACAACCCGTCGCTTTCCGCCGACGGCCGCACAGTGGCATACGAGACGTCGGAGTCCAAGCGCGGCGAGCTCGACGTGTGGGTCGCCGACATGCGCACCGGGAAGGCGACCCGCGCCGGACGCGACATCTACGAGCCGGCGCTGTCTCCCGACGGCCGCTACCTCGCGTTCACCGGCGGCACCGACGTGTTCCTGCGCGACCTGCGCACCGGCGCCACCACGCGCGTCTCCGACGGGCGCGAGGCATGGGAGCCGGTGGTCGCCCGCAACGGCTCCGCCGTCGCCTACAGCTCGGGTACCAGCTTGGTCGTGCGCGACCTGCGCTCAGGCGCGACCGCGACGGTGCCGGACGCGTTCGAGCCCTCGCTCGCCGCCGACGGCCGCCGGGTCGCGTTCAGCACGCGCGGCGACCAGGACACCGGCGTCTACATGTACGACTTGGGCACGGGCGCGACGACGCTCGTCTCGCGCGCGAGCGGCGCGGCGGGCGCGCCCGCCCAGGGCGCCTCCGGCCACCCGTCGATCTCCGCCGACGGCCGCCGCGTCGCGTTCACCTCGGACGCCTGGAACCTGTCGCCGGACAAGTGCAACCCGGCGCGCGGGATCTTCGTGCGCGACCTCGCGAACCACACGACGACGCTCGTCTCGCGCGACGACGGCGCGAACCGCTTCGCAGGTCCGACCAAGGGCTCGATCTCCGGCGACGAGATGCGCATCGCGCTGCTCTGCGCGTGACGCTCGAGACGCTGCGCGAGCAGATCCTCGCGCACGCCGGATGCGGCTTCGAGCCGTGCGAGACCGCTACGCGGATGGTGCCCGGCGAGGGCTCACCGGAGGCCGAGGTGATGTTCGTCGGCGAGGCGCCGGGAGCGAACGAGGACCGGCTCGGGCGCCCGTTCGTCGGCCGCGCGGGGATGCTGCTCGAAGAGCTGCTCGCCGAGGCCGGGCTCGCGCGCGAGGACGTCTGGATCACCAACGTGGTCAAGGCGCGCCCGCCCAAGAACCGCGATCCGCGGGCCGCCGAGGTCGCGCACTGCATGCCGTGGCTCCAGGACGAGGTCGAGCTGATCGCGCCGCGCGTGATCGTCCCGCTCGGCCGCCACGCGCTCAAGCACTTCGCGCCCGAGGCGAGGATCGCCGAGGTGCACGGAACGCTGCTCGACGACCGCCTCTTCCCGCTCTACCACCCGGCCGCGGCGATGTACAACCGGGCGCTGCGCGAGACGCTGTTCAGCGACGCCCGCGCGCTTGGCGCCATTCTCGAGCGAGGATCGCGTACACCGCCTCGCTCTGCCACTCGCCCTTGACCCACTCGTTCTCGATCAGGTGCGCCTCCTTGCGCATGCCGAGCCGCTCGAGCACGGCTGCCGATGCCGTGTTGCGCGGCTCGAGGCGGCCGAACACGCGGTGCAGGTCGAACGTCTCGAACGAGAGCTCGAGTATCGCCTCGGCAGCCTCGGTCGCGTACCCGTGGCCCTGGTGACCGGGATCGATGATGTAGCCGAGCTCGCCCTGACGGTGTTCGCCGACGCCCACGCCCGCGTGGCCGACCAGGTCGCCGTCGCGCTCGATCGCCAGCACGACGCCGGCCTCCGCCGGCCTCGCGATATGCGACTCCAGCATCGCACGCACCTCGGCCTCATCGCGCGGCTCCCAGTAAAGCCAGCGCGTGATGTCGTCGCGCGACTGGAACGCGTGCACCGCGGCGACGTCGTCCAAGGTGAACGGTCGCAGTCTCAGGCGCGCGGTCTCGATCACACCTTGATGTTGTAAATGAATCGCGCCGGGCCGGGAGCGACGCCGCTCAGGTCGAGGACGATCGTGTGGCGGCCGGGGGTGAGCTTGAGCTGCGCCTTCCAGCCGCAATAGCTTGCCGCCAGGCGCCCCGGGTGGCCGACGTCGACCGAGTCCTGCCACAGCGGCGGCGGCGCGCCGCGGCGCACGAGCACCGGGAAGGCGGGTGTGCTGACCGCCACGCCGGAGATCGGCGCGCCGTCGAGCGTTGCCGGCGCGGGGGCGGTGAACGCGGTCGCCAGCACGTCGTCGCAGATGCGCTCGAGCGTCTTCGGGCGAAACAGGAGCTCCGCGCCGCCGGCGGTCGTGTACGTGTTCTGCGTCGCGTCCTCGGTCGCCGCCGCGCTGCCGAGGTCGAGCAGCACGTTGCGCGTACGCAGCCGGCATTCGAACGTGTGGTCGCCGGTGCCGGAGACGTACTGCGGGAGCATGAAGAGGCCGAGCACGCCGGACGCGGGCTGACCCTTGTCGCAGGCGGCCGGCGAGGCAACCTGCTGTGGCTCGCCGAGATTGAGGAACACGAGCTCGGTCTGGCCGACCGCGAGCAGCTGCATGCGCTTGGGGCCCGTGTCAGCATGCGCGGCGCAGGGTATGGCGGCGAAGATGGCGGCGACAGCCGCGGTCCGTCTCAGTACACCGGAAATCATGACGTCGGGCATCGTAGTCGCAACCGGAGGCTGGTCGGTGCCGGCCTGGTATCCCGACGGCGTCGCGCCGCGCGATCGGCTTCAGGCGCTCGCGGAGAAGGTCGACGCCGTCGAGGTCGACTCCTCGTTCTACGCGCTGCCGGCCCGGCGCACGGTCGAGCGCTGGGCCGCCATCACGCCCGACCGCTTCCGGTTCGCGGCCAAGCTGCACCGAGCGCTCTCCCGCCACGCCGCGCCGCTGAAGTCGCTGCCGACCGGGCTGCGCGACGACGTCGAGGTCACCGAGCGCGGCCGGGTGGTGCTCGACGACCGTTTGCAGGAGCTGCTCCTGCGGGCCACGCTCGACGTCTTCGAGCCGCTGCACGCCGCGGGCAAGCTGGACGCGTTCCTGCTCCAGCTCACGCCGGCGTTCCGGCCGCCGGAGCACGAGCTCGAGGAGCTGGAGGAGATCGTGCAGACGCTCGCGCCGGTGCCCGTCGCGATCGAGCTGCGCCACACGGCGTGGCTGGGCGACATCCAGGCGACGCTGGGCTGGTTCCGGTCGGCGGGCGCCGTCTGGGTGGACGTCGACGCGCCGCGCACCGACGCGCCGGTGGCGATGCCGCCGGCCGACGACGTCACCCGCTCGGACCTCGCGTACCTGCGCGCGCACGGGCGCAACAAGGAGGGCTACCTGAAGGGGCGCTCCGCGGCCGAGCGCTTCGACTACCGCTACCCGAAGAAGGAGCTCGAGGAGCTCGCGGCCCGCGCGCGCAAGCTCGGGCAGGGGGCCGAGCGTGTGCTCTGCGTGCTCTCCAACGGCGAGCACGCGCTCGAGTCGGCGCTGAAGCTGCGCGAGCTTGCGGTCTGATACCAACGGGACATGGCACACGACTACGACATCCACCTCGACGACAAGTTCGGCGCCCTGCGTCTGATCGACGTGGCGGCGGAGGCGGCCGCCCACGAGCCGTGGTTCAACCAGACGCTGACGACGGTCAACGACGCGGTCGTCCGGCTGGGCGTGATCGACGGCGACTTCCACTGGCATAAGCACGACGACACCGACGAGTTCTTCCTCGTGCTCGACGGCGAGCTGCTGATCGACCTCGAGGACCGCGAGACGGTGACGCTGACGCCGCACCAGGGCTACACGGTCCCGCGCGGCGTGGTGCACCGGACGCGCGCGCCGCGGCGGACGTCGATCCTGATGGTCGAGGCGGCGGGGGTCGAGCCGACGGGCGACTAGCGGCCCACTAGATCCCGAGCTCGTCGAGCGAGTCGCGCAGGTCGGCGGCGTCGCGATAGACGCGGAAGGCGCCGGCGCCCTGGAGCTCGTCGGCGCCGTAGCCGCCGGACAGCAGGCCGATCGAGAGCATGCCGGCGCGGCGGGCGGCGAGCAGGTCCCAGACCGCGTCGCCGACCACGTAGCACTCGGCGCGCGGGACGTGCAGGCGGCGCGCGCACTCGTTGAACAGGTCGGGCTCTGGCTTGGCGCGCACGACGTCGCCGCGGTGCACGACGACGAAGTCGTCCGGGACCTCCAGCGCCTCGAGCGAGGCGTTGATGCCCGGAGGGCCGCCGGAGGTCGCGATGCCGTGGGTGATGCCCTCGGCGCGCAGGTCCTTGAGCAGCTCCTTCGCTCCGGGCAGCGGGCGGCGGGCGTCGGGCGGGAGCAGCTCGCGGAACAGCTCGTCGTGGCGGGTCTGCAGCTCGCGCGCCTGCTCGGCGGTGAGCTCGTGGCCGAGCTCGCGGCCGACGGCGCGCGTGAACAGCCCGCCGCTCATGCCGATGCGGCGGTGGATGCGCCAGCCGGAGATGTCCATGCCCTCGTCGGCCAGCGCGCGCTGCCAGCTGAACACGTGCGCGTAGACGGTGTCCACGAGCGTGCCGTCGAGGTCGAAGATCAGGGCGGGCATCAGCGGTTGGACCCCGCGCTGCGCAGCGAGGCCGCGTACTCGCGCGCACCGAGCGCGAAGCGGGGCGGAAGCGGCTCGCCGGCGTGCCAGTGGCGGGCGATCCGCTCGGCCATCGCGGGGCCGTGCTTGAAGCCGTGCCCGGAGCCGCCGCCCACGATCCACACGCGGTCGTGCTCGGGATGCGGCGCCGCGATGAAGTGCGAGTCGGGCGAGATCTCATAGCGGCAGCGCTTGGAGAGGACGACCGGGGCCTCGGCGAGCGCGGGGAAGCGCTCGGCGGCGTACTCGCGGCTCGTGCGCTCCACGAGCTCGGTCGGGCCGGGCAGCTCCGCGTCCGGATCGAGCGGCGGGCCCTCCTTGTCCCACGCGACCTTCACACCGAGCCCGTCGATGTCTCCGGTGCCGTAGAACGCGCGGTCGTAGTCCACCCAGCCGGGCGCGTGCTCCCACGCCGGCCCGCCTTCGAAGAAGAACAGCTCCTGGCGGGTGACGCGCAGGGTCACGTGCGCTTCGAACAACTTCGCGAGCCAGCCGCCGCACGCCCACACCACGCGGTCGCCCTCCAGCACCTCGCCGCCGGCGACGACGCGCTCGCCGTCGGGCGCCGCGCGGCCCCGGACGATCCTCGCGCCGTGGCGCTCGGCCGCTCGCGCGAGCGCCCGCACCGCCTGCTGGGCGCGCAGCACGCCGGCCTCGGGCTCGTGCAGCACCCAGGCGAGATCGTCGCCGCTGAGGCTCGGGAACCGCTCGGCCGCCTCGGCGACCTCGAGCCGGTCGGCGGGGATGCCCAGCTCGCGCAGCACGCGCAGCGAGTCGGCCTCCCAGCCGTCGTCGCGATGCGCGAACCAGCTCACGCCGCATTCGGTCATCAGCCGCTCCCCCGACTCGGCCTCCAGCTCGCGCCACAGCGCGCGGGCGCGGCGGGCCATTCGGGCGTAGTCGGCGTCGGCGCCGTGGGTGCAGCGGATCAGCCGCGTCTCGCCGCCCGACGTTGCGCGCTCGTCGCCCGGCTCGAACTGGTCGACGAGGACGACGTCGTCGCCGCGCCGTGCGAGCCACCACGCCAGCGACGCGCCGAACGTCCCGGCCCCGACGATCACGACGCGCTCCATCGCGAAGACGCTACAACGCCGTGCGTGCTCGTCGCCGCGCCGCCGCCGATCGTCGCCGGTCACTCGGTACAGGGCCGCGCGATCGTCGCCACCCGCGTCGGCGATCCGGCGGCGCCGGTCCGCGTGCTCGTGGTCGGCGACGTGCACGGCAACGAGCCCGCTGGAGAGGCGATCGTCGCCCGCCTGCGGCGCGCGCGGCCCGACGGCGTCGTGCTGTATCTCGTCCGCACCGGCAATCCGGACGCCCGCGCGGCCGGCACTCGCCAGAACGCGCGCGGCGTGGACCTCAATCGCAACTTCCCGTGGCGCTGGCGGCCAGGCGCCCGCGGCACCTACTACCCCGGGCCGCGCGCCGGCTCGGAGCCGGAGACGCGGGCGCTGATGCGGCTCGTGAAGCGGGTGCGCCCGCAGCTGGCGATCTACTACCACCAGCACATGGGCATCACGGTCCGCGCGCGCGGCGCCGACCCCGCGGTCCAGCGCGAGTACGCGCGCCGGACCGGACTGCCGCTGCGCTCGCTGCCGGACTATCGCGGCACGGCGGTGGGGTGGGAGAACCACCTGGTCGCGGGCGGCAGCGCGTTCGTGGTCGAGCTGCGCGCGGGGCCCGCCCGCGCCGCTCTGCACGCGGACACCGTGCTCGCGCTCGCGCGCCGGTACCGTGACCGCTCGTGAGGATCGTCCTCGTCCGGCACGGCCAGACCGAGTGGAGCGCGTCGGGACGTCACACGTCGACGACCGACGTCCCGCTCACCGAGGAGGGCCGCCGCCGGGCGCGCGCGCTGACCCTGCGCGAGCGCGAGTTCGCGCTGGTCCTGACCTCGCCCCGGCAGCGCGCGCGAGAGACGTGCGAGCTCGCGGGGCTGAGCGGCGAGGTCGACGAGGACCTCGCCGAGTTCGCGTACGGCGAATACGAAGGGCTCACGACCAATGAGATCCGGGCGACGCGGCCCGATTGGTCGCTCTGGACTGACGGCGCTCCGGGAGGCGAGACGCCCGACCAGGTCGGCGCCCGCGCCGACCGCGTGATCGCGCGCGCGCTCGCCGCCGGCGGCGACGTCGCGCTGTTCGCGCACGGCCATGTGCTGCGCATCCTCGCCGCCCGCTGGCTCGATCTGCCCGGCGCGCGCGGCGGCAGCTTCGCGCTCGACACCGCCGCCGTCTGCGAGCTCGGCTTCGAGCGCGAGGCCCGCGTCATCTGGCATTGGAACCAGGCCGGCGCGTGACGTGTAGATAGGGCATGAAGCGGTTGCTCTGGCTCGTGCCCGCCGGGATCGTGGTCGCCGTGGTCGCGGTGCTCGCGCGGCCGTCGCGCGGCGACTCCGGCTCGTGCACGCAGCCGGACACGGGCGTGCTGCAGGAGTGGGCGCGCACCGGGTTCTCGGAACGCGAGCCACAGATCCCGCACGTGCTCGGCGAGCAGGGGCAGATCGTGGCGATCCTGTTCGGCAGGCTGGAGGCGCCGCCGGGCGAGAACACCGGCGACAAGGTCCTGTGGGTGGCGAAGGACCCGGTCAAGCCGCTCTCGAACCTCGAGATCACCGCCCAGCGGGTCCAGGACGGACGCCCCGTCGGCAAGCCCCAGCACCGCACGGTCGCCGGCGGGCCGGGCCCGTCGGGGATCGACATGCCCGAGCCGGGGTGCTGGCGCATGTCGCTGCGCTGGTCCGGGCGCACCGACCGGCTCGAGCTGCAGTACCGCCGCCCGCGCTAGCCGCGGGCCCGGTGCCTGGAGCCTCTCCGCTAGGTTCCGCGTTCGTGAAGGTCTCCGCCAAGGCCGACTACGCGGTGCGCGCCGCAGCCGAGCTCGCCGCCGCCCAGCCCGGCGGGGCGCCCGTGCGCGCCGAGTCGATCGCGACCGCCCAGGGGATCCCGCAGCGCTTCCTGGAGAACATCCTGTCCGACCTGCGCCACGCCGGCCTGGTCGCCAGCCAGCGCGGCGCCGAAGGCGGGCACCGGCTCGCGAAGCCCGCGCTCCAGATCACCGTCGCCGACGTGATCCGCGCCGTCGACGGCCCGCTTGCCGCGGTCCGGGGCGAGCGCCCCGAGACCGTCAACTACTCCGGCCCGGCGGCGCCGCTGCAGCGCGTGTGGATCGCCGTCCGTACGAACCTGCGCGACGTCGTCGAGCACGTCACGCTGCAGGATCTCGCCGCCGGCACGCTGCCGGCCAAGATCGACCGGCTCGCCGACGACCCGGACTCGTGGGTCACGCGCTGAACGCGGGGGCGCGCACGTAGACGATGTCGCCGGCGCGCAGCTCGAGCTCGTCGGCCTCGGCGCGCGTGAGCTGCACGGAGACGGCGCCCTCGGGCGCCAGCTCGAGCTCCACGCGCACCTCGAAGCCGAGGTAGACCACGCGCGTGACCATCGCCTCCAGGCCGTCGCCGGCGTCGTTGGACAGCAGCAGGTCGTGCGGCCGCACGAGCCGGTCGCCGAGCGAGGAGACCGGCCCGAGGAACTTCATGACGAACGGGTTGGCCGGGCGCTCGTAGAGCTCGCGCGGCGGTCCCGCCTGCTGCACGCGCCCGTGATCGAGCACGACGATCCGGTCGGCGATCGCCATCGCCTCCTCTTGGTCGTGCGTGACCAGCACGGTCGTCACGTGGACCTCGTCGTGCAGCCGCCGCAGCCACTCGCGCAGCTCCTGGCGCACGTTCGCGTCCAGCGCGCCGAACGGCTCGTCGAGCAGCAGCACGCGCGGCTGGACCGCCAGCGCGCGGGCCAGCGCCATCCGCTGCCGCTGGCCGCCGGACAGCTGGCTCGGGTAGCGGTCCGCCCACCCGGTCAGTCCCACGATCTCCAGCAGCTCGTCCACCCGCGCGCGGATCGCCGCCTTCTTCTCGCGCCGGATCGAGAGCCCGAAGGCGACGTTGTCGCGCACGCTCATGTGCTTGAACGCCGCGTAGTGCTGGAACACGAACCCGATGCCGCGCTTCTGGGGCGGGACCGGCGTGACGTCCTCGCCGCCGATCACCACCGAGCCGGCGTCCGGCTGCTCGAGCCCGGCGACGATTCGCAGCAGCGTCGACTTCCCGGAGCCGGACGGACCGAGCAGGGCGACCAGCGACCCGTCCGGGACCTCGAGCGAGACGTCGTCGAGCGCGGTGAAGCCGGCGAATCGCTTCGAGACGGAGCTGACGTCGATCATCGGGGCTTGATCCTCGTCAGGGCCAGCAGCGTGGCGAACGCGATCAGCGCGAGCAGCGCCGAGGCCGCGTACGCGCCGGCCAGGTCGTAGTTGGTGAAGCGCTGCTCGACGAGCAGCGTGAGCGTCATGGTCTCCCCGGCGACCTTGCCGGAGACGACCGAGACCGCGCCGAACTCGCCGATCGCCCGCGCGGTCGAGAGCACCACGCCGTACGTGATGCCCCAGCGGATCGACGGCAGCGTGATGCGCCAGAACGTCTGCCACCCGTTCGCGCCGAGCGTCGCCGCGGCCTGCTCCTGCTCGTCGCCGACCTCGCGCAGCACCGGCGTGACCTCGCGGACCACGAACGGCAGCGAGACGAAGATCGTCGCCAGCACGATCCCCGGCGTCGAGAAGATCACCTGGAACGGAAGCTCGACCCAGCCGTCGCGCCCGTACACGAGCACGAGCGCGAGCCCGATCACGACGGGCGAGACCGCGAAGGGCAGGTCGATCAGCGCGTCCAGCAGCCACTTGCCGTGGAACCTGCCCCGGGCGAGCGCGAGCGCCGTGATCACGCCGAAGATCGTGTTCAGCGTCACCGCGATCGCCGCCACCTCGACGGTCAGCCAGAACGCGCTGATCGCCGCCGGCGTGGTGATCGAGTCCCAGACCGCGCCGAGCCCGTGCTCGAACGTGCGGTAGAAGACGAGCCCGACCGGCACCAGCAGCAGCGCGGCGAGGTAGCCGAGCGCGGCGAAGCGAAGCGCGAGCCGGCTCACCGCCCAAGCCTCCGGATCGCCACCAGCACGATCAGCGAGATCGCCAGCAGCACGACCGAGACGGCTGCCGCGCTCGCGACCGCGTCGCTCTCGATCTGGCCGAAGATGAACACCGACGCGACCTCGGTCTTGCGCGGGAGGTTGCCGCTGATCAGCACCACCGAGCCGAACTCGCCGACCGCCCGCGCGAACGCCAGCGCCGCGCCCGAGACGATCGCCGGCCACAGGTTCGGCAGCACGATGCGCCGGAACGACTGGCCGGCCGAGGCGCCCAGCGACGCCGCCGCCTCCTCCATCTCGGGGTCGAGCTCGATCAGCACCGGCTGCACCGAGCGCACGACGAACGGCAGCGTCACGAACAGCAGCGCGAGCAGGATCGCCCAGCGCGTGTACGCGATGTCCCGGTAGAGCGCCAGCAGCGTCAGGCCCGCGACGATCGTGGGCAGCGCGAACGGGAGGTCGACGAGCGCGTTGACGATGCCCTTGCCCGGGAAGCTGTCGCGCACCAGCACCCACGCGATCAGCGTGCCGGTCGCCGCGTTGATCGCGGCGACGCCCAGCGACAGCCCGATCGAGAGCTCCAGGGCGGCCAGCGCGCGCGGCGTCGTGACCGCCGCCCAGAGGTCGGCCTGCGTCGCCTTGACGACCACGGCGGCAAGCGGGATCAGCACGATCACGCTCAGCCAGACCGTGCTGATCCCGAGCGCGAGGCTCGGCGAGCGGCGCGCCGCCCGGCGGCGGCGCGGGAGCGCGACGGCGCTACTTGTCAGTGGAGACCCCCGCCTCGTTCTCGATCGCCGCGAACGTGCCCTTGTCCGGGTCGAAGAACTCGTCGTTGACCTTCGACCAGCCGCCGAGGTCGTCGATCGTGAACAGGTCCTTCGGCGTCGGGAACTTGCCGGCGGCGACGGAGCTGTCGACCGGGCGGTAGCCGTGCTTGGCGAAGAGCTCCTGCGCGGGCTTGGAGAGCGCGTAGTCCACGAACGCCTTGGCCTGCGGCTTGGCGGCGGTCGTGACCGCGATCGGGTTCTGGATCAGCAGCGTCTGGTCGGGGATCACATAGTCGATGTCGGCGCCCTTCTGCTGGGCGGTGATCGCCTCGTTCTCGTAGGAGATGCAGACGTCGCCGTTGCCGCCGAGGAAGTTCTGGACCGACTCGCGGCCGCTCTTGTCCTGCACCTTGACGTGCTTGGTCAGCAGATCGCGGACATAGCCGGTCGCCTGCTCGGGCGTCTTGCCGAGCTCCAGCTGCGCGCCGTAGGCGCCCATCAGGTTCCACTTCGCGCCGCCCGAGGTGAACGGGTTCGGCGTGAGCACCTGGACGCCCGGCTTCAGGAGATCGGCCCACGTGTGGATGCCCTTGGGGTTGCCCTTGCGCACCATCAGCACGACGACCGAGTTCGAGACCATGCCCTTGGTCGGGTTGCTCGCCCAGTCGTCGGCCACCAGCCCGGCCTTGACGAGGCGGTTGACGTCGGGCGCCAGCGAGAACGCGACGACGTCGGCCTTCTGGCCGGCCTCGACGGCGCGCGACTGGTCGCCGGACGCGCCGTAGGACTGCGTGAACGAGACGCCCTCGCCGCCCGCGGTCTTGGCGAACGCCGGGATCACCTCGTCATAGACGACTTGCGGAGTCGAGTAGGCGACGAGTGCGAGCTTCGCGCCGCCGCCGCCGCCGGAGGACGCCGCAGCCGGCGCGTCCTTGGTGTCAGCGGCGCCGCCGCAGCCGGCCACGACGCCGGCCAGGGTCAACGCGCTCGCGAAATATCTCAAACCCGACATGGGTTTGAGCTTATAGCAAAGTCGACTTTCCCGGTCGACTTCGGCGAGTACCGCCGATCGATGCGAAGGACCGACCAGCTGTCGCTTACAGAATCGCTTCGCGGATTCTCTTTATGTGGTGCGCCCGGGGATGGCGATCCCCGACTCGTACGCGAGCACGACCGCCTGCACGCGATCGCGCAGCCCCAGCTTCATCAGCATCCGCGCCACGTGGGTCTTGACCGTGGTCTCCGACACGATCAGCTCGGCGGCGATCTCCGCGTTCGACAGCCCGCGGGCGACGCAGCGGAAGACCTCCAGCTCGCGCGCGGTCAGCTCGTCGAGCCCCGGCGGCGGCGCCGGCGCGGCGGGCGAGGCCGCCGCGAACTCCTGGATCAGCCGGCGCGTGATCGAGGGCGCGAGCAGCGCGTCGCCCTGCGCCACGACGCGGATCCCGGCGGCGAGCTGCTCGGGCGGCACGTCCTTGAGCAGGAACCCGGAGGCGCCCGCCCGCAGCGCGTCGTAGACGTACTCGTTGAGGTCGAACGTGGTCAGCATCAGCACGCGCACCGGGTGCGAGCCGGCCTCGGCGAGCACGCGCCGCGTCGCCTCGATCCCGTCGAGCTCGGGCATGCGGATGTCCATCAGCACGACGTCCGGCTTGAGCCGCCGCGCCTGCGCGACGGCGTCGAGCCCGTCGGTCGCCTCGCCGACCACCTCGAGGTCGTCCTCGGCGTCGAGGATCATTCGGAACCCGGCGCGTACGAGCGCCTGGTCGTCCGCGATCAGCAGCCGCACGCTCACGGCGAGCACCTCCGCTCTGAGCGAACGACCAACCAGCAGTCGCTTTTGAGAATCGCTTCGCGGATTCTCACGTCAGCACCATCTCGCTCACCAGCGGGAGGGTGGCACGAACGCGCCACCCGCCGCCCCTCACAGGTCCGGCCTCGAGCGCGCCGCCGTAGACGCGGACGCGCTCGCGCATGCCGACCAGGCCGTGGCCTCCCTCGCCGCCGTTGCGCGCGCGGCCGCGATCGCGGACCTCGATCGCCAGCTCGAGCTCGCTCCAGCTGACCGTCACCTCGGTCGGGGCGC
Organism: uncultured Solirubrobacteraceae bacterium; assembly: GCA_963837485.1. GTDB lineage: Bacteria > Actinomycetota > Thermoleophilia > Solirubrobacterales > Solirubrobacteraceae > Solirubrobacter. Next base: position 91,299 of record CAWINP010000002.1, on the reverse strand, counting down.
CGCCAGCGTGCTTGATGGCGTTCGTCAGCCCTTCCTGGACGATCCGGTACGCGGCGAGGTCGAGCCCGGCGGGCAGCGGCTGCCGCTCACCATGCTCCTGCAGCGCGACCGGCAGCCCGGCGGCGCGGGCGCGGGCGATCAGCGCGTCGAGCTCGGCCAGCGTCGGCTGGGGGGCGAGCGCGCGGGGTTCTTCGCCCGGATGCAGGACGCCGAGCAGGTGGCGCATCTCGGCGAGCGCCTCGCGGCCGGTGCGCTCGAACGGCGATCGCTGCGCGTTTCCTCCTGCACGCGGACGATCCGGAGTCATCCTTGAGGATGACGCGGGTTCGTCATCCGGGCCGATGACGCGAATGGTCGGGCCTGAGACCTTTCCTGAATCCTCCCCAAGGAAGGCGCCATGACCGCTCTCGCGTACAGCCCCGTCGAACTCCAGAACGCCGTCACCGCCACCTCGCTCACCCGCACCTACGGCGAGGGCGGCGCGGCCGTCCACGCCCTGCGCGGCGTCTCGCTCGAGGTTCCCGAGGGGCAGTTCACCGCGGTCATGGGGCCGTCGGGCTCCGGCAAGTCGACGCTGATGCACCTGCTCGCCGGCCTCGACACGCCTGATGCCGGGGCCGTCCGGATCGCCGGGGAGGACATCACGCGCATGTCCGACCGCGAGCTCACGCGCCTGCGTCGCCGCCACATCGGCTTCGTCTTCCAGTCGTTCAACCTGCTGCCGACGCTCTCGGCACAGGAGAACGTCCTGCTCCCGCTGGCCATCGCCGGCCGCAAGCCGGAGCCCGAGGTCGTCGACGCGCTGATGGAGCGGATGGGGCTCGCCGAGCGCCGCGAGCACAAGCCGGCGCAGCTCTCCGGTGGCCAGCAGCAGCGCGTGGCGGTCGCCCGCGCGCTCGTCACCCGGCCCACGGTGCTGTTCGCCGACGAGCCCGAGCGAAGCGGTGACGAGCGCGCAGCGCGAGGCAGTGGCAACCTCGACTCCGCCGCCGGCGCCGACGTGCTCGGCATGCTGCGCGACGCCGTCGACCTCGACGGCCAGACGACCGTGATGGTCACGCACGACTCGCGCGCCGCCGCGATCGCCGACCGCGTCCTCTTCCTCGCCGACGGCCGCATCGTCGCCGACCTCGAAGGCCCGACCGAGGAGAACGTCCTCGCGGCGCTCAAGGATGCGGCCACCCGCGCGCTTGCCTACGAATGAGGGGTGCGCGTGCGGGCGGCAGCGGCGTCGAGCGTCGCCCGTACGGCACGAAGCAGGTCGTCGCCGTCGAATGGCTTCGGCAGGAAGCGCGTCGCCGGATCGCCGCCCGCGGCGACGATCTCGTTGCCGGTGTAGCCGGAGACGAACACCACGGGAAGCTCCGGACGGCGCTCGCGCGCCGCGGTCGCCAGCTCGACGCCGGACATGCCCGGCATCACCACGTCGGTGACGAGCACGTCGGCCGCGTCGAGGCGCTCGAGCGCGGTCACGCCGTTCTCGGCCGGGATCACCTGGTAGCCGGCGGAGTAGAGGATGCGGCCGGTGAGCACGCGCACGGCGTCGGCATCCTCGACCACGAGCGCCGTCTCGCCCCGGCCCCGCGGCGCGCCGGTCGGCGTCACCCTGGCGGCGCCGCGGCGGACGGCGGGCAGCCAGACGGTCACGGTCGTGCCCTGGCCGGGCACCGAGTCGAGCTCCACGCGCCCGCCGGCCTGCGTGACGATCCCGTGCACGGTCGCCAGGCCGAGCCCGATGCCGCCGGCCGGCTTGGTGGTGAAGAACGGCTCGAACGCGTGCGCGGTGACCTCGGGCGCCATCCCGCGCCCGGTGTCCTCGACGATCAGCTTCACGGCGCGTGCGGAAGGGCCTTCCGCGTCACGCATCACGTCGTTGGCGGCCGCGATCCGCAGCCTGCCGCCGTCGGGCATCGCCTCGCGCGCGTTGAGCGCCAGGTTCATCATGACCTGCTCGAGCTGGCTGCGGTCGGCCTCCACGTCCCACAGCCGCTCGTCGCAGTCGACCTCGAGCTCGACGCCGGCGCCGAGGGTCTGGCGCAGCACGCTCTCGACGCCCTCGACCACGCGGCGGACGGAGATCACCTCGGGATTGCCGGACTGGCGGCGCGAGAACAGCAGCAGGCGGCGCGTGAGGTCTGACGCGCGCCGGCTGGCGGCGAGGATCTGGTCGGCGTCGCCGGCCGCCCGGCTGCCGTCCGCCAGCTCCTTGCGCACGAACGCCGCGTAGTTGGCGATCACCGCGATCAGGTTGTTGAAGTCGTGGGCGATGCCGCCGGCGAGCTGGCCGACCGCCTCGAGCCGCTGGGCGTCGCGCAGGCGCGCCTCCAACCGCAGGTGGTGCGTGATGTCGGTCGCGACGCCGCCGACGCCGTAGAGGCGGCCCTGCTCGTCCAGCAGCGGGAACTTGACGGCGAAGTACGTGCGCGTGTCCTCGCCGTGCGTGACCTCCTCCTGGATCTCGATCGGCTCCTTGGTGCTCATCACGCGCAGGTCGTCGATGCGCATCCGCTCGGCGACCTCGGGCCGCAGCTCGTCGCGGTCGAGCCGGCCGACCAGCTCCTCGGGCGGGCGGCCGTGCAGGCGCGCGAACGCGCGGTTGACCATCAGGTAGCGGCCGTCGGTGTCCTTGAGGTAGATGACCGACGGGCTGTTGTTGAGCGCGGCGCGCAGCTGCGCGATCGTCGGCTCGGTGCGGCGAAGGACGATCAGCTCATGCGCGCCCATCGGCGTATGGAGCTGCTCGATCCCCGCCGGGACCCCGCGCAGCGGCTCGCCGACAGGGTCGAGCGCGAGGAGCGCTCGGGCCCTGGCGTTCGCGAACACGACGATGCCGGCCGCGTCCACGCCCACCATGGCGTCAGGCGCAGCCTCCAGCAGGTCTTCGAAGCGCGGGGGGCCGTTGGGCATCGTGCCGTCGGGCGAGTGTAGGCCGGATTTCAGGCGCGCATGCGCCGAGCTGCCTTCACGCGGTCGACCGCGCTGAGCGCGACCTTGCGCAGCCGCACCGAATGCGGCGTCACTTCGACGCATTCGTCCTCGCGTACGAACTCCAGCGCCTGGTCGAGCGAGAGCTTCCGGGCGGGAACGAGGCGCACCAGCACGTCGGACGTCGAGGAGCGCACGTTGGTCAGGTGCTTCTCCTTGACCGCGTTGACGTCGAGGTCCTCCTGGCGGGAGTTCTCGCCGACGATCATCCCCTCGTAGACGTCCTCGCCGGGCTCGACGAACATCGTCCCGCGCTCCTGCAGGTTGAACAGCGCGAAGCTCGCGGTCTTGCCGGTGCGGTCGGCCACGAGACTGCCGGTGGGTCGCAGCCGCATGTCGCCCGCCCACGGCTCCCACGCCTCGAACACGTGGTGCAGCAGGCCGGTGCCGCGCGTCTCGGTGAGGAACTCGGTGCGGAAGCCGATCAGCCCGCGCGCCGGGACGAGGTAGTCCATCCGGACCCAGCCGGTGCCGTGGTTGATCATCTGCTCCATCCGGCCCTTGCGCAGCGCGAGCAGCTGCGTGACGACGCCGACGTAGTCCTCGGGCACGTCGATCGTCAGCCGCTCGACCGGCTCGTGGCGGACCCCGTCGATCTCGCGGATCACGACCTGCGGCTTGCCGACGGTCAGCTCGAAGCCCTCGCGCCGCATCAGCTCGACGAGGATCGCGAGCTGCAGCTCGCCGCGGCCCTGGACCTCCCAGGTGTCAGGCCGCTCGGTCTCCAGCACGCGGATCGAGACGTTGCCGATCGTCTCGGCCTCGAGCCGGTTCTGGATCTGGCGCGCGGTCAGCTTGTCGCCGTCCTTGCCCGCCAGCGGCGAGAGGTTGATGCCGATCGTGACGCTGATCGACGGCTCGTCGACGGTGATGACCGGCAGCGGACGCGGGTCGTCGGGATCGGCCAGCGTCTCGCCGATCGTGACGTCCGAGAGCCCCGCGACGGCGATGATCTCGCCCGGCCCGGCGGATGCCGCATCCACGCGATCGAGCGCCTCGGTGATGTAGAGCTCGGCGACGCGGGCGCTCGTGACGGTGCCGTCGGCGTGGCACCAGGCGATCGGCTTGCCCTTCTCGATCGTGCCGTTGCGGACGCGGCAGATCGCCAGCCGGCCGACGTACGGCGAGGCGTCGAGGTTCGTCACGTGCGCCTGCAACGGGTGGCCCTCTTCGTACTCCGGCGCCGGGATCGTCTCGACGAGCAGGTCCATCAGCGGCTTGAGCGTCGTGCCGGGGTCGGTCGGGGTGAGCGACGCACGGCCCGCCCTCGCGTTCGTGTAGACGATCGGGAACTCGATCTGGTCCTCGCTCGCGCCGAGGTCGATGAACAGCTCGTAGACCTCGTCGACGACCTCGGAGATGCGCGCGTCCGGCCGGTCGACCTTGTTGATCACCAGGATCACCGGGAGCCGCGATTCGAGCGCCTTCCTGAGCACGAAGCGCGTCTGGGGCAGCGGGCCCTCGGACGCGTCGACGAGCAGCAGCACGCCGTCGACCATCGTCAGGCCCCGCTCCACCTCGCCGCCGAAGTCGGCGTGCCCCGGCGTGTCGACGATGTTGAGCTTCACCTCGCCGTACTGGACGGCGGTGTTCTTCGCGAGGATCGTGATGCCCTTCTCGCGCTCGAGGTCCATCGAGTCCATCACGCGGTCGTTGACGTCCTGGTTCTCGCGGAACGCGCCCGACTGCCAGAGCATGGCGTCGACCAGCGTCGTCTTGCCGTGGTCGACGTGGGCGATGATGGCGACGTTCCTGAGATCTGCGCGGCGTTGCATGCGCTGCGGGAGGATAGGAGGCGCATGGGGGTCACCCTGATCAGCCCGGTGCTGGTCGGCCGCGAGGCGGAGCTCGCGGTGCTGACCGGCGCCGTCGAGCGCGCGGCGGCCGGCGACGCCGCGGTCGTGATCGTGGGCGGCGAGGCGGGCGTCGGCAAGACGCGGCTGGTCGAGGAGGTGGCCAAGCGCGCGCGCTCGGCGCGCGTGCTGAGCGGCGCGTGCGTGGAGATCGGCGGTGACGCGCTTCCGCTCGCGCCACTCGTCGACGCCCTGCGGTCCCTCGTCCGGACGACCCCGGCGGCGCAGCTGGACCTGCTGCTGGGCAACGCGCGGGGTCCGCTCGGCCGGCTCGTGCCTGAGCTCGATCCGGACGGGGCCGGCGTGCACGACGGCGCGCCGCGGCTATGCGTTCCGCCACGTGCTCGCACGCGACGCCGTCTACGAGGACATGCTGCCCGGCGAGCGCGTGCGCCTGCACGCGGCCTACGGCGAGGCGCTGAGCGCGGCGCCGGAGCTGGCCGGCGGCGAGGCGCCGGTGGCGGCGATGCTCGCTCGACACTGGTACGCGGCGCACGACCTCCCGCGCGCGCTCGGCGCGTCGGTCGAAGCCGGCCGCGCGACCGCCGGCTACGCCCCGGCGGAGGCGCAGCGGCACTACGAGCGCGCGCTCGAGCTGTGGCCGCAGGTGTCCGACGCGGAGGAGCGCTGCGGGCTCGACCAGGTGGAGCTGCTGCGGCTGGCCGCCGAGGCGGCGTACTACGCCCGCAACCTGGAGCGCGGCGTGTCGCTGCTCGACGAGGCGCTCGCCCAGCCGGGCGGCGTGCGCGTGCCGCTGCTTGTCCTGCGCGGCACGACGCTGCGCGAATGGGGTCGCAGCGACGCGGCGATCGCGACGCTGCGCGACGCGGTGGCGGCGGTCGGTCCTGGCGACTCCGGCGAGACCCGCGCGCTCGTGCTCAACGTGCTGGCCGCCACCCACATGCGTGTCGGCGACATGGAGCAGGCCGAGGCGACGGTCGAGCGCGCGCTGACCGCCGCGCGCGAGGCGGGCGCATCGCTCCAGGAGGCGCAGGCGCTGGCGACGCTGGGCAGCGTGCGCGCGTATTGGGGACGAAGCCCGGACGAGGGCCTCGAGGCGCTGCGCGAGGCACGCGACATCGCGCGGCGGATCGGCGACCAGCCGCTGGCGGTGCGCGCGTCGATCAACCTCTCCGACGTGCTGACGCTCCAGGGCCGCTACGCCGAGGCGGTCGAGGTCACCGCGGCCGGGCGCGAGCTGACCGAGCGCACGGGCATGACGCGCAGCCTCGGCGTCTACCTGGTGGCCAACGAGGTCGAGGCGCTGCTGCTGCTCGGACGCTGGGACGAGGCGGAGGCACTGCTGATGGGGAAGGGGCCGGCGCTCGTCGAGTTCGAGGCGCGGCTGGCGCTGCTGCGCGGGCGGGTCGACGACGCGGCCCGCGCGGTCCAGGCCGCCGTGCGCGAGCTGGGCGACCGGCGCGAGCCGCAGGAGCGCCAAGCGGTCGCCTACGTCGAGGCGGCGGTCGCACACGCTCGCGGCGACGCGGCGGCGGCGCGAGCGATCGTGGCGCGTGAGCTGACGGGCGATCCAGCCGAGGCGCTGCTGCGCTACGAGTGGCCGCTGATCGCGATCGGCCTGCGCGTGGAGGCGGACGGGACGCCGGATCCCGAGCGCGTCGCCGCGCTGGAGGCGCGCGCCGTCGCGCTGCCCGCGACCACGCCCCACGACCGCGCGCAGAAGGCGCTGGCGGCCGCCGAGGCCGCGCGGGCGCGCGCCGAGCCCGGCGCGCAGGAGTGGGCGGCGGCCGTCGGCGCCGCGCGCGAGGCCGGCGAGCCGCACACGCTGGCCTACGCGCTGCTGCGGTCGGCCGAGGCCGGGGACAAGCAGGCCGGTTCGGAGGGGGCGGGGATCGCGGAGCGGCTGGGCGCCGCGCCCCTCTCGGCACTCGCCCGCAAAGTGGGTGCCGTGCCGGTGGGCCGGCCCGACGACGGCTTCGGCCTCACCGACCGCGAGCACGAGGTGCTGGCGCTCGTTGCCGAGGGCCGCTCGAACACTCAGGTCGCGCAGGCGCTGTTCATCTCGCCCAAGACCGCCAGCGTCCACGTCTCCAACATCCTGGCCAAGCTCGGCGTCGCGAGCCGCGGCGAGGCAGCCGCGCTGGCGCACCGCAGCGGGCTCATCTGAGGTACCTCAGGCGGCGTGCGCCGCCGAATCTGAGGAGGGCGGATACGCCGGTCGCCCGATGTGCGGGAGCTCCTGCTCGCGGACGCTGGCGCCATGAACAAGCCCACCCCCGCACTCATCCTCTCCACGGCCGCGCTGTTCGTCTCGCTGGGCGGCGGCGCCTACGCGTCCGGCTACCTCGCCCCTCACAGCGTCGGCGCGCGGGAGCTCAAGAACAACGCGGTCACGTCGATCGCCGTCAGGGACCACTCGCTGCAGGCGCAGGACTTCGCCGGCGGCGAGCTCGCGGCCGGCCCGAAGGGCGACACCGGCCCGAAGGGCGATCCGGGCGACGCGGGCGCGCCGGGCCAGAAGGGCGACACGGGCCTGAAGGGCGAGAAGGGCGATCCGGGCGCGCCGGGCCAGAAGGGCGACAAGGGCGACAAGGGCGACACCGGCGTGACCGGCCTGCACGTCGTCTCGAAGGTCTCGACGGTCGCCAACAACTACGCCACGGTCAACCCCATCAACTGCGACGCCGGCGAAACCGCGATCGGCGGCGGCGGGCACGTCGGGACCGCAGGCATCGCCGGCGTCGCGCTCACCCGCAACGAGCCCATCGTCGACGGCAACGGGAAGTCGGTCGGCTGGCGCATCATCGCCGCCAACCTGAGCGGCGCCGACCAGGAGCTCACCACCTACGCGATCTGCGCGAAGGTGAGCTGAGCGATGCTGCGCCGGCATCCCCGCTTCCGCCGCCTGCTCGCCGCCCTGGCGGTCTCGCAGGCGGGCGACTGGCTCTACAACGTCGCGCTGCTCGCGCTCGTGTTCGAGCGCACCGGCTCGACCGCCTGGGTCGGCGCCGCGACCGCCGCGCGCGTGCTCCCGATGGTGGTCGGCGCTCCGCTGGGCGGCGTCGTGGCCGATCGCTGGGACCGCCGGCGCGTGCTGCTCGTCTCGGACTGGCTGCGGGCGGGGCTGATGGCCCTGCTCGCGCTCGTCGCGCTGTCGGCGGCGCCGATCGTGCTCGCGCCGCTGCTGGCCGCCGCCGCGACGCTGGCCGGCGCGCCGTATCCGCCGGCGGTCGCGGCTTCGACTCCGCGGCTGGTCGACGACGACCAGCGCGCGGCGGCGAACGCGGCGCGCTCCGCCGTCGCCGCCGCCTGCGTGGTGGCCGGGCCGGCGCTCGGCGCGGTCCTGCTCGTCTTCGCGTCGCCGGCCGCGGCGTTCGCGGCCAACGCGGCGACGTTCGCGGCGTCCGCGCTGCTGGTCGCGGCGATCCCCGCGGGCCCGTGGTCGGCCCCGGCCGGCTCGGCGCGCGAGGCCGGCGGCCTGCGCGCGGGTGCCGTGGCGCTCGCCTCGCACCCGGTCGCCCGCCGGCTCGCCGGCGCCGACCTCGCGTCCAGCTTCGTCTACGGCGCGCAGACCGTGCTCCTGCTGCTGCTCAGCCGCCGCCTCGGCGCCGGCGAGCACGGCTACGGCTGGCTGCTCGCCGCGCTCGGCCTCGGCGGCGTGGCCGGAGCCGCGTGGTCGGCCCGCATAGGCCGGCACGGCCTGCCGCTGCTCGCGGGCGCCGTCGCCCTGCTCGCCCTCGTGACCGGGCTGCCGGGTGCCGTCGCGCTCGCGCTGGCCGCCGGCGCCGGAGCGGTCGCTGTCGAGGTGCTGGTCGACACGGGGCTGCAGCACGAGCTCGACGACGACGTCCTCGCCCGCGCCTACGGCGTCTACTTCGCGCTCACGATCGCCGCGATCGCCGCCGGCTCGCTCGCCGCACCCGCTCTGGCGAGCGCCCTCGGGCTGTCCGGCGCGCTCGCCGTGGTTGCCGCCGTCCCGGCGCTCTACGCCGCGTTGACGGTGATCTTCGCGACGCCGATCACCAGCCTGCCCTTGAGCGCGTCGGTCCCGAACGTCTGATTCAGCAGCCGCGCGGCCTCGTGCTGCGCCCGTTGATGCGTATCGGCGCCACGCGCACGCGTCAGGGCCGTTCCTTGATCTTGTCCACCACCTCGACGCGCTCGATCACCGTCCAGCCGATCACGGTTCCGGGCTTGTAGTCGTTCCAGTAGCCGGGCAGCGTCGTCTGCTCGTCGCCGAGCAGCGCGTGCGTCTGCGGGTCGATGATCAGCTCCGTCCGCAGCTTGTTGTCCGTGTCGTCGAGCATGAAGCCGGTGCCCGCCCGGCCGTCGTGATCGGTGGCCGCGGGCTCGCGCCTCACGCCCGGGATCCGGCCGGCGACCTCATACAGCGCGGCGCGCTGGGCGGCCGTCGTGTAGCTCTCGCGCAGCGCGCTCTCGAGCTCCTGGAACGTCTGGTCGGGCGTCTTGCCACGGCTCAGCCCCGCGAGCAACGCGTCCGGGTCGGTGGGGAGCGAGGGCGTGGTCATCGCCGTGGGGCCGCCCTGGTCGTCAACGCCGATGCTCGTGTCGTCGCCCTTTCCGGTCAGCTTCGGGCGCCCGGCGGCGATCCAGCGCTGATGGTCGCGGTCGCTCAGCCAGGTCTGCTTGCCGTTGCGGGTGGTCAGCCAACCGGTGCCGTCGAGCGCCATCCAGCTCTCTCGCTGGTTCCCGACCAGGAGCGAGTAGCCCGGCGTGTCGCCGACGGTGGTCAGGTACTCGCCGCGCGAGCGCGTGTAGAGATACCGGCCGGGCGTGAGCGGGCGGGTCGGCGCGAGCCCGGTCGCGGCGGGTTTGCGGGTTGCCGGGCGCTCGTCCAGGCGCGGGTCGCGGTCGGGCCACGCGATCGCGACCAGCGCGGCGACAGCCGCGAAGGCGGGAACCAGCAGCAAGGGGCGCGGGAAGCGCCGGCGGCGGGTCCGCTTGAGCAATGCCTCGCGTGCGGCCTGGCGGGCCTCGGGCGTCGGCATGGTGCGCGGCGGCGCGAAGCGCTTGAGCAGCTCGAGCTCAGGCATGCGAGTCCTCCAGGCAGGCGGAGAGGCGGCCGCGGGCGCGCGCGATCCGCGAGCGGACGGTGCCGAGGGGCGTGTTCATGGCTCGCGCGATCTCCTCGTAGGACAGCTCACCCCAGGCGTACAGCAGCAGCGCCTCGCGGTCGGCGGGGGCGAGCGCATCGAGCGCTTGCAGGATCTCGTGGCCGATCGCTTCGGGCAGCGCGTCGTGCTGCGGGGCTCCGGCGCGCGCGCGTGCCCACGCCTCCAGATGGTGGCGCTCGGCCTTCCAGTGGCGGCGCAGCAGGTTCGACGCGATCGCCAGCAGCCACGGCCGCGCGTCGGGGTAGCGGCGGTCGTAGGTCGTGCGGCGGTCGAAGGCGCGGGTGAACGTCTCCGCCGCGATCTCGTCGGCGAGGTCCGGGCCGGCGCGCCGGCCCGCGAAGCCGTGGACCGCGCCGTAGTGGCGGTCGAACACGGCCACGAAGGCCTGCGGGTCCTTCAATGACCGCGTGATCGCTGCGGCGTCGTCCATGCCCTCTATAGCTTCGGCGGCCGGTTCGAGTTCTCGGCGAGTGGCAACTCCGACCTCGTTGGTAGGCTTTAGCGCCGATGATCTTCACGACCAAGGCCGAGTATGGGGTCAGGCTGCTCATCCAGCTTGGGCGTCAGGAGAGCGGGCAGCCGGTTTCGCTGAAGGCGATAGCGGAGGTCGAGAACCTCCCGCTGGCGTACTGCGAGCGGATCGCCGCGCTGCTCAAGAAGGCCGGGCTGGTCGCCGCGACGCGCGGCGCCCACGGCGGCTATGTGCTCGCGCGCCCGGCGTCGGAGATCACGATGGATCAGGCGGTGCTCGCGCTCGAGGGCGCGATCGCCCCGATGGACTGCTTCCTCGACGACCACGACGGCCGCGTGCTCTGCTCGCATGGCGAAGACGGCGGGGCCTGCGCGACCAAGCTGCTATGGACGCGCGTGCAGATGGGCGTCATCACCTCGCTGCAGCGGACGACGCTCGCCGAGCTCGTGGAATTCGACGCGCGCCCTGGCGTGACCACTCCGATGACTACCGCTTCGTAAGGACACATGGCCGAACTTCAGATCAAGAACCTGCACGTCAGCGCCGCGGACAAGCAGATCCTCAAGGGGGTCGACCTGCACGTCCGCCCCGGCGAGTTCCACGCCCTGATGGGCCCCAACGGCTCGGGCAAGTCCACGCTCGCGAACGCGATCATGGGCCACCCGAACCTCGAGGTGACCGAGGGCCAGGTCCTCTTCAACGGCTCCGACATCACGGAGGCCGATCCGGACGAGCGCGCCCGGGCGGGCCTGTTCATGGCGTTCCAGTACCCGGTCGCGATCCCGGGCGTGACCGTGGCCAAGTACCTGCGCATGGTGATGAACGCCCACCGTGAGGCGCGCGGCGAGGCGGCGATCTCGCTGAAGGACTTCCGCAAGACGGTCGAGGCGGCGATGGAGCTCACGCACGTGCCGCGCGAGTTCTCCAACCGCTACCTCAACGACGGCTTCTCCGGCGGCGAGAAGAAGCGCATGGAGATCCTCCAGCTCGCGCTCCTGATGCCGACGCTGGCGGTGCTGGACGAGACCGACTCGGGCCTGGACATCGACGCGCTGAACACCGTTGCGGCCGGGGTGAACACGGTCGCCCAGGGCACCGACATGGGCGTCCTGATCATCACGCACTACCAGCGCATCCTGCACATGGTCAAGCCGCAGTTCGTGCACATCATGTTCGAGGGCCGGATCGTCAAGGAGGGCGGGCCCGAGCTCGTCACGGTGCTCGAGCAGAAGGGCTACGGCTGGATTCGCGACGAGGTAGCAGCTGTGCGATGACGCTCCCCCAGACATCGCTCTTCCCCACGATCGAGCGCGAGGGGCTCGTCTACCTCGATACGTCGGCCACCGCGCAGACCGTGCGTCCGGCGATCGAGGCGATGGACCGCTACTACGAGTGCTACCGGGCGACGATCCACCGCTCCGTGTACTCGATCGCCAACGAGGCGACCGAGGCCTACGAGGAGGCGCGCGCGAAGGTGGCGGCGTTCGCGGGCGCGGCGGTCGGCGAGACCGTGTTCACGCGCAACGCGACCGAGGCGATCAACCTCGTCGCGTACGCGTGGGGACGCGCGAACGTGGGGCCGGACGACCTCGTGCTGACGACGCAGATGGAGCACCACTCCAACATCGTCCCGTGGCAGATGCTGGGCGGCCGGCTGGAGTACGTGCCGGTCCGCGATGACGGCCTGCTCGATCTCGATGCGCTGGATGCGCTGCTGGAGCACGGGCCGAAGCTCGTGGCGGTCGGGCACGTCTCGAACGTGCTCGGCACGATCAACCCGGTCGCCGAGATCGCTCGCCGTGCGCATGCCGCTGGCGCGCTGGTGCTGGTCGACGGCGCCCAGGCGGTGCCGTCGCTGCCGGTCGACTTCGCGGCGCTGGGTGTCGACTTCTACGCCTGGACGGGCCACAAGGCCTACGGGCCGACGGGCATCGGCGTGCTGCACGGGCGGCGCGAGCTGCTCGAGGAGATGCCGCCGTTCCTCGGCGGCGGGCACATGATCGCCCGCGTGGGGGAGACCGAGTCGACGTGGGCCGAGCCGCCGGCCAAGTTCGAGGCGGGGACGATGCCGGTCGCCGAGGCGATCGGGCTCGGCGCCGCGATCGACTGGCTGTCCGGAATCGGCATGGACCACGTCCGCGAGCACGGTCGCGAAGTGACGGCGTACGCGGTCGAGCGCCTCTCGGAGATCCCCGGGCTGACGTTGTACGGGCCTTCCGACCCCGAGGCACGCGGGTCGTTGACCTCGTTCGCCCTGGACGGGATCCACCCGCACGACGTCGCCGAGATCCTCGGGCGCTCGGGCGTCTGCGTGCGTGCCGGCCACCACTGCGCGCAGCCGCTGCACCGCCGGCTCGGCTCGCCGGCGTCCACGCGCGCCTCGTACGCGATCCACAACTCGCACGAGGACGTGGACCGGCTGATCGAAGGGTTGGGCACGGTGCAGGAGGTGTTCGCCTGATGGACGACCTGTACAGAGAGAACATCCTCCAGCACTACAAGAACCCGTCGAATTGGGGCGAGCTGGACTCCCCCGACCTCGAGTTCTTCGACTCCAACCCGCTGTGCGGGGACGAGCTGCGCGTCCAGCTCCACACCGACGAAGCGGGCACGATCACCGAGGTCCGCTTCTCCGGCCACGGCTGCGCGATCTCCCAGGCCTCCGCGTCGATGGCCTCCGAGGAGATCGTGGGGATGAAGGTCGACGACGTGCTGCGCCTCGACCGCTCGTTCGTGCTCGACCTGCTGGGGATCGACATCTCCGCCACGCGGATCAAGTGCGCGCTGCTCTCGCTGAAGGTCCTCAAGTCGGCGAGCCTCGGCCAGGCCGCCGCCTGGGAAACCGAGACCGCCGCCTAAAGACCTCAGACACCTTCAGTAAAGGTGTCTGAGGTGGGGTTTAGCGGCGCGGCGCTGAACGCGTTCCCGATCCGCTACTACGAGCCCGGCACGCACAAGGTGGCCAACCCGGACGCCGGCCCGACGGTGGACGCCAAGCCGCTCACCACCGAGCCGCTCAAGTGACGACGCGCCGCGGCGGCCTCGCCGCGGCGTCCGGCCCCACGCGCTGCGCCTCCTCGGTGAACGCCGCCTCCATCTCGTGCATCGAGCGCGAGGCGAGCCGGTCGGTGAGCGGGTTGTCGAGCAGGCCGCGCAGCGCCATCAGGCCGTACAGGAAGCGCGGGTGGGCGATCCGGCGCGCGCGGCGCTCGATCCCGCGCACCGTCAGGTCGATCGCCGGCGCGAGCGGATACGTCCGCGCGATCGGGCCGGGAAGGTGGTGCTTGGTGCTCGCGAAGCCGGCGATCTGCTCGCCCTCACGCACCATCGGCGTGTCGAGGAACAGGTAGTACGCGACCCCGACGCCCACGCCGTGGGGGATCAGTTCGGCGCGCAGCGCGCGGCCGAACGCCTCCACGCCCGCCTTCGAGGCGCTGTACGCGGCCAGGCCGGGAGCGGGAAGCACGGCGGCGGCGGAGGCCACGAGCAGCATGTACCCGCGCCGCTCGACCACATAGGGGAGCGCGGAGCGCGCCGTGCGCCACACGCCGAACAGGTTGACCTCGATCGTGTCCTCGAACGAGTCGGGCCCGACCAGGCGGGCCGGCCCGCCGGTGGCGATGCCGGCGTTCGCGACCGCGACATCCAGGCCGCCGAGCCGCTCCACCACGTCCTCGATCGCCGTGTCCAGCGCGCCGCGGTCGCACACGTCGGCCACCTCGGTCACCGCGCCCGGCAGGTTCTCGGCCACCGTCGCCAGCCTGGCCGCGTCCCGGTCGATCAGGCCCAGCCGCATGCCGCGCTGCGCCAGCGCGCCGGCCAGGGCGGCGCCGATGCCCGACGCCGCGCCGGTGATGAGCGCCGTGCGCCCGCTCAGATCCCAGCTCATCGGCAGGTTGTACCGGGTTACCGGTTTCCACGATCCGGTGTTTGCAGTACGTTGCCCCACCGATGAGCGATTGGCAGAGCTACCACTTCCAGCCGCCGCCGCCGACGAGCGGCGCGGCCACGGCTTCGCTGGTGCTCGGCATCTGCGGCCTCGTGGTGTGCCCGTTCGTGTGCTCGGTGCTGGCGCTCGTCTTCGGCTACCAGGCGAGGGAGCAGATCGACGAGTCCGGCGGGCAGCTCGGCGGGCGCTCGAGCGCGGTGGCGGGGATCGTGCTCGGCTGGGTCGGTGTGGGCCTGTGCGCGCTCGGCGTCGCGTTCTTCGTCCTCTTGATCATCCTCGCCAACGGCGTGAGCGTCGAGAGCGGCACGCTCATCCTGTGATCTCGGCGCGATCCGCGAGCGCGTAAGCCCACGTCGCGGCGCCGACGAGCGCGATCGCCCACAGCGCGCGCCGCTGAGTCAGGGCCGGTGAGCGGCGCGCGACGAGGATCGCGGCGCCGAGCACCGCCGCGAGTGCCGAGACCACGAGCCACGCGGCGTTGTAGCGAACCTCGCCGTGCGCGGCCGCGACGAACGCGCGCGACGCGCCGCAGAACGGGCACGGCAATCCCGTCGCCGCGCGGAACGGGCAGGGAAGCCCGGTCCCTCCGGACCCGACGACCGCCCCCGTCGCGAACGGCAGGCACCCGGCGGCCAGCAGCAGGCTCCCTTCACGCGCCGAGCTCATGCGGTTAGAACTCTCCCATGGACGTCTTCGTGCTGCTCGACCGCCTCGACGACATGCTCTATAACGCCAAAGGGGTCCCGTTTACGAGCCAGGTCCGCGTCGACCGCGCCGAGCTCGAGGACATCATCGACCAGCTGCGCGCGACGATTCCGGAGGAGATCAAGGAAGCGCGAGCGATCGTCGCGCGCGAGCGCGGGAACGCGACGGACGACTACCTCACACCTCGAACGCCAGTGGTGGGACGACCAGATCGAGCCGACGCCGCGGACGACCAGCGGTGAGGTGATCGCGGCGTTCTGGATCTCCATGGTGCTGTTCGCCACGATCTCAATCACCTCGGCCTGACCGGAGCAGGCGCCCTCGAGGGCGCTCGATAGAATCCGTACCTCCGGAATCGGAATTTGGATGAGCCCTCTGGTCGACATATGCCCGCTCGAGGAACTGCCGCCTGGCGAGAAGCGTCTCGTCGAGGTGGAAGACCTCGAGATCGGCGTCTTCAATTGCAACGGCACGGTGCTCGCGATCGAGGACCGCTGCTCGCACGACGATGGCGAGCTGGTCGAGGGCGAGTTCGACACCGAGGACTGCACGGTCGAGTGCCCGCGCCACGGCTCGCGCTTCGACCTCCGGACCGGACAACCTGTGAACCTGCCTGCGTACGTCCCGATCGAGACCTTTGCGGTGGTCGTCGAGGACGGCGTGATCCGAGTGGAAGTCGAGTGACCTGATGGCTACTCCCGAAGTGATCGCCGAACAGCAGGCGCTGGTCGGCATCAACGCCGACTACAAGGAGAAGTTCGGGTTCCACGACCCGGAGACGGGCTACGCGTTCAAGGCCCCCAAGGGGCTCTCGCGCGAGCTCGTCCAGCAGATCTCCGAGTTCAAGAGCGAGCCCGCCTGGATGCGCGAGTTCCGCCTGAAGGCGCTCGAGTACTTCCTCGCGCGCCCGCAGCCGACCTGGGGCTCGCCGATGCTGGCCGAGGTCGACTACGACGACATCCACTACTTCGTGCGCGCGTCAGAGAAGTCGTCGAAGACCTGGGACGACGTCCCCGACGACATCAAGAACACGTTCGACCGCCTGGGCATCCCCGAGGCCGAGCGCAAGTTCCTCTCCGGCGTCGGCGCCCAGTACGAGTCCGAGGTGGTCTACCACCAGGTGCGCGAGGACCTCGAGAAGCAGGGCGTCGTGTTCATGGACATGGACTCCGGCCTGCGCGAGCACGAGGACATCGTGCGCGAGTACTTCGCGTCGGTGATCCCGGCCAACGACAACAAGCTCGCGGCGCTGAACTCCGCGGTCTGGTCGGGCGGCTCGTTCGTCTACGTGCCGCCGGGCGTGCACGTCGAGATGCCGCTGCAGGCGTACTTCCGCATCAACACCGAGAACATGGGCCAGTTCGAGCGGACGCTGATCATCGCCGACGAGGGCTCCTACGTGCACTACGTCGAGGGCTGCACCGCGCCGGTGTGGACGACCGACTCGCTGCACTCCGCCGTCGTCGAGCTGATCGCCAAGCCGGGCGCGCGGATCCGCTACACGACCGTGCAGAACTGGTCGCAGAACGTCTACAACCTCGTCACCAAGCGCGCGATCGCCCAGACCGACGCGACCGTCGAGTGGGTCGACTGCAACCTCGGGTCCAAGCTCACGATGAAGTACCCGAGCGTCTATCTGATGGGCGAGCGCGCCCACGGCGAGGTGCTGAGCATCGCGTTCGCCGGCAAGGGCCAGCACCAGGACGCGGGCGCCAAGATCGTCCACGCGGCGCCGAACACGACGTCGAACATCTTCGCCAAGTCGATCTCCAAGGACGGCGGCCGCTCGTCCTATCGCGGCCTGCTCGAGGTCGCCAAGGGCGCGCACGGCTCGCGCTCGAAGGTCGTCTGCGACGCGCTGCTGCTCGACGAGCACAGCCGCTCGGACACCTACCCGACGATCCGCATCGGCGAGGACGACGTCGACGTCGGCCACGAGGCGTCGGTCTCGAAGATCGGCGAGGAGCAGCTCTTCTACCTGATGTCCCGCGGAATCCCCGAGGACGAGGCGGGCAAGCTGATCGTCAACGGCTTCATCGAGCCGATCGTCAAGGAGCTGCCGATGGAGTACGCGGTCGAGATGAACCGCCTGATCGAGCTCCAGATGGAGGGCTCCATTGGCTGACGTGACGGCGCTCGAGCTCCCGACCTTCAAGGGCAAGAAGGGTTGGGAGTTCACGGATCTCTCCAAGCTCGATCTTGCCTCCTTCTCCGCCGCCGCGCCCGGCGAGGGCGACGCGGCGGCGGCCGACCGGGTCGACACGCTGCTGGAGGCGCCCGAGGGCGCGCTCGGGCTCGGCCAGGTCGACGGCTTGGCGATCGGCGACGGGATCGACGACGACGGGCTGCTCGTGCTGCCGCTGTCGGTGGCCTGCGAGCATCACGCCGAGCTGGTGGAGCAGCACCTCGGCCAGGTCGTCCCCGCCGATCAGGACGTCTTCACGCAGCTCAACGAGGCCGGCTGGACCGGCGGCGCGCTCGTCTACGTGCCGCGTGGCCGGCGTGTGGAGAAGCCGATCGTGCTCACCGCGATCTCTGACGCCGCCGGCGTCGCGCTGCACCGGCGCGTGCTGGTCGTGCTCGAGGAGGGCGCGGAGGCCGAGGTGTGGGAGCAGCACCTCTCAGGCTCGGACTCGGCGACGCTGCTCAACTCGGTCGTCGAGCTGCGGGTCGGCCAGAACGCACACTTGCGCTTCGTCGGCGCCCAGGACATGAACGAGAAGTCGTGGGTGTTCGGCTCCCAGCGCGCCGAGGTGGCGCGCGACGGCTCGCTCGATTGGGTCGTTGTCGGCTTCGGCGGCGCATCCGGCAAGGTGCGCACGGAGACGCTGCTGGCGGGCGAGGGCTCGCATGCCAAGGTCACCGGCGCCTACGCCCCGCACGCGCGCCAGCACATCGACTTCCACACGACGCAGGAGCACGGCGCGCCGAACACGACGTCGGACCTGGCGTTCCGCGGCATCCTCGCCGACCGCTCGAGCGCGGTCTGGCGCGGGATGATCAAGGTCGACCCGGGCGCCCAGCAGACCGACGCGTTCCAGGAGTGCCGCAACCTGCTGCTCTCCAAGAAGGCGCACGCGGACGCGATCCCGGGCCTGGAGATCCTCGCCAACGACGTCCGCTGCACGCACGCGGCGGCGATCGCCCAGATCGACAAGGAGCAGCTCTTCTACCTGGAGTCGCGCGGGCTGCCGGAGGCGACCTCGCAGCGGCTGGTGATCGAGGGCTTCATGGCGGAGCTCGTGCAGCGCTTCGAAGAGGGTGCGATCCGCGAAGCGATGTCCGCGGCGCTTGAGCGCCGTCTGTCAGTGCTGTTGGATTAGCCGCATGCCAAATCTCGCGGAGATGCTGACGCTCGCCGCCGAGCGCCACGGTGATCGCATCGCGCTCAAGCTCGACGAGCAGGAGCTCAACTTCGCGTTCCTCAACGAGGGCGCGTCGCGCATCGCCGGGCTGCTGCAGGCGAGGGGGATCGAGCCTGGCGATCGCGTCGCGATCATGCTCCCGAACGTCCCCTACTTCCCGGTCGTCTACTACGGCATCCTGCGCGCCGGCGGCGTCGTGGTGCCGATGAACGTCCTGCTCAAGGGGCGCGAGGTCGACTTCTACGTGAGCGACAGCGGCGCCAAGGCGCTGTTCGTGTGGCACGGCTTCGCGGATGCCGCGGCCGACGCCCCCACCGAGGTGATCAAGGTCGCGCCGGGCGAGTTCGAGCAGCTCGTGATCGCCGCCGAGTCCGCGCCGCAGGACGTCGAGCGGTCAGCCGAAGACACCGCGGTGATCCTCTACACGAGCGGGACGACCGGCACGCCGAAGGGCGCCGAGCTCACGCACGACAACCTGCGCACCAACTGCGAGGTGACGGCGACGACGCTCGTGCAGATCACCGAGGAGGACGTGATCCTCGGCGCGCTGCCGCTGTTCCACTCGTTCGGCCAGACGTGCGGGCTCAACGCGGGGGTGGCCAACGGCGCCTGCCTGACGCTGATCCCGCGCTTTGACCCGGTCAAGGCGCTGGAGATCATCCAGCGCGACCGCGTGACGGTGTTCGAGGGCGTGCCGACGATGTACCACGCGATCCTCAACGTTCCGAATCGCGATGACTACGACGTCTCGAGCCTTCGGTTGTGCGTGTCCGGCGGCAGCGCGATGCCGGTCGAGGTCATGCGCGGGTTCGAGAAGGCGTTCGACTGCAAAGTGCTCGAGGGCTATGGGCTGAGCGAGACCTCGCCGGTCGCCTCGTTCAACCACCCGGACCGCGAGCGCAAGCCGGGCTCGATCGGCACGCCGATCGAGGGCGTCGAGATGAAGCTCGTCGACGACGACGGCACGGAGGTCGAGCGCGGCGGCGTCGGCGAGATCGCCATCCGCGGCCACAACGTGATGAAGGGCTACTGGAACCGCCAGGACGCGACCGCCGAGGTCCTCGGCAGCGATGGCTGGTTCCGCACGGGCGACATGGCGACCATCGACGAGGACGGCTACTACTTCATCGTCGACCGCAAGAAGGACATGATCATCCGCGGCGGCTACAACGTCTATCCGCGCGAGATCGAGGAGGTGCTGTACGAGCACCCGGCGGTCTCGGAGGCGGCGGTGATCGGCGTCCCCGACGACGCGATGGGCGAGGAGGTCGGGGCCGCGCTGGTGCTCAACGGGGAGGCCGAGGCCGACGACATCCGCGCGTTCGTGAAGGACCGGGTCGCCGCCTACAAGTACCCGCGCGTGATCTGGTTCCTCGATGAGCTCCCGAAGGGCCCGACCGGCAAGATCCTCAAGCGCGACATCAAGCCGCCCGAGGAGTGACGAGCGTCAGGCCGTCGCGCAGCCCGAGCAGGACCGAGTCGACGCGCGGGTCGGCGGCGATGCGGTCGTTGAGCTCGGCGGTGACCCGGGCGGCCGGGTCGCCGTCGACCACGCGGCCGCCGCGCAGCATGTTGTCGAGCAGCAGCAGGCCGCCGGGACGCAGCTTCGGCACGATCGCGTCGTAGTAGGCGGGGTAGCCGTCCTTGTCGGCGTCGACGTAGGCGAAGTCGACGGTTTCGAGGTCGTCGAGACGCGCCTCACCGAGCACGAAGGTGACCTTGTCGAGCTCACCCGCGTCCTCGAGGTTGCGGCGCGCGATCGCGGCGTACTCCTCGGAGACCTCGAAGATCGTCAGCGTGCCGCCGGCCGGCAGCCCGCGGGCGATGCAGATCGCGCCGTAGCCGGTGAACGTCCCGATCTCGATCGCCGTCCTGGCGTTGGTCAGCCGCACGAGCAGGGTCAGCAGCGCGGCCTGGTCGGGCCGCGTGAGCATCCCCGCCATCGGCATGTCGTTGGTGTCGCGCTCCACGCGCCGGAGCACGTCGTCCTGGCCCGCGTGGCGCGCCAGGTATTGGTCGAGGTCCACTAGCCCCCTTCGAAGCCGAATTCGCCGGGGGAGGACTTCGCGGCGTGCCCGCCGCCGCCTCCGCCGCCTGCGGGGCTCACGCTAGCGGTCGTCGCGGTGACGCGCGGCGGCGCGCCGGAGCCCGCGGACGCGGCGCTGCCCTCGAAGGAGAACTCGTCCTTCTGCGACTTCTTGGCGACCGGCTTGCGGTGCTTGGCGGCGCTTGTCCTGCGCGGGGGCGTGGGGGTACTCGTCGCGCTCACGCGCGCGACGCTCGTCACGGCCGGCGCCGCGGGCGTGGCCGCGGCCGTGTGGCGCGTCTTCTCGTGATGCTTCGGCGCCGGCGCCTTCTCGGTGCGGTGGGCGATCAGCGGCGGCTTGTCAGGCCCGCCGTTGCCGGCGACGCAGAGCGCGCCGCCGCCGGTCAGGCACAGCCCGACGAGCGCGGCGGCCGCGCTGAGCCGCCCGCCGCCGCTCGCGCCCGCGTACTGCAGCGCGAGCTCGGCACGGGAGATCAGCGCCCACGGCAGCAGCAGCGCGATCCGCCGGCGGCGCGTCAGGCGCAGCTCGCGCACCGCGGCGCGGCAGACCGCGCAGTGGCGTAGGTGCGGGCGGATCGAGACCACCTGCGCGCTCGTCGCGCGCCCGTCGGCCAGCGCGCTCAGCACGTCCTCGTAGCGCGCGCACGCCTCGCCGTCCTCGATCCCCTTGAACTCCTTGATGAACCGCTTGCGGCCCTCGGTGATCGACCGGTTGACCTTCGTGTAGGTCCAGCCGAACCGGCGCCCGATCTCCTGATAGGAGAGCCCGTGGGCCTTGAGCATGAGCGCCTTCGCCTCATCGGGCTTGAGCGCGCGCAGCGCCTCGACCGAGCGGTCCACGCGCTCGCCGCCCGCGATCTGCTCCTCGACGTCGCGCGCCGCGGCGACGCTGGCGTCGAGGTCGATGTCGTCGTGGTCGACCGACTGCGCGCGGGCGCGGCGGATCGCCATCGCCTCGTGCTTGACGACGACCCGCAGCCAGGCCCCCTCGGTCGCCGCCTCGACGGTGTCGAGCCGGCGCAGGTAGATCTCCAGCGCGCGCTGGTAGGCGTCCAGCGCGTCGTCGTGGCAGAGCGAGAACTGGTTCGCGACGCGCAGCAGCGCGGGCCCATGGCGCGCCATCATCGCCTCCACCCGTCGTGCTGCCGCTGAATCCGATACCAACCCGCTCAGTCCTCTCTGCGCATTTAGTCGAATCACGCACGAGTCCGCCCCCTCCGGTCACGCAATTCGTACGCAATTTGCGGACACTTCGACGCAGCGCGGTCAACGCATATAGTCGAGGCCATGCCCGCCACGACCGGCACCACATCCGACATCAAGGACTCGATCCTCGAGACCGTCGGCGAGACCCCGCTGATCCGTTTGAGTCGCATCGGCCAGGGCCTCACGCCGCAACTCGTGGCTAAGGTCGAGTACTTCAATCCAGGCGGCTCCATCAAAGACCGCGTCGCGATGGCCATGATCGACGCCGCCGAGCGCGACGGCCGCCTGCGCCCCGGCGGGACGATCATCGAGCCGACCTCGGGCAACACCGGCACCGGGCTCGCGATCGCCGCGCGCCTGAAGGGCTACCGCGTGATCGCGGTGATGCCGGACAAGATGTCGCGCGAGAAGATCGACCTGCTGCGCGCGTACGGGGCCGAGGTGGTCGTCACGCCGACCGACGTCGATCCGGCGTCGCCGCAGTCCTACTACCGGGTCGCGGACCGGCTCGAGCGCGAGATCCCGGGCGCGTTCCAGCCCAACCAGTACACGAACCCCGCCAACCCGGAGGCCCACTACGTCTCCACCGGGCCTGAGCTGTGGCGCCAGTCGGGCGGCGCGATCACGCACCTGGTCGTCGGCGTCGGCACGGGCGGGACGATCAGCGGCGTTGCGCGCTACCTGAAGGAGCAGAACCCGGCGATCGAGGTGATCGGCGCCGACCCGGTCGGCTCGATCTACTCCAACGAGACGGTTCATCCCTACCTCGTGGAGGGCGTGGGGGAGGACTTCTGGCCGGAGACCTACGACCCGTCGCTGGTCGATCGCTACGTCACCGTGTCCGACCGCGACTCGTTCCTGACCACCCGCCGGCTGGCCGAGACCGAGGGCCTCCTGGTCGGCGGATCCTGCGGGCTGGCGATGCACGCGGCCTTGGAGGTCGCGCGCGGGATCAGCGATCCAAAGGCGATGGTCGCGGTGATCCTGCCCGACGGCGGGCGCGGCTACCTGTCGAAGATCTTCAGCGACGAGTGGATGTCGCAGTACGGCTTCCTGGACCGCAGCGAGGACCGCACCGTCGGCGACGTCCTGCGGGCGAAAACGGCGGCCGGCGAGATCCCTCCGTTTGTCGTCGTGCAGACGACGCACAAGGTCAAGGATGCGATCGGGCTGCTGCACGAGCACCGCGTATCGCAGCTGCCGGTGGTGGCGCCGGACGACCCGGACCGCGTCGTCGGCTCGGTCGGCGAGCGCGGGCTGCTCAAGCGCGCGCTGGACGGGCCGCATCTGATGGGCAGCGCGATCTCCGACGTGATGGAGCCGCCGTTCCCGGTCGTCGAGACCGCGGATCCGGTGCGCGAGGCGGTCGAGCTGCTGACCGGCGAGGGCCAGGCGCTGATCGTGGCCGAGCGCGGGCGCCCGCTCGGGATCGTCACCCGCACCGACCTGCTCGAATCCCTCGTGTCATGAGGGGCGACGACTCGCCCAGGGGGCTCGCGTCGCTGGGAGCAATCGCCCAAAGGGCGATTCTCCCGGGTGAGGTGTCCCCATGAGGTTTGGGACGCGGGCGGTGCATGCCGGGCTCGATCCCGATCCGGCGTACGGCGGCGTCGTGCCGCCGATCCACCAGGCCTCCACGTACGTGCAGCCGGCCCCGGGCGAGTTCCGCGAGGACTACGACTACTCGCGCTCCGCGAACCCGACGCGGACGCAGCTGGAGAAGGCGCTCGGCGAGCTGGAGGGCGGGCGCGGGCTGGCGTTCGCGTCGGGCATGGCCGCCGAGCACGCGCTGATCACCGCGGTCGCGGCCGCGGGCTCGCACGTAGTGCTCCCGGACGACCTCTACGGCGGGACCTATCGCCTCGTCGACAAGGTGCTCTCGCGCTGGGGGCTCGACTACACGATGGTCGATCAGACCGACCTCGGCGCGGTCGAGGCCGCGGTCCGCGACGACACGGCGCTGATCTGGGTCGAGACGCCGACCAACCCGACGCTGAAGGTGGTCGACGTCGAGGCGATCGTCAGGCTCAAGCGCAAGGCGTTCGTGGCGGTCGACAACACGTTCGCGACGCCCGTGTACCAGCGGCCGCTGGAGCTGGGCGCCGACGCGGTCACGCACTCGACGACCAAGTACCTCGGCGGGCACTCGGACGCGATCGGCGGCGCGGTGATCGTGCGCGAGCAGGCCGTGTTCGACGCGGTGCGGTTCGTGCAGTTCTCGATCGGGGCGGTGCCGGGGCCGCTGGACTGCTTCCTCGTGCACCGCGGGCTGCGCACGCTGCACCTGCGGATGGCGGCGCATTCCTCGAATGCCGATGCGGTGTCTTCGTGGCTGCGCGGCGTCGACGGCGCCTATGACGTGCGCTGGCCGGGGTTCTCGGGGATGGTCTCCTTCCGGCATCCGGACGCGGTCAGGATCGCGTCGTCGACGCGCGTGTTCGCGTGTGCCGAGTCGCTCGGCGGCGTCGAGTCGCTGATCGAGGTCCCGCAGGCGATGACGCACATGTCGGTCGAGGGCTCGGCCGCCGCGGTGCCGCCGGATCTGGTGCGCCTGTCCTGCGGCGTCGAGGACGCGCAGGACCTGATCGAGGACCTCGCTCAAGCCATCTGAGGCCGCCGCCGATGTCAACTCGGTGGGTTCACTGACGTCCCCTCGGCCCCGGACGCGTCATCCTCGTTGGATGCGCCGCATCTATCTGAGCGCGTTCCTGGCCGGTGTCGCCGTGTTGGCGGCCGGCTGGTTCGCGCTGGGCGCGGCGGGCAAGGATCCGGCTCGTCCGGCGTCGCCGGTGGTCGCGTCCGCGGCGAACGAGCAGGTTGAGCTGCCTCCGCTGCCGAAGCAGTCCTCGGCCAGGGCGGTGCAGCCGGTGGCGGGTGAGCCGACGACGTCGGCGGACTCGTCCACGGCTCCCGATCCCGGATTGACCGACGCTGGCGACGCGCCCACGGGCCCGGCCTCCAAGGCGGTCGAGGGCAAGTACAAGGCGTCCGGCGGGTCCAACGCCGTCTCGCACGCGATCGCGCTCGGCAACGGCGTCGCGCTGCCGCCGCTGGAGGCGCCCGAGGCGGTCAAGCAGATCATCGAGGCCGGCAACGGCATCGCGCGCACGCCCTACATCTGGGGCGGCGGGCACGGGAAGTGGCTCGACAAGGGCTACGACTGCTCGGGCTCGGTCTCGTTCGCGCTCGCGTCCGCGGGGCTGTTGTCGTCGTCGTTGACGTCAGGCCAGCTCGCTCAATGGGGCGAGCCCGGCAAGGGCAAGTGGGTCACCATCTACGCGAACAACGGCCACGTGTTCCTCGAGGTCGCCGGCATCCGCTTCGACACGGGCGCGCAGCGCGTCACGGGGTCGCGCTGGGCGAACGACGGCCGTTCCACGGCGGGCTTCGTGCCCCGCCATCCCGCAGGCCTGTAGAGCGCTTCCGGCGCTTGGGGTTTTGACCCCATGCGCGACTTTCTTGGTCGGGACGATCACCTCGTGTGTAAGCCCCTCTCCAACACCTGAAGGCCTCCACCCTGATGCACCGCTCCCCGCACGTACACGACCTCCTCTCCGGCCCTCCCCCTGAAGTCCTGGCCGAGGTGGACGCTGCGTGGGAGCGGTCTCAGGACCTCTTCGCGGACGAGCTGGAGCTGAGCTTCGACCTCGACAGGCTCACGCGGCGGGTCACCGGCTCGCTGCGGGTTCCCGCCGGCGGCCCGGTCTGGGAGCGGCTTTCGGCCGCCGAGGCGCTGGCGATCGCCTGCGGCGACGTCGACCTGGTCCCCGCGGGCGCGGCGCACGCCGACCGCGCTCTCGCTGCTTAGGACCCGGCGCTGCGGGCAAGACTGCCCGTATGCCAGTTAGAAACGTGATCGGCTCCGCGGTCGGATTGGGCCGCCGGGCCGTTGCCGTGGGTCTTGACGTCGCCGGACGGCTGCGCGGCCAGCAGGACGCGCCGGTCGTCCCGTCCCGCGCGCCGAAGCCCGGCGAGTCCGGCGGACCGAAGTCGGCGACCGCGTCCCGCACACCTGCCGCCGCCGCCAACGGCGCGCCGGCGAAGCCGGCTGCCGGGCCGGTGCCGACCGGCCGCGCGACGCCGCGGCGCAAGGCGGCGGCGAAGCGCACGGCGACGCGGGCGAAGGCGAAGAAGCCGGCGCGGACCAAGACGGCGGCGCGGGCGAAGAAGCCCGCCGCGGCGAAGCGGTCCAAGCCGCGCGCGTCTCAGCCTGCCGCCGCCGCCAAGCGGAGCGCCTCGACCGAGCCCGCGCGCACGGCCAACGGCGCCGGCGCGACCACGAAGCCGGGCGCGGTGCCGACCGGCAAGACGGTCACTTCGGAGACGCCGCGCGCGAAGGCCTCGCAACCCGCGGGCTCGCGCTCCAGCTGAGCTCTGGCGGCGCGTACGGGCCCGCCCGGGTCGCGCGCGCCGCCGCTCGCGGTTAAGGTCGGGGCCATGCGCCCCATCCCCGCGCCCCGCATCGGCGACTCCCACGGCATCCTGCGCGCGATCGAAGAGCGCGGACGGCTGCGTACGGACGAGCTCGTCACCGAGTTCTCACTCGAGCAGCTCTTCCCACCGGAGCTCGAGAACGGTGTCGGGCGGATGCGGCACTTCATCTCCTATGCCCGCTCCGCGGGCCTGGTCAAGGAGGATCGCGGGGTCGTCGAGCTCACCGACGTCGGCCGCCGCTACGTGCGGGCGGGCGACGCGGCGGCGCCGTTCGACGTGTCCGAGCAGCAGGCCGAGTGGCTGCGCCGCCAGCTGCGCGAGAAGCACATGACGGACTCGATCTTCCACGGGATGGCGATCGGCCTCAGCCTGCTCGCGTCGGCGCCGCCCGGCGCGCGCGTCTCGACGCTCGATTTCGGCCGCGCGCTCGCCTACCTCGGCCGGGCGGGGTGGGACAACGAGAACACGTTCCAGATCCAGGGCGAGCGCTACCTCACGCTGCTGCTCGACGTCGAGCTGATCGACGCCGAGCACCGGCTGACCGAGACCGGCGAGCAGGTGCGCGGCGAGCTCACGCTGCCAGTCCACATGTCGCTGCTCGACATCGCGGCCCAGCTGAATCCGGGCGGCGCCGACGCGGTGCGCGCGGAGGCCGAGGCGGAGTGGGCGACGGCCGAGCCGGAGAAGCCGAGCGAGACGGGCTACCACGACGTGATCCCAGGCTCGTTCGCGCCGTCGGCGTCCAACGGTGAGGGCGCGCTGCCGGCGGCGGCGCCGAGCGGCGGGGCCGAGGCGGAGTCGCCGCGGGCGGCCGAGGCGCCGGGCGGGGCGGTTGAGGAAGCGTTGCCGCAGCCGGCCGAGGCGCCGGGCGGCGGGGTCGAGGAAGCGTTGCCGCAACCGGCCGAGGCGCCGCCGAGCGCTGCCGGCCCGCCGGTCCCGCCCGCCGACATCTGGGAGACGTCCGGCCCGGAAGACGCCACCCGTGCGATCCCGGCGGCCCGCGCACCGGTCGTCCCGCGCATGTCGGACTCGGAGACGCCAACGCCCCCGGCTCCGGCGGGCATGACGTCCGGAGACCCGCTCGCGGTCGACACGCCCACGGTCGTCACGCCTCCGGCGGGAGCCGCCGCGGGCGGCGGCGTCGCGGAAGCGGCCGGCGGCGCTGAGGCCGCGGCGGCGAGCAGCGGGCCGGCGGAAGCGGGCTATGCACAGGCCGGTGGCGGCGCTGGTGCCGCGGCGGCGAGCAGCGGGCCGGCGGGCGGAGCTGAGGGCGGTGTCGCGGGCGCCGGCGGCGTGGCTACGGGCGGTGTCGCGGACGCGGGCGGCGTGGCGCCGGGCGGCGGTGTCGCCGACGCCGGCGGCGCGGGTTCGGGCGCGGTCGCAGACGCGGGCGCCGCGGCGGCGGGCGGCGGTGTCGCCGACGCGGGCGGAGTGCGTTCGGGCGGAGTCGCGGGTGGCTCGGCGGCAGGCGGCGATGTCGCAGCCCCTGCGGCAGGTGGTGTCGCCGACGCCGGCGGTGTGGCTACGGGCGGTGTCGCGGACGCGGGCGGCGCGGCGGCGGGCGGCGGCGTCGCAGACGCAGGAGCGGCGACGGGCAGCGGTGGCGGCGCTGAGGCAGCCGGCGCGGGCGCGGCGGTGACCGGAGGCGATGCAAGCGCGTCGCAGGGCGCCGCGGGCGGCGGACTTGCGGGCGGTGTTGCCGGGGCGGCGGCGGGCGGTGGCCTTGCGGGCGCGGTGCCGGGCGGCGTGGCCGGTGCGGCGGCGGGCGGTGGCCTTGCGGGCGCGGTGCCGGGCGGCGTGGCCGGTGCGGCGGCGGGCGGTGGCCTTGCGGGCGCGGTGCCGGGCGGCGTAGCCGGTGCGGCGGCGGGCGGTGGCCTTGCGGGTGCGGTGCCGGGCGGCGTAGCCGGTGCGGCGGCCGGGAGTGGCCTTGCGGGCGCGGTCCCGGGTGGCCTTGCCGGCGCGGCCGCGGCGGCGGGTGCCGGCGGCGCGGCGATGCCCGGCGGCGATATTGCGGCGCTCGGCCGGGCCGCGCTGGCCGGTGCGGCGGGCGATCTGCGCAGCGACGCGGCCGCGTTCGTCGATCCGGCGGGGATCCGGGCGGCGGCCGAAGCGGCGGGCCTGCGGTTCCCGGATGCGGTGTACGCGAACCTTGCCGCGGCGCTCGGCTCGGGCAAGCACGTGCTGCTGACCGGGGCGCCAGGCGCCGGCAAGACGTCGCTCGCGCTCGCGGTCGCGCGGGCCGCGGCGCAGTCGGGCCGCGCGAACGGCGCGACGCTCGTCACCGCGCACGGCGAATGGGCGGACCAAGCGGTGGTCGTCGAATCCGCCAAGCGTGGCCGCTGGATGATCATCGACGAGCTCGACCGCGCGGACCTCGACGACGCGCTCGGCGCGTTGTCGTCGTTCCTCGCCGGCCTGCCTGTCCTGCTCGGAGGCGGCGACGAGGCGGCACCCGACGCGGGCTGGCGCATCGTCGCGACGGCGTCCGGCGCGCCCGACGCGTCGGCGGCGCTGCTGCGGCGGTTCGCGGTCGTCGAGGTGCTGGCTCCGGCCGGCCAGGTGCTGGTCGCGGCGCTCAACGTCGCGGCCCGCGGGGACGCGACCGCTGCGGCGGCGGTCGCGCGGCTGGTGCCGCTCGCCGAGGTCGCGCCGCTCGGGGCGGGAGTGTTCATCGACGCCGCCCGTCACGCGGCGGCACGCAACGCGGCCGCGCCCGCCGACGAAGCGACCCTCGCCCGCGATGCGTACGCGGCGTACATCGCACCGCTGCTCGGCGACCTCGACGACCTCGCCGCACGCCGCGTCCGCGACATCCTCGGCGACGCTTGACGACACGAGACGACACGGCGCGGGCGCGTGAGCGTGGCCGGGTGACCGCGTGGGCCTGAGGCGGTCGCCGGCCGAGCTGGCGGCGCTGAAGCAGGCGAAGGCGACGCTGGACCGGCTCGGGTTCTATCCCAGGCCGGTGCGGATCGACCGTGTCCGCATCCTCCACGTCCCGTGGCTGTTCCGGCTGCCGTGGTTCCGGCGCTTTCACGGCTACGAGATGGGGCCGCTGATCTTGCTCAAGCACCCGCTGAGCCGCACCTCGCCCTCGCTGATCGCGCACGAGCTGTGCCACGTGTGGCAGGACCAGGACCACCGGCTACGGATGTGGTGGAGCTACGTCCGCGGCGGCTACGCCGAGAACCCGCACGAGGTCGAGGCGCGCAAGGCCGGCGCGGCGGCGTCGTAGCATCAGCCCGCGTGGACGAGGCGGCGCAAGAGGCGGTCGCTACCGCGCGCGCGTTCGCCCGGGCGGCCGGCGCGACGCGGGTCGTGCTGCTGATCGACCGCGGCGACGAGCAGCCCGCCCTGATGATCGAGCTCGATCGCGACGGGACCGCCGAGGTGACCGACGGCGACTGCGTGGAGACCGCGCCGCCCGCGGTCGGCACGGCGGACGGCCGCAACGCGGCTAGGGCAGGCACCGGCGACGCGGTGCGCGCGTTGCCGTTGCCCGACGTCCGCGCGATCCCGCACACGGCGATCCGGCTCGACCTCGAGACCGGCGAGCTGTCCGCCCCGATCGGCGCGATCGAGCACCTCGCCGACTCGCTGAAGGCGCTCGCCGGCGCGCTCGGGGGTCGCAGCGTGGCCTCCGCCGTGTTCGGAACCCGCGACCCCGACATCCCGATCGCGATCGTCGCCCGCAAGGGCGAGCCGGCCGTCCTCACCGCCGGCGACGAGCAGTACGAGCTGCCGGGCTAGCGCCGGGAGCGGAACGCCCGCGCCTTCGCGCGATTGCCGCACACGGCCATGTCGCACCACGTGCGCGAGTGGTTGCGGGAGAAGTCGAAGAACGCCCACAGGCAGTCGTCGGCCGGGCACACCTTCAGCCGCTCCCACGTGCCCTCGATCTCGGCCTGCGCGATCACCGCCAGCAGGCGCGCGAGCACGGCGTCGGCGCCCGATCCCGGGGCCGCCTCGAGCCGCGGCCGGCCGTCGGGCCCGAACCCGACCACCACTGTCGCGTCGCGCGACGCCGCCGCCAGCGCCGCCACCGACGCCTCGTCCAACGCGACGCCGTTGTGGGAGAGCAGCACGCTCCGCAGCGCCTCGCGGAAGCGGACGAGCCGCGCCACGTCGGACTTCGCGAGCACGGCCGAGGCGAGCCCGGCCGACAGCGGCCACGCGCCATCGAGGGCGTCGGTGCCCTCCTCCGTATCAAGCGTGTTCACGAACTGCTCGATCAGGAGCAGCTCGCCGGGCGCGGGGCGAACCTCGTTGTGCATCGCAATACGGACTATAGAACGCGTAACCGCCTACAGCGAAACAGTGGTACACTAACCACATAAGCGAAAACACTGGTGACGCATGTTCAAGCTCCCCCATCCCGCACTCACCCAGCTCCACGGCCTCGAATCGCTCCGTCGCGCCCCGCATGAGCCGGTCCGCGACACTGAGCCGATCGAGATCCACCTGGCCACCGGCGCCGACGCGTCCGGACTCGTCCGTCTCGCCCAGCTCGACTCCGCGCTGGCGGCCGCCGCCGAGCTGCCCGGTCGCGCCGAGCACGGCGACGTTCTGGTCGCCACCAGCGGCGGTGACGCCGTCGCGGCGCTCTCGCTGAGCGACGGGCTGATCGTCAGCGACCCGTTCCACCGCAGCGACGAGCTGATCCGGCTCCTGCACGTGCGGCGCGATCAGATCGCGCGCGCGGAGCGCCGGCGGCGCCGCCTCGCGGTGCTGCGTCCGCGCCATTCGTGAACCAAGACGCTGGACCTTTGCGTAGTCCTGTTAACCGGTGCGAGTGACCGCGCCGATATCGGGTAACAGGATGACGAAGATGCTCCACCAGCGCCACTACACGACAGAGTCCGCGAACGCCGTGATCCCGCTGGTCCGGGCGACGGTCCGCCGCCTTCAGGACGCCAAGCGCGTGCTGCAGGACGAGGGCTTCGACGCCGGGTTCGCCACGCTCGCCGACGTCGCCGGCGGCTCGTGGGCGGGGAGGATCCGCGCCAAGGCGGCGGTCGACGCCGCGCTCGGGTTCGAGCGGCTGGAGGAGCTCGACCTGCTCGTGCGCGACCTCGAGGCGGGCCTGATCGACTTCCCCTCCCTGCGCGACGGGCGCGAGGTCTATCTGTGCTGGCAGGTCGACGAGCCCGAGATCGGGCACTGGCACGCCTCGGAGACCGGCTATCCCGGCCGGCTCCCGCTGGATCCCTGGCTCTAAGCAACCACTTAGCGCCCTCTCAGGTTGGCTGCCGACCATCGGCAGCGTGCGCATACTGGTAGTCGACGACGAACCCTCGGTTCGCGACGCACTGGACCGTGCGCTGCGCATGGACGGCTACAAGGTGCAACTCGCCGCCGACGGCCAGCAGGCGCTCGACCAGCTCGCCGAACAGGCGCCCGACGCGATCGTGCTCGACGTCCTGATGCCGGAGGTCGACGGCCTGGAGGTCTGCCGCCGCATCCGGGCGGCCGGCGACCGCATCCCGGTTCTCATGCTGACCGCGCGCGACGCCGTGCCGGATCGCGTCAGGGGCCTCGACGCCGGCGCCGACGACTACCTCGTCAAGCCGTTCGCGCTGGAGGAGCTGACCGCACGCCTGAGAGCGCTGCTGCGTCGCACCGGCGGCCCGACCGCGGAGCGCCTGCGCTACGCCGACCTCGTGCTCGACCCGGGCGAGCACAGCGTCTCACGAGGCGAGCGCCGCATCGAGCTGACCCGCACGGAGTTCCTCCTGCTCGAGCTTCTGCTGCGCCATCCGCGCCAGGTCCTGACGCGCTCGCAGATCTTCGAGCACGTGTGGGGCTACGACTTCGGCACGAGCTCGAACTCGCTCGAGGTCTACGTCGGCTACCTGCGCCGCAAGCTCGAGGCGGGAGGCGAGCCGCGCCTCGTCCACACGGTTCGCGGCGTGGGGTACGTCCTGCGCGAGCGATGAGCTTCCGCCGCCGCCTCGCCTTCTCCTGCGCCGGCGCGGTCGCGGTCGCGGTCGTCCTCGGCTCGATCCTCGCCTACGTGATCGTCAAGGGCACGCTGCGCGGGCAGATCGACTCGGCGCTGCGCGACCAGGTCGTGCGGTTCGATCAGCGCGTGACGGCGCCCGAGGCGGGGACGCTCCCGCCCGGAGGCGCCGGGAACACCCTGTTCCTGGCCACCGCCGGCGACGCGCCGGTCTTCACGCAGGTGACTGGCAAGGCCGGCGCCGTCGCCGGCAAGGGGCCGGAGCTCAACTTCGGCGACACGCAGCAGCGCGACGAAGTCGCCGACGGCCGGCGCGCCCCGTACTTCTCCGACAGCAAGATCAACGGTCTCCACGTGCGCGTCTACACGGCGCGGGCCGGTCCCGGCATGTCGATCCAGACCGCGCGCTCGCTGACCGAGGTCGACAGCGCGCTCTCGAAGCTCCGCTGGGCGCTCGCGCTGCTCACGCTCGCCGGCATCGGCCTGGCGCTGTTCCTCTCGCGCCTGGCGACCCGCACCGCGGTCCGGCCGGTCGCACAGCTCACGGCCACGGCCGAGCACGTCGCCACCACGCGCGACCTCTCGCAGCGCATCGTCGCGCAGGGCGAGGACGAGGTCTCCCGCCTCGCGCGTGCTTTCAACACGATGCTGGAGGCGCTCCAGCGCTCGCAGCTCTCGCAGCGGCGGCTGGTCGCGGACGCGTCGCACGAGCTGCGCACGCCGCTCACGTCGCTGCGCACCAACATGGAGGTGATGGCGCGCGGCGGGCCCCCGGACGAGGCCGATCGGACGCGCCTGCGCAACGACGTGATCGTGCAGATCGAGGAGCTGACCGAGCTCGTCGGCGACCTTGTCGAGCTCGCGCGCGAGGAGGAGCCGGAGCCGCCGCCGGCCGAGGTGGTGAATCTCGGCGAGCTCGTCGAGGGCGCGGTCGAGCG
This sequence comes from uncultured Solirubrobacteraceae bacterium, assembly GCA_963837485.1. Taxonomy (GTDB): domain Bacteria; phylum Actinomycetota; class Thermoleophilia; order Solirubrobacterales; family Solirubrobacteraceae; genus Solirubrobacter. The sequence goes on along the minus strand of CAWINP010000002.1, from coordinate 58,290 downwards.
CGCGCGCCGCCACGCGCCGGGCATCCGCTTCGAGACCGAGCTCGAGCCGTCGCTCGTCTACGGCGTCCCCGCGCGGCTGGACCGTGCCGTGGCGAACCTGCTCGACAACGCGGCCAAGTGGAGCCCGCCGGGCGGCGCCGTGGAGGTGCGCCTGCACGGCGGCGAGCTGACGGTGCGCGACCACGGCCCCGGCATCGCGCCCTCCGATTGCGCGCTCGTGTTCGAGCGCTTCTACCGCGCCGCGGAAGCGCGCGGGCGCCCCGGCTCGGGCCTCGGCCTGGCGATCGTCCGCCAGGTCGCCGAGAGCCACGGCGGCACGGTCACGGCGGAGGAGGCCCCTGGCGGCGGGGCCCTGCTGCGCCTGCGTCTCTCATCAATTCCCTAGGTTCGGGAAACTGCGCTCTCAGCGGGCCGCGGCGGAATGGTCGCATGATCACACGCACCCTCGTCGCCGTTCTCGCGGCGACCGCATCCCTCGCCGTCGCCGCGTGCGGCAGCGATCCCCAGACGCCGACCAGCAGCTCACCGGGCGGCAAGCGCGGCGTTGACGCCGCGTCCAAGAAGGCAATGCTCCAGTTCGCGCAGTGCATGCGCGACCACGGCGTCGACATGCCGGATCCGACGTTCAGCGAGGGCGGCGCCCGTGTGACCATGCGCGAGGACAAGGGCGCCGACCCCGAGAAGCAGCGCGCCGCCGAGCAGGCCTGCCAGAAGTACCAGGACCAGGTCAAGCCGCCGCCGGTCTCCGCGGAGCAGGAGAAGAAGATGAAGGAGGCGGCGCTCAAGAACGCGCAGTGCATGCGCGACCACGGCATCGATATGCCCGATCCGCAGTTCGGCGAGGGCGGCCGGATAACGCAGAAGATCGGCAAGGAGTCCGGCATCGACCCGACGAGCCAGAAGTTCCAGGACGCGATGAAGGCGTGCCAGAAGGAGGCACCCGGCGGGATGATGTTCGGCGCGGGGCCGGCGGGAGGCTCCAAGTGAGACGCGGGCGCCTCGCGGCCGGCGGCATCGTCGCCGCCGGCGCGCTCGCCGGCGGCGTGCTCATCGGCACCGCAGGCACCGGGCATCCGGAGCCGGCGAAGGCCGCCGCGTCGAGCGGGCCGACGACCGCGGTCGAGCGTCGCGACCTCGTCGACCGCGACAACCTCGACGGCACGCTCGGCTACGACGACGAGGGGACGCTGAACGCCGGGGCGGCGGGCGTCCTCACCCGGCTGCCCGACCCGGGCAGCGTGATCACCCGCGGCCACTCGCTGTACGACGTCGACAACGAGCCCGGCGCGTTCCTGCTCTACGGCGAGCTTCCGGCCTGGCGCGACCTCACGCCGGGCATCAGCGACGGCGAGGACATCCGCCAGCTCGAGCGCAACCTGCGCGCGCTCGGCTATGACCCGGGCACGGTCGACGACGACTGGGACTCCGACACCACGCAGGCCGTCGAGGACTTCCAGGACGACCGCGGGCTGGATGAGACGGGCACGCTCAAGCGCGGCACGATCGTCTTCCGCCCCGAGGCCACGCGCATCGCGCAGGCCAAGGCGGCGCCCGGCGACAGCGTCTCGCCGGGCCGGCCGCTCGCCGAGATCTCCTCGACCAAGCGGGTCATCACGGTCAACCTCGACGCCCGCCGTCAGCGGTTGGCGCGCGAGGGCGACAAGGTCACGGTCGAGATGCCCGACGGCGGGACCGCGACCGGACGGATCACCGACGTCGGGACCGTGGCGACGAAGGCGAGCCAGGATTCCGATCCCACGATCGCCGTGCAGGTCGAGCTGCGCGGCAAGGCCGCGCACGGGACGCGGCTGGACCAGGCGCCGGTCGACGTCGGCTTCGCCGTCGAGGAGCGCAAGGGCGTGCTCGCGGTGCCGGTGAAGGCGCTCGTCGCGCGCCAGGGCGGCGGCTACGCGGTCGAAACGCCCGGCGGGCAGTTCGTGACGGTCGAGCCGGGCCTGTACGCCGACGACTACGTCGAGGTGTCCGGCGACGGCCTGCGCGAGGGCATGCGGGTGGTGACCGCTCAATGACGCCGGTCCTGGAGCTGGTCGGCGTCCGCAAGCACTACCCGGGCGGCGTCGAGGCGCTGCGCGGCGTCTCGCTCGCCGTGCACCCCGGCGAGCTGGTCGGCGTGGTCGGCCCCTCGGGCTCGGGCAAGTCGACGCTGCTGCACGTGATGGGGACGCTCGACCGGCCGTCCGACGGCGTCGTGCGCGTCGACGGCCATGACACCGGCGCGATGGGAGACGCGCAGCTCGCGGCGATCCGCGCGCGCCGGATCGGGTTCGTGTTCCAGCAGTTCTTCCTGCTCGACGGGATGACCGCGCTCGACAACGTCGCGACCGGGCTGCTGTACACGGGCGCGAACGCGCGCGAGCGGCGGATGCGGTCGCGCGAGGTGCTCGAGCGCGTCGGGCTCGCGCACCGGCTGGATCATCCGGCCGCGAAGCTGTCGGGCGGCGAGCGCCAGCGGGTGGCGATCGCCCGCGCGCTGCTCGGCCGCCCGGCGATCGTGTTCGCCGACGAGCCGACCGGCAACCTCGACTCGCGCACCGGCACGGACGTGCTCGAGCTGCTGCGCGAGCTCAACGCCGAGGGCTCGACGATCGTGATCATCACGCACGACCACGGCATCGCGGCGTCGCTGCCGCGGCGCGTGGAGCTGCGCGACGGGCTGATCGAGCTCGACACCGGCGGCCGGTTGAGGGCCGCGGTATGAGCGCGCTCGCTCCTTCGCGGCTGTCGCCCGCGGATGTCCTGCGCACCGGGTCGCTGGGCCTGCGCGTGCGGCGCACGCGGGCGGCGCTGTCGGCGCTCGGGATCGCGATCGGCGTGGCGTCGATGGTCGCCGTGCTCGGCATCTCGGAGTCCTCGAAGGCCGACCTGCTGGCGCAGCTCGACAGCCTCGGGACGAACCTGCTGCGCGTCGCTCCCGGGCAGTCGTTCCTCGGCGAGGACGCGATGCTGCCCGAGTCGGCGGCGCCGATGCTGCGGCGCGCCGACGGCATCGAGGAGGTCGCCGCCACCGAGGCGATCGCCGACCGGACCGTGCGCCGGTCGCCGTACATCGACGAGAACGAGACCGGCGGGATCTCCGTCGTGGCCGCGGACCCGTCGCTGCTTGCGACGACCGGCGGGACGTTGGCGCACGGGCGCTTCCTCGACGCCGCGACCGCGAAGTACCCGACGGTCGTGCTCGGCGCGGACGCCGCGGCGACGCTGGGCATCGACGACGCCGGCGGCCGCGTGTGGATCACCGACCGCTGGTTCACGGTGATCGGGATCCTCGATCCGGTCACGCTGGCCGACGGGCTCGACAGCGCGGCGCTGATCGGCTTCGACGCCGCGGTCTCGCTGTATGACGTCGATCGCAACGCGTCGACGATCTACCTGCGCACCGATCCGGACCGGGTCGAGGACGTGCGCGACACGCTCGGGCGCGTCGCGAACCCCGAGCATCCCGAGGAGGTCAACGTGTCGCGGCCGTCGGACGCGCTGGAGGCCAAGGCGGCGGCCAAGACCGCGTTCACGTCGCTGTTCCTCGGGCTCGGCGCGGTCGCGCTGCTGGTCGGCGGCGTCGGGATCGCGAACGTGATGGTGATCTCGGTGCTCGAGCGGCGCTCGGAGATCGGGCTGCGGCGCGCGCTGGGCGCCACGCGGCGGCACGTCGGCGTGCAGTTCCTGGCCGAGTCGCTGCTGCTGGCCGGCTTGGGCGGCATATGCGGCACCCTGCTCGGCGCGGCGGTCACGATCGGCTACGCGAGGTCGGAGGGCTGGACGGCGACGGTGCCGGCGGTGGCGCTGGCGGGCGGCGTGGGCGTGGCGGTCGCGGTCGGCGCGTTCGCCGGGCTCTACCCGGCGCTGCGGGCGGCACGGCTGTCGCCGACCGAGGCGCTGCGAACAACCTAAAGGGGTCAGGCGCCTTTAGTAAACGTGCCTGACCCCTTTAGGCGCGAGAAGAAGCGCCACACCTCCTCGTCGGCCTCCAGCTGCGAGGGGTTGTGGCGCGGCCACGGCGGCGACGCGCCGGGCCAGCCATGGTCGGTGCCCGCCAGGCGCAGGTGCTCGACCGCCAGGCCGTCGTCGCAGTTCGGGTGCACGAAGCGCAGCACGCCCTTCTCCGGGCGCGTGTGCGTCGCCCTGGCGTCGCAGCCGTCGCGGCGGACCCAGCCGGCGAGGAAGCCGGAGACCGCGCCCTTGTAGTCCGGCGGCTTGCCGTTGTACGGCACGACGTGGTCGCTGGTGCCGTGGATCTCCAGCACCGAGGTGCGGCGGCCGTCCGGGCACGGATCGAGCGCGCGGTAGCCGCCCGCCACCGGCGCGACGGCGGCGATCGTGCCCGCGAGCTCGCAGCCGAGCCGGGCGGAGAACCCGCCGCCGTTGGAGACGCCGGTCGCGTAGATGCGCGCGGGATCGGCGCACGCGGCGGCTTCGGCCTGAGGGAGCAGCGCCCGGATCGCGCCGACGTCGTCGGGCGGCATCTTCGCGTTCAGGCTCCAGAAGTGGCGGCTCGAGCCAGCGGTGGGGTAGAGCACCGCGAAGCCGTACTTGTCGGCGGTCTGCGAGAGGCCGCTGTAATCGGCCATGCCAGGCCCGGTCCCGCCCGCGCCGTGGAACGCGAGCACGAGCGGCAGCGGCGCCTTGCCGCGCTTGGGCACGTGCAGGAGCGCGTCGCCGAGCATCCGGTTGCCGGGCCTGGGGACGCAGGTCTCAGCCGCGATCGCTCGCGGAGGCTGCTTCGCCCGCGGGGCGAGCACGAGCGCGATCGCGCACCCGAGGGCGAGCACGGCCAGCGAGCACAGCAGGCGGATACGACGGGACATCGGAGGCGGCGAACGCCCACGCGCGATTGAGGGCGAACGTCAGCAGCGTAACCGGGGCGACGGCCGCGACCTGCCCGGCGGCGCGCGGGACGCCGTGCGCGATCGCGGCCCGCAGGAGCGCGAGGTCGAGCAGGACGCCCACCGCGGTCACCGCCGCGTAGCGGACCGCCGCCCGCGCTATGCGGCCATGATGAGCGAACGTCCAGGCGCGGTTGAGGACGAATCCGTTGACGCCGCCGAGCGCGTAGGCGCCCGCACCTGCGGGGAGGTAGCGCACCCCGGCGTGGAGCGCGCCGGCGTAGGCCAGCAGCGTGATCGCGGTGTTGGAGGCGCCGACGAGGAGGAAGCGGAGGAACTGCGTGCGCACCCCGCCGACGGTAGGTCGCCGGGGAGGCGAGACGGCCGCGGCCAAAGCCGATCCTCACGGTGGGCCAACGGGGCGCCAACCTGCCGCCCCCCGGCGTCCCGGCCAACGCGAGCCTTGCCGCCGTCCAACCCGATCCCAACCCGGCGGGCCTAGCGTGACTCGATGACGCGACTCGCGGGTTCCTCCGGCAGGCGAGAGACCCAGCCTGCGACCCCCCGCCCCGCGAGCGCGACGCGCGCCGCCGGCGCCCTCGGCACGATCGCCGAGGGCGCCGCCGGAGCGGTGGCGATGACGGGCGTCGTGACGGGTGCCCTGGGTGTTGCCCTGGCCGCGGCGGAGCGACCTTCCTTCCTCGCTCCGCCGCGGCTGCACGGCGACGCGCCCTGGCTCGCCGGCCCGCTCGCGGGGCTGTGGCCGAGCCTGACGGCGACCGTCGGCTCGCTGCGCTGGGACGTCACGCTGGCGCTGCTGGCGATGACCGCGTGCTGGGTGCTGGCCGTCGTCGCGGCGCCGCGGCTGAAGCTGCCCGCCGTCCTCACCGCGGTCGTGCTCGCCGTGGGCTTCCTCTCGCTCGCGCCGCCGTTCTCGCTCACCGACACGTTCAACTACCTGCACTACGGCCGCATGCAGCCGCTGTACGGGCTCGATCCGTACACGTCGCTGCCGCTCCAGGCCGCGTCGGACCCCGCATACGCGTACAGCACCTGGCACCACCTGCCGAGCCCGTACGGGCCGCTGTTCACGCTGCTCACCGAGGCGCTCGCGCGGTTCTCGCTGCCGGTCGCCTACTGGGTGCTGAAGGCGGTGATCGGGCTTGCGGCGCTCGCCGTCGCGGCGCTGACCGCCGCGCTGGCACGCGCGCTGGGGCGCGACCCGGCACGCGCGGTCGCGTTCGTCGCGCTGAACCCGCTGGTGCTCGTGTACGGCGTGGGCGGCGTCCACAACGACGTGCTGTTCATGGCGCTGCTGCTCGGCGGCGTGCTGTTGATGGTGCGGCGCCGGGAGGCGCTGGGCGGCGGCGCCTGGGCGGCCGCCGCGGCGATCAAGCTCTCGGCCGGGCTGGCGATCCCCGTGCTCGTCGCCGGCTCCGCGCGCCGCCGGCGCGCGCTCGCGGGAGTCCTCGCCGGCGGCGCCGCGCTGGCCGCGATGACCTGGGTCGCGTTCGCCGGCCACCTGCCCAACGACTCCGACCAGGCGCGCATGGTGGCGAGCCTGAGCCTGCCGAACCTCGTCGGCCTCGCGGCCGGCCGCGGCGGGCTCGATGCGCAGTTGCGCGGGGAGCTCGACGTCGCGCTCGCGCTGGTCACGCTCGGCCTGGTGCTGTGGACGTGGCGCACGCGCGACTGGGCGACGGCGTGCGCGTGGGCGTTCGCGCTGCTGATCGTCACGCTCGGCTGGGCGATGCCGTGGTACGTGCTGTGGATGCTGCCGTTCGCGGTGCTCTCGCGGCGCGCGGGGCCGCGCGCGGCGGCGATCGCGCTGACCGTGTTCCTGCTCGCCGTGTGGGCGCCGGCGACGCCGCCGCTGCTGCACCGGCTCGGCGCCCGTCCCGGCGCGACCACCGTCGGGCGCCAGAACTCCCGCTACATCCAGTCGCTGCTGCGCTAGGTCCAGTTCCTCCAGACCTGACGGACGAACGCTTCCAGATTCGTTGAATTGCTCGCGCCGACCAAGCCGGTCGGAAATGGTCTCCGTGCACATTCGGCCGGCGGTTGTGCGCGCGCGTTACGCGACAGCCGCCACCGAAGGGTTACTTCGTTCGGCGGGTCACCTAGGAGACGCGCCGCATCGACGTCGTGCGTAGGGCGGACCTACTCGGCGGCGAGCGCCCGCTCCCTGGCTCAGGGCAGCGGGATCTCGGCCCGGACCCGAGTGCCCCGGCCGCGCGGGCTGGTGACGTGGAGGTGGCCGTTGAGGGATTCCACCCGGGCGGCGAGCCCGTGGAGGCCGGAGCCGTGGGCCGGGTCCGCGCCGCCGATGCCGTCGTCGGAGACGGTCACCGTGGCGCGCGTGTCCGAGCGGCTGACGCCCACGGTCGCGCCGGAGGCATGCGCGTACTTACCCACGTTGGCGATCGCCTCGGCGACGACGTAGTACGCCGCCGCTTCGACGGTCGGGGCCAGGCGTTGCTCGGGCATCTCCACGATCTCGACCGGGATCGGCGCTCGCGCGAGCAAGGAGTGGAGCGCGGGCCCGAGGCCATGCTCGGTGAGGACGGCCGGATGGATGCCCCGCGCCAGCTCGCGCAGGTCCGCGAGTCCCAGGGCGAGCTCCTCCTTGGCGCCCGTCAGGATCTCCCGGGCGGTCTGCGGATCCTTCTCGAGCTTGGTGCCTACGACGCTCAGGCTCAGGGCGACCGACACGAGCCGCTGCTGCGCGCCGTCGTGCAGGTTGCGCTCGAGTCGCCGGCGCTCGGCATCCCCGACCTCGACGACGCGCGCCCGGGAAGCGGCGAGCTTCTCGTACGCGTCCGCGTTGGCGAGCGCCTGCGCCACGAGATCGGCGAAGTCGCAGAGCCGTTGCTCGAGACCGGCCGGGAGTGGATCGTCCGACGTCGTCACCCCGGCCAGCACACCCCACAGCGTTCCGCCGACGGTGACCGGCGCGGCCACGCCGGCGCGGTAGCCCGCGCCTCGCACCGTCTCGGCGAGCGCGCCGGACGCCTGCGCGTATCGCTCCACGCGCTGCGCCATGCCGGTGCGGACGACCTTCGGGACGAGCGTGTCGCCGTCGAGCTCCAGCGTGGCGCCGACCGCGAACCGCGGCTCGCCGGTCTCGCTCCAGGCGCCCACGACGGTCGCCGTACCCCCGCCGTCGAGCTTCATCACATTGGCCCCTGGGAGCCCCAGCAGCCGCCCGATCTCCTCGGTCACCTGCTCGAACACGCGGCTCGGCGTCGCCTCGCCGGCGACGAGCGTGGCGACTCTGCGCAGTGCCGCCTGCTCGGCGGCGAGCGCGCGCTGAGCGGCCTCGGCGCGCGTGCGCTCCGCGGTCACCGCGCCGAGGACGAGCGACGTGATCGCCGCGGTGGCGATGAACAGCTGCGTCGCGAGCAGGCTGTCGGTGAGCGACTCGCGTACGAACGGCCCGTCGCTCTGCGCGGTGTTCCAGACCGTGATCGAGCAGACGACGAGGATCGCCGTGGCCGCGCCGCGCGGGCCGAAGCGCAGCGCGGCCCACAGGAGCACGGGGAAGACGATGAACGGCACATCGCGCTGCGGCGGCAGCTCTGACAGCACCACCAGCGCGGCGATCACGACGGCGGCCTCGATCAGATCGCGCCGGCGGATGCCTTTCGAGCCCATCGTGTCCCACGTCAGCAGGGCCGGCGCCACCACCAGGACCCCGGCCGCGTCGCCGAGGATCCACGTCCGGATCACGCGTGGAAACTCAGCGGCCGTGACGACATCTCCCAGGCGCAGCGCCAGCGGCCCGATCGCACCGCTGATCACGGCCGCGAGCACCGCGCAGGCGACGAGGGCCAGGACGTCGAAGACGCGGGCGAGATCGCCGCGTCCGGCGGTGAGGCGGCGCAGCGCCAGCGCGGCCACGACGAGCGCGACCGTGTTCCCGGCGGTCTGGGCGGCGACGGTGGCGATCGGCGTCGAGAAGTCCCCGAGCAACAGATCTCCGATCACCACGCCAGGCCACAGGCGGAATCCCGAACAGGAAGAGCACGGCCAGCCCGAGCCCCGCGGGCGGCCAGAGCGCGGCGACCGCGCCATCGAGGTACGCGAGCTCGAGCCCGATTCGCCCCGCGATGTAATAGGCCAGGGCGACCAGGCCGACCGCCATCGCGTAGAGCGCGAGACCGCCGCCTCGGGCGCCGCGCAACCGCACGGTCCATCTCCGCCGGTCGATGCGGCTGTGCGCCGCAGCGCGTGCAAGCGTTGCGCCCATTGACCTCGGAGCGAGTCTAAACCCGCGGCGAGAAGAGGGGTGCGCCGAATTTCGGGGCGTGACCTCCGCGCTAATCGGATCGTCATCTGGCGGCAACGCCGGGCAACGCGGGCCGGGGCAGGCTCGACGCATGACCGCAGTGCTCGCCGCTCCCCCCGCTCCCGCCCTGGCGGGCGTGTCCATCGTCCTCCCCTGCCACGACGAGGCGCCGAACCTCGCGGCGGCCGTCCGGATGGCCTCCGAGGCCGGGCGCGCGCATGCGCTCGCGCACGAGGTGATCGTCGTCGACGACGGCAGCCGCGATCGGACGCTCTCGATCGCCACCTCGCTCGCCGCCACCGACCCGGCGGTCCGCGTCGTCGTACATCCGACCAACCGCGGCTACGGCGCCGCGCTGCGGTCGGGGATCGCGGCCGCGCGCCAGCCGTGGGTCCTGCTGACCGATGCCGACCTGCAGCTCGACCTCGCCGAGCTGGAGGCGTTCGTCCCGCTGGCGAGCGACCACGACGTGATCGTGGGCTACCGCATCGATCGCCACGACCCGTACGGGCGCGTCGTCGCGGGGGCGCTGTGGAACCGTCTCGTGCACCGCCTGTTCGGCCTGCCGGTGCGCGACGTCGACTGCGCGTTCAAGCTCGTGCGCCGCAAGCTGCTCTACCAGCTCGAGCTGGAGTCCGACGGCGCGGCGATCTCGACCGAGCTGCTGGTGGGACTGCTCGGCCGGGACGCCCGGCTGGCCGAGCTCGGCGTCCACCACCGTGCGCGGGAGGCGGGGCGCCAGAGCGGCACGAGCCCGCGCGTGGTGGCCCGCGCGCTGCGCGAGCTGATCGCGCTGCGCCGCCGGCTCGGGCCGGTCGATGGCGGCTGAGCCCCGCACGCGCCCGGCCGCGACCGTCACGCTGCGTCCGCTCGTCGCCACGCTCCCCTGGGCGACGGCAGCCGGCGCGGCGGTCGCGGCCGTCGCGCTCGCGCTGCGGCTGAGCGGGCTCTCCCGCGTCGCGCCCGACCCGTTCTACGACGCCGCGGTGCGCAGCATGGGCACGTCGTGGCACGACTTCCTGTTCGGCGCGCTGGAGCCCGGCGGGAGCGTCGCCATCGACAAGCCTGCGCCGTCCTTGTGGCCGCAGGTGGCGGCGACGAAGCTGCTCGGGTTCGGCACCACGTCGTTGCTGGCGCCGGAGGCGCTCGCGGGCGCTGCCGGCGTCGGGCTGGTGTACGCGCTCGCGCGCATGCTGTGGGGCGGGACGGCGGGATTGGCGTCCGCGGCCGCGCTCGCGGTGCTGCCGGTGGCGGTGCTGACCGCGCGCAGCGACACGCCGGACACGCTCGCCACCACGCTCGTGCTGCTCGCCGCCGTCGCGCTCATGCACGCGGCGCGCACGAACGGCAGGTGGGCGATGGCGGGCGCGGGTGCGGCGATCGGGGCGGCGTTCAACGTCAAGCTGTTCCAGGCGCTGGTTCCGGTGCCCGCGCTGATCGTCCTGTTCGTCGCGGCGGCGCCGCGGGAGCGGCTGGCGCGGCTGGCGCTGTGCGGCTCGGTCGCGCTCGCCGTCGGATTGAGCTGGCTCGCGGTGGTCAGCACCGCGCCGGGGCGCGAGCAGCCGTACGCGTTCGGCTCGGGCAACGGGAGCGCGCTGAGCGCGGCGTTCGGCTACGACGGCTTCGCGAGGCTCGACGCGACGCGCCCGGACGCGCTGGTCGCGAACGTGCCTGGTCCGCCGGGCCCGGCCCGTCTCGTCGGGCGGGGAGGCGACCTCGGCGCGCTGCTCGGGAGCGAGCTGATCCCGGCGCTGATCCTGGGGGGCGCCGCGGTCGCGACGGAGGGCCGCCGGCGGCGCGCGGCGACGAGCGCGCGTCCCGCCGCCGCGACGCCTGACCGCCTCGCCCGCGCCGGCGCGCTCGGCGTCGCCGCCTGGCTGCTCTCCGCGGGCGCGCTGTTCTCGACCCTCGGCGGGCTCCAGATCCGCTATCTCGACGCGCTCGCCCCGGCGGTCGCGCTCGCGCTCGGCGGCGGCGTCGCCGCGCTCGCCCGCTGGTCGCGGCTCCCCGCGGCGCTGCTCGCCGCCGCGGTGCTCGCCGTGCCGGCCGTCCACTCGCTCGACGTCGTGCGCGCCGCCGCCTCGGACTCCGGCCATCTCGGCGTCCTCCCGCCGAGCGAGCTCGACCGCCTGTCCGCGTTCCTGCAGCGCCACACGAAGGGCGAGCGGTACGAGCTGGCGAGCGCGACCGCGGTCCGCGCCGCGCCGCTGATCGCCAAGGACGGGCGCCGCGTGCTGATGCTCGGGACGCTTGCCGGGCACCCGATCGCGCCGCTGCGGCGGCTGCTCGTCGCCGTGCGCCGCCACGAGGTCTCCTACGTGCTGATCGCCGGCCGCTGCGGCCCGCACAACGCCGCCGGCCCGCGCGGCTGCGGGCCGGCCGCCCGCTGGGCGCGGGTCCACGGGCGCGATCTCACGCGCGAGCTGGGCCTGCCGGTGTACGAAGTTCATCCTCCGCTCAGCGCACGCCGGTAACCCAGGAGAGCGATGATGCCCGACCGCCCGCTCTCGATCCTGATCGTCGACGACGAGTCCACGCTGCGCGAAGCCCTGACCCGCTCCTTCCGGCGCGAGGGGCACGAGACGCTTGCCGTGCCGGACGGCCGCGCCGCGATCGACCGCGCCAGCACCGGCACGTTCGACGTCGTCCTGCTCGACGCGGCGCTCGGCTCCGGCCCGGACGGCTTCCAGGTCTGCCGGACGCTGCGCGAGCGCCGCAACACCGTCCCGATCATCATGCTCACCGCGCTCGACACCGAGGCCGACACCGTCGTCGGCCTGGAGGCCGGCGCCGACGACTACGTCGCCAAGCCCGTCGGGCTCGCCGAGCTGCGCAGCCGCATCCGCGCCGTCCTGCGCCGCGCCGGCCCGCGCGCCGAGCACGAGGTGCTCAGGTGCGGCCCGCTGGAGCTCGACCGCGGCGCGCGCGAGCTGCGCCGCAGCGGCATTCCCGTGCAGCTCACGTTCAGCGAGTTCGAGGTGATGGACGCGCTGATGTCCTCGCCCGGCCGGCTGTTCAACCGGCAGGAGCTGATGCGCGCGATCTGGGGCGACTCGGCATACCGCGACCCGCGCGGGATCGACGTGCACGTACGCCACCTGCGCGAGAAGCTGGAGACCAGGCCGGACCTCCCCGAGCTGATCCTCACGGTGCGGGGGGCGGGATACCGGCTGGCCTCTTGAAATTGGCGAACGCTCGCGCTGCGCGCTCGGTTCGCTGGAAGAATCGCCGAAAGGGCGATTCTCCCGGGCGAGGTGACGCATGCGTTTGAGGGCCCGCCTCGTCCTCGCCCTCTTCGCGACCGCGGCCGCCTCGCTGGCCGTCGCCGCGCTCGCCCTGCTGCCGCCGCTGCAGGCGCGACTTCGCACGGATGCCGCGCGCACGCTGCAGCTGCACGCCGAGGCGGCGCGCGAGGGCTTTGAGCGCCCGCACGCGCACGCCGCGCGGCTCGTGCGCGAGCTGGCCCGCGCGACCGGAGCGCAGGTGATGCTGGTGACGCCCGAGGGCGTCGCCTACGACACCGATCCGGACGCGTCCGGCGGCCTCGCCGACGCGCGGCGCGCGCTCGCGACGCGCCGCAGCGAGCACTCGGTCCATGGCGACGTGGCCGAGGCCGCCGTGCCGGTGCGCACGGGCGCGCTCGCGCTGCGCCGGCGGCTCGGCGACGTCGAGCGCACGGCGACGGTCGTCGAGGGGGCGTTCGCCGTCGCGGCCGGGGCCGGGTTGCTGCTCGCGCTGGCGGGCGGCCTGCTGCTCAGCGGGCGGATGCTGCGGCGGCTGCGCGCGCTGCGCAATGCGGTCGCCGGCGACGGCCCGGTGCCCGGCGACCAGCACCGCGACGAGATCGGCGAGCTGGCGCGCGCGTTCGCGGCGCTGCAGGCGCGAGTGGCCGACCAGGAAGCGGCGCGGCGGACGTTCGTGGCGACCGCCTCGCACGAGCTGCGCACGCCGGTCGCGTCGCTGCAGACGCTGCTGGAGCTCGTGGCCGAGGAGGCCGGGGACGCGGAGCCCGACCTGACCGTGCTGCGCGCCGACGTCGACACCGCGCTCGCCCAGGCGCGCCGGCTCGGCGGCCTCGCCCACGGGCTGCTCGACCTCTCGCGGCTCGACGCCGGCGTGCCGCCGCGCAGCGAGCCGATCGAGCTCGGCGAGCTGGTGCGCGCGGTCGCCGCCGAGTTCCGGCCGCCGCCGGAGTCCGACCTCGCGCCGTGCTGGGCGCTCGGCGACCCCGACAGCGTCGCCCGGATCGTGCGGCTACTGATCGACAATGCATTCCTCCACGGGAGCGGGCGCGTCGAGGTGCGGACCGAGCATCGCGACGGCGTCGTCGTCGTGCGCGTGCTCGACGACGGGCACGGCGTCCCGGAAGCCGAGCGCGAGACCGTCTTCGAGCGCTTCCGCCGCGGCGACGCCAGCGCGTCGCCGGGGTTCGGCCTCGGGCTGGCGATCGGGCGCGAGCTGGCGCGCAAGATGGGCGGCGAGCTGGCCGCCGAGGACGGGCCGGGCGGGCGCTTCGCGCTCGCGCTGCCGGCGGCGCCCGCGGACGACGTCGCGGAGTCCGCGGCGACCCCGCCCGCGATTACCGTGTGAGCATGATTCCTCCCGGCCCGCGCGAACCGGCGGCGCTGCAGACCGTCGAGTGGATCGTGCGCCCGACCGCGCTGCTGCGGCGCGCGCAGGCGCGCTTCGGGGAGCCCTTCACGCTGCGCATCGCATGGGCCGACGCGCCGATGGTGCTCGTCTCGGACCCGGAGGAGATCAAGCGCGTCTACGGCGCGCCGCCGGACGTCCTCCAGGGCGGTGAGAGCGCGGCGTTCCTGGAGCCGTTCACCGGCGCGAGCTCGATCCTGATCCTGCACGGCGACGAGCACCTGCGCCGCCGCCGGCTGATGCTGCCGCCGTTTCACGGCGAGGCGCTCAAGCGCTGGACCGCGACGATGGCCGAGATCGCGCACACGGAGCTGGACACGTGGGAGTCCGGGCGGCCGATCAGGGCAAGGGAGCGGATGCAGCGGCTGACGCTCGACGTCATCCAGCGCGTCGTGTTCGGGAGCCGCGACGACGAGCTGCGCGACGCGCTGCGCACGGCGCTGGACATGACCAACTCGACGCCGAAGCTGATCGCGATGTCGCTGACCGGGCCGACGCCGGCGTTCGGGCGGGCGGTGAACCGCGTGGACGAGCTCGTCCACGCGCGGATCGCGCGGGCGCGTGCAACCGCCGGCGGCGAGGGCTCGATCCTCGATCTCCTCGTCGCCACTGAGGCGAGCGACGGAGAGCTGCGCGACCAGCTCGTCACGCTGCTCGCGGCCGGCCACGAGACGACTGCGACCGCGCTCGCGTGGGCGCTCGAGCGGCTCGCGCGCCATCCGGACGCGCTTGCCCGATGCCGCGACGACGCCTATCTCGACGCCACCGTCAAGGAGGTCCTGCGCGTCCGCCCCGTGCTCTCGATCACGTCCCGCAAGACGCTGCAGCCGTGGAACGTCGGCGGCTACACGCTCCCCGGCGGCACCTACATAAGTCCCTGCCTGTATCTGGCACACCGTCGCCCCGAGCTGTGGCCGGACCCGACGAGCTTCCGGCCCGAGCGCTTCCTCAACGGCGCGCCGGAGCCCTACAGCTGGGTCCCGTTCGGCGGCGGCACGCGCCGCTGCCTCGGCGCCGCGTTCGCCACGATCGAGATGCGCGAGGTGCTGCGCGCGGTCGCCTCCCGGTTCACGCTCGCACCGGACCGCAAACCAGGCGAACGCATGCGCAGACGCTCGGTCACGCTCGCGCCCGCGCGCGGGGGAGTTGTGATTCCGAACGCGCTAGCGTCAGTAACGTCGTCCGGATCGGCGCCGTCAGGCGTTGAGTAGGACGAAACACCTTCTTATGCCCGGGATGTTCTGCCGCCACAACCGCCTCACGACCAAGTGCCCGATCTGCTCGCGCGAGCTCGACGAGAACCTGCGCGCGCAGGCGCCCGCGCGCCCGCGCGCCAAGACGGCTCGAAGCTCCAGCACGCGCCGGACGGGCAGTCCGCGCCCCGGCGGCGTCGTCACGCGCAAGCTCGCCCGCGCCGCCGACGACGGCTACCGCAACCCGCTCGTCCCCGGCCTGCGCGCCACCGCCGACGCGCGCCGGTTGGCGATCGCGCTGACCGGCGCCGCCGCGCGCCTGGAGCCGCCCGGCCCGTGGGAGGACGTCGCGACCGAGCCCGACCTGGAGGCCGCCACGTTCAACGCGTTCCTGCACGCGCTCGGCGATGGAGACCACCAGCGCGCGATCGAGGCCTACGAGGCGTGGGCGCAGCGCGCCGGCTCGCAGGAGGCCGCGTTCACGGGCGAGCCGAACTGGACGCCCGAGCGCCGCTTCGGCCGCGTGTTCGAGCGGCTCGCGCTGCCCGGCTTCAACCGCGCCGCGCGCTTCGACCTGCTCGCCGTGCTCGGCGCGGCGGGCCGCTACCCGCTCGCCGCCGACGCGGTGCACTTCGTGGAGGACGACGCGACCACGCTCGCCGCCAAGCGCGCGCTCGTGTCGGGAGACCGTCTGCTGCTCGAGCGTCGCGCGCGCGACCTCGCTGACGCTGCGGGCCTGCCGCTCGCCGCGCTGGACCGCGGGCTCGCCGTCTGGGGCACGCCTGGCGACCCCTTGCAGGGGGAGCCGGACGAGGGCGTCGCGGCCGCCCTCGGCCTGCAATGAGCGCGGCGGGGGCGCTGCTTCAGCGGCGTCCCGCCACCTCGGCCGTCGCGCAGCCCGACACCCGGACCCGCGCCCGCCCGTGGCGGCTGCTGCTGCTCGGCTGCCTCGCGCTGGCGACGCTGAGCCTTGTCCTGCCCAGCGTCCCCACGTACGACCCGTGGGCGTGGATCATCTGGGGCCGCGAGATCCTGCACGGCGAGCTCGTGACCACCACCGGTCCCTCGTGGAAGCCGCTGCCGGTGATCTTCACGACGCCGTTCAGCCTGCTCGGCGACGACGGCGCGCCGCTCGCCTGGCTGGTGATCGCCCGCGCCGGCGGCATCCTCGCGTTCGCGATGGCCTACCGGCTCGGCGCGCGCCTCGCCGGACCGATCGCCGGCGTGATCGCGGCGGCGTCGCTGTTCCTCGCCGACGACTTCATCTTCAACTTCGCGCGCGGCAACTCGGAGGGCATTCTCGTCGCGCTCTGCCTGTGGGCGCTGGAGCGCCACCTCGACGGCCGCCCGCGCGACGCGTTCGGGCTCGGTCTCGGCGCCGCGCTGCTGCGTCCGGAGGTGTGGCCGTTCATCGCGCTCTACGGCCTGTACCTGATCTGGCGCGAGCGCACCCGCGCGAGCGTCGTCCTCGTCCTGGGCAGCGGGCTCGCGCTCGCGCTTCTGTGGTTCGTACCCGAGTACCTCGGCTCGGGCGACTTCCTCAGAGCCGCGGCCCGCGCAAGACAGCCGAACCCCGACAGCGCGGCGTTCGCCGCCCACCCGTTCCTGGAGGTGTTCGGCCGCAGCGCGTCCGTGCTCACCCCACCCGTCTACCTCGGCGGCGTGATCGCAGTGCTGATCGCGCTCCGGACGCGCAACCGCCTCTTCCTCACGATGGCGGCGATCGGGACCGTGCTGATGGTCGCGGTCGCGGCGATGACGCAGTTCGGCTTCGCCGGCAACCTGCGCTACGTGGCGCTGCCCGCGGCGCTGGTGTGCGTGCTGGCCGGCGCCGGCTGGGTGATCGTGGTCAAGGCCGCGCACGCCCGGCTCGGCGTGCTCGCGGCCGGCGCGCTCGTGCTCGCGCTCGCCGCGTTCGCCTATCCGTTCGTGCGCGAGGACATCTCCGAGCTCGACGAGCGCGCGCACACGGTCAAGGCCGAGGCCGACCTCTACGGCTCGGTTCCCGACGCGATCGCGGCCGGTGGCGGCAGGGCGAAGCTGAAGTCCTGCGGGACCCTGTACACGGGGGCCTTCCAGACGCAGACGGTCGCCTGGTACATGCACCTGCACGAGATGCAGGTGGAGATCTTCGCGTACCCGCCCGGAACCACGATCACGCCGTGGTTCACCGCCCTGTCCCACGACCCGCGCTTCCCGGAGACCGCGCGTACCAGACTATGGGTCATCGGGTCGTCGTGCCGGGGGTAAGCTGAGTTCCATGGCCACCTACGCCTCGCGGCCGGCCTGGAGGCTGCGCACGCGGACGCTGGCAGGCCCGCGAGTCGCGATCCCGCTGGGCCTCGGGGCACTGATCGCCGTCTCGCTGCTGATCCGCACGCGCGAGATCTCGATCGGCTTCTGGATCGACGAGGGCATCTCGGCCGGCATCGCCGATCGCGCGGTCGGCGCGATCCCGCACGCCCTGCGCGAGGATGGCGCGCCGCCGCTGTACTACATGGCGCTGCACTACTGGCTCAAGCTCGCCGGCGACTCGGAGGCCGGCGTGCGCTCGCTGTCGCTGTTCTTCTCGCTGGTCGCCATCCCCGCCGCGTGGTGGGCGGGAAGGGCGATCTGGGGAAGCTCGCGCGCAGCCTGGATCTCCGCTGTGCTGATGGCCTTCAACCCGTTCCTGAGCCAGTACGCGCAGGAGGCGCGGATGTACTCGCTGATCGCCCTGCTGGCGATCCCGGTGGTGACGTGCTTCCTGCGCGCGTACGCGATGAGCCCCGACGAGGATCGCCGGCCCTGGATCGCCGGGTTCGCGCTCTCGCTGGCGGCATCGCTGTACACCCACAACTGGGCGATCTTCCTCACGCTCTCCTGCCTGGTCTCGTTCGCGTGGCTGTATGTGATCTCCGACCGCCGGCGCGAGCTGCTGCGCGACGGCCTGCTCGGCTTCGGCGGCGCGTTCGTGCTCTACCTGCCGTGGATCCCGACGACGCTCTACCAGGCCGCCCACACCGGCGCCCCGTGGTCGGACGCACCGGCGCTGGACTCGCTGCTCGGCGTCCCCGGCACGCTGCTCGGGCGGATCCCCCAGATCGTGCTGCTGATCTGCGCCGGCACCGGCCTGCTCGTGCTCTGGCAGAAGCGCGACGAGCTCGGCCCCAAGGCGCGCGCGGCCGCCGTGCTGGCGATCCTCGGGGTGCTCACGATCGTGCTCGCGTGGACGATGTCGCAGCTCTCGCCGGCGTGGGCGAACCGCTACTTCGCGATCGCGCTGCCGCCGTTCATCCTGCTCGCCGCGGGCGGGCTCGCGCATGCCGGCCGGCTCGGGCTGGTCGGCCTGCTGCTGGTGGTCGTGATGTGGGCCCAGGACGCGGCGCCGGTGGAGAAGAGCAACGTGCGCGCGGTCGCGAACGACATCGGCCCGAGCCTCGCGCCGGGCGACCTGGTGATCTCCACCCAGCCCGAGACGGTGCCGGTGTTGCACTACTACCTGCCGGAAGGGCTCAAGTACGCGACGCTGACCGGCCCGCTGACCGACGTCGGCGTGTGGGACTGGCGCGACGGCGTCACGCGGCTGAACGCGACCAATCCGGAGCAGGACCTCAAGCCGCTGATCGACGCGCTGCCGGCCGGCCGCCGCGTCGTGCTGGTGGAGCCGATCACCTGGACGTTGAACCGCTGGCGCGCGCCGTGGACGAAGCTGGTCCGGATCCGCTCGAAGGAGTGGTCGCAGTACCTGAGCGACTTCCCGAACCTCAAGGTGACGGCCATCCAGCCGCCCGAGTTCACGCCGCCGCGGCCGAATCCGGTGCAGGCGACGGTGATGGTGAAGACCCGGTAGTCGCCGGCAGCGCGAGCTGGAAGCACGCGCCCACGTCGGAGTCCTCCAGCAGCAGCGTGCCGCCCATCCGCTCGGCCAGCTCGCGGCCGATCGCCAGTCCGAGCCCGAACCCGCTCTCCGCGCCGGCCGCGCGGCCGCGGTGGAAGCGCTCGAAGATGCGCTCGCGCTCGTCCTCGGGGACGCCCGGGCCGCGGTCGGCGACCTCGAGCACGATGCGGTTGCCGAGCCGCTCGGTGATGACGACGATCGGCTCGCCCTTAGGCGCGTAGCGCAGCGCGTTGTCGATCAGGATCCGCACCACGCGCGCGCACGCCGCCGGGTCGGCCTTCGCCCAGCACGGATCGGGCGGCGGGACGACCTCGATCGGCACCTCGCGCTCGGCGGCGCGCAGGCCGAACTCGGCCGCGACGGCACGCGCCAGCTCGCCCAGCTCGACGGGCTCGGAGCGCAGCAGCACGGCGGCGTCCAGCCGCGACAGGTCGAGCAGCTCGCTGGCCAGCGCCGATAGGCGCCGCAGCTCGCGCCGCGCGTTGGTCACCTGCTCCTGCGCGTCCTCGATGTCCAGGCCGTCGCGCAGGTCCTCGTCGAGCAGCTCCATCGTGCCCTGGAGCATCGTCAGCGGCGTGCGCAGCTCGTGCGACGCGGTGGAGACGAAGCTGCGCCGCGCCGCCTCCTGGCGTCTGAGCTCCTCCTGCATGCGCGCCAGGGCCCGCGCCAGGTCGCCGACCTCGTCGCGGCCCATGTCGCGCAGCGACGGCGCCTCCGGCCCCTCGCGGGTGATCCGCAGCGCCGCGCGGCGCAGGCGCGCGAGCCGCCGTGTGAGCGTGCCCGAGAGCGCCAGCCCGAGGCCGACGGCGACAGCGAGCCCGATGGCGGCCGCGGCGAGTAGCGCGTTGCGGACGAGATGGACGGCGGTGGCGACCTCGGTCAGCTGGCGCTGGGCGACGACCGTGGCCCTCACCTCGCCGTCCTGGAGAAGCGGCATGCCGACCGCGAGGTTGTCGCCTTGGACGTCGACCGCCGTCGTCCCCGTCCGCCAGGCTTTCAGGCCGGTCAGCAGCGCCTGGCGGTCCGGCGGCGTCGAGCGCGTGTCGAAGGGCAGGGCGTCCGGCGGCGTCGGGAAGGGGTCGTTGCCGGTCACGATCACGCGCGCGTCGCCGGCGCGCCCGCTGAGGCCCCAGCCGGCCTGGTAGAGCGCGGACTGCCGGCGGTCCGCCTTCTTCTGCGCGATCGCCTTGTCGAATTCCGTCTGGCTGTCGACCACCGCGGTCTGCAGGTTCTTTTCGCTCTGCTCGCGCAACCGCTGCTGCAGCGGGCTGAGCGTGACGGCGGCGGCGACCGAGAGCGTGACGGCGCTCGTGGCCACGAGGGCGAGCAGGAGGCGCCCCCGAAGACCCCGGAGCGCGCGCGGGATCATGCTTCTCGGAAGCGATAGCCCTGACCGGGGACGGTCAGGATGAGGCTCGGCTCTTCCGGGCGGGCCTCGAGCTTCTCGCGCAGGTGCCGGATGTGGACGTCGATCGCGCGCGGGTCGCGGTACGCGGAGTCGCCCCAGATCGCGCGCAGGAGCTCCTGGCGGTTGAAGGCGTAGCCGGGGCGCGACATCAGGCAGGCCAGCAGCTCGAACTCGCTGAACGTGAGCTTGACCGCGTCGCCCTCGACGGTGACGCGGCGCAGGTCGCGATCGAGCACCACCGGGCCGACGCGCAGGCTGCCCTCGACGACGCGGCCCTGCGCGCGGCGCAGGACGGCGCGGATGCGGGAGCGCAACTCGGCGAGGCCGAACGGCTTGGTCACGTAGTCGTCGGCGCCCGCCTCCAGGCCCTGGACGGCGTCGGCTTCGGAGTCCAGCGCGGTGAGCATGATGATCGGCACCACGTCGCGGCGCGAGCGCAGCATGCGGGCGACGTCGTAGCCCGTGGGGCCGGCGCCGAGGGCGACGTCGAGCAGCACGACGTCGAACGCGCGCTCGGACGCGGCGTGCAGCGCCGTGTCGCCGTCCGCCACCGCCGTCACGCGGTGGCCCTCGCGCTCGAAGGAGCGGGTCAGCATCTCGCGCAGCGGGCGATCGTCATCGACCAGAAGAATGTCCAGCGCCGTGGCCGCCTGCACGGGGATGAGGTTAGTCGGCGGACATCAGTTAGGGGCTGTTAGCGGGGTTTAGCAAGCCGCGGGATTTTCCTTTGCAGCGGGCAAGGTGATGACCATGTCCACCGTTGACTACACGCCGGCCGACGCCCCGCGTCGGTTCCGGTCCGAGAAGCCGGTCGCTGTCCTCGGCGGCGGCCCCGCCGGTCTCACGGCCGGATACCTCCTCGCGAAGGAGGGGCGTCCCGTCATCGTGTTCGAGGCGGAGGACCAGGTCGGAGGCATCGCGAAGACCGAGGTTCGCGACGGCTTCCGCTTCGACCTGGGCGGCCATCGCTTCTTCACCAAGTCCAAGGAGGTCGACGACCTCTGGCACGAGGTGATGAAGGAAGAGTTCCTGCGCAGGCCGCGGATGTCGCGCATCTACTGGAACGGCAAGTTCCTCGACTACCCGCTCAACGGCACCGACGTGATCAAGAAGCTCGGCCCCGTCGAGCTCATGCGCTGCATGGCCTCGTATCTGTGGGCGACCGTCAAGCCCAAGGGCCGCGAGGACAACCTCGAGCAGTGGGTCTCCAACCGCTTCGGCAAGCGGCTCTACCAGCACTTCTTCAAGACCTACAGCGAGAAGGTGTGGGGCGCGCCCTGCACCGAGATCCGCGCCGAGTGGGCCGCCCAGCGCATCAAGGGCCTCTCGTTCTTCAGCGCCGCCAAGGCCGCGTTCATGGGCAACAAGGGCAACAAGATCAAGTCGCTGATCAACGAGTTCCACTACCCGCGCTTCGGCCCGGGCCAGATGTGGGAGACGATGGCCGACGAGATCATCGCCAACGGCGGCGAGGTGCGGCTCAACACCCCGGTCACGAAGCTCGAGGTGCGTGACGGCCGCGTGATCGCGATCGAGGCCGGCGGCGAGCGCATCGAGCCCTCGCAGATCATCTCCTCGCTGCCGCTGCGGGCGACCGTCGGCATGTCCGGCGCGGCGGCCACCGGCGCCGTCCAGGCCGCTGCCCAGGGCCTGCGCTACCGCGACTTCCTAACGGTCTCGCTGGTGATCGACGGCGAGGACCTGTTCCCGGACAACTGGATCTACATCCACGAGCCCGGCGTGAGCGTCGGCCGGATCCAGAACTTCCGCTCCTGGAGCCCGTGGATGGTCCCGGACCAGTCGAAGGCGTCGATCGGCATGGAGTACTTCTGCTTCAAGGGCGACGACCTGTGGGTCTCCGACGACGACGCGCTCGTCGAGCTCGCCAAGCGTGAGATCGAGCTGCTCGGCCTGGCCGAGGCCGACAAGGTCGAGAAGGGCTACGTCACGCGCGTCCCGAAGGCCTACCCGATGTACGACGCCGACTACGGCGAGCGCGTGGAGGTCATCAAGGGGTGGCTCTCCGGCCTCTCGAACCTCCAGCAGGTCGGCCGCAACGGGCTGCACCGGTACAACAACTCCGATCACTCGATGCTGACCGCGATGCGCGCGGTCGAGAACATCACCCAGGGCACCGACCACGACCTGTGGGCGGTCAACGCCGACTCCGCGTACCACGAGGAGCACCAGGAGCCCGAGCAGCCCTATAAGCGCGTGCCGAGCACGGTCTACGAGCGCGAGCCGCTGCACGCTGCCGAGGAGGCCGCCGCGTAACGACCGCGGCTCGGCCGAGGTCGTAGCGGACATATGTCCGATTGGCCTTTCTCCGGTGTGATGCGAGGCTGAACCCCACGCTTCGGAGGGCGTTCGAACCTCACGGAGGAGGCAGCGGAAGGATTCGCAGGAAACGGCCGCGCGGCATCGCCACGCGGCCGTTTGCCGTTAACCGCGGACTCTGGCCACGCGCGTGAGCGTCGCGCGGTTGCCCGAGGCGTCGCGGGTGCCGAGCCGGAGTGCGAGGCGCAGCGTGCGGTGGCGCAGCGCCCCGCGGGCGTCCTGGCCGAACGAGCTCAGGCCGGACACGCTCACGCCGACCGGAGCGTCCGATGCGGGCGCCGCCAGGTCCACGGACCGAAGCGCGGGCGCACAGTAGTCGCCGTACAGGTAGCGGCCCTGAAGCGTGGGGAGGCCCGGATCGCGCACCACGTACCCGCCGGTGATCGACCAGAAGCCGGCCGAGTGTGGCTGCTCGAGCACCGGCGACGCCGTCGCGACGCCGTCGCAGCCCGGTCGCTGCCGTGATCGTGCAGCCCTTCCTTGCACGGCCAGCCGTAGTTGGCGGCCAGCCCGGCGTCGATCTCCTCGTACGCGTCCTGCCCGACGTCGCCGATGACGAGCTGGCCGGTCGCACGGTCGAAGCTGAACCGCCACGGGTTGCGGAGGCCCTTGGCGACGATCGTCGCGCCGCCCGCCGCGGTGTCGATGGTCAGCAGCTTGCCGAGCAGCGAGGCCGCGTCCTGGCTGTGGTGGAACTGGTCGTTGCCGCCGCCGCCGTCGCCGTCGCCGGCGTAGAGCTTGCCGTCGGGGCCGAACTGGAGCTGGCCGCCGTTGTGGTTGGCCGCGTCGGCGTGGGGGATGGAGACGAGCGGGCGCGCGGTCGCGGGGTCGGCCACGGACGGGTCGGCGGCCGAGCGGCGGTACTCGCGGATCTGGATCTCGCCGGCCGGCGTGGTGGTCAGGTAGACGTACAAGCGGCCGGAGGTCGCGTAGTCGGGCGCGAACGCCATCGAGAGCAGCCCGCGCTCGCTGTCGCTGGACAGGGTGTCGGCGGTCAGGTCGAGAAACGGCGCGGCCTGGCCGGCGACGCGGATCGTGCCGGCCTTCTCGACGACGTAGATGCGGTTGCCGTCGTCGGGCGCGGACGTGGCGTACGTCGGCGACGGGAAGTCGCCGAGCTTGACCAGCTCCGGCGCGGCGTGCGCGGGCGCGGCGAGCGCGAACGACAGCGCGACGACGACCCCGGCGACCTTCACGCGCGCCAGTGCTTCACGCGAGCACGCGCACGCGCTGCACTTGGGTCGCGACGTTGCCGTCGTCGTCGACCGCCTGCACGCGCACGTCGAGGCGCCCGCGCGCCGGGCGGGCGGTGCGCAGCGTGACGACGCGGCGGACGCCCGGCTGCAGGCGCGCGGTCGCAACCCGGAACCCGGGGGCGCTGACCGTCGCCCGGCACGGCTCGTCGGAACGCAGCGCGACCGAGATCCGGTGCCGGCGGCCGACGCTGCGCACGCCGGTGACGCGGACCGACACGGCGCACGGACGCAGGCTCGCGACGGCCGCGGGCGGGCGGCCGGCGACATTGACGAGCGGCACGGGAGTCGGCTCGGGGCCCGGCGTCGCGGTCGGCGTGGGTGTGGGTGTGGGTGTGGGTGTCGGCGTGGGAGTCGGCGTCGGCGTCGGCTCTCCGCACGGGGTCGCGTCGCTCTCCTGCAGCCGCGAGACCGGGCCGTTGAGCGAGACCGTGTAGACGCGCCCGCACGCGTCGACGCCGAACGAACTCAGCCCGGACACGCTCACGCCGACCGGCGCGTCCGACGCCGGCGCGGCCAGGTCCACCGACCGAAGCGCCGGCGCGCAGTAGTCGCCATAGACGTAGCGACCCGACAACGACGGCAGGCCCGGATCGCGGACCACGTAGCCGCCGGTGATCGAGCACACGCCGCCGGTGTGCGGGCGCTCGAGCACGGGCGCCTTGGTCTCCACCCCGTCGCAGCCCGGGTCGCTGAGGTAAGCCAGCGCCCCCTCGCGGCATGGCCAGCCGTAGTTGTCGGCCAGCCCGACGTCGACCTCCTCGCGCTGGTTCTGGCCGACGTCGGCGATCACGATCTGCCCGGCGTCGAACGAGAACCGCCACGGGTTGCGGAGTCCCCGCGCGAGCACCTCGTGGTCGCCCGACGCCAGGTCGATCCGGATCAGCTTGCCGAGCAGCGAGGCCGGGTCCTGCGAGTGATGGAACTGGTCGTCACCGCCCCCGCCGTCGCCGGTCCCGAGCCAGAGCTTGCCGTCCGGGCCGATCTGGAGCTGGCCGCCGTTGTGGTTGGCCGCGTCGGAGTGGCGGACCGCCAGCAGCAGCCGGTCGCCCGGGTACTCGCGTACCTGGATTTCGCCGGCGGTGCCCGAGACCGCCGACCGCCGCCTTCGCGGTGAAGTAGACGTACGTCTTGCCGCCGGCGAACGCCGCCGACAGCAGCCCGCGCTCGCTCGAGCCGGAGT
Source organism: uncultured Solirubrobacteraceae bacterium (assembly GCA_963837485.1). Taxonomy (GTDB): domain Bacteria; phylum Actinomycetota; class Thermoleophilia; order Solirubrobacterales; family Solirubrobacteraceae; genus Solirubrobacter. The sequence continues at coordinate 33,257 of CAWINP010000002.1, read as the reverse complement.
CCACGAGCGAGCTGACGTCGAGCGCCGGCGCGGCCGACACGCCGCCGTCGACCACCACGCGCAGCCGGCCGGGCTTCTCGGTCACGTAGACCCGGTGCTCGTCGCCCGGCGGCGAGCCCGCCCAGGTGGGCTGGTCGAACGTTCCGACCGGCACGAGCGAGACGGCGAGAGCGGCCGCGGCGAGCATGTCAGTGGTCGGCGACCTCGCCGTCGAACGGCAGCCCGCGCGACTCCCACGCGAGCACGCCGCCGGCCAGCGAGTACGCCTCGTAGCCGGCGCGGCGGAACGCGTTGGCGGCCATCGTCGAGCGCCCGCCCACGCGGCAGATGAACACGACCGGCGCGTCGCGGTCGATCGTCGGCGCCTCCTGGGCGACCGCGCCGAGCGCGACGTGGCGCGTGCCGGGGATATGGCCGGCCTCCCACTCGTACGGCTCGCGCACGTCGATCAGCTGGACGGGACCTTCGCGCTGCAGCTCGGCGACCTCGTCGGGCGCGATGTCCATCGTGCGGACGGTACCGTGCGGCGGGATGCAGTGGCGCAACTGGTCGGGCTCCCAGCGCTGCATTCCCGCCCGCGTGCTGGAGCCGCGAACGCGCGCCGAGGTGGCGCAAGCGGTATCCGAAGGACCGGTGCGCGTGGCGGGCGCCGGCCATTCCTTCAGCGGCGGCGTCCCCACCGACGGCACGCTCCTGCGGCTCGACGCGCTCGACCGCGTGCTCGCCGTCGACGGCGAGCGCGTGCGCGTCGAGGCCGGCATTCGCCTGCACGCGCTCTCGCGCGAGCTGCTCGCGCGCGGGCTGGCGATGCCCAACCTCGGCGACATCGACGTGCAGTCGCTGGCCGGCGCGCTGGCGACCGGCACGCACGGGACCGGCGCGCGGCTGCCGATCCTCTCGGCGCAGGTCGAGTCGGTCGAGCTCGTGCTCGCCGACGGCAGCGAGCGCACGCTCGACTCCGGCGACGAGCTGCTCGCCGCGCGCGTGTCGCTCGGCGCGCTCGGCGTCGTCGTCGCGGTGACGCTGCGCTGCGTGCCCGCGTTCCGGCTGCACGGCATCGATGCGCCGATGCCGCTCGACGACGTGCTCGCGGACCTGCAGCGGCGCGCCGATGCGCACGACCACTTCGAGTTCTGGACGTTCCCGCACTCCGACCTCGCGCTCACGCGCACCAACGACCGCACGGACGATTCACCGCGAGGGCCGGGAAAGCTGCGCGCCTTCGTGAGCGACATCCTGCTCGACAACTACGCGCTGTACGTGGTCTCCCGCACCGCGCGGGCGTTCCCGCGGGCGATCCCGCGGCTGAACCGCCTGGCGTCGAACGCCGCCTCGAGCCGCGAGCGCGTCGACTGGTCGCACAAGGTCTTCGCGTCGCCACGGCTCGTGCGCTTCGAGGAGATGGAATATGCACTACCTCGACCGCGCGCGGCGGAGGCCGTAGAGGCGGTCAAGCGGATCCTGGAACGCCACCCCGTCTCGTTCCCGATCGAGCTGCGCTTCGCGCGCGCCGACGACGCGCTGCTCTCGCCCGCGCACGGTCGCGACAGCGCGTACCTGGCGATCCACGTGTTCGAGGGGATGCCGTACGAGGCGCCGTTCCGCGAAGTCGAGGCGCTGCTGTCGTCGGAGTTCGAGGGCCGCCCGCACTGGGGCAAGCGTTCGTTCCTGGCCGCGGAGGAGCTGGCCCCGCGCTATCCGGGCTGGGACGCGTTCCAGCGCGTGCGCCGCGAGCTCGACCCGGATTCCCGCTTCGCCAACGCGTGGGTCCGCCACGTACTCGGCTAGCCCAAGAGGTCGATCGCCGCCTTCAGGTGGTCGTGGCCGACGAACGAGTCATGGTCGTCGCCGCTGCCCTTCGGGTCGTCGATCACGAGATTGGCCGCGTAGGCCGCGTTGAGCGTCGAGCCGGGCGGGCCGAGCACCGAGACGGGATCGGCCTCGGCGAGGAAGGCCGTGACCGCGTCCTTGAGCTGCTTCATCTGCGGCTTGTAGTGCCCGCCTGAGTGCGCGCCGCGCAGCCGGAACCCGCTCGCGCGGACGAAGTCGAGCCGCTCCTTGTCGGACGCCATCGACGCCATGTGGTCGAGGTCGCGCGCGATCCGCGTCCGCACGAACGCGATCACCTTGGTGGCGTCGCCCGGCCCGTACATCGTGTCGAGCAGGAACAGCCCCTTGACGCCGGCGACCTCGCTGTTGGAACTCGCGAGCATGGTTTCCATCGGGTTGTCGCCGCCGCTGTGGCCGGAGAGGATCAGGCCGCCGCGCTTGGGCGCCTCGGTCCACGCGCCGATGTCGCCGAGGATCTTCCACACCGAGTCCAGGTACGCGGTCGGGTCGAACGACTTGCCGGTCTTGCCGAACCACGAGTGGAAGCCGCCCTGCGGCAGCACGGCGATCAACGGGTGGCTCGCCGCCGCGACCTGCTCCTCGATCTGCTCGACGCTGAGATCGCGCGTGGTGCGCCCGGTGCGGCGGTAGCCGGTCGTGTGGCCGTGCAGGTGCAGCAGCACGTCGACGGTCGCGTCCTTGTCGAGCTTGCGATGCCCATCGGGATCACGACGATCGCGCGCCCGCCCGCGGAGGTCTCCGACGTGAACTCGGAGACCTTGTGGTCGACGGTCTCCTTCGGCTTGGTCTTGTCCGGCGTGGTCGTGAGCGCGACCTCGTCCTTGTCATCGTGCACGCTGCCCTGCGGGATGCCCTCGATCGGGATCCGCCGCGCGCTCTTGCCCGACGCTTTCTCGGTGACCGTCATCTCGCCCGCGTTGGGCGTCTTCGGCGCGGAGCCCGTCCAGCCGCCGACGCGCTGCAGCAGCGCCCGCGCGATGGCCGCATTGCCGACGCTGCGCTGGAGCGCCAGCAGGCCGCCGGGGTCCTCGCGCAGCTCAGGCGCGCGCGGCGCCTCGTCCGGCGAATGCGTCCTGCGCCTGCGCACTTCCTTCACGGCGCGACCCTATCGGGCGTAGGATCGCGCGGTGAAGCGTCGCCGCGAAGAAGTGCTCGCCAAGGCCGACCTGCCGGTGCGCGAGACGCCCGCGCCGGCGCCGCCGTACGCCGATCTGCTGCGGCTCCAGCGCAGCGCCGGCAACCAGGCGGTCGGCCACATGCTGCGCCAGCCGGCGCCCGGCGTCGTCGCGCCGAAGACCGACGAGCAGCAGTGGGAGGACGACTGGAACGACGCCGCGTTCGCGAGCTCGCGGGCGCACTTCGCAGGCCCCGACCGGCCGTCCGGCACGCCGAAGCAGCGCTACGACGTGCTCTGCCCGAAGTACAAGGAGCAGGGCATCCTGCGGCCGCTGAAGTACGTGCACGACAACATCGTCACCGGCACGTTCTTCGGCCACAGCTCGCCGATGCACAGGGATCTGCGCGCGAAGCTGGTCGCCGCGCAGAAGGCGCTCAACGACGCCGGCGTCACGGACGCGCCGTTCACGAAGCTGTGGGCCTTCAATCCGCGCACCCAGTCCGGCGGCCAGTGGAGCAACCACGCCGACGGCAAGGCGATCGACTTCGACGAGAACACCAACCCGCGGCTGATCAACGCCAAGCAGAACGCGGTCATCAGCGCGCTGACGGAGATGGACATCACTGCGGCCAACCCGGGTGCGAAGGCGGGCATGACCGACAGCTACGACGCGAGCGCGGAGGCGTCGCTGCGCTTCCAGTCGCGCTACTCGGCGGTCGGGCTGGCCGAGCGCTCGGAGGAGATCTACGACGACGAGCATGCGCTCGAGGCGGAGAAGAAGGAGATCGCCGACAAGCTCGGCACGCTCGGCAAGGTCGCCAAGCCGACGGCCGAGCAGAAGCTCGAGGCCAAGGCGCTGCGCAACGACCTGAAGGCCAAGCAGGCGCAGATCCGCGCCAACGTCGCGGCGCAGAAAGCGATCGGCGACGAGCGCGACCGCGTGCTTGCGCTCGAGAAGGCCGTCGACGACCTCGAGAAGGCGATCGACACGCTCCAGACCGAGATCGACGCGCTCGACGCGACCAAGGACGCCAAGGCGATCGCCGCCAAGGTCGCCCTTATGAAGGTCAAGCAGAGGAAGCTCGACAAGGCGACGAAGGCGCGCGACGACGACCCGATGCGCCAGCTCGCCAACACCGGCTTCCTCGACCTCGACAAGCAGATGGTCGAGGCGCTCAAGGCCACCGGTCTGCGCTGGGGCGGCAACTACACGGGCTCGAAGGACTACATGCACTTCGAGCTCGTCTGACCTCGCCGCGTGCTGGGATGAGGCGCATGCGCGTCTTCAACATCCACGAGCCCGACTTCGAATACGACGACACCGATCCCGAGCCCTACCGCGCCGGCATGGACCGCCTCGGCCCGAAGCTCGGCGCGGAGCGGATCGGCGCCTCGATCTACGAGCTCCCGCCCGGCCAGAGCATCTGCCCGTACCACTACGAGTACGGCGAGGAGGAGTGGCTGCTCGTGCTCACCGGCACGCCGACGGTGCGCACGCCGGAGGGGGAGAGCGAGCTGCGGGCGGGCGACGTCGTCTGCTTCGGCGAAGGGCCCGAGAGCGCGCACAAGATCACCAACCGGACCGGCGAGGCGCTGCGGGTGATGATGCTCTCGACCCACAACTGGCCGGCCGCGTCGGTCTACCCCGACAGCGACAAGATCGCGATCTGGCCGGCCCGGGGGAGCGAGGACGCGGTGATCGTGCGCCGAGCCGACAAGCGCGAGTACTACGAGGGAGAGCTGTAGTACTGTACCGTCTAGTTCTATGCACGTACTTCTGGACGGACTGCGGATCGGCGAGTCGCCGCGCTGGCACGACGGCCGGCTGTGGCTCTGCCATTGGGGCGCGGGGGAAGTGCTGGCAGTCGACGCCGCGGGCGAGGCGGAGGTCGTCACGAGCGTCGACACGACGCTCCCGTTCTCGATCGACTGGCTGCCCGAGCGAAGCGGTGGCGAGGCCTCCGGCCGGGACGGGGGGCGGCTGCTGATCGTATCCGGGCCGGAGCGGCGCCTGCTCGACGGCTCGCTCGCGACCTACGCCGACCTGAGCGGTCTCGCGGGCACGGCGTTCAACGAGATCGTCGTCGACGGGCGCGGCAACGCGTACGTCAACGGCGGCGTCGGGTTCGAGGGACCGTGGATGCTCGCCGTCGTCACGCCGGACGGCAGCGCGCGGCAGGTCGCCGACGGCGTCGCGTTCCCGAACGGCATGGCGATCACGGCCGACGGCTCGACGCTGATCCTCGCGGAGTCCTACGGCCGCTGCCTGACCGCGTTCGACATCGCGCCCGACGGCGGCCTGTCGAACCGCCGCACGTGGGCCGACCTCGGCGACGGCGTGCCGGACGGCATCTGCCTCGACGAGGACGGCGCCGTCTGGTACGCCGACGTCCCGAACCGGCGCTGCGTGCGCGTCCGCGAGGGCGGCGAGGTGCTCGACACCGTCCAGCTCGACCGCGGCTGCTTCGCCTGCATGCTCGGCGGCGACGACGGCCGCACGCTGTTCATCCTCGCGGCCGAGTGGCTCGGCGCGGCGCAGATGTTCGACGGGCCGCCGACCGGGCAGGTCCTGGTCACGGTCGCCGCGGCCGCGCACGCCGGACGTCCGTGAGCGGATCGCTCGTGTCGTGCGGCGGCGCGTGCCCGGGCTCGCGCACGCAGCAGTCCTTGACGCGTTCCGGGTAGCCGGGGTAGGACGCGAGCGCGTCGGCGCCGCCGCGCTGCACCAGGGCGCGCCAGAGCTCCGGCTCGGCCGCGAAGTACGCCTGGGCGGTGAAGCCGTCCGAGAGCTCGATCTCCTCGCGCACGTACGGGCCGTTCAGCTCCAGCGCATCGATGCCCGCGAACGACTCGACCTCGAACAGGTCGCCCTCGGCCTGGATCCCGAACCCCGGCACGAGCGCGGCCATCCGGTGCACGTACCGGCAGCCGGGGTTGCTGCAGGCAGGGCGCCTCGGCACGACGATCGCGTGCGCGGCCGCCGTGCGGACGCGGGCCACGCGCTCGCCGAGCCCGAGGCCCGCATGATGGGTGAAGCCCTGCTGGGTCGTGCCGTAGGCGAAGTAGTGCGCTATTCGGCCATGTTGCCGTATTGCGGCTCACCGGCCGGCTCGTACACGTTGATCGTGACCCCGTTCTCGCTCGCGCGCGACGAGACCAGCCTCAGCGCCGCCGGGCGCGTGCCCGCGGCGAACAGGCGCCGGCCGGAGCCGAGCGTGAGCGGGAAGATCAGGATCCGATAGAGATCGATGAGGTCGTGCTCGATCAGCGTCTGGGTGAGGCCGGCGCTCCCGTGGACCTGCAGCTCGCGCCCGGGCTGCGCCTTCAGCTCGCGCACGCGCTCGACGACGTCGCCGCGGATCAGCTCGGCGCCGTCCCAGTCCACACGCGTGAGCGTGCGCGAGGCGACGTGCTTGGGCAGGCGGTTCAGTGGCCCCGCGATGGGGTCCTCGGGGTCGGTCTGCAGCGGCCAGTAGCTCGTGAAGATCTCGTACGTCCGCCGCCCGAGCAGGAACGCGTCAGCCTCGGCGAAGACGTCCGGGATCGTGGTGTCGAGGCCGTCGGGATACGGGAAGATCCAGCCGCCGTAGTCGAAGTCGCCGCTCGGGTCCTCGGTCGGCCCGCCGGGCGCCTGCATGACGCCGTCGAGCGTGACGAATTGCGTGAGTGTGAGCTTCATGCCTCCGAAGACCGCCGCCGGCGCGGATAATCATCGCTCGTAGACGGCGATGATCACGCCGGTCGTGGTCGGGATCGACTCCACGAGCCGCAGCTTGGCGAGCGCGCTGTCGTCGCCGAACATGCGCCGGCCGGCGCCGAGCACGAGCGGGTGGATGGTGAGCACGAACGCGCCGATCATGTCCTCGCGCAGGAGCGTGCGGATCAGCTCGCCGCTGCCGAGGATCACCGCATCCAGGTCGAGCTCGCGGATCTTCCCCGCCACGTCGCCCGAGAGCTGCGCCGAGTTCTCCCACGGCAGCGGCTCGGTCAGCGTGTTCGACGCGACGTACTTCTGCGCGCGGTTGAGGGTGTCGGTGATCGGCCCGGTCTGCTTGGGCCAGTAGGAGTACATGTGCTCGTAGGTGCGGCGCCCGAACAGCAGCGTGCCACGCTCGCCCGAGCTCATCCGGCGGCCCATGAACTCGCCGACCACGGCGTCCTGGTACGGCACCGCCCAGCCGCCGTGCGCGAAGCCGCCGCGCGTGTCCTCATCGGGACTCGCAGGCGCCTGCATCACGCCGTCGAGGGTGAGATGGTTCACCACGGTGAGTCGCATAGAACTAGACGGTACAGTACTGAGATGAGCGCCGAAGACACGCGGTCAGCCCGCAAACGCCGGGCGATCATGGAGGCCGCGACGACGGTGTTCCTGCGCAACGGCTACGTCGGCGCGAGCATGGACGAGGTCGCGGCGCTCGCCGCCGTCTCGAAGCAGACCGTCTACAAGCACTTCGCCGACAAGGAGAGCCTCTTCTCGGAGATCGTGGTCGGCACCGTCGACGAGGCCGGCGACCGCGTCCACGCCGAGGTCCTCGCGCTCGCCGACAGCGGCGACGTCGAGGCCGACCTGCGCGACCTCGCCCGCCGGCAGCTCGCGCTCGTGATGCAGCCGCGCGTGCTCCAGCTGCGCCGGCTGGTGATCGGCGAGGCGGGCCGCTTCCCGGAGCTCGGCCGGACGTTCTACGAGCGCGGCCCGGGCCGCACGCTGCAGGCGCTCGCGCAGGCCTTCGAGCGGCTCGCCGCCGCCGGAGCGCTGCGGCTCGACGACCCGAGGCTGGCCGCCGAGCACTTCAACTGGCTCGTCATGTCGATCCCGCTCAACCGGGCGATGCTGCTGGGCGACGACGAGCAGCCGGACCTCGACCGCTTCGCCGACGCGGGCGTGCGCGTCTTCCTCGCCGCCTACCGCGCCTGACTACCAGCCGCCGCGGTGGACGACCTCTTCGAACGGCCGCCGGTTCGGGCGCCGGATCGGCTTCAGGGGCCGGTCGGCGGGATACCCGAGGTCGACCACGTAGGCGGCGAGGCGATCCTCGGGGAGCCCGAGCACCTCGCGCGCGACGTCCTGCTCGCCGACCGCCGAGTGCCCCGTGCCGATCCCCAGGTCTGCGGCGGCGATCATCATCGTCATCGTCGCCTGGCCGAGGTCGTACTCGGCGGTCTCGCGGTCGCGCGCGTCCAGCCCAGCGGGCACGATCAGCGCGATCGCCGCCGCGGACTCCGCGATGTGCGCGCCGTACTGCCACACGCCGGCCAGGCGGCCGAGCTGCTCGCGGTCGGTGACCACGACGAAGTCCCACGGCTGCCAGTTGCGCGACGAGGGCGCGCGGCGGCCGGCCTCGAGGATGCGGTCGAGGTCCTCGCCCGGCAGCGGGCGGGGCTCGAAGCTGCGGACGTTGCGCCGCGCGGTGATCGCCTCCCAGGTCTCCATCTAGTCCAACAGGCTCCCACAGCTGACGTTGATCGTCGCCCCGGTCATCGTGGAACCCCACTTTGAGGCGGCGACGACCGCGGCGTTGCCGACGTCCTCGAACGTCGCGCAGCGGCCGAGCAGCGACGCGTCCTCGAGGCTCTTGACGATCCGGTCGCGGCCCTCGAAACCGGCCGGGATCGATTCCGGGACGCCTCCCGTGCGCAGCGTGACCACGCGCACGCCGTGGGCGCCGAGCTCGACCGAGAGCTGGCGGCGCATCGCCTCCAGCGCGTGGAAGGCGGTCTGGAGGCCGCCGAGGTGATAGCCGCGCGGCGGCAGCCCCTCGCCGCCGAAGATCAGGATCGTGCCGCCGCCGTGGGGGATCATCCCGCGCGCTGCCGCGCGCATGGTGAGGAACGTCGTGCGCACGGCGGTGGTCACCGGTCGCAGGTAATCCTCGACGTCCATCTCGTGCATCGGCGTGCCCTGCACGTCGCCGTGCGAGATCGCGTTGAACGACACGTCGATGCGGCCGATCGAGTCCGCGTGCGCGTCGATCGCGTCCCCGTCGAGCGCGTCGACCTCGGCGAAGCCGGCCGCGCCGATCTCCCGCGCCAGCGGCTCGAGCTTCGACCGCGTCCGCCCGGCCAGGTGCACTCTTGCGCCCTCGCGCGCGAAAGCGCGCGCGACCGCGCCGCCGATGCTCCCGGCGCCGCCATAGATCACCGCGGTCTTTCCCTCCAACATCACAGAAACGCCTTCCCTTCGCCTCGATATGTCGGCACCACGTCGACGATCGCGTCGCCGCGCACCAGGTGAACCTCGTTGAAGCGCTCGAACAGCTCGCCCGCCTTGGCGTGGCGAAACCAGACGCGGTCGCCGATGCGCAGCCCGCGCGCCCCGTGCAGCGGCGTCTGCACTTCGCCGGCGCCCTCCGCGCGGTCGAGCTTGAGGCCGCCGGGCACGACGGGACGCGGCAGCCGGTCGCGCCCCGCCGGACCCGAGGCCACGTAGCCGCCGCCGAGCACGGTCGCCACGCCGGGCGAGGGCGAGCGCACGACCGGCAGCGCGAACATCGCCGCCGGCCGCGGCGAGAACGCGCGGTAGGCGTCGAACAGCGTGGGCCCGTAGAGCCCGGAGCCGGCCGCCACCTCGGTCACCGCCGGCTCGGCGGCCGTGCGCTCGATCGAGCCGGTGCCGCCGCCGTTGACGAAGCGCAGCGGGACCACCTCGCGCACCGCGGCGACGATCGCCGCGCGCCGCACGGCCAGTTCGCGCGCCGACAGCGACTGCATCGCGCGCACCGCGAGCGCGAGCAGCGGCTTGCCCGGCGGCCGGTCGCCGACGCCGGCGATCTGCCCCTCGTAGGCCATCAGCCCGTCGACCACGAGCCCGCGCGCGACGGCCTCGCGCGCGAGCGCCGCGACCTGCTCGGGCGTTCGCAGCGGCGAGCGCTTGGCGCCGAACCGCACGCGCCCGCCGAGCGCCCAGAATCCCGCGTCGACGTCCAGGCACACCTGCGTGCCCGGTTCCAGCAGCGAGAGGTGCTCGGCGGAGTCGATCATGAGCGTGACGCGGCGGTTTCCGGCAAGTTGGCGCACGGCCGCTCGGTCGACCGTGGGGTAGCCGACGAGCAGATCGGCGTGCCCGAGCGCGGCAAGCCAGAGCGCCTCCGGAAGCGTGAAGCACAGCACTCCGCGGAAGCCGCCCTGCAGCGCGCGTTCGGCGAGCGCGCGCACGCGCAGGGACTTCGACGCCAGCCGCAAAGGCACGCCATTTGCCCTGCTCAAGAGATCCGCCAGATTCGAGTCGAACGCGTCGAGATCGACCACGGCGAAGGGCGGATCCAGGGCCGTCAACGCATCCGAATCCAGATTCACCGGTTTGGGGGAAGCTATCCGCTGAGGCGTCCGCTAGAGTGCGCGCCTTCGAACGGGACATAACGCCGAATCCCCTCCGGCCCAGGCCGTAGGGGAGCGGGGGAACCAAGGTGAGGCAGGAGGTCACTGCCTCGGGGGCGAATCGCCACGTTATGTGGTGTAGCGCGACGCTTTCCGCGCGAGCCCGACAGCTAACTCCGTAGGCGATCAGAAAGAGGAGATCGTCTTGTCACGCCGTCGCACGCTTGTCGCGGGCCTGCTCGTATGCGGGGCTTCGCTACCCGTGGCCCCGGCACACGCCAGAACCCTGTCGCTTGGGGACCGGAACCTGAGGCAGGGAATGCATGGACGCGACGTCCGCGTCCTGCAGGACTTCCTGACCAAGGTCGGGATCCGCACGAGCGTCGACGGGCAGTATGGCCCGGCCACCACTCGCCGCGTGCGCAAGTGGGAGCGGAAGTCCTCGCTGAGGGTCGACGGGCGGATGACGCGCAAGGACGCCGCGATCCTGCGCGGCCAGGTCAACGCCGGCGACGGCGCGCTGCAGGGCAACACCGGCGGCGTGCAGCCGATCGCCCCGGCCGGCGAGAACGCGACGCTCGGCGCCGACGGGCTCGCGATCGCACCGGCCTCGGCCCCGCCCGAGGTCCAGCAGGTGATCGCCGCCGCGAACTCGATCGTCGGCAAGCCCTACCGCTACGGCGGCGGGCACGGCGATTTCGATGACTCGGCCTACGACTGCTCGGGCTCGGAGTCGTTCGCGCTGCACGGCGCGGACCTGATCGACCGGCCGATGGACTCGACCGAGTTCATGTCGTGGGGCGAGCCCGGCGAGGGCACGTGGATCACGAGCTACGCCAACTCGGGCCACTCGTTCCTGGTCGTGGCCGGCCTGCGGTTCGACACGGGCTACAACGACAGCTCGAGCAGCGGCCCCAAGTGGAGCGACCAGATGCGCCCCACCGGCAGCTACACCGCTCGCCATCCGGAAGGTCTGTAGCTAGTAGTACTCGCGGCGGGAGACGGGGCGCTCCTCGACGACGGTGCCCCGTCTGCGCGTGAGCAGGAACAGCGAGATCAAGAGGCCGATCACGCCGATGATCATCAGGATCAGGCCGACGGTGGTGATCTCGAGGCCCGAGACCCGCGCATCGACCGCGAAGTAGAGGATCGCGCCGACGGCGATCAGGAAGAGGCTGGTTCCGGTTTCCACGCCAGCTGTCATACCCTCAGCGCCATGTCCGCAACCGAAGTCGACACGTACGCGCTGACTCCCGACCAGGTCGACTTCCGCGACACGATCCGCCAGATCGTGCGCGAGCGCGTCGCCCCGCGCGCGGCGGAGATCGACGCCAAGGCCGAGTACCCGTGGGACCTGCGCCGGCTGTTCGCCGAGCAGGATCTGCTCGGCCTCCCGTTCGACGAGGCCTACGGCGGCACCGGCACCGGCACGCTGATGCTCAACGTCGCGGTCGAGGAGATCGCTCGCGCCTGCGCGTCGACCGCGCTGATCCTGATGATCCAGGAGCTCGGCACGCTCCCGATCCAGCTGTTCGGCACCGAGGAGCTCAAGCAGCGCTTCCTGCCGAAGTGCGCGACGGGCGAGTGGTCGCCGGCGTTCGCGCTGTCGGAGCCCGAGGCCGGCTCGGACCCGGGCGGGATGATCACCCACGCGGTCCGCGACGGCGACGAGTGGGTCGTCACCGGCACCAAGAACTGGATCTCCAATCTCGGGATCGCCGACTTCTACGTCGTCTTCGCCAAGACCGACCGGTCCGCGGCCCGTTCGCGCGGCATCAGCGCGTTCGTCGTCGAGGCCGACCGCCCGGGCTTCAGCGTCGGCAAGCTCGAGCACAAGCTCGGCATCAAGGGCTCGCCGACCGGCCAGCCGATCTTCGACGACGTGCGCATCCCCGCCGCGAACCTGATCGGCGAAGAGGGCAAGGGCATGAACGTCGCGCTCGGGACGCTCGACCACTCGCGCCTCGGCGTCGCCGCCCAGGCCGTCGGCATCGCCCAGGGCGCGATCGACCACGCCGTCGCCTACGCGAACGAGCGCCGCCAGTTCGGGAAGGCGATCAGCGAGTTCCAGGGCATCCAGTTCAAGCTCGCCGACATGGAGACGCGCACCGCGGCCGCGCGCGAGCTGCTCTACCGCGCGTGCGCCAAGATCGATCGCCACGAGCCCGATCGCGGCAAGTACTCGGCGATGGCCAAGCTGTTCGCGTCCGACACCGCGATGGCGGTGACGGTCGAGGCCGTCCAGGTGCTCGGCGGCTATGGCTACGTCACCGAATACCCGGTCGAGCGCTACATGCGCGACGCCAAGATCACGCAGATCTACGAGGGCACGAACGAGATCCAGCGCCTCGTGATCGCGCGCACGCTCCGTTAGGCTCGTTCTCATGCTGTCGAAGTGGCCGTCGGGCCGGCGGATCGCGCTCACCACGGTGCTCTGCCTGGCGCTGGCGCTGTCGATCGCGGCGCTCACGCAGGGCCTGGCGGTGACCTGGCCGATGCGCCAGCTGGAGCTCGCGGGCCTGATCGTGCTCGCCGTCACGATCGCCGGCCTCGGCTTCGGCTTCGCGGTCGCGAAGATGTCCGACTACCACGACCCCGAGGACGAGGCGGAGTTCGAGCGGCTCGTCGTGCGCTCGGAGGAGCTCGCGCGCGAGAACCTTGCCGCCGAGCCGGACGAGGGCGAGTTCCTCGAGCTCGACCCGTACGACTCCGAGGACTTCGAGACGCTCGTGCGCGAGGCGCTCGACGACCTGCCCGACCTGCTGATCAAGGCGCTGGACCGCGTGCCGGTGGTGATCTCCGACAAGGGCCGCAAGGCGCGCGCCTACGGCCTCTATCAGGGCGACACCGTCGCGCGCGACAACTACCACGACCGGATCGTGATCTTCCGCGACACGCTGCGGCGCGACTTCGGGCACGACCCGGAGCTGCTGCGCGCGCAGGTCACGCGCACGGTGCGCCACGAGCTGGCGCACCATCTCGGCGCCGACGAGCTGGGAGTGAGAGAACTGGGCCTCTAACCTGGGCTCCGTGGAGGCGGTCGAAGGAGCCGGCGGACGCGCCGCCGGCATCGGCCCGCGGCTGCGCGCCGTACGGCTGTCACGCGGGATGTCGCTCGCGACCCTGGCCGCGGGCGCAGGTCTGACGAAGGGCTTCCTCTCGCAGGTCGAGCGCGACCTCGTGTCGCCGTCGGTCGGCTCGCTGCTGCGGGTCTGCGACGCGCTCGGCGTCGGCGTCGGCGTCGGCGAGCTGTTCGAGCCGGCCTCCGGGCCGCTCGTGCGCGCGGCCGACCGCCCGCAGATCGCGTTCGGCGGCGAAGGCGTGGACGAGTTCCAGCTCACGCCGTCCTCGGAGCGGCGGCTGCAGGTCATCCAGAGCGACATCGCGCCGGGCGGCGGCAGCGGCGACGAGGCGTATGGCCTGGCGGGCGAGGCGGAGTTCGTGCACGTGCTGGCGGGGACGTTCGACATCGAGGTCGACGGCGAGGCCTACCGGCTGGCCGCCGGCGACTCGCTGACGTTCGACGCCGGGCGCCCGCGGCGCTGGCGCAACGCCTCGCCGGTCCGGCCGGCGACCGTGCTCTGGGTGATCGTGCCCGCGCTCCGGTAGCTTCCCGACCGCCTTGATGATCGTGATGACACCCGACGCCGGCGAGGCGGAGATCGCGGCGGTGCGCGCGCGGCTGGAGACCACCGGCGTGCACGTGCTCGTCATGCCCGGCGAGCTGACGACGGCGATCGGCGCGATCGGCGATCCCGAGGGCGTCCGCGAGCTCGGCCTGGAGGGCATGCCCGGCGTCGACCGGGTCGTCCCGATCTCGCGCCCGTACAAGCTCGCCTCGCTCGAGCTCAAGCATGACGAGCCGAGCACGTTCGCCGTCAACGGCCGCGTGGTCGGCGGCAACGCGACGTTCTGCCTGATCGCCGGGCCGTGCACCGTCGAGTCGCGCGAGCAGACGCTCGAGGTCGCGCGGATCGTCAAGGCGGGCGGCGCGTCGATGCTGCGCGGCGGCGCGTTCAAGCCGCGCACCTCGCCGTTCGCGTTCAAGGGGCTGGGCGTGCCGGGGCTGGAGATCCTGGCCGAGGCGCGGGCGGAGACGGGGCTGCCGATCGTGACCGAGTTCCTGGACACGCAGCATGCGGATGCGATCGCCGAGCACGCCGACGTGGTCCAGATCGGGGCGCGCAACATGCAGAACTACGCGCTGCTCGAGGTCGCCGGCAAGCTCGGCAAGCCGGTGCTGCTCAAGCGCGGGCTGTCGTCGTCGCTGGACGAGCTGCTGATGGCCGCCGACTACGTGCTCAAGGAGGGCAATGAGCGGGTGATGCTGTGCGAGCGCGGGATCCGCACGTTCGAGACCGCGACGCGCTTCACGCTCGACCTGTCGGCGGTGCCGTGGCTGAAGCTGCACTCTCACCTGCCGGTGATCGTCGACCCGTCGCACGCCTCCGGTGACCGCCGCCTGGTCGAGCCGCTGGCCCGCGCGGCGGCCGCGGTCGGCGCCGACGGCATCATCGTCGAGGTCCACCAGGACCCCGCGATCGCGCTCTGCGACGGGCCGCAGGCGCTGTACGGGCGCGACTTCCAGCAGTTCGCGGCGCGCGTCGCCGCGCACGCGTCGCTGGACGGCAGGACCGTCGCCTGATGGTACGATGATTATCGAACATGCATCCTGAAGAGCCCAGCGCCGACGAGCTGACCCTCGCCGCCGTGATGGCGGCGCTGAGCGACCCGATGCGCGTCCAGATCGTCCGCGCGCTGGCCGCCTGCGACGAGCGCACGTGCGGAGCGTTCGACCTCGGGATCTCGAAGGCCACGCGCTCGCATCACTTCAAGGTGCTGCGCGAGGCGGGCCTCACGCACACGCGCAGCGAGGGCACCCACCGCCACCTCTCGCTGCGCCGCGAGGACGTCGACGCCCGCTTCCCGGGCCTGCTCGACGCGGTGCTCGCGGCCGCCGAGCGCGAGGCCGCGGTTCCCGCATGATCGTCGTCCCGCCAGGAGGCGGGGAGGTCGTCGGGGATTCTCCTGAGCGGCGCGTCGAGATCCTGTTCGAGCACGATCTGCTCCATGCGACGTGGTCGCGCTTCGCGGCGGGACGCGACGGCGCCGACCTGCACGTGCACCGGCTGCACACCGACGTCTTCTATGTGCTCGCGGGCGAGCTGACGCTGAAGCTGGCCGAGGGCGAGGCGGTGGCCGAGGCCGGGACGTTCGTGCGCGTGCCGCCGATGGTCGCGCACGGGTTCCGCAACGGCGGCGCCGGCGAGCTGCGGTACCTGAACTTCCACGCGCCCGGGACCGGGTTCGCGGACTACATGCGCGGGCTGGGCCGCGGCGAGCGCGTGCCGTTCGATCAGGAACCGCCGCCGGCGGACGGTGTGCGGCCATCGTCGGAGATCGAGATCGCGCGCGGCGGCGTGATGGTGGGGGACCTGTCGATCGCCGAGGGCGATTCGGCTGCGGGGGCGTTCGCGGCGTACGTGCTTGAAGGCGACGACGCCGGCGCATGGACGCACCGCGCGCCCGTCGCGGGCACGCGCTTCATTGCCATCATGGATTGAGTGGACGATCGCGACGAGACCGTGCCGGAGCCGCCCGCCTGGACGACGGCTCCCTCCGATGAGGTCGCGCCCTGGCGCCGCCACGACCGCGAACGGCTGGACCGCGCCCGCGACGTCGGCGGGCTGCCGGACGCGCTGAGCAACGATGCCCACCGCCTGGCCCGCGAGGTACGGCGCCTGGCCGACTTGCACCTCGACGGCGAGCTCTCCGACGAGGAGTTCCTCGCCGCCGTCCGCGTGCTGCTCGTCGACTAGCGCGGGCCGTGCGTGATGGCCTGGTTGGCCATCTTGACGAGGATCCGGCGCTCGGTCCTCTTGGTGCCGACGTTGGCCTGGATCGAGTACGTGACACCGCCCTGCTTCCACGAGATCGAGGGCGGCGAGCACGAGCCGCCGCACGACAGCGGCTGGAAGCGACCATGTCGCCCGCCGGCCAGCGTCACCCTCCCGCGCCCGAACGGCCGCCCTCCGCGACGGCCGCTGAAGTCGGCGACGAAGCATGCGTTCGCGCCGCCGCAGTCGGGCGCCGCGGCGAGCCCGATCGAGTACTCGCGCCTCGCGCCCGTGCCGCTCGCATACAACGCGTCGTAGTCCGACGGCATCGAGTCCGGGAGCAGGATGGCGACCGACGTCTTCGCCTTGACCTCGGGCAGCGTGTCGGCGAACAGGGCGTTGAGGTCCGCGGGGGCGCCGGCGAGGGCGAGGGCGGCGAGCAGCGGGGCGAGCATCGCCCGAGGCTACGCGGAGTGAGCGTCCGGCGAAACGGGGATTTCCCTAGGCGGCGCGGGCGCAACGGCTGAGGGATCGCTCGCTCGGCCGCGGGTCCTGCCACCCACGGGTGAAACGGCTACCCCAGAGCTCCGGGGCCGCTGCCGCTGCGTCTGGGTGCAGGTCGGCGCGGATCGAGCGAATCGCGTCCGGTCAGCGTCGAAGCCTGATCGCATTGAGATCGCGCTCGCGTACCTCATTGATCCGCTCCAGCAGCTCGTCGACGTCGTCGTGCTCCGCGTGCAGGTAGCGTCCGGCGAGCGCGTCATAGCCGCCGGTCGAGAGCTTGCGGACCAGCTCCGGAGCGAGTTCGGGCGGCGTCCACGGCGCATCGTCGGGAAGTCCGCCGGCGGTCAGCTCCGTCCGCACCAGGCCGGGACTGAAGAAGAAGACGGGAATACGCCCCGCGAGCTCGTTGGCCAGCATTTCGCCGTAGCGACACGCCGCGGCCTTGCTCGGCGCATACGCGGTGCTCTTGCCGCCGGGTAGGTAGGCCGCTCCGCTGCCGGTGATCACGATCCGCCCGCGTCCGCGCTCAAGCATGCCCGGGATCACGGCCCGACAGCACAGGTGAACGCCGAGCACGTTGACCTCATAGACCTGCCACCACTCGTCGAGGTCGATCTCCCACGACGGCCGCGGCGCATGACCCTCGCTGATACCCGCGTTGGCGACCAGAAGGTCGACCTCGCCGGCCTCGTCAACCATTCGCTGGACAGAGGCGCGATCGGAGACGTCGACCTGCATCCACTCGCCACTGATCTCCTCCGCGACCGCCTCCACCTGCGCGCCGCTGCGCGCGCACACGACGACCTCCCAGCCGTCGCGCGCCAGCACCCGCGCGATATCCGCTCCGATCCCGCGGCCGCCGCCGGTGACAAGCGCTCGCATCGCACGCCACCCTAAAGGAAGCTCGTCGGGCTTACGGACGCTTGGGGCAACTCGCTGGCGTCGAGGTCGTCCCATTGGCCGCCGGCTGGCCACGGCGAGGGGATCCCCGGCGCCGGCGCACGCACGAGCTGACGCGTGAGCGATGTTGCAAGGACGCGCGCAGGTCCGGGCTCGAACGGGTTGTCGACGAGGTTGGCGAATACGCGCAGCAGCAGACCCGCCGGCGGTCGCAGCCCGGATGCCGTCCATTCCCCAGCCGGGTCCGGCAGCTCGTCGCAGTTGACTTGCGCCAGGAACGTCATCGGGATGCCGCGGTAGTTGTGCGGCCACGACTCGTCTGACGCGAGGTCAGGATCGCCGCCGATCTTGGATCGACCAGGCGGTGCCGCGCGTTCCTCGCGCAGGTCGAGTCGCCAACCCGGGCACACCACGTCGACCAGAGACTCGGCGTACTCGGCGAGACGTTCCTCACATGCGATGCGCCGCACGTCATCCCGGGTCAACACTCAGACATCGTTGCATGCTCGAGCAGGCTGTTGGGCGACGCACACGGGATAGCTTCGATGTGACGTCGGTGATTTTGCCCTGAGCGCGGGCGATGTTCGCGGACGGACAGGCGCTTGCCGACGCAACCGGACGGTGGTTTCGTACAGCGCATGGGAGGACTCCGGCGGCTTGCCGCGCTCGCGATCACGGCAGCCGCGATCGCCGGGGCCGGCGCCGGCTCCTCGGCGGCGGACGACCCACCGTCGGGGATCGTCGTGGACGGCCACGCGCGCTTCGAGGTCCTGTCGCCGACCCTGATCCGGATGGAGTACGCCGGCGACGACCGCTTCCAGGACGCGACGACGTTCAACGTCGTGAACCGCTCACTCGGCGCGACGCCCTACACGACCTACCTCGACGGCGGCGACCGCGTGATCCAGACGAGCAAGGTCACGCTGCGCTACGCCGAGGGCTCGGGCGCGTTCACGGCGAAGAACACGACGGTCACGCTCAACGCCGGCTCCCAGCCGGTCACCGCGCATCCGGCCTTCCCCGCCGCCAACGCCACCTGCACGGTCGGCACGCTGTGCGAGGCGGAGCTGGCGGCGTTGAGCGGCGTCGGCGTGGCGACCGACCACACCGGGTTTACCGGGTCGGGGTTCGCGGCCGGCTTCCAGTCCGACGGCAACGCGCTGACATATCGGCTCAACGTGCCCGAGGCCGGCACGTACGACCTGCGGCTACGCTACGCCAACAGCCTCGGCGGCGACGGGCAGAACACGACGCGGACGCTGAGCGAGGCGGTCGACGGCGGTGCCCGCACCACCGTCACGCTGCCGAAGACGGCGGACTGGAACACCTGGGCGCTCGTCACCGTGCCGGCGATCGCGTTGTCGGCCGGCCGCCACACGCTCGTGATCTCGCGCGCCGCGGGAGACTCGGGCAACGTCAACGTCGACAGCCTCGCGCTCACCCCGCCCGAGGCGCCGTATCCGTCGCCCGCGGCAACGACGGCTCCCTGCGGCTATGGCGTCGTGTGCGAGGCCGAGAGCGGCACGCTGTCGGGCGGCGCCTCCGTCGCGACCGATCACGGCGGCTACTCCGGAACCGGCTTCGTCGCCGGGCTCGAGCGCGCCGCCGCGATGGACACGATCGCGCTCACCGGCGTGCCCTCGGACGGGACCTACGCGCTCCAGCTCCGCTACGCCAACGGCACCGGCGCGGCCCGCACGATCTCGACCGCGGTCAACGGCGGCGCCGCCGCCACCGCGTCGCTGCCCGCGACGGCCGACTGGGAGACGTGGTCGACCGCGACGGTCCCGGTCACGCTCACCAAGGGCGACGACACCGTGGCGATCGGGTGCCCGACGTCGGACGGCTGCCGCGTCAATCTCGACACCGTTGCGTTCGCGGCGAGCGACTCGCCGGTGCTGATCGCACACACGCCGCTGGGCGGGTACCGCCGCGGCCTGGACGGCGTCAACGGCAGCGCGCCGACGACGCCGGGCCTGCTCTATCAGGACGGTTGGGCGCTGCTCGACGACACGCCGTCGGCGCTGTATGACCACGCGACCGGCCAGGTCACGCAGCGGCCCGACCACGGCGACGCCGCCTATCAGGACGGCTACGTGTTCGGCTACGGCCACGACTTCAAGCAGGGCCTGGCCGACCTCGCGAACCTGACCGGCCCGTCGAAGCTGCTGCCCCGCTGGGCCTACGGGCCGTGGTACTCGGAGTACTACGACCACACCGCGGCCGACTACGAGAACACGATCCTGCCGCGCTTCCGCGCCGACGGCGTGCCGCTGGACGTGCTCGTCACCGACACCGACTTCAAGTCGCCCGATCGCTGGGACGGCTGGCAGATCGACACGGCCAAGTTCCCGGACCCGAAGGGCTTCTTCGACTGGGCGGCCTCGCAGGGCCTGCACAACACGATGAACATCCACCCGAGCATCCTCAGCTCGGATCCGCAGTACGCGCAGGCGCAGGCGACGTCGAGAAACGCGCTGACGAAGAACAACGCCGGCTGCTTCAGCGACCTCGGGCACGGCGCCGACTGCTACACGTTCGACTGGGGCGACCCGTTCCAGCTGAAGGCCTACTTCGACCTGCACCAGACGATGGAGCAGCAGGGCGTCGACTTCTGGTGGCTGGACTGGTGCTGCGAGCAGTCGGTGTCCTCGCTGGCCGGCGTCACGCCCGACGCGTGGATCAACCAGCAGTACGCGAGCGACGCGGACAAGACGGTCGGGCGCGGGTTCGCGTTCTCGCGCGCCTACGGTTCGCTGCAGGCCGGCGGCTACAGCGGCCCGACCGGCGTGCCGACGGGCCCGTGGGCGGACAAGCGCACCACCGTGCACTTCACCGGGGACACCACCTCGACCTGGTCGACGCTGAAGTTCGAGGTCGGCTACACGCCGGGCGAGTCGGCCGCAACCGGCCTGTCGGCGGTCAGCCACGACATCGGCGGCTTCAACAACGACGGCACGCAGGCCGCCGGGGCGGAGCCCGGCAGCACCAAGCTCGCCGACGACCTGTACGCGCGCTGGGTCCAGCTCGGCACGTTCCAGCCGATCGACCGCCTGCACGGCAACCACAGCGACCGGCTGCCGTGGCAGTACGGCGCGGCCGCCAGAGCCTCGGCCGAGAAGTTCCTCAACCTGCGCGAGGACCTCGTCCCGTACACGTACACGCTCGCGCACGAGGCCAACCGGGCGGGCGTCCCGGTCGTGCGCGCGACCTATCTCGAGTATCCCGACCTGCCGGAGGCGTACGCCGCGGCCGGCAGCGAGTACTTCTACGGGCCGGACGTGCTGGTGGCGCCGGTAACCACGCCCGGCAGCTCGGCGAAGACCTCGGTCTGGTTCCCGCCGGGTCGCTGGACGGACTACTTCACGGGCGCGACCTACAGCGGCCCGTCGATGCAGGAAGTCACGACCGACCTCAACGCCATGCCCGTGTTCATCAAGGCCGGCGGAATCGTCGCGACACGCGGCGAGCACGCGGCGAACGACGTGCAGAATCCGCTCACGAGCGTCGCGCTCGACGTCGCCGGGGGCGCGGCCGGCCACTTCAGCCTCTACGAGGACGCGGGCGACCGCGGCCCGTCGGCCACGACCGCGATCGACTACGACGAGCGCTCGGTGACGACCCACGGGCAGATGCGCCCGACCTCGGTGCTGACGATCGGTGCGCAGTCGGGCGCGGGGCCGGTCGCGTCGCGCTCCTGGACGGTCCGGTTGCACGACGTGGCCGCCACGCCGGAGGGCGTGACGGTCGACGGCGCGGCGGCGGAGTTCTCCTACGACGCCGCGAGCCGGACCGTGACCGTGCGCACGGCGAGCCGGCCGACGGCGAGCGCGACCGTGATCGCGGTGACGGCGCCGCAGACGAGCGTCTCGGGCGCGATCGGCGGTACGGTGCCGGCGACGCTGTCGCTCTCGCTCGGCGCACCGGCATGGTTCGGTGCGTTCACGCCGGGCACGGAGCGCACGTACAGCGCCTCGACGACGGCGAACGTGATCTCCAGCGCCGGGGATGCCGCACTGACGGTCTCTGATCCTGGCCACCTGACCAACGGCGCGTTCAGCCTGCGTGACCCGCTGCAGGTGACGATCACGCCGTCCTCGTGGGCAGCTCCCGTCTCCAACGCCGTGGTCGCGATCGCCTTCGGCCAGCACATCGGCGCCGATGACGCGCTGCGCACCGGCAGCTACTCCAAGACGCTGACGTTCACGCTCTCGACGACGACGCCGTAGGCACGTGCCTCGGCGCCCTCGCGAGGCGAAACAAAGATCTCGTTTCACATCAAAGTGCCGAGCCGTCAGACCACGGCGGAGTGTGCTCCTTGAGGACGAGACGAGCAACTACCTCAGTCGTAGCCGCACCGTCGAGGAACTCCGGTTCGATGAACGAACGGGCCTTGTGGTGATTCGGTGCTCGCACCCGAACGACGAGGAAGACGCCTTCTTCTGCTTCGACGCGGAGAGTCTCTCCGACGCCGCGTCGATCTGGCCTGTGCTGCCGTAGCGGCGGTCGACCGGTCCAACTGGGCCGGGTCCGGCGTCAGTCGTTGACGGTGTAGCCGCCGGGCATCCACGGCACCTGGAAGGCGGCGAGCCAGTTGTGCTGGATGACGGGCACGAGGAACACGTACGACGACGCGGTGAGCAGGTTGTAGTACTTCTTGAACAGCTCGCCGGCTGGTGGATCGCGGCCTGCGAGTGCGCGATGTGCTGGTTGACGAAGCTGTTGACCTTCGACGCGGCTTCGCCTTCAGCCCGCTGATGGATCCGGACCAGGCTCGCCACGCGCCGGTCGAGGTCCGTCTGGCGCCGGTACTGCCATGGCCTGCGTCGTGATGTACGTGGTGGAACTTGCGTCGGGCACGCTGCAGCGCGTAGTTCACCGCGTCGACGCGGGTGTGAAGACCGGCTCGCCGTCGTCGCATCGCCCGACTTGAGCCACTTCCGTGTGAACGACAACATATTCGGTTCGCGCGCTGTCAACGGAGGTTGCGCACGTTGACAACAGTCGGGCGTTGTTCGCAAAGGAATCCCAGATCGGTACTACACGTGACCCCGGGCGCCTTCGAGCCCAACCGAAAGTAGGCAGCGGCGGCGCCAGCTCGCCTCGAGCTCCGATCCCGAGGCGGGACGCCGATCGCGGGGGCCGGGCGGCCGGGTGGGCCGAGCAACCGCCGCAGGCGACGCAACAGGCTCGCGAGGGACGCCACACGCGGACACCAGCCCGCTCCGCGTCCTCGACACCTCACCGGTGCGGGTAGTCCCCCGAACCCTCCATGCGGCCTTCTCCCGAGGTACGGCCTCCCCGCGGCCGGAACACTCGGGTAAGACACCCGGCGACGGGGTCGCCGGCGCGCGCCACGAGAGAAAGGTCGGCGGGCATGGCCACCTCCACATCTCCTCATCGTCGGAGTGAGACGGCCACAGCGCTCGCGGTCTGCGTGCGCGCCTTCTTGGGCGTCGCCCTCGTGGGCCTCCTGCTCGCTCCGGCGGCCCGCGCAGGAGTGGTCTTCGACTCGTCCAGCGTCTATCCGGTGAGCTCGGCGATGGGCGCGTTGGTGGCGGGCGGGGACTTCAATGGCGATGGCACGATCGACTTCGCGAGCGTTCCCAGGTACGCGTCCGGTCCGATCTCCGTCCTGCTGGGCCGGGGCGACGGCACCTTCCAGAAGACCGCGAGCGCGGCGGCGTCCGGACTGTCCGTCGCCGCCGCGGACCTCAATGGCGACGGCAAGCTCGACCTGGCGCTTCCGGGCTTCTCGCGCGTCGTGACGATCCTGTTCGGCAGGGGCGACGGCACCTTCGATCCGCCGGTCGGGATCGGCACGCACAGCGGGGGAGATTCCGGGATCATGTCGATCGCGATCGCGCAGCTCGGCGGCGCGGATCCGGGGCTCGACATCGCGCTCACCAACTCCTCCGGGCTGGTGGTCCTGCTCGGCAAGGGCGACGGCACGTTCGCCGCGCCCGTGATCTATCCCGGTTGGGCAGGGGGCGAGCTCGTCGCCGGCGACTTCACCGACGACGGGCACCAGGACATCGCACTGCCCCGCTCCACCGGGGGCGACACGAACATCGCGGTCCTGCCCGGAAGCGCCTCGGGAGCGCTCGGCGCCGCGATCGAGACCTCGATCGACCAGCCCTTCGGCTCGCCGGTCGCCTTTGACGCCGACGGCGACGGCGAGCTCGACATCGTCGGCGCGGACACGTCGTATCGAGGCACCACCGCCACCCTGTACTTCGGTGTCGGCGACGGCACGTTCGAGGACCCCCTGACCGCCGACATCGGCGGGTTGCCGGGGCAGATCGGGATCGGCGACTTCGACCGTGACGGTGAGCCGGACGTCGCCGTGAACGCCTTCGATGCGTCGCTGGTCGTGTTGCTCGCCGCCGGAGGGTTCGCGGAATCCGAGCTCTCACGATCGACCCAGGACGCCCCGATGGGCATGGCCGTCGCCGACGTCAACGGTGATCGCGCCGACGACATTGTCACCAGCACCTACAGCGGCAAGCTCATCGTCTCGCGCAACGCGCCCAACGTTCACGCCGATCCGGCGAGCCTGAGCTACGCGCCCCGCGCGGTCGGCAGCGCGGCTGCCGCGCAGACGATCACCGTCACCAATACCGGGATCCCGGATCTCCGGATCGGCAGCGTGTCCGTCGAGGGCTCGGCGGCGAGCGACTTCACCGCGGGCGGAACCTGCCAGGGCGCCGTGCTCGCCGCCGGAGCGGCGTGCAGCATCGCCGTCGGGTTCACGCCGAGCGCGGCGGGAGCGCGCGCGGCGACGCTGGCGATCGCCGGCGACCAGGCCGGCGCCCCGACGCGGCTGGCGCTCACAGGAACCGGAACCGCCGTCGCCAGCACGCCGCGCCGGGACACAACCCCACCGGCGCTGTCGCTCAAGGTGCGGCGCGAGGGTCTGGCCGCCGTCCTCCGGCACGGACTCAGGCTCACAGTCGGCTGCTCGGAGGCATGCAAGGTCGACACATCGGCAACCATGGACGCCAGGACCGCGCGACGCCTCCATCTGTCGCATTCGCGCACGCCCTTCGTCGCCGGTCGCTCGAAAGGCTCGGTACCCGCCGCACGCTCTCGGACCCTGACGGTCAAGATCGGGCAGAAGGCGGCGCGCGCGCTGAAGAAGGTGCGCGCAATCACGCTCACCGTGACCGTGACCGCGCGCGACGCCGCCGGCAACCGGGCCTCCAGGAAAGAGACGCTGCGCCTGCGTCGATGACTCGTTCAAACGTTCGCCGTCGCCCGCCGATCACAGGCAGCTGGTCGGTAGTCCGGCGTAGTAGTGCTGATACACGGCCACGTCCGGGCCGCGGCGTTCGCCGCAGGTCAAACGGGCGCGCGCGCCGGTTCGACTCCCGCCGCTCGTTAAGGGGACGCGGCTGCTTCGTGGGACGGCGGTCCCGGGGGTGTGAAGGGGCCGGCGGCGATGAAAGTGGTCGATTTGCAGGGTGTCCGGCGAGTCGTACCTATTCCCACCATATGAACGGCGGAGGAGCCTCGGGGCCTCCCGCGCCGCCCGGAAGCACCGCGCCGCGGGCGTTCGGCGCGGTCCGCGACCCGGATTCGGCCGCTTGCCGAAAGCGCGCGTGTGCGGCGGTTTCTCGCTCGGCCACACACGATCCATACACGCGCCTCGCGTGCGACTACACGCGCGGCGGTTGGTGTTCGACGGTCGGCGTACGGTCGGCCCCTGAGAGACGAGGCAGCAGCAGCCGTCGACCTGCGGGGGGTTGGCGGACAAGTTCGCGGAGGCCCTGCAGGCAGCGGGCTTCGACTTCGAGCGCCCGTTACTGGCGGAACCCCGTCCGCCGCTACCCGTAGCGGCGCTCTCGGGGCCGGTAGGTCCGTGGCACGCTCAGCAGCCCGGAGAGCCAGCTCGGGGCCGTGGCCGGCAAGTGCCAGCCTGGACGGCGGACGCTCGCGCCGAGGCGATGGATCGGGCCGCAGTGGCCGTCGTCCGCTCAGCGAGCACCCGCGTGCGATCCAGACCGGGGACGAAGTTCATGCTGGGCGAGCCGATGAAGCCGGCGACGAACAGGTTGACCGGGTCGTCGTAGAGCACGAACGGCGTGTCGACCTGCTGCACGACGCCCGCTCGCATCACGGCGACGCGATCCCCGAGCGTCAGCGCCTCGGTCTGGTCGTGGGTGACGTAGATGGTCGTCGTCCCGAGTCGCTTTTGGAGGCGGGAGATCTCGGCGCGCGTCTCGAGACGCAGCTTGGCGTCGAGGTTCGACAGCGGCTCATCCAGCAGGAACGCCTGCGGTTCGCGCACGACTGCCCGCCCCATCGCCACGCGCTGGCGCTGGCCGCCGGACAGGTTGGCGGGCTTGCGGTCCAGGTAGTCCTCGAGGCCGAGGATGCGCGCGGCGTCCGTCACCTTCCGGTCGCGGTCCTTGGCGTCCTCGTGGCCGAGTTCGAGCGCAAACCCGATGTTCTCGCGAACAGTCATGTGCGGGTACAGCGCGTAGCTTTGGAACACCATCGCGACGTCGCGTTCACGAGGCGCCAGCTCGTTGGCACGCCGGCCGTCGATCTTCAAGACTCCCTCCGTGATGTCGTCGAGCCCGGCGATCATCCGCAATGCCGTTGACTTGCCCGAGCCCGAGGGCCCGACGAGGATCATGAACTCGCCGTCGGCGACCGCGAGATCCATCTCCTTGACGGCCTCGAAGCCATCCGGGGAGCGCTTTGTAACGCGCTCAAGCTCAATCTGCGCCATGGCACCTCGCGGAATAGTCCTCGGCGTCCCAGAACGGTCCCGCGTCGGATCGATACTACGGCCCGGCGATCCGCGACGCGAACCCCTCGTCGACGCGCCATGAACACTGACCTACGTCTCCAAAAGACATCCGAGCCCCGCTAGGTGGGCGCGTGGTGCTTCTGCTTCTGATTTTCGGCGGGCGTGCCGAGGCGCATGCCGCGTTCCCCGGCGGCGTGGACCGACTCCCGCACCGGCACCGCTGAAGGCCGAGTCCGTTTGCTAGCCGAAGGTAAAGACGTACGCCTCGACGTCCGCATCAAGGAATGTGATCTCGAGCGTGCGCACGGTGATCGACTCGGGCTCGCGCACCAGCTGATAGAGCCGTGGCTGGACCAGTGTTCCCTGGCCCTCCTCGTTGACGTCCAGCCCGTGGGCTGCGCCGGGCGCTTCGCCGTCGACCAGCACGCGGAATGGGACGGCCGTGCCCGCCCGCGAGCGCAGGACGAGATGGACGTCGCGCGCGTGGAAGCGGAAGGCGATTCGTCCCCCGGCTTCGTTCAGTACGCTCGCCTGTCCCTCGATCGTCCAGTTGCCGGCCAGGGCCCAGGTGTTGAGTTGCAACGACTCGGGCGCGACGTAGCTGCGAGGCTCGTCGTAGGCGACACCGTCGGGAGAGTCGAGGTTCTGCCCCTGCGCGTAGCCGAGATAGGTCTCGGGGGAGCGCAGGTTCGTCCAGTCGGCTTGCGCCTCGAATCCCTCGGGCGCGACTGAGACGAGCTCGTCATCGATGTCCTCGCCCGCGCCCTCGCGCAGCAGGTGCTGGATCATCCACTCGCCTTCGTCGTATTCGCCCTCGCCGAAGTGGTGGTAGCGGATTCGGCCCTCCGCGTCGGCGAGGTAGACGGCCGGCCAGTACCGGTTGGCGAAGGCGCTCCACACCCCGTAGTCGCTGTCGAGTGCGATCGGGTACTCGACTCTCATGGCCTGCGCGGCCGCGCGGACGTTCTCGACCTCGCGCTCGAACGGGAACTCGGGCGTATGGACGCCGATGACGACGAGCCCGAGGTCGCGGTATTTCGCGGCCCACGCGCGCACGAAAGCCAGCGTGCGGAGCCAGTTGATGCAGGTGTACGTCCAGAAATCGACGAGCACGACCCTCCCGCGCAGCTGCGCGGGAGTGAGGGGCGGCGAGTTCAGCCAGCCGGTCGCGCCATCGAAACCAGGGAGGTGACACTCGACGGGCAACGCGGCCGTGCGCGGATGGCGGCGCGCGCCGAAGAGGCTCACGTCCCACGACCTCCGGCTTTGACGACCGGGTCCGCGAAAGCTTCCGGGGCTTCCTGTGGAAGGTTGTGTCCGACGCCGCCCGCGATCGTCCGGTGCGTATACGCGCGCGAGAATTTCATGGTGCAGGCACTCGCCGCGGGATGGTGCGCCACCGGCATCACCCTCGTCGAGGAACGCTCTCCCGGAACGGAGTCTCGGTTTCGCGGTATCGCAGTCCCCTCGTCGCCCTCGTAGAAAGGCCCGAACACGATTCCATTAGCGCAGTGAGCTGAATACAGCCCGCACCTCGGCGGCGAAGAGCTCGGGCTCTTCCCAGGCGGGCGAGCGCCTGCACCGTCGCCAGCCGCACGCCCTGGGAGCGGTCCGCGACGGAGCCCTTGAGAAGGCCATCGAGTCGTCTCGATCCGGCGTCGCAGCTCAGCGAGCTCCTCTTCGGGAATCTCGACCTGGAACGGACGCATGTCAACGGCGGTCTCGGCGGCAGTATCCATGACAACCCCCGTTCTGGAGCGGCGGGGGGCGACGTCCTCCTCTCTGGTCGGGGACGCCCGCGACACTACTCCTGCCGGCGAGGCCCAGCAACGATCGGAGCCAGATCAGCACCCAGGCGCTCTGCACTCGTCGCGCCTCGCGCCGGTCTCTAGCGCGTACTTTCGAACGACCTCTCGTGCTGCCGGACGAGGGGTAGGCGGTTGAGCGCACTGAGAGCGGACCCGGCCGGGAAATCCGTCCGCCAGCGTCCGCAGCGGGAGCTGTGCCGAGACGCGGAAACCCCGCTCCAGGTGCAAGGAGGAGTCCGCCGGGGCCGCGCGAGATGCTCGCAACGGACGACCTGCGAGCGCGCCCATCGACCGCGCGCACACCCCTGCTTCGCCCTAGCGGAGCAGTCGTCAGAGGATGCCGCGCCCGGCGCAGCGGGTGGTGGTCCGGAGCGAGCACGTGGTCGGCGGCGAGGCTGGCACCGCTCGCGCAGGAGAAGCGGGCGTCGCGTCCTCCTATCCGCGCTAAGGAGGGAAGGGACATTCGTCGGCGAGAGACCCGCATCGCCGGCCAAGCGCGTCTTAGAGTCCGGCGTCGTGCCGGCTCGCGCCGGTGCGGGCGACGTTGAGACCGCGAGTACGCGGCCGGTGGCATCATCGAGCGTCAGCGCGAGCGAGGCCTCGACGGCACCGTCGTTCTCAACCGCGGGAGCGGCGCCGGGCGTATCCGCGTGCGCGGCGCGGCGCGCTGACTCAGGCGGGGGTCACGATCTCCATGTTCGACATGTCGAAGCGCTCGGCGCCGCGAACGTCGACGATCACCATGACAACCTCGTCGCACACCGGGCAGCGAGCGACGGCGCCCGGTGCCTTCATGTACACGCGGAGTTCGGCCATCAGCGAAGTGCTCCGGCAGTGCGAACAGCGCACCTCTGCCATCGTCATCTCGTGGCCGAAGTGCTCGAGTAGGGCTCCGGCGATCGCGTTTCCGTCGAGTGCGTCCATAGCTCTCTCCACTCCTCGGTTCATGTGCCCGTCGGGCCAAAGCGCTCGGTTCTGACGCGCCGGGGATTGTGTCCTTGCGCCACGAGCGATTGTGCGGCGGCCTCGACAAACCCTGTGGGACCGCAGATGTAGACGAGCGGACGCTCGCTTGGCACCCACGCGACCTGCTGCAGAAGCTCGCCGTCGATCCGCCCTCGATGTCCCTGCCAGTCGTCCGGCCACTGGCGCGTCAGCGCGATCCGCACCTCGACTCCATCGTAGGCGCCGTCCAGTAGCTCTCCTCTATAGATGAGATCGTCGAGCGACCGAGACGAGTAGAGCAGGCGCGTCGGCACCGAGCTATGGGCAGCCGACCAGTGACGCAACATCGCGCGAAACGGGGCGACCCCTGAGCCGCCGGCGATCAGCAGTAGCGGCCCGCCCACCGACTCCTCCCAGATGAAGTAGCCGCCAATCGGCCCGCGCAACTCGAGCTCGTCGCCCGGCATGAGCACATCGGTGAGGTAGGGCGAGACCTCGCCGTCGTCAAGACGCTCGACTGTCAATACGAGGTGGGGATCCTCCGGAGCCGAGGCGATCGAGTAGCTGCGCTCTGCTTGATAGCCGTCCTCGGCAGTCAGGCGGACGTCGACGTGCTGCCCTGCGCGGTGACCTTGCCAGTCGGGAATGTCGAGAACGACGCTCTTCGTCCGTGCGGTCTGCTCGACCAGCTCGACCACGCGCCCGAGCTGCCAGGTCAGTCGCCTTGGTAACGCTGTTCCAGCCAAGGGTCGCCGTGGTTGTGATAGCCGTAGGTCTCCCAGAACCCTGGTTCGTCGTCCGGGGTCAAGGTCAGTCCGCGGACCCACTTCGCGCTCTTCCAGAAGTAGAGGTGCGGGACCAGCAGCCGCGCCGGCCCGCCGTGCTCGGACTCAAGCGGCGCGCCGCCAAACTCGTACGCCACCCACGCCTTCCCGTCAGTAACGTCGTCCAGCGCGAGGTTGGTCGTGTACCCGCCATCCGACCAGGCGGTCAAATACGGGGCCTCGGTGTTAACGGCCGAGAGCAGCGTGTCGACGGAGACGCCCTTCCATGTCGTGTCGAACTTCGTCCACTTCGTGACGCAGTGGATGTCGACGGTGGGGGTCTCCGACGGAAGAGCCAGGAACTCCGCCCAAGTCCACGACACCGGCTCGTCCACCTGCCCGCTGATCGTGAAGCTCCACTCGTCGAGCGCCGTGTGCGGGGTTGGCCCGGCCGAGAGCACCGGGAAGTCCCGCGTTACGTACTGACCAGGCGGAACGCGCGACGTATCTTCGAGCGGTTGCCTGCGGCCGACAAAACCACGCGAGATCGGCGACATTCGCGTTCAGGGTAACCGCAGATGAGGGCACACGCCAGGTTTCTTGCGCTCCGGGCCGCCGCTGACAAGTTCGCCAAGCTGGGAGCTGCGATGGGACCGCAAGACACCCAGTTGGTGCTCGGGATCGGCCTCTAGGAGGTGCCGAACCGCGGCGGCGCGTTTCCGCGTCTCGACGACGAGCAGCGGGTGAGCCTGCGAGAGCTCGGCGAGATACGCGCCGCACAGCCCGACGAGCGACTCCCCTGAGTTGCGCTCGACGCAGGGTGCTCGCAATGAGCGGCTGGAGACGTGCTCATCGCCAAGGGCACGGCCGCGGCGCCCGCTTTGCCATGGCGAGCGGAAGCCAGTGTCGCCGCCGATCTCGTGCCCGCGTCGGACGAGGGCCGGGAGCACCACCCGATCGAGCGCAGACGCCTCCTTCGCCCTGACGGAGCAGTAGTGAGCGGAAGCCGACAGCGGGCACACGGTGATCGTCCAGACCAGGCGCGCGAATGGCCGACACTTGGGCGCTCACACTCGGCCGAAACCGGATACGTGGCGTCCTGCCTTCCGCGCTTAGCACGTCTCGGCGCGCGGGAAATTGGTGCGTCTTGGGCGGTGCAAGCGGGAGCTGGCCGAAGCCTCGACCGGCGTCGAGATGGGGCCCATGACTTTGACACCGTGTGAGGCCGTATCAGTCCGTTCGTCGTGTTGCGATTGTCCATTACGCTTCGTGGATGAGTCCGCCGGCGACCCTTCTCATGTGGTTTCAGCTGCGCTCGCCGGGGCTGGCCGAGGACTTTGAGCGTCTGATGACGGAGGATCGCGACATCGTCCGCGGGTCGCTGGACGCGGTCTCGGATTGGCGGCTTACGCGGCCGGCGGACGTGCCCGGACAGTCCATGGGTCAAGCCGATTACGTGCTGATCGCCGAGATCGTCGCAGTGGAGCGCTTCGAGCAACAGGCGAGCGAACACGTCCAACGCATGGAGGACGACTTGGCGCATCTCGTCTCGACCCAGGGGCTGCTCGTCCTGCGTCCCGTCCTTTGAAATCCGCGGTCGGTGGAGGGCGATCAGACCCGCCCTCGATCTGAGCTTGAGATGTCCCGGGTCACGCCAAGCCACCTCAAACACGTGCTTTGGACGACCGATGAAAATCAAGGGTCCGTCGGCGACGCTTTGACGGAATTTGGGCTGGTTTCGGGCGATGGATCGGTCGCGGAGGCCTCCCGAGGGCCTTAGATCGGCTTCTGTGCGGCCGGTTCGGCGGGCCCCGGTCCCCAATCGGGTGATTCGGGCGGATTTTGCGCGCGCGTGGTCATCGTCGTGGTCGTCGACGTCGGGTGTGCGGCGCTAGGTTGTGTGCGGGCGCGAGTCGATGACGTGTCGAGAGCAGGCGTCTGGAGCTCGCGGGCCTGCCGCGCGACGTTGCCCTTCGAGGGCCTGATCTATGCGCGCTCCGCTGTCACGCTCGCGCCCGCCTTGTTCGCCGCGGCCTGCCGGTCGGCGACGATCCGCCGGTAGGAGGCCTCGGCCTGCTGGGCGAGCTCGCGCTCTGCCGTGCGCATCTGCTGGCGGGTCGCCCAGGTCCCCGTCGACGTGCCCTTCAGCGTCGGCGCGCCGGCGCGGATCTCGAGCAGGCGCAGCTTCTTGGCCGTCAGCGAGGGCTGGGCGTGGGCGTAGTCCTCGCCGCGCGACAGCAGCGACCAGAACAACGCCGCGAGCTTGCGCGCCGCGGCGACGACCGCGATCTTGCCGCCGCGCCGGCTGCGGATGCGCTCGTAGAACGCGCACAGCGGGCCTGGCTGCTGGACGGCCGACCAGGCCGCCTCGACGAGCGCCCAGCGCGCGGCGGGCGAGCCCTGCTTAGAGATCCGCCCGCCCTTCGCCGGCGTGCTGCCGGACTGGAAGACGCGCGGGTCAAGCCCGAGGTAGCCGACCAGCTTGCGCGATGTCGGGAAGCGGCGGACGTCGCCGACCGCGGCCAGGAACGTCGCCGCGCAGATCACGTTGACGCCCGGCACCGTGAGCAGCCGCCGCAGCTCGCGCGACTCGAGCGCCTGACGCGCGATCTCGCGCTCGACCGCGGCGATCTCTGAGTCCAGGAACTCGACGTGGCGCAGGCACGCCGCGACCGTCTCTGCTTCCTCGAGCGGGAGCTCGAGCGCACGCAGCCACCGCCGACCCTTGACGCCGAACAGGTCGCTCACCGGAGGGCGACCGACCAGCCGACGCACAAGCACGGCGTGGATCTCGTTCTTCGCGCGCGAGCGGGCGCGCACCAGCTGCGCGCGCCGCGCCAGCCGCCGGCGCAACACGCGCGTCCACCGATCCGGCGACCACACGGCGTCGAGTTCGCCGGCCGCAAGCAGCCGCGCCAGCGTCCGCGCGTCGAGCCTGTCGGTCTTCGCCCGCGCCTGGCGAATGCCGGTATCGGCGGGACTGACCACGACGACGCGGGCGACGTGCGGCTCCAGGATCCGCGCGATCTCCCACGCGCTCCCCGTCACCTCGAGCGCCACCCGGTCCGTCGGCGCCAGGCTCGACGCGAACAGCTCAAGCCGCTCCGGCGTCGTCGCGATCCGACCGGCGGAGCGCAGCGCGCCGCCTTCAACGATCGCGACCTCCAGAAATCGCGGTGCACGTCCAACCCGATCGCTCTCCCCACAGATCCCACCTCGCCCTCCTCGTCTAACGAATGGAGAACGAGCGGGCGAACGACAACGACCGATGCGTGCTCGCGGCACATCCGGGCAAGTCGCAGGGGCGGCCACCGAAACACCCCGAGCTCGAAGCTCATCGTCCAAGACGGCCTGCCCAACCACGTTCTCCGCGAAAGCCCCTGTCCCGGTCGACCGACCGTACGGCCGGGCCCGGACAGCAACCTTCAACTACGAAGTTTCATGCCCCGAACCGCAGCA
>CAWINP010000001.1:0-396995 GCA_963837485.1 uncultured Solirubrobacteraceae bacterium | reverse complement strand
ACGGGGTCGACGACGAGACGCTCGACAAGGCGCTCGACCTGCGCAAGATCGCGGCGGGCTCCTCTGCTTAGCCGCATCGAGGTCTACTACGACACCGTCCCTCGGTTCGCCGCGCGGACCGAGGAGCACGGACCGTTCACGCTGTTCGTCGGCCAGGGGCCGTGGCCGTACTACGCGCGACCGCGTCTCGGCGCGACCGGCGGGTTCACCGCGGACGCGATCGCTGCCGTGCGCGCGCGCCAGCGCGAGCTGGGGGAGCCGGAGGCGTTCGAGTGGGTCGACGAGACCACGCCGGGGCTGCTGCCCGCCGCCCGCGAAGCGGGACTCGACGTGCTCGAGGCGCCGCTGATGGTGCTCGACCGCGCGGGCTTCCGCGCGCCGGACGCGCCGCCGAGCATCGACGTGCGACTGCTCGAGCCCGGCGACGGCGCGCTAGCCGCCTCGCTCGCCGTGGCGACCGTCGGGTTCGGCGCGGCGGGTACGGCGGCGGGTCCCGAGGGCCGGGCGGAGCGCGACGCGGCGCTCCCGGAGGGCGACCTCGGCTACCGGCGCGAGCGCCTGCGGCGCCGGCTCTCGGTCACCGCGGTGGCCGAGAACGCGACCGGCCCGGTCGCCGTCGGCTCGCACAACCCGGTCGAGGACGTGACCGAGATCGTCGGCGTCGCGACGCTGCCCGCCGTCCGCCGCCAGGGGCTCGGCGGCGCGGTCACCGGCGCGCTGGTGACCGACGCGCTGGCCGGCGGCGCGGAGATCGTCTTCCTGTCGGCCGGCAGCGAGGCGATCGCGCGCGTCTACCGCCGGCTCGGCTTCCGCCGCATCGGGACCGCATGCATCGTCGGGTGATCGAGGAGCCGGTCGTCGCCGGCGTGCTCGGCGCCCTGACGATCGCGTTCTCGGCGATCCTCGTCG
Source organism: uncultured Solirubrobacteraceae bacterium (assembly GCA_963837485.1). Lineage (GTDB taxonomy): Bacteria > Actinomycetota > Thermoleophilia > Solirubrobacterales > Solirubrobacteraceae > Solirubrobacter. The sequence continues at coordinate 396,086 of CAWINP010000001.1, read as the reverse complement.
ACCTCGCCGACGTCTCGCCGGCCGCCGCCGCGTTCTTCCGCTGCCTGTATGCGCTGCCGCTCCTGGGCGTGCTGGCGTTGTGGGAGGACCGCCGGTACGGGCGGCGCTCGTGGCGGCAGCGGCGGCTCGCCATCCCCGCCGGCGCGCTGTTCGCCGTCGACCTGGTCGCCTGGAACCACGCGATCGGCGACGTCGGCGCCGGCCTCGCGACCGTGCTCGGGAACCTGCAGGTCGTGATCGTGCCGTTCCTCGCGCTCGCGCTGCTCGGCGAGCGCGTGCCGAAGCGGATCCTGCTCTCGCTGCCGATCGTCCTGTTCGGGATCCTGCTCGTGTCCGGCGCGCTGGAGTCCGGCGCGTACGGCGCGCACCCGTCGCGCGGCGTGCTCTACGGCGTGATCACCGCGATCACCTACGCCGCGTTCCTGCTGGTCCAGCGCCAGGGGAGCGCCGATCTGCGACGGCCGGGCGGCCCGCTGTTCGACACCTCGCTGGTGACCGCGGCGTTCGCGCTGCTCTACGGGCTGGCGATCAACGCGGAAGATCTGGTCCCGGCGTGGCCGAGCGCAGGCTGGCTGATCCTGCTCGGGGTCACGTCGCAGGCGCTCGGCTGGCTGCTGATCACCGTCTCGCTGCCGCGGCTGCCGGCGGCCATGACGTCGCTGACGCTGACCATCCAGCCGATCGCGTCCGTGGCGCTTGGGGCCATCCTGCTGGGCCAGGAGCCGTCGGTGCTGCAGCTGGCGGGAGTGGCCTGCATCCTCGCCGGGCTGCTCTCGGTGGCGCTGCGACGGCCGGCACGCTACGCCATCGCGGCCGAGTAGACGGCGAGCCGGGCGCGGCCGCGGTAGAGCCGGCTCATGACCGTCCCGAGCGGGATGCGCAGCGAGTCGGCCGCCTCCTGGTAGCCGAAGCCGGCGACGTCGACGGCGGCGACGACCTTGCGCTGCTCGGTGGGCAGCGCGGCGATCGCGCCGATCACCTCGCGCGTCGCGACCATCGCCGACGGCTCGCGCCCGGACGGCGCGACAAGGCGGAAGTCCTCGCTCTCCAGCGGCGCGGTGCGCGGGCGCCGGTCGCGCGCCCGCAGCGTGGAGACGTACTGGTTGCGCAGCGCCTGGTGGAGGTAGGCGCCGGCCGCGTCGACGTCGACGGCGCGGTCGCGGGCGAGAACGCGCAGGAGCGTGTCCTGGACCAGATCGTCGGCATCCTCGCGGGAGCCGGTCATCGCGCGGGCCGCGCGGGTGAGAGCGTCGATGTGGGCGGGGAGGGCCTGGGGAGAGAGCGTCTGAGGCACACGTCGAGACTCCCGCCTGCGACGCCCCCGGAATATCAGGGGGTTCCCCCCTAATCGATGACTTCAGGGGGTACCCCGATTTATTCCCAACCCGGTTGGAGTCCCCATCCGGCAGCCGAGGTTGACCCAGTTGCGCTGGCGCAAGCTGTAGCCGCGGGAGCAGGTCCGCTCGACGGCTGCGCCGAGGGCCGTGAGCGTGGAGCTGCGGGAGACGATCCAGCGGTTGCCCGCGGCGCGGGAGACGGTGACCGCAGTGGAATTCCGGGGAGGGTGACCGCGGTCGGCGTGGGCGACCGTGAACGCGACGGCGAGGCCGGCGGCGACCTTCAGGGCGAGAGGCGGCGCGAGCGCCACGCGTCTCCCTCGCGGCGGAACTCCTCGCGGTCGTGCAGGCGGTCGGGGCGGCCGGTCCAGAACTCGATGAGCTCGGGGCGCAGCACGAAGCCGCCCCAGTACGGCGGGCGCGGGACGTCGTCCGCGTAGCGGGCGTCGGCGTCGGCCAGCGCGCTTTCGAGCGTGTCCCGGTCAGGGATCTCGGTGCTCTGCTTGGAGGCCCAGGCGCCCAGCCGCGAGCCGCGCCCGCGTGACGCGAAGTACGCGTCGGACTCCTCCGCGCTCAGCCGCTCGACCGTGCCCTCGACCCGCACCTGGCGATCCAGCGGCTTCCACAGCACCGCGAGCGCGGCGCGCGGATTGGCCGTCAGCTCGCGGCCCTTGCGGCTCTCGTAGTTCGTGTAGAAGCTGACGCCCCGCTCGTCGATGCCCTTGAGCAGCACGAAGCGCACCGACGGCACCGCGTCGGGCGTCGCGGTGGCGAGCGCCATGGCCTCGGGCTCGACGACGCCCGTGGCCACGGCTCGCTCATACCACTCGCGGAGAAGGACGAGCGGATCGGTCACATCGACATCGCGACGTACTTGATCTCCAGGTACTCGTCGATGCCCTCCTTGCCGCCCTCGCGGCCGAAGCCGGAGGCCTTGACGCCGCCGAACGGCGCCGCGGCGTTGGACACCAAGCCCTGGTTGAGTCCGATCATGCCGGTCTGAAGCTTCTCGCAGACGCGGAACGCGCGCTTGATGTCGCGCGTGTAGACGTAGGCGACGAGCCCGAACTCGGTGTCGTTGGCGGCCGCGATCGCCGCATTCTCGTCCTCGAAGGAGACGACCGGCGCGACCGGGCCGAAGATCTCCTCCTTGAGCAGCCGCGCGTCCGGCGTGACGCCGGCCAGCACGGTCGGGTCGTAGAAGTAGCCGGCGCCGTCGCGCTTGGCGCCGCCGAGCAGGACCTCGGCGCCGCGGCCGGTCGCGTCCGCGACCAGCTCGGCGACCTTGTCGCGCTGCGTGCCGTCGATCAGCGGGCCGACCTTGACGTCGTCCTCGGTCCCGCGCCCGACCTTCATCTCGCGCAGCTTGCCGGCGAGCTTGGACGCGAACTCGTCGGCGACGCTGTCGGCCACGTGGAAGCGGTTGGCGGCCGTGCACGCCTCGCCGATGTTGCGCATCTTGGCGATCACCGCGCCCTCGACGGCGGCGTCGACGTCGGCGTCCGCGAACACCAGGAACGGCGCGTTGCCGCCGAGCTCCATCGACGTGCGCAGCAGTCCCTGGGCGGACTGCTCGACGAGCAGGCGGCCGACCTCGGTCGAGCCGGTGAACGTCAGCTTGCGCAGCCGCGGGTCGGAGATGATCGGCTTCGAGACCGCCGACGACGAGCTCGCGGTGAGGACGTTGAGCACGCCCTTGGGCAGCCCGGCCTCCTCGAAGATCTTCGCCAGCGCGAGCATCGACAGCGGCGTCTGCTGCGCGGGCTTGATCACCATCGTGCAGCCGGCGGCGATCGCCGGGCCGATCTTGCGCGTGCCCATCGCGGCCGGGAAGTTCCACGGCGTGATCGCGTAGCACGGGCCGACCGGCTGCTTCATCGTGATCAGCCGCCCGACGCCGTTGGGCGCCGTGCCGAAGCGGCCCTCGATCCGCACCGCCTCCTCGGAGAACCAGCGCAGGAACTCGGCCGCGTAGGCGATCTCGGCCTTGGACTCGGCCAGCGGCTTGCCCATCTCGAGCGTCATCACCAGCGCGAGGTCGTCGGCGTTGGCGTTCATCGCCTCGAACGCGCGGCGCAGGATCTCGCCCCGCTCGCGCGGCGGGTGCACCGCCCACTCGTCCTGCACGGCGCACGCCGCGTCGAGCGCCGCCTTGGCGTCGTCGGGCGTGGCGTCGGCCACCGAGGCGATCGCCTCGCCCGTCGAGGGATCCTCGACGTCGAGCGTCTCGCCGCCGGCCGCGTCGCGCCACTCGCCGCCGATGAACAGCTGCGTCGGAACCGCGTCGACCGCGGTCCGCTCCTGGGTTGCCGTCATGCTGCCACCGTTTCCGTTCCGAGCTCTTCAGAGATGGACACATCCAGCGAGTAGTCGATCGGGACCACGATCAGGCTGGGGAGCTCGAGCGACAGCGCGTGCCGCAGGTGCGCCCCGAGGTCCTCGACCGCCTCACAGCGCCAGGCCGGCATGCCGAAGGCATCCGCCAGCTTGACGAAATCCGGGTTGGTGAAGTCGGTGCCGAAATGGCGGCCGAACTTCTTGTCCTGCTTCCACACGATCGAGCCGAACTGGGAGTTCTCCCAGATCACGTTCACGACCGGCGTCCGCAGCCGTACGGCCGTCTCCAGCTCCTGCGCGTTCATCAGGAAGCCGCCGTCGCCGTTGACGGTGATGACATGGCGCTCCGGGTAGACGAGCTTGGCCGCGATCGCCGTCGGCAGCGCGATGCCCATGCCGGCGAGGCCGTTGGCGATCAGCACGGTGTTCGGCTCGTGCGCCGGGAACATGCGCGCGATCCACAGCTTGTGCAGCCCCACGTCGGAGATCAGCATGTCCTCGCGCCCGAGCACCTTGCGGATCTCCCACAGCACGCGCGGAGGCTGCATCGGCCACGAGTCGTCGTCCTTGGCGGCCTCGAAGCGGCCGAGCACGATGTCGTCGAGCCGAGAGCCGCGCGGCGTGTGCGGGGCCAGCCGCAGCTCCTCGGTGAGCCGGCTGAGGATGTGGTAGAGGTCGCCGACGAGGTCGACCTCGGTGATGAAGTGCTCGTCGACCTCCGACGGGACGCTGTCGATGCAGACGATCGTCTTGTCGCGGTTCGGGTTCCAGTTCGACGGCGCGTGCTCGACGAGGTCGTAGCCGACGGTGATCACCACGTCGGCGTCCTCGAAGCCGGCCAGCGCGTAGTCGCGCGACTGCAGGCCGACGGTGCCGAGCGCGTTCGGATCGTGATAGTCCAGCGCGCCCTTGCCCATGAACGTCTCCGCGACGCCGATGCCGGTCGCGCGCGCGAACTCGCGCAGCGCCGGGGCCGCTCCGGCGCGGGCGACGCCGTTGCCGGCGAGCACGATCGGGTTGATCGCGCCGCGGATCAGATCGGCGGCAGCCAGCAGCTCGCCGGCGCTCGGCTCCATGCGGCGCGGCGTCGAGCGCGAGGGCAGCGGGCTGCCGTCCACCTGCTCGCCCATCACGTCCTCGGGCAGCTCGATGTGGGTCGGGCCCGGCTTGGCCTCCTGCGCGACCTTGAACGCCTTGCGCACGACCTCGGGGATGACCGCCGGCGCGTTCAGCCGCGTGTTCCACTTGGTCACCGGCTTGAACATCGAGACGATGTCGATGTGCTGGTGGGACTCCTTGTGCATGCGCTCGAGGTCCGCCTGCCCGGTCAGCGCGACCAGCGGGGAGTGATCGAGGAACGCGTCGGCGACCGCGGTGAGCAGGTTCGTCGCGCCCGGGCCGAGCGTGCCGAGGCAGACTCCGGCGCGCTGCGTGAGCCGCCCGTACATGTCGGCCATGTAGGCGCCGCCCTGTTCGTGTCGAACCGGTACGAACGTGATCGAGGAGTCGTCGAGGGACTCGTTGAGGTCCAGGGTCTCCTCGCCCGGGATGCCGAAGACCATGCGGACGCCCTCGGCCTCGAGGCACTCCACGAACAGATCCGATGCCTTGCGCAACTCCTCACCAACCGATGTGTCGGGCTAACGTAGACGGCGAAGTCCTCCCCTGATCCTATGACCCGCACACTCTCCCTCGCGGCCGTGAGCTTCCTGCTCGCGGGCGCTGCGACCGCGCACGCCGCGAAGTCGACGTTCACGATCAAGGGCGCCGGCTTCGGCCACGGCGTCGGCATGAGCCAGTACGGCGCGATGGGCTACGCCCAGCACGGCGCGAGCGCGCGGGAGATCCTCGCGCACTACTACACGGACACCTCGCTCGGGACGACCGACCCCAGCCGGACCGTGCGCGTGCAGCTGACCGACAAGACCGGCTCGGCTCGGATCAGCGGCGCCCGCCAGGCCGGGGAGCGCAAGCTCGACCCGAGCGTGACGTACACGATCAAGCGGCGCGGGTTGACCGAGGTCGACCTGTCCGCGAGCGGGAAGAAGCTGGCGACGTTCCGCGCGCCGCTTCAGGTCGCCGGCGAGGACGGGATCGCGTCGCTCGGCGGCAAGGGCTACCGCGGCACGCTCGAGTTCGCGCCGGGCCTGTTCGGCGGCGTCTCGGTCGTCAACGCGGTCTCGCTCGAGGACTACCTGCAGGGTGTCGTGCCGGCCGAGTCGCCGTCCTCGTGGCCCGCTGCGGCGCTCCAGGCGCAGGCGATCGCGGCCCGCACGTACGCGATCACGACCGCGCGCGGCGGGAATTTCGAGCAGTTCGCCGACACGCGCTCGCAGGTCTATGGCGGCGTGTCCGTGGAGACGCCGGCGACCAACCAGGCGGTCGCCGACACGCGCGGGCAGGTCGTCACGTATCAGGGCCAGCCGGTGGTGACCTACTTCTTCTCCACCTCCGGCGGCAAGACCGAGAACGTCGAGAACACGACGCTGGGGACCGAACCGAAGCCGTGGCTGAAGTCGGTCGACGACCCGTATGACGACGTCTCGCCGCGCCACCGCTGGAGTCCCGTCACGACGTCGCTGCCGAGCGCCGGCAAGAAGCTGCGCGGGCTCTACCGCGGCGGGTTCCGCGGGATCAAGGTGCTGCAGCGCGGCGCGTCGCCGCGGGTCATGCGCGCGCAGGTGCGCGGCACGCGCGGCTCGACGATCGTCGACGGCGCGACGCTGCGCGCCAAGCTCGGGCTGTTCGACACCTGGGCGTACTTCAGGACCGTGACCTCCAAAGCCTCACGGGCGCCGTCGGGTGCCCACGCGGCGGCCGCCCGGGAGCGCATGCTCAGCGGGACCATCGTGCCCGCCCGCCGCGGCGCGATCGCCCAGGTGCAGGCGCTGCGCGGCGGGCGCTGGATGCCGGCCGGCTCGGCCTGGATCGGCCGCCGCGGCGCGTACCGCTGGCCGGTCGTGCAGGCCGGGACCTACCGCGTCGTCTTCGCGGGCGCGGCGGGCGCGGCGATCCGCTTCTAGTCAGCGAACCGCGCTCAGGCGCCCGCCGGCGCTCATGATCCATAGCCGGTCGCCCATGCTCGTCATGCCGGCGGCGCCGAAGTCCGGCAGCGGGAGCGCGGCGAGCACGCGGCCGCTGCCGGGGTCGAGCTTCCACAATTGGTCGCGCGTGCCGCTCGCCGGCGTGCCCTGCACCCACAGCGCGCCGTTGCCGAAGACGACGCCGTTGACGCGGCTCGTCCCGAGGTTCGTGCGCCAGCGCAGCTTGCCGGTGTTCGCGTCGACCTCGGCGAGGCCGGCGCCGCTCTTGACCACCACGTCGCCGTGCGCCGCGGCGACCGGGAGGCCGTCACCCGCGTCGAGCGACGTCGCCGGGTCATCGAGGTGGACGGCCGGCCGCACCACCGCGAGCCGGCGCATCGTATGGGTGTCGAGCGTCTCGAGCAGGCCGTCACGGCGGAGCATGTAGGTCCGGCCGGGCTCGGAGGTGAAGCCGCGCGCGGCCTCGCCGCCGCGCGTGAGGTCGACCCGACGGCCGATCCGGTTGGTCTTGAGGTCGATGAACAGCGCCGTGTCTCCGTTGGCGATGTACACGACGCCGGCGTCCGGGAACACGCCGCCGAACGAGCGCGAGGGCGGCGGCAGCGGGATCCGCGCGACGATGCGGTTCGTCTTGGGGTCGATCCGGTAGAGGCGATCGTCGGTCAGCGCCCACATCGCGCCCGTCCCGACGTAGGCGTCGTTGATGTCGCCGCGGATCGGGATCCGCGCGACGATGGCGCCGTCCGGGCCGAGGCGCAGGACGCCGGAGTTGTCGTACGTCCACAGCGAGCCGTAGCCGCTTGAGAGCACCCCGCCCTGGTCGGCGATCGCGAGGCGGGCGACGAGGTGCGGCGCCGTGGCGGCCGGCGGCGCCGGCTTCGGGGAGCCGAGCGCGCCGATCGCCAGCGCGACCACGACCGCTGCCGCCGCGAGCGCCGCGGCGAAGAGCAGCGGGCGGGGCTCCGGCAGCGCGCGCCGCAGCGGGCCGCGGCGCGCCTCACGCTCCGCCGCCTCGCGCAGCTGCAGCCGCAGCGTGGTCACGAAGTCCTGGCTCATCGGCGGGCTCCCATCCGCTGGCGTACGCTGGCGAGGCCCCTGCTGACGCGCTTGCGCACGACGGCCTCGGAGACATCGATGTCGGCGGCGATCTCGGCATAGGTGCGCTCGTCGAGCACGTGCGCGCGGATCGCCTCGCGCTGCTCGGGCGCGAGCGCCTCCAGCAGCGCGCTGGCCGCCGTGCTCTCGCCGAGCCGGTCGATGCGCGCGATGTCGGCGTCGGTGAGCTCGATGCGTTCCATCCCGAGCCGCCGGCGCGCCTTCCTTTCCGCGTAGCCGCGCCGCTGCGCGTCCGCGAGCTTCTTCATCGCAATCCCGAACAGCCATGCGACCGCCGCGCCCTGCTCGGGCCGGTAGCGGCGGCGGGCGGAGAGCGCGGCGGCGAAGGTCTCCGCCGTCAGGTCGGCCGCGAGCTCGGCATCGCGCGTGCGGCGCGCGAAGAAGCCGAGCAGCGTGTCCACGTGGCGGCCGTAGAACTCCTCGAAGCCGGCGGGATCGGTGCCGGCCAGGAGGACCTCGTCGCTGACGGCGGTGGGGAACATTCACTGGCCCCATTCGGACATGGGGCGGGTTTGTGACCGACCCTATCCGTATGCGCGCACGAGCGTCTCGGCGACGCACACCGGCTTCTCGCCGCCCTCGCGCTCGAGCGTCATCTCCATCGTCGTCTGCGCGCCGCCGGGGATCTCCTGCACCTCGGCCACCTTGACGGTGCAGCGGACCTTGCCGCCGACCGGCATCGGGGACGGGAAGCGCACGCGATTGAGCCCGTAGTTGAGCGCGAACGTGAAGCCCTCCATCCCGAACACCTGGCGCGAAAGCAGCGGGATGAGCGAGAGCGTGAAGTAGCCGTGGGCGATCGTGCCGCCGAACGGCGTCTCCTTCGCGCGCTCGACGTCGACGTGGATCCACTGGTGGTCGCCGGTGACGTCCGCGAACGCGTCGACGTCGGCCTGGGTGACCTCGTGCCAGTCGCTGGTGCCGAGGACCTGCCCCTCGGCCTGCTTGAGCTCCTCGAGACCGGTGATCGTCTTCATGGTGTTGGCACCATACTTCCCGGCGTGCCGGCTCCGCTCCTCCTAGTTGACGCCCCCGCGTGCCTGTACCGCGGGTTCTATGCGCTCCCCGACACGATCACCGACGGCGACGGCAATCCCGTCAACGCGCTGCTCGGCTCCGTCAATCAGGTCCTCTGGTGCGTGGACAAGTACCAGCCGCGCGTCGTCGTGCTCTGCTTCGGCGCCGAGGCCGCGGAGTACCGCAAGGAGGCCTATCCCGCCTATCACGCCGAGCGCCCCGACATGCCGGGCGGCCTGGAGTGGCAGTGGTCGCGCGCCCCGGGCCTGTACGAGGCACTCGGCTGGCTGGTCGTGACCACGCCGGATCTGGAGGCGGACGACCTGCTCGGGTCGTATTCCTCGGCGGAGACCGAAGCCGGCGGACGGACGTTGATCCTCACCGGCGATCGCGACATGTTCCAGTGCGCGAACGCGTCGGTCACCGTCCTGCTCCAGCGCGCGCGCCAGGAGGGGCCGGACGAGGTCGGCCCGGACCAGGTGCGCGAGATCTACGGCATCTCGCCGGAGCAGGTGCCGGACTTCATCGCGCTGCGCGGCGACCCGTCGGACGGGCTGCCCGGAGCGAAGGGGATCGGCGCCAAGACGGCGGCCGACCTGTTGCGCCGCAAGGGCGACCTCGAGCACGTGATCCTCGGCGCGATCCGCGAGAAGCCCTCGGTGCGCAAGGCGCTGATCGAGCAGGCCGCCGAGCTGCGCACGTTCCGCGACATCGCGACGCTGCGCACGGCCCCGGTCGAACGGCCCCCGGACCGTGCGCTGGATCGGGAGCGCGGTGCCGCCGCGGCCGCGGCGCTGGGGATGGGGCGGCTGGCGCGGCGGCTGGCTGGGGGCTGACGGCTCCGCGGGCTGACGCCCCATCAGCGGACGCGCCCCGCGCAGGGCGCCACGGCATTACGGCTCCGCGGGCTGACGCCCCCGCGAGATGACGCCCCATCAGCGGACGCGCCCCGTGCAGGGCGCCAATGCCTTGAACGGCAACTGCGCAGGTGAGGGGTGCGGGGACCGATCGTGATCGATCGTCCATGAGCCGCATTCGCGCATGATCGATCATTGAATCGCTCGGAGGGGGAGGGGTGCTGCACGTTTGTTGCCTCATGGTGAACAAACGTGCGTCACCCCCGGCTTGGGGCGCCGGGCGATGATCGATTTACAGTGACCGCAACTTTCTCCCGCTCCCCTTACCGGGCAGTTGCCGTTCAAGGCATTGGCGCCCTGCACGGGGCGGGTCCGCTGATGGGGCGTCAGCCCTGCACGGGGCGGGTCCGCTGATGGGGCGTCAGCCCGCCACACCTTCAGCCCGCCAAGAACGCGTCAGCGCCGCGGCTCCGCCCGGCCCAGCAGGTCGTGCGCGGTGTCGCCGACCCAGTGCGCCGCGCCGACGGTGATCGGCAGGCCGCCCGCGGCCTCGCGCAGGCGCTCCGCGGCGCGCTCGGCGCCCGGCCGGTCGGTGGCCGGCAGCAGCGCGAGCAGCTCGTCGGCCTCCCAGCGCACGATCACGTCCGCGTCCCTCAGGACGGCGGCGAGCTGCGGCGCGAGCTCGTCGACGCTGCCGAGCGGCGCCACGATCCGCACGAGCGCGAAGTCGCGCCCGTAGCGCACGCCCTCGGCGACGAGGCGGTCGAGCAGGAGCCGGCCCACATCGGGGCCGGGCAGGACGAACCGGCGCGACTGCACGTGCCGACACTAGCTCGCAATTGATCCGATTACATCCACCGCTCGCGCGTATTGCTCCGGAGAGAGACGTATGTGCGACTGCTGGCTCGTCGACCGCGCCGGTATCCCGATCGCCTCGACCGGCGGGGCGAGCTCGAGGATCGGGATCACGATCAGGGGCTCGACCTCGACCGTCCACGGCCAGCGCTGGCCGGGCCGCGTCTCCTCGGGCTCGGTGACGACCTCGACGATCGCGAAGACCCGCTTCCAGACGGACGCGTAGTAAACGAAACGATCGCCGATCTCCACGCGCGGCCGGCGCGGGAACCCGGTCCATCGCAGCACGTCGGGCTTCGTGAAGATCCAGTCCGGCGGCAGCTTGCCGCGCGCGTGGCCGATGGGCTTGAGCCAGTGCTGCACTAGGGCGTGAACTTGACGGTGATCACGTCGCCGTCGGTCATCACGTAGTCGCGGCCCTCGAGCCGCAGGACGCCGCGCTCGCGCGCGGCCGCGTAGCCGCCGGCGTCGACCAGCTTGTCCCAGCCGATCACCTCGGCGCGCACGAAGCCCTTCTGGATGTCGCTGTGGATCTGGCCCGCGGCGTGCCAGGCGGAGAGCCCGTTGCGCAGGTGCCAGGACTGCGCCGGCTTGTCCTCACCGGCCGTGAAGAACGCGATCAGGTCGAGCAGGCCGAATGCGCCGCGGACGACGCGGTTAAGTCCGGACTCCGACACGCCGAGGTCCTCGCGCATCGCCGCGGCGTCTTCGTCATCGAGCTCGGACAGCTCCGCCTCCAGGCGCGAGGAGATCGCCACGGCGGCCGCGCCCTCGGCCGCCGCGTGGTCGGCGACCACCGCAGGGACGGCGTCGTCGCCTTCGTCGACATTGGCCACGAACAGCACCGGCTTGCCGGTCAGGGGCGAGAGGTTGCGGGCGGCGTCGGGCGCGTCGGCCGGCACCGGCACCGACCGCGCCGGCCGCCCGGCCTGCAGCGCCTCGATCACCTGGCGCAGCCACGCCTCCTCGGCGATCGCCGCCCTGTCGCCCGAGCGCGCGTCGCGCACCACGCGCGCGTGGCGGCGCTCGGCCGACTCGAGGTCCGCGTAGACGAGCTCGGTCTCGATCGTCTCCATGTCGGCCGCCGGGTCGACGCGGCCCTCCGGGTGGATGACGTTGTCGTCGTGGTGCGCGCGCACGACGTGCAGCAGCGCATCGGTCTCGCGGATGTTGGCGAGGAACTTGTTCCCGAGCCCCTCGCCCTGGTGGGCGCCGGCGACCAGGCCGGCGATGTCGTGGAACTCGATCGTGTCGGGCACGAGGTTCGACGCGCCGACCGTCCGCGCGACGGCGTCGAGCCGCTTGTCGTGGACGGGGACGACCGCGACGTTCGGCTCGATCGTCGTGAACGGGTAGTTCGCGGCATCGGCACCGGCCTGGCTGAGCGCGTTGAACAGCGACGACTTGCCCGCGTTGGGCATTCCCACGATCCCGACCTTCATCATCGCGCGAAGCCCCCCAGCAACGTGCCGAGCGCGGCGCCGGTGGCGACGTCGGACGGGTAGTGCACGCCGAGGTAGAGCCGAGAGAGCGCCATCGGCAGCGCGGCGGCCCACACGAGCGGGACGCCGAACGCCCGCGCCGCGGCGAACGAGGTGACCGCGTGCGACGACGGGAACGAGAGCTTGGTGCGCGTGGCCATCAGCGGCGGCAGGTCGGCGAGGTCCGGCCGGCGGCGGCGGACGACGAGCTTGATCGAGGTCGAGACGGCGTAGGACGACGCGACCGTGACCGTCGCGCGCTGCCAGCGGGGCCGGTGCGAGGCGTCGACCAGCGCGGCGACGCTCCCGCCCGCGATCCACACTCCCCCGTGCTCGCCGAGCTTCGAGAAGCGCCGCACCCAGCGCGTCGCGCCCGGCGTGGGCAGCGAGCGCACGCGCCGGTACAGCCTGCGGTCGGCCGCACTAAAAGCCGACGCGATGCTCGTCGGACTCAACGCGGAGGTAGACGACCTGGCCGATGTCGATCAGCACGGCGCCGTCGGACGCCTCGACCTCCAGCCAGCGCTCCCGGCCCTCGCGCATGGTCGTGCGCAGGCTGGTCAGCTGCTCGTCGGATACGCGGATCGACAGGACCTGACCGCCATGGAAGCCGATGGCGGCGCGACGGGCGGCGTTGGCGGTACTCACGGATGGACCTCCACTGGCGTGACGAGCTCGGTCAGGACGCCGCCCGCCGTCGCGGGGTGCAGGAACGCGACCTGCGACCCGCGGATCCCGGTCCGGGGCGTCTCGTCGATCAGCCGCAGGCCGGCTTCGCGCAGCTCGCGCAGCGCCTCGCCGACGTCGGACACCTGGTAGGCGACGTGGTGAAGACCCGGCCCGCGCGACGCGAGGAACCTGCCCACCGGGGTGTCGTCGCCGAGCGGCGCCAGCAGCTCCACGTGGCTCTCCCCGACGTCGAGCAGGGCGGCTTCGACGCCCTGCTCGACCACCGTCTCGCGGTGCACGAGCGGCATGCCGTAGGCGCCGGTGTGGAGCTCGATCGCCGCATCGAGGTCGGCGACCGCGACTCCGATGTGGTCGATGCGGCCAAACACGCCGCCGAGCTTACTGCGCGGCGCTTACCGCGTTCCCGCCGAGGCGCTTCGCCTCGCCCAGCGCGGCGCCGGCGCGCAGCACGACGGCCTCGCCGCTCTCGCCCGGCTCGCCGACCGCGACGCCGACTGACACCGTCGTCCCCAGCCGCCCTGGAGCGAGCGAGCGCAGCTCCCACCCGAGCCGCTCGGCGGACACCGCGTGCGGCGCCTCCAGCGTGACCACGAACGCATCATCGGCGATCCGGAACGCGCGCCCGCCGGCCGGCGTCAGCTCGCGTAGCAGCCCGGCGAGCGAACGCAGCACGTCGTCGCCCGCTGCCGAGCCGCGCTCGCGGTTGATCGAGCCCAGCCCGTCGACGTCGGCGATCACCACGCCGGCGCGGGCCGGCAGGGTCGGAAGCGAGGAGTGCAGCCCGGTCAGCGGGTCGCGCGACGCGCGCTCACGCAGCTGGGCGACGGCGCTCGCCATCCGCAGCCCGGCGGCGGCCTGGCAGGCGAGCAGCTCGAGCAGCTCGACGTCCTCGTGCGCCGGGCGGCGATTCGCGCGGTCGGCGACGACGATCACGCCGAGCCGCTCGCCCGCCGAGGCGAGCGGGAGCACGACCAGCGCGTCGGCGCCGAGACGGCGCAGCACCTCATGGCCCGCGAACCCGCGCCCGCCGGCGTCGCCGACGGTGTAGCTCGACGTGCCGTCGTCGACCCAGCGCGCGATCGCGGCCAGCTCGCCGGCCTCGAGCTGGCTGAAGGCGACCGCGAACGGGCCCTCGGCGAGGTGCGGGTACAGCGCCCCGTGGCCGTCGGCCAGCGCGACGAGGCCGGATTCGTAGCCGGAGAGCTCCAGCGACGCGGCCAGGGCCTCGCGCACGACGCCCTCGGGATCGTCGAGCGCGGCGAGCCGGGCGGCCGCGCGCGCGAGCCGCTGCGCCGGCGTGGTGGGCGACACCGCGCCGACCTCCTCCAGCCGCGCCGACAGCAGCGCGGCGCAACGCTCGACCTCGACCGCCGTGGTGCGGTCGTGCGTGGTCACCGAGCAGGCGTCAAGCACGCCGATGACCTGGCCGTCGACGCGCAGCGGCACGCAGATCTCCGACCGCACGCCGGGGATCGCGGGCACGTAATCGGGCGCCTCGCCGACGTCGTCCACCACCGCGGTCTCGCCGGTCCGATAGACGCGTCCGGTGATGCCGGTGGTCGGCGGCACGCCGTCGTAGACCTGCCACACGCCGCGCACCGCCTGGCAGCGCAGGCGGCCGGACTGAGCGAGATAGACGCCCGGCAGCAGGCCGCGGCGGGCGAGGTGGTCGGCGACCGCCTCGCAGGCTTCTCGCGCACACTCGGCGCGCTCGAGGTCGCGCTCGAGGCGGCCGCAGGCGGACGGCCGGCGCGGTGCTGGCGGCTCGGCCACGGTGTCCTGCGGCCACGGCGCAGACGGGCGCCCGAACAGCCAGCCCTGGCCGAGCTCGATCTCCATCGCGCGCAGCGTCTCGAGCTCCTCGGGGCGCTCGACGCCCTCGGCGACCACGCGCGCGCCGACCTCGCTCGCGAACGCGGCGGTGGCGCGCAGCACGGCGGCGCGGCTGGGGTCGCCGTCCACGCCGGCGACCATCCCGCGCGAGAGCTTGAGGAAGTCCGGGCGGATGTCGGCGACGTACTCGAGCGACGTGAAGCCCGCTCCTGCGTCGTCGACCGCGACGAGCGCGCCGCGCTCGATCCACGGTCGCAGGCGGCGCGAGAGCCGCGTGTGGTTGAGCACGGCGTCCTGCTCGGTCAGCTCGATCACGAGCCGCGAGGTGAGCCGCCCGGCGACCTCGAGCAGCCCCGGATGACCCAGCGCCTCCGGCGAGAGGTTGACCCACAGCGCCCGGCCGCGCGGTGGCACGCCGGCCGCGGCGATCGCGGCCCAGCAGGCGACCTCGAGCTCCTCGCGCAGGCCGGCGCGCTCGGCAGCGGCCAGCGTGACGTCGGGCGGGAGCGCGACCAGCCCCGGAGGCGTCGGGAAGCGCGACAGGCCCTCGTAGCCGATGACGCCCAGGTCGGCCAGCCGCACGATGGGTTGGAAGACCGCGCGAATGGCCCCAGGCTCGAGCAGCGATCGGAAATCGTCAGCCGCCATCAAAGTGTTACTTCGGCCGTCGACGGCCGAACTTGAGCGCTCAGGATTCCGCACGGCTGATCCTGCCGGGCGCGGGAGTTTCGCCCCCGGGGCGAACACTCCCAGCGACGCGAGCCCTCAGGGCGAGCCGTTGCCCAACTCCGCCGCCACCACGCGCAGCCCGCGCGCGCCCTGGCGGCGCGTCGCCACGCCCGCCATCGCCCGATCGATGTCGTCGCGCTCGAGCACCTCGTTGCGCAGCAGGCCGTGCGCGAGCGCGTCGAGCTGCTCACGGTGGTCGGTGATCAGCCGGATCGCGCGGCGCATCGCCTCGTCGGCGAGGTGCTGCTGCTCGGAGTCGCGCAGCTGGCGGGTGCGGTCGGACACCGCTCCGCCCTCGGCCGCGAGCTTGAGCGCGCTGATCGACGTGCCCATGGCGTACTCGTGCACCATCGCGCGCGAGATGTCGGCGACCCGCTCGAGGTCGCCGGAGGCGCCGGTCGTGCAGGCGCCGAAGACGATCTCCTCCGCCGCGCGCCCGCCGAGCAGCATGACCATCTGGTCGATCAGCTCGTCGCGCGTCTTGAGGTACCGGTCCTCCTCGGGGAGGTTGAGCGTGTAGCCCAGCGCCCGCCCGCGCGGGACGATCGAGATCCGGTGCGCGCGGTCGACGCCGGGGAGCAGCTCCGCGCACAGGGCGTGGCCGGCCTCATGGAACGCGATCACCCGCCGCTCGTGCTCGTTGAGCGCCTTGCGCGACTGCATGCCCGCGATCACGCGCTCCAGCGCGGCCTCGAAATGCTCCTGGCCGATCCAGGAGCGGTGCTCGCGGGCCGCGAAGATCGCCGCCTCGTTGCAGATGTTGGCCAGGTCGGCTCCGGCGAGGCCGGCCGTCTGTCGCGCGACGATCGGCAGGTCGACATCGGGGCCGAGCGGCTTGTTGCGAGAGTGCACGCGCAGGATCGCCTCGCGGCCGGACACGTCGGGCGGCGACACGAGGATCTGTCGGTCGAAGCGGCCCGGCCGCAGCAGCGCGGCGTCGAGCTTCTCGAGCCGGTTCGACGCGGCGATCACGACGAGGTCGCCGGTCGTCCCGAAGCCGTCCATCTCCACCAGCAGCTGGTTGAGCGTCTGCTCGCGCTCGGAGTTGTTGTCCGCGCCGCGCTCCCCGCCGACGGCATCGAGCTCGTCGATGAACACGATCGCCGGGCGGTTCTGCCGGGCCTCGTTGAACAGCCGCCGGATGCGCGCGGCGCCGAGGCCGGCGAACATCTCCACGAACGAGGCGGCCGACTGCGAGTAGAACGCCGCGCCCGACTCGTTCGCGACCGCCTTGGCGAGCAGCGTCTTGCCGGTCCCCGGAGGGCCGTGCAGGAGGATGCCCTTGGGGACCTTGGCGCCGAGCTCGTGGAACCGCTCGGGTTGGCGCAGGAAGTCGACGACCTCCTGCAGCTCGGCGCGCGCCTCGTCGGCGCCGGCAACCTCGCTCCAGGTCACCGACGCCTTGGAATCGGGCTTGATCTCCTGCGGCTTGGTCTTCGGCATCACCTTCAGCGTGCGCCAGAGGAAGAAGACGATCAGCGCCATGAAGATGATCGGCGCCCAGAAGCCGATCTGGGGCTGCAACCGGTCCCACATCCCGATCTCGACCGCCTTCGGCGGCTGGTGCGCGATCACCGTCGCCGTCGGCGTCGGGGATACCGGGGGGAAGGCCAGGCCCGGCTCACCGCCGCCGTCTGCGCGTTGCATATCTGGAGTATTGCGGCGCCGCGGGCTATGTGGACTGGGGTCTAGACCCCATCTCGACGCGCAAGATCTCCGCGAGCGCGGCGCGCCCGACCTCGAGCTGGCGCTCATCGGGCTCGCGCGTGCCGAGCGCGCGCTGGAGCTCGAACCCCGGCCGCTTGAGCGCGCGCGCGACCGGCGTGCCGGCGTGCCGCTCGCTCCACGCGAACACCTCGACGGCGGCGGCCGTCGAGGCCAGCGCGACCAGCCCGCCGGCCATCGCGTTCGGCTTTTCCAGCGCCTTCCTGAGCAGCACGGTGCCGGCGATGTTGGCCGCGAGCATCGGCGCCACGAGGTGCGAGCCGCAGCGCTCGTGCTCCTTCTGCGCGTCGGCGGCGTCCGCGTCGTCGGCCTCATACGCGGCGATCGCCTTGTGCTCGACGCCGTGGTAGGCGGCCAGCTCGCCGCCGCGCAGGGCAAACAGCGCGGGCGCCACCGACAGCAGCGCCGAGGCCGCGTCGCCGGTCACCCCGCGAGCACGCCGCCGCACCAGCGCGCCGGTCAGCGACGCGCCGGCGGCCACCGCGACCACGCTCGGCGACTCCATCGGCAGCTTCGCCTCCGGCAGGCCCTGCTTGACGAGCGGGATCACCGCGAACGCCTCGCCGAGCCGCACCAGCCCGCGCACGCCGGGCACGCCGTCGAAGCGCGTCACGCGCGGCTTGCGCCCGGACGCGACCTTCACGTCGCCCGCGCCGGTGCGCACGGCAGCGGCCCAGTGCGAGGGACCGTGGACGAGCAGGCCGTTGCGCAGCGCCATTCCGCCGAGGCGGAGCTTTCCTTCGGGCACGGGCATGGTCAGAGAAGCCTCCCGGGGAGGTCGTGGAAGAAGCTCGCCGCGAAGCCCAGGTCGCGCACGTCGATGCGCTCGTCCTTGGCGTGCATCAGCGGCCAGGTCTCATACAGCGTCTGGTGGCGCTGGGGGAAGAAGCCGTAGGCCACGCAGTCCGGGAAGGCGGCGCGGAACCAGCGGCAGTCGGTGAACGCGGGCAGCACGGTCGGCACCACCTCGGCGCCGGAGTCGCTCTCGGCGATCCACGCGGCGATCGCGTCCATCAGCGGCGAGGCGACCGGGGAGCGGTTGCCGGGCGTCGACTCGGTGAACTCGACCTCGACGTCGCCGTCGAGGACCTCGGCGACGCGCTTGCGCGCGACGTCCTCGCCCATCCCCGGCGGTACGCGGCAGTCGACGCGCAGCTCGGCGCGGGCCGGGATCACATTGATCTTCTCTCCCGCCGAGACGATCGTCGGCGCGAACGTGACGCGCAGCGCGGCGTCGAGGATCGGCGCGAGCCGCGGCTCGATCCGCCCCACGCGGTCCAGCGCGCCCTGCGGGTCGCCCGGGTCCTCGCCCAGGCCCTCGAGCAGGGCGTGCGTGGCCTCCGTGAGATCGAAGCCGGGGCGCGCGTCCCCGAGCGCGGTGATCGCCGGCGCGAGCTTGAGCAGCGCGTTCTCGGCCAGGCCCGGAATCGAGGCGTGCGCGGCGGTGCCGGTCGCGCGCACGCGGAAGCGGAACGTGCCCTTCTCGGCCACGCAGACGCCGTACAGACGGCGGCCGCCGTAGGGCATGACGGCGCCGGCGCCCTCGTTGACGAGGTAGTCGATCCGAGACTCGCGCGGGTGGTTCTCGGTCAGCCACTGGGCGCCGAGCGAGCCGCCGGTCTCCTCGTCGGCGACGGCGATCAGCTTGACGTCGCCGTTCGGGCGAATGCCCTTGCGGGCGAGCGCGACGAGCGCGACGGCCTCGGCGGCGGTCTGGTCCTTCATGTCGACCGCGCCGCGGCCGTAGAGAAAGCCGTCCTTGACCTCCGCGCCCCACGGGTCCGCCGTCCAGTCCTGCGCGTCGGCGAGCACCGTGTCGAGGTGCGACAGATAGCCGAGCGTCGGCCCGTCGCCGCCGGCGAGCGTCGCGATCAGGTTCGGGCGCTCGGGCTCGGCCGCGTGCAGCTCGCACGCCAGCCCCGCGTCCTCGAGGTAGCCGGCCAGCCACTCGGCGCAGGCGCGCTCGTCGCCCGGCGGGTTGACGGTTCGGAAGCGGATCAGCTTGGCGAGGACCTCCGCGGTCTCCTCCTGCAGCTCCTCGGCGAGTCCCATAGTCAGACTGTAGGGCGATGGGACGGCTGTTCGATCCCCCGGAGGAGGAGCCCGCGGGCCGCGAGGTCGCCGACGCGGCGGAGCTTCCGCTCGCCGCGCGCATGCGCCCGCGGACGCTCGAGGAGTTCGTCGGCCAGTCGCATCTGCTCGGCCCGTCGTCGGCGCTGCGCGCGGCGATCCAGTCCGGCGACCCGCATTCGATGATCCTCTACGGGCCGCCGGGGACCGGGAAGACGACGCTCGCGCGGATGCTCGCCGAGTACGCCGACGCGGCGTTCGAGGAGCTCTCGGCGGTCGAGGCCGGGCGCCCCGAAGTACGCGAGGTGATCGCGCGGGCGCGCGAGCGCCGCCGCGGCGGGCGCCACACGATCTTCTTCCTCGACGAGATCCACCGCTTCAACAAGGCCCAGCAGGACGCGCTGCTGCCCGCGGTCGAAGAGGGCCTCGTGGTGCTGGTGGGAGCGACCACCGAGAACCCGTACTTCGAGGTCAACTCGGCGCTGATCTCGCGCACGCAGATCTACGAGCTGCACGAGCTGCGGGCGGAGGACATCGGCGGGCTGCTGCGGCGCGCGCTGGGCGTGCTCGGCGCGTCGGTCAGCGAAGAGGTGTCGACGTTCCTGGCCACGCGCTCCGGCGGCGACGCGCGGGCGGCGTTGAACGCCCTCGAGCTGGCGCTCGACACCGCTTCGCGGACCGGTTCGCCGGTCACGCTGGAGGACGCCGAGGACGCGATGCAGCGCAAGGCGCTGCGCTACGACAAGGCCGGCGACCAGCACTACGACTACATCTCCGCCTGGATCAAGTCGACGCGCGGCTCCGATCCGGACGCCTCGCTGTACTACCTGGCGGCCATGCTCGAGGGCGGCGAGGACGCGCGCTTCATCGCGCGGCGGATGGTGATCCTGGCGTCGGAGGACGTCGGCAATGCCGATCCGCAGGCGCTCGTGGTCGCGGTAGCCGCCGCGAACGCGGTCGAGCACGTCGGGCTGCCGGAGGCGACCTACGCGCTCGCCCAGGCGGCGATCTATCTCTCGCTGGCGCCGAAGTCCAACGCCGCGGGCGTGGCGCTCGGCGCCGCCCGCGCGCACATCCGCGAGCACGGCGCCGGCCTGCCGCCGGCCGCGCTGCGGTCGGCCGCCTACCCGGGGGCGAAGGCGCTCGGCCGCGGGCGCGGCTACGAGTACCCGCACGATCGCCCGGGCCACGTCAACGATCAGGAGCACCTCCCGGACGGGCTTTCCGGCCTGCGCTTCTACGCGCCGGACGACGGCGAGCCCGGGATGCGCGAGCGGCTGGCGGCGATCCGGGCGGCGCGTGGGCGCGACGCCTGACGTCGCCGCCGAGGCGGCGCGCGCCGCCCAGCCGCTGTGGGCGCTGCTGCCGGCCGCGGCGCGGGCGCGCTACGTACGCCGCGCGGCGGTGGCGATGCTCGACGAGCTCGACGAGCTTGCCGGCGGATTGGCCGACGAGACCGGCTGGCCGCGCGCGCACCTCGTCGTCGCGGAGCTGCTCCCCGCCGTGCGCGGGCTGCACGCGCTCGCCGGCGAGGGCCCCGCCGCGCTCGTTGACCGGCGCCTGCACCCGCGCACCGCGCGCCTGGCCCGGCGCCGCAGCGTGCTGATCCAGGCGCCCGCGGGGATCGTCGGGCTGGCCGGACCTTCGGCTTCGCCGTGGTTCGGGCCCGCCGTCGAGGTGGGCGCCGCGCTGCTGGCCGGCAACGGGGTGCTGCTCGCGGCCGGCCCGCCGCTGGCCGCCCAGCGGCTGCGCGCGGTGTTCCTGCGCGCGGGGATCCCGGGGGAGCTGATCGCTCCGGTAGCGGATGTCGGGTCCGTCTGCGACCGCGTCACCGAGCTCTCGCCGCCCACGCGAATGGGCACGCTGCTGGTGCTGCGCGGCGCGTCGCGGACGGCGGTGGTGGACGCGGCGGTGTGGGCCGCGTTCGCCGGCTCCGGGCGGCATCCGGCCGCGGCGGGGCGGCTCGTGGTCTCGCGCGTCGCGGCGCCGGGGCTTGGCGAGGCGATCGCGGATGCCGCGGCGCGCCTGCGCGTCGGCGACCCGCGCGACCCGACCACCGACGTCGGACCGCTCGCATCCGAGAAGGCGCTCGCCGCGGTCGAGGCCGCGCTCGCCGCGGGCGGCGAGGTCCGCGGCGGCGGCCGCGTGCGCGTCCCGCGCTCCGATGGCGCGTTCTACGCGCCCGCGGTGGTGATGGGCGGCGCGGCCGGCCACCGGCCGGCCGCGTTCGACGAGCCTCCCCCCGGGCCCGTGCTCGCGATCGTCGAGACGGCCGGCGACGACGAGGCGATCGCGCTCGCGGGCTCTGGCGGGCGTGAGGGCGTCGTGTCGGTGTGGACGGGCGACCGGGAGCGCGGGGAGCGCGTCGCGCGCGCCCTCCCCGCCGCGGTGGTCTGGGTCGGCCGCCACGGCGTCCCGGCGCCCACGGTGGCGGTCCGGCTCGCCCGCCACGTCGCGCCGCGGCGCCTGGAATCCCGCGCGCGCCGCACTCCCGCGGCGATGCGGCTCCCCACGCGGCCCGACGCGGTTGAAGCCCAGGCCGCGCTCGCGGAGGCTCGCCACGGCCGCGAATCGCGCCGCTGGCCGGCCCTCCGCCGCGGCGCCGCGGCGCTCGCACGCGCGGCTCGGCGCCAAGGCTGAGCAAAGAACTGCACACATCGGGCGTAAATCGGCGTAGTCTGCGGTCACCCGCGCCTACCCCTCCCGCGGGTGACCCTGCTCGACCGGCGCCTGGATTGAGCGCCGGCCGAGTGTCGGAGGAGCGGCCGGGCGTGGTGGCCACGCCCGGCCGTTTCACTACATCGCCCTGGTTGAGAGTCGCTCGGCCTCGCTCGGTTGGCCGGCTTCCCCTCATCCCCCTGTGTGGTCGAGTATCCGCCGGTTTGGCCGCCTGGGGCAATGGAGAGATGTAGGACGTCGCGCCGCGCGTGTGCAGCACTTGTCGGAAGGCCGTATGCGTCCTGACCCCTACTGTGTGGACGTGGCCGGTAGCCCGGATGTGGTCGTCGTGGGTGCCGGGGTCGTCGGGGCCTCGTGCGCCTATTACCTCGCTGCCTCCGGCGCGCGCGTCACGCTGCTCGACCGCTCGTTCGTCGCGTCGGGCAGCTCCGGCGCCTGCGAGGGCAACGTGCTCGCCTGGGACAAGGAGCTCGAGCGCGAGCTGCCGCTGGCGCTGCGCTCCGCCGAGCTGTGGGCGGAGCTGGCCGAGCGCCTGCCGGACGACTTCGAGTACGACCGCAAGGGCAGCGTCGTGGTCGCCGAGACCGAGACCGAGCTGGCCGCCTCCGCCGAGCGCGCGCAGACGCTTGCCGGCCTCGGCGTGCAGGGTGAGCTGCTCGACGCCGCCGCGCTGCGGCGCGAGGAGCCCTATGCCGCCCACGATCTCCCCGGCGGCGTGCTCTACCCGGGCGACGCGCAGCTCGAGCCGCGGCTCGCGACCGTCGCGCTCGTCCGCGCCGCGGTGGCCGCCGGCGCCAAGCTGATCACCGACCGCGCCGTCGACCGCATCATCAGGTCGCGCGGACGCGTGACCGGGCTGGAGACGAGCGCCGGCCGCATCGCCACCGGCTCGATCGTGGTCGCCTCAGGCGTGTGGACGCCCGCGCTGCTCGAGACCGCCGGCCTCTCGGTGCCGGTGACGCCGCGCAAGGGCCAGATCGTCGTGCTCGAGCGCTCGCCGGTGCGCTTCCGTCGCAAGCTCAGCGAGGCCGGCTACGTCGCCGCCGTCGAGGCCGACGACGCGGCGCTGCAGATCGCCATGGTCGTCGAGTCGACGGTCAGCGGCACCGCGCTGCTCGGCTCCAGCCGTCAGCACGTCGGCTTCGACCGCGAGGTCGACCTCTCCGTCGCCGCCGCGATCGCCCGCCGCGCCGCCCGCTTCTTCCCGGTCCTCCAGGACGCCCGCGCGCTGCGCGTGTACGCCGGGCTGCGCCCGCTGACGCCCGACCACGTCCCGATCGTGGGCCCATTCGCGGAGGCGCCGAACCTGTGCGTGGCCACCGGCCACGAGGGCGCCGGCATCGGCCTCGCGCCGGCGACCGGCGAGCTGGTCGCGGCCTGGCACGCCGGCGAGCCGACGCCGCTGCCGATCGAGTGGTTCTCGCCGGACCGCTTCGCCCCCGCGGCGCTGGCGGTCTCGTGATCGAGCTGAGCGTCGACGGGGAGCCGCTGCGGGCGCCGGCGGGCCAGAGCATCGCCGCCGCCCTGCTCGCCTCCGGCCGCGCCGCGCTGCGCCCGAGCCCGTCGGGCACGCCGCGCGGCGTCTATTGCGGCATCGGCGTCTGCCAGGAGTGCCGCGTGCAGGCGGACGGCCGCGTCGTCCGCGCATGCATCGAGCCGGTGCGTGCCGGAATGAGGGTCACGACGGGTTACACCTGACGCACAACGTCAAGAGGGGGATGGCATGCGAGGGGTACGTGTCGGAGCGGTCGCGCTGGCGATCGCCTGTTTCGCCGCGGGCGCGCCGGCCGCGCGGGCCGCCGGGCTCGATCTCGAGAAGACCTCGGCGACCGAGCTGGAGTCCAAGCTCACGGCGGGTGAGCTGACGAGCGTCGCGCTGACGCGCGCGTACCTGGAGCGGATCGCCGCCGTCAATCAACGCGGCCCGGCGATCAACGCGGTCCGCTCGCTGAACCCGAAGGCGCTCGACGAGGCGCGCGCGTCCGACGCGCGGCGCCGCGACCAGGCGCCGCTCGGCCCGCTCGAGGGGCTCCCGGTGCTGCTCAAGGACAACGTCGACGTCGCCGGGATGCCGACGACCGCCGCCTCGATCGTGCTCGAGCACTCGGTCCCGGACCGCGACGCGTTCGTGGTGCGCCGCCTGAAGGCGGCCGGAGCGGTGATCCTCGGCAAGCTCAACCTGACCGAGTTCGCCGCCTACGTCTCCAACAACCAGCAGAGCGGCAACAGCTCGCTCGGCGGCCAGGTGCTCAACCCGTACGACACGTCGACCGACCCGGGCGGCTCGTCGGCGGGCTCTGGCGTCGCCGCCGCGGCCGGCCTCGCCGCGCTGACCGTCGGCTCCGACAGCGAAGGCTCGATCATCTCGCCGGCGACCCAGAACGGGGTGGTGGGCATCCGCCCGTCGACCGGCCTGTGGAGCCGCTCCGGCGTCGTCCCGATCTCCGAGACGCAGGACACCCTCGGTCCTCTGACCCAGACCGTGAGCGACGCGGCGCTGCTGCTGCAGGCCGGCGCCGGGCACGACCCCGACGACCCGCGCACGTCGGACTCGCCGGTGAACCCGGACTTCCTGTCGGGCCTGAAGCCGAACGCGCTGCAGGGCGCGCGAATCGGCGTCTCGGGGACGAACGCGAACTACGTCGCGGCGCGCAACGCGCTGGCCGCGGCCGGCGCGACCGTGGTGCCGATCACCGTTCCGAACCTCCCGACGCAGGGCAGCATCCTCAACCGCGAGTTCCGCCGCGACCTCAGCAAGTACCTCTCGACGCTGCCCGCGAGCGCGCCGATCAAGAGCTTCGACGAGGCCTACGACTACCTGAAGGCGCACCCCGAGGAGGGTCTGAAGTACGGCGACAGCCGCATCGGCCCGTCGTCGACGTACCACCTCGAGCGCCCGGACGAGCTCGCCGAGTACCAGCAGGTCCGCGATACGGGGATCGCGAACTCCAAGACGTACCTGGACAACCTGCTCAACCAGACCGCGTCGCCGGACGACGACCTCGACGCGGTCCTGCAGCTCCAGCTCGGGCTGATCAGCCCGGCGGCGTTCGCGTCCTACCCGATCGTCAGCGTGCCGGCCGGGTTCATCGCCGACACCGGCCGCCCCATCAACGTCACGTTCGTCGGCCGCCGTTACTCCGAGGCCAAGCTGCTCGGGTACGCGTACGCCTACGAGCAGGCGACGAAGCTGCGCCGCCCGCCGTCGGAGGTCAATCCCGCGAGCTGGCGCTGCGTGCCCGGCCCGCGCTATGACCCGCACTCCTGCGGGCCGTTCAGCGGCTTCGCCGGCCCGCTGACCGACGCGCTCGTCCCGCCCGCGCTCGACCTCGAGCGCCTCGACGTGGCGGAGATCAAGCGCCGCTTCGGCAACGGCACGCTGACCAGCGCCGCGCTCGTGAAGGCGTACCTGGAGCGGATCAGGTTCGTCAACCAGCAGGGGCCGGGGATCGACGCGGTCCGCTCGGTCAATCCCGCTGCGGCGACGCAGGCGGCCGCCGCCGACGCGGCACGGGCGCGCGGCGACGCGCAGGGCGCGCTGGCCGGCATCCCGGTGCTGGTCAACGACACGATCGACGTCGCGGGGCTACCGACCACGGCCGGCTCGCTGGCGCTGGAGGACGTGACGCCGAGCGCCGACGCCGCGCTCGTGACGCGCCTGAAGGCGGCCGGGGCGATCATCCTCGGCAAGGGCAACGTCACCGAGCTCAACGGCATGGTCTCCACCGGCCAGCCCGCCGGGTACGGCGCGCTGCACGGGCAGGTGCTCAACCCGTACGACATGCGCTCCACGGTCAACGGCTCGAGCGCCGGCGCGGTCGCCGCGGCGGCGTCCGGGCTGGCGGCGGCGACCGTCGGCGTCGAGACCGACGCGTCCACCAGCGGCACGACCAATCCGACGAACGGCAACTCGATCAGCGCGCTAGTTCCCGCGGTCAACACCGGCGTGGTGGCGCTGCGCCCGACGCTCGGGCTGGTCTCGCGCACCGGCGTGCTGCCGGTCGCCCGCAGCCAGGAGACGCCCGCGCCCGTGGGGCGCACGGTCGGCGACGTGGCCGCGCTGCTCACCGGCCTGGTCGGCCGCGACCCGTTGGACGAAGTAACCGGAAGCGCTCCGGCGACGGCGCCCGACTACACGGCGGCGCTCTCGAAGTCGGCGCTGTCGGGCAAGCGGATCGGCGTGATCGCGCCGGCGAGCGGCAACGCCGCGCAGCCGTTCACCGACGCGGTGGCGGAGATCACCGCGGCGGGAGCGACGGCAGTGACGATGACGGCGCCGACCCGCCCGAGCACCGCCAAGGTCATCGACCGCGAGCTGCGCCGCGACCTCGACGCCTACCTGGCGCCGTACGGGAAGTCGACGGCGGGCATCGTCGCCTACAACGACGCACACCCCGCGGACGAGCTGAAGTTCAATCAGCAGCGGCTGCGCGCAGCCGCTGCGATCGACCTGACCGACCCGGCCACCGCGACGTCGTACAACGCCGACCTGGCGGCCGGCCGCACCGCCTCGCGGGCGTACATCGACACCCTGCTCGCGAACGGTGGGGCGCCCGTCGACGCCATCCTGTCGCTCACCCCGCAGACCGAGGAGGTGGGCATCCGCGCGGGCTACCCGCAGATCAGCGTCCCGATGGGCTACGACGCGACGCTGCGGCGCCCGCTGTCGCTCTCGTTCACCGGCACCGCCGGCGACGACGCGAAGTTGCTCGGCTTCGCGTACGCGTACGAGCGCGCGGCGGCGATCCGGCGCACGCCGTCGGAGATCAACCCGCAGACGTGGCACTGCGTCGCGCCGGTCGTCTACATCCCGCGCACCTGCGGTCCGGGCGAGCCGCCCGCGCCGGAGCCGCTCCCGAACGTCAAGGAGCTCCCGGTCGGCGGCAGCGTGCCGGCGACGCTCGCGCTCACGCTCGGTCCGAACGTCAGCTTCGGCGCGTTCACGCCGGGGCTGGCGAAGACGTACGAGGCGTCGACGACGGCGAGCGTGATCTCCACGGCGGCCGACGCCACGCTGACGGTGAGCGAGCCCGGCCACCTGATGAACGGGGCGTTCGCGCTGCCGGCGCCGCTGCAGGTGACCGGCCTGCCGAAGAGCTACGTCGCGCCCGTGTCCAACGATCCGGTGGCGATCGGCTTCAAGCAGCAGATCGGGGCCAACGACGCGCTGAGGACGGGCTCCTACACCCGCACCCTCACGTTCACGCTGTCGACGACGAATCCGTAGCGGCGTCCATCAGGGCGCCGAGCGGAATCGGCCTCACGGGCGCCCGCGCGTTGAAGCGCGCGGGCGTCCCCAGCCGCTCGGCGATCAGGCGCTCGCACACACGGCCCTGGCACGGCCCCTGGCCGCAGCGGGTCATGATCTTCAGCGCGGCCGGGGACTTCGCGCCGGCCGCGTCGACCTCGCCGGCGGTGACGTCCTCGCACCGGCACAGCACGGTGCCGGCGTCGGGCAGGGAGGCCAGCCCTGAGCGGCGGCCGAAGAGGTCTTCGAGGATCGCCGCGAACGACGCCGCGCGCGCGCGGCGGCGGCGCAGGCCGGCGACGTCGGCTGCGCTGTCGGCCGCGCAGGCGCCGGCCAGCTCGCCCTCGACGCGCGCGAGGTCGGCGCCGCCGATCCCGGACGCCTCGCCGGCCACGAACACGCCCTTGATCGTCGTCTGCATGTCCTGGTCGTGGGCGACCGCGTCGCCGGCCAGCTCGCAGCCCAGCGTGCGCGCCAGCTCGGTCGACGGCAGGAAGCCGTAGGCCGTGCAGACGGCGTCCACCTCGAACCGCTGTTCGGTGCCCGGCCGCGGCGACCAGTCGGCGGCGGCCGCGGCGATCGTGGCGCGCTCCACCGCGCCTTCGCCGTCCGCGCGCACGAGCACGTGGCCCCAGACGAACGGCGTGCCGGGCATGCCCGCGCGATACCCGAGGTAGGCGCCGAGCCGCGCGGGGTGCGCGGCCATCCGCGGCGCGGCGGCAAGCCACTCGCGCCAGCGCGTCGCCTCCACCACGGCGACGACGTTCGCCCCGCCGCGGCGCAGCTGCCGGGCGACCGGCAGCAGGAACGGGCCGGCGCCGGCGAGCAGCACGCGGCGGCCGGGCAGCACGCCCTGGCCCTTGGCGAGCGCCTGGGCGCCGCCCGCGGTCAGCACGCCGGGCAGCGTCCAGCCGGGGAACGCGAGCGGCCGGTCGTAGGCGCCGGTGGCGAGCACGACCGAGCGCGCGCGGATCCGCCCGGTCTGGCCTCCGGGCCCTTGTGTCAGCAGCGTGTGCAGCGGCCCGACGCCGTCGTGCGGGCCCGTGGGCGCGCGCGCCGCCCACACCGAGGTGCCGGCGAGCACCGTCGCGCCGCAGCTCGCCAGCCGCGCGCACAGCCGGCGCCCGTCGCGAGGGAGCGAGGCCGGCGCGACGTCGCCGATCTCCGAGAACGCGCGGCGCCAGATCTGACCCCCGGGCGCCGCGGACTCGTCGATCAACACGACCGTCGCGCCCGCCGCCCGTGCGGCGACGGCAGCCGCCATCCCCGCCGGCCCACCGCCGACGACGGCGACGTCGACCTGGGCGTCCGCGTGCATCGCGACCACGCTAGGTACCGGCCGGGACTCCGTCGACCGGCATGTGTCGCAAACGTAGGACAGCGCGCTGCACCGCGTGTGGACGCGCCCCGACGCCCCGACGCCGCGACACGGCGGTCACGCGGGCACGAGCTCGGCGCCGACCAGCCGGGCGATGCGCTCTCGCTCGGCGCCGGTCAGCGGCAGCCGCGGCGCTCGCGCCGTCTCGCTCCCGAGACCGGCGAGCTCGCACTCGACCGCGAAGTGGCAGGCGCCGCGCGTCGTCGGCTCGCCGACCGCGACCAGCACCGGCACGCGGCCGCCCACCGCCCGCACCGAACGGCGGACGACCGCGTCCCGCTCCCACGGGGCAAGGCTCTCGCCCTCCCCGAGCGGACCGAGTACGACCACTCCGCCGATGCCGCCGTCGACCAGCCGGACGAGCTGCGCCTCGAGCGCCTCGAGGTCCAGTGACTCATCCTCCGCGAACGGCGTGGTCGCCGACGCGAAGACCCCATCCCACTGCGTGCTCACCGGCCGAGCCTACGGCCGCCCTCCCGCGGCTCCTATCGCCAGTTGTCGGACGTCCCTCAGCTGCCGCTCAGACGGATGTCTTAGGCCGGTAGAGCAGGCACGCCGCGCGCGAGTCGCCCGCGTCATAGAGCGACGGATCGACGCCCGGCTCGAAGACCACGCGCACGCCGTGCGTCTCGGCGCGCATGTCCTTCACGCCGCGCCAGAACGGCTCTTCCGGCGTCTCGGCACGGATCTTCTCCAGCAGCGCGAGCAGCTGGCCCGGGTCCGTGCCGCTGCCGGCCGGCACCACGGCCGCGTCCTGCTCGCCCTCGATCAGCGCGTCGAGCTCGCCGAGCAGCGGCCGCTCGGCCGCGTAGGCCTCCTCGCCCGCCGCGAGCCAGCGCTCCTCGAGCAGCACGCGCAGGTCGCGACCCTCCCATCCGCACGGCTCGAACGCCAGCGGGCAGCGGGGATGGAACGAGCAACCGAGCGGTGGGCTCGCGGCGTCCGGGATCTCCCCCCGGGGCAGGTCGCGCGGCAGCGCCTTGTCCGGGTCGGGCTCCGGGATCGCCCTCACCAGCGCCTGCGTGTAGGGGTGCTTGGGGTCGGCGAAGATCGCCTCCACCGGGCCGACCTCGACGATCCGGCCGAGGTACATGATCGCCACGCGGTCGCAGAAGAACTTCGCCGTCGCGAGGTCGTGCGTGACGTACACGTACGTCAGCCCGAGCCGCTTCTTGAGGTCGATCATGAGGTCGAGGATCTTCGCCCGCACGCTCATGTCGAGCATCGAGACCGGCTCGTCGGCGACCAGCAGCTCCGGGCCGACGATGATCGAGCGCGCGATCGCCGCGCGCTGCTTCTGGCCGCCCGAGAGGTCGGCCGGAAAGCGCGCCGCGAAGTCGTCCGCCGGCGAGAGCCCGACGAGGTCGAGCGTCTCGCGCACCTTCGCGCGCGTCTCCGCGGCCGAGTTGGTCATGCCGTGGATCTGCAGCGGGTGGGCGATCGCCGTCTCCAGGTTCATCGCCGGGTTCAGCGACGCGTGCGGGTCCTGGAAGACCATCTGCAGATGCCGCCGCAGCGGGCGAAGCTCCTTCTCCGGCAGGCCCGCGAGCTCGCGCCCGCGCAGCTTGACGCTGCCGCCGGTCGGCCGGACGAGCCCGAGCAGCGCGCGCCCGAGCGTCGTCTTGCCCGAGCCGGACTCGCCGACCAGCCCGAGCACCTCCCCCTCGCGCAGGTCGAACGACACGCCGTCGACCGCCTTCACCGAGCCGCCGCCGTGCCCGGTCAGGCGCGAGCGGAACGTCCCGTGCAGCGCGAAGTGGACCTCGAGGTCGCGGACCTCGATCAGCGTGCCGGTGGCCTTCTCGGCCGCGGTCTCGGTTGCCAGCGCGGTCATCAGGCCTCCTCCGCCACGGCCAGGACCTCGCGCTGCAGCGGAGCGTCGGCGCCCTCTGGGATCCGGTCGCGCGCGCTCAGCCAGCACTCCGAGCGGCGGCCGCCGCCGAGCTCGACCGCCGGTGGCCACTCGGTCGCGCACACGCGCATCGCGTCCGGGCAGCGCGGATGGAAGCGGCAGGCCGGCGGCGGGTCGACGAGGTTCGGCGGCGCGCCCGGGATCGAGTGCAGCGCGGTCGTCGACAGCGAGATCGTCGAGCGCAGCAGCTCGCGCGAGTACGGGTGCGCCGGCTTGGTGGTGATCTCGTAGGCCGGCCCCTTCTCGACGATCCGCCCCGCGTACATGACCGCGACGCGGTCGCACGCCTCGGCCACGATGCCGAGGTTGTGGGTGATCAGCAGCAGCGCGGTGTCGAAGTTCTTGCGCAGGTCGGCGAGGATGCGCAGGATCTGCGCCTCGACGAGCACGTCGAGCGCCGTCGTGGGCTCGTCGGCCACGATCACCGCGGGCCGCAGCACGAGCGCCAGCGCGATCATGATCCGCTGGCGCATGCCGCCGGAGAACTCGTGCGGGTACTGGTCGTAGCGCGTCGGCGGGATGCCCATCCCGCGCAGCGACTCCAGCGCCCGGCGCCGGGCCTCCTTGGAGCCTATGCCCGGCTCATGCGTCTTGAGCGTCTCCTCGAAGTGCTTGGAGACCTTCATCAGCGGGTTCAGCCGGGTCATCGGCTCCTGGAAGATCATCCCCAGGTCCGGGCCCCGCAGCCGGCGCAGCTCGCGCGACTTGAGCTTGAGCAGGTTGCGGCCGTCGTAGCTGACCTCGCCCGTCGCCGACGCGCCCTCGGGCAGGAGCCCGAGCACGCCGCGCCCGAGCGTCGACTTGCCGCAGCCGGACTCGCCCACCAGGCCGACCGTCTCGCCGGCCTGCAGGTCGAGATCGACGCCGTCGACGGCACGCACGGCGCCACTCTCGCTGCCGTACCAGATCCGCAGGTCGCGGACGGAGAGAACCGGCTCGCTCATTCGCCCGCGTCCTCCTCCACCGTGCCCGCCGAAGCCGGGCCGACAGCCGACGAGCCCGACATGATCTCCGGCGCGCGGTTGCGCCGCCGCCGCAGCGTCGGATTGAGGATGTCATTGAGCCCCTCGCCGACGAGCGTCAACGACGTCACGGCCAGCACGATCGCCAACCCCGGATACAGCGCCGTCCACCAGATCCCGGCGCCGGCGTCGGCGATCGCGCGCTGCAGGTCATAGCCCCACTCCGCCGCCTCGGTCGGCTGAATGCCGAGGCCGAGGAAGCCGAGGCCGGCGAGCGTGAGGATCGCGTCGGCCGCGTTGAGCGTGCCGATCACCGGCACGCTCTGGACGACGTTCGCGAACAGGTACTTGTGGATGATCGTGTGCGGCTTTGCGCCCATCGCGCGCGCCGCCTCGATGTAGGTGGATTCTCGCGCCGACAACGTAGATGCTCTCACCACCCGGAAGTACTGCGGCACGTAGACGACGGTGATCGCGATCGCCGCGACGATGATGCCGCTGCCGATCGTCTGCTTGAGCAGGAACGAGGCGACGATCGCCAGCAGCAGGTACGGGAACGCGAACAGCGCGTCCATGACCAGCACGAGGATGCGGTCGAGCCAGCCGCCGACATAGCCGGAGATCAGCCCGAGCGGGACGCCGATGAAGAGCGCGAAGACGACCGCGAGGATCATCACCTCCAGCGCCGTGCGCGCGCCCCACAGCGTGCGCGAGAGCACGTCGAAGCTGTTGACCGTCGTGCCCCAGTGATGCGCGGCGCTCGGCGCCGCCTGCTGCGGGAAGCGCCCCGCCGCGTCCTGATACTGGTCGAAGTCGAACGGCGCGATCAGCGGCGCGAAGATCGCGCAGAAGATGAAGACGAACGACATCGCGGTGCCGGTGAGCAGCATGAAGCGCTGCACGCCCTTGGCCTGGCGGAACGGCGCGAGGATGCGCGTCAGCCGCCCGCCGCGGCGGGGCCTGGCGACCACCGGAGGGGTCTCGGGAACGGTCGTGGTGGCAGCCATCTCAGTACCTGACCCGCGGGTCGATCATCGCGTTCACGATGTCGATGATCAAGCTGACCACGACGACGATGAGCGCGAAGAACGTGATCAGCCCCTGGACGCCGACGTAGTCGCGGTTGTTCAAGTAGGTCAACAATTGACTCCCCAGCCCGGGCCAGCTGAACGTCTGTTCGGTGAGCACCGCGCCGCCGAGCAGCAGCGCGACCTGCAGGCCCATCACGGTGACGACGGGCACGAGTGCGTTGCGGAACGCGTGGAAGGAGACGACCCGGCGCTCGGGGATGCCGCGCGCGCGCGCCGCCTCCACGTAGTCGCCGCCGAGCGCCTGCCCGACGTTCACCCGCACGAGGCGTATGAACACGCCGGCGACCAGGAGGCCGAGCGTCACCGCCGGAAGGATCAAGTGCTTGAGCGCATCGCCGACGCCGGACCAGTTCCCCTCGATCAAGAGATCGGGAATCAGGATGTGGGTGTGCACCGGCGCCAGCGCCTGCACCGTCGCGGACGCCTGCTTGGACGCGGGCAGCCAGTCCAGGTTCTTGGCGAACAGCAGCTGGGCCATCAGGCCGACGAAGAACACGGGCGCGGCGTAGGAGAGGATCCCGAACACGCGGATGAGCGCGTCCGGGATCGTGTCGCGGTAGCGCCCCGCGATCAGGCCGAGCGGCAGCCCGACGCAGATCGCCACGAGCAGCGCGGCCATCGTCAGGGTCAGCGTCGCGCCGCCGTTCTCCACGATGATCGACTGGATCGAGCGCCCGTCGGTGATCGTCGTGCCGAACTTGAAGCGCACGACATCCCACAGGTACTCGATGTACTGCGTGAGGATCGGCTTGTCGAAGCCGAGCTCGTGCTGGCGGCGGGCAAGCTCCTCAGGTGGAAGCTTGCCCCCCAGCGTGGCCGAGATGGGATCGCCCGGGGCGACTCGCATCATCAGGAACACCACGGTCAGCAGCACCCAGACCATGGGCACCATCAGGGCGAGGCGTACGAGGACGTAGCCCCGCAGCGTTCCCGCTCTCGACATCTGTGACTAGCTCTCCTTCTTCGTGACGAGCCAGAAGCGGAACTGGAACGCCGGGTCGAACGTCTTCTCGACGCCCGAGACGGTGTCCTTGATCGCCGCGATCTGCTTGCCCTCCCAGATCGGGATGAGCGGCACGTCCTTGGCCTCGGCGTCCTGGACGACCCCGAACGCGTCGGTGCGCGCGGCCTCGTCGGAGGACTTCAGCTCCGTGTCGAGCGCGTCGTCGACGGCCTTGTTGGTGTAGCCGTTCTGGAAGAACCCGCCGTCGCGCATGAACGGCGCGAGGTAGTTGTCGCCGTCCGGGTAGTCCGGGAACCAACCCAGGCCATAGAAGTAGTACTGGCCCTTGGCGAACGCGGCGTCCTTGTACTGCGTCCACTCCGTCGAGTCGAGCTTGACCTTGAACAGGCCGCTCGCCTCGAGCTGGCGCTTGATCTCGTTCCAGAGGTCGACCTCGACCGGCCCGTAGTGGGTCGGCGTGTACCAGCCGTCCAGGGTCACCGGCGTCTGCACGCCGGCGTCGGCCAGGAGCTGCTTGGCCTTGGCCGGATCCGGGTCGCCGAACGCGTCCTTGAAGGATTCCTTGGCGCCCGGCAGTGCGGCCGGGACCGTCGAGTACAGCGGCTTGGCCGTGTCCTTGTAGACGTTGGTCGCGATCGCCTGACGGTCGATCACCTGCGCGATCGCCTTGCGGACCGCGATGTTGTCGACCGGCTTCTTCTTGACGTTGAACACGATGTAGCGGATCTCGGTGCCCGCGCCGTCGATGACCTTGATGCCCTTGTCGGACTCGCCCTTGAGGGCCTCGAGGTCGGTCGGGGACAGCGAGCGATACGCGACGTCGACGTCGCCCTGCTCGATCGCCAGCTTGAGCGCCGAAGGCTCCTTGTAGTACTGCATGATCACGTTCGGCGTCTGCGGCTTGTTGGCGCCGCCGTAGCTTGCGTTGGCCTTGAACACGGCCTGCTCGCCCGGCGTGTACTTCTCGAGCTGGTACGGGCCCGAGCCGATCGCCTTGTCGTCAGGCTGCTTCTTGTCCGCCGGGTAGATCTTCGACGGGACGATCGCCGCCACGGTGTGCGTGAGGATGAACGGCCACGTGTTGTCGACCTTCTTGAGGTGCATCGTGACCGTCATCGGATCGGTCGCGTCGACGCTCTTGAGCGAGGCGAGCAGCGAAGATGGGCCGCTCGGGTCGGCGATCTTCAGCTGGCGGTCCAGGCTGAACTTGACGTCCTCGGACGTCAGGTCGTCGCCGCTGGAGAACTTCTGGCCCGACTTGAGCTTGCAGACGTAGGTCTTCGGATCCGAGAACTCGCAGGACTCGGCAGCGTCCGGTTCGGGCTTGTTGCCGCCCGCCGGAATCGCGAGCAGGTTCTGGTACATGTTGCCGATCAGCTGCTGCGACCCGAGGTCGTAGGCGCCGGCGGGATCGAGCGACACCACAGGATCGGTGGTGCCGACGATATAGGTGTCGGCGTTCCCCTTCGCAGCGGCCGGCGTGGCGCCGCCGCTTGTGCTGGAACTGCCGTTGTCGTCGTTGTTGCTGCTTCCGCACGCGGCCAGTCCAACCGCCAGCAGTGCGGTACAGCCCAACGTCGCGACTCGATGCGTTCGCGTCTTCAAAGACCCCTCCCCCTCCTATGGGTATGGGTTGCCCTCCAGTCCGCCCAAAGCTACGGGCGGCCGACTCGCGGCTCCTCGGTCAAACGTCGAAACCGCGATGTGGGAGCGTAGACCAACGTCGAAAGCCCGGCTAGGGGCTGTTGAGCCGTTTCCGCGCAGGGTGCAGCCCGAGCAGGCGCGCCAGCTTGAGCGATGAATGCAGTGCGAGCCGGTCCGCTCCGCTCTTGAGGCTCGTTCCGGTGAGCTGCTCGATCCGCTGGAGCCGGTAGTAGAGGCTCGCCCGGTGCAGGAACAGCGCCTCGGCGGTCAGCTTGGTGTCGCAACCGTTGTCGAGGTACGCCTCGAGCGTCGCAACCAGTGATTCCTTGCTCTGCAGCTCGAACAGCTTCGGCAGCCCCGGGTGCAGCAGCTCCTCCGGATGCGGCGTGTCGGCCAGCCGGGCCAGCATGCGGAAGGCGCCGAGGTCCGCCCAGCCGGCCGGCGAGCCCTGCTCGGGCGCGCTCATCGCCACGCGCAGAGCCAAGCGCGCATGCGCGAAGGCGCGGTGCGCGTCGGTCAGGTGCTCGCACTGCTCGCTGTAGCCGAGCGCGACGCGGGACGGGCCTTCGCCGTGGAGCGTCTGCTCGAGCGAGTCCTGCAGCCGCCGCGCGAGCTCCTTCAGCCCGCCGGCACGCTGCACGTGCGAGTCGACGGCGACGAGCACGACGCCGTGCTCGGCGCGGACGACGCTGAGCGACTGGCGCACCGGCAGCGCGCGGCGGAACTGGTCGAGCGCGAGGCCGAGCCGCGCCTTGTCGGCCGGCCCGAGCTCGTTCTCGCCGTCGCTCCAAGGCCGCATGCACAACGCACCAATCGGGGTGCCTCCGACGATCAGGTCCGCCGCAAGGAGCTCGTGGGAGGCCTCGTCGCGGGCGGCGGCGTCGCCGCACAGCAGCGCCTCCAGCAGCCGTCGCTCCTGCTCGCGGCGCGGCTTCTCCAGCTCCTGCCGGCGGTACATCGCGGTCCCGATCTCGTCCGCGCAGCGCTCGGCGAGCGAGCAGTCCTCCTCGGTCAGCGACTGGTCGCCGTCGATCAGCCACAGGTAGCCGAACAGCGTGCTCTGACAGCGGATCGGCACGCACACGCGCGACTCGAGCCCGAAGTCCGGCCGCGACGCGGTGCGGACCGGCGCGGTCGCCGCCGCGATCCCCTGCGCGAAGTGGAGGTCGCGGATGACGCGCGGCGTCTCGCGCGTGAGGATCGCCGTGCGCCGGACCTCGTCGTCGGACCCGAGCGTCGGGCTGTAGGCGAGCAGCCGCAGGCTCGCGTCGTCGACCAGAACCGAGCGCTCGAGCTCCGCGCTCAGCTGCTCGACGAGGGTCTGGACCTCGTCATCGCGCGGCGGCATCGCCTCCAAAGGCTACCTGAGGCCCCTTCCCTGGACCTCAGGCAACCGTCGGATTTCTAGTGGTCGGTTTCGCGCGCGCGCATGGGAAGGAGGAAGACGAGACCCATGGCCACGAGCAGGGTTCCCGCCTCGACGTAGAGCATCCGCTCGAGCGCGACGGTGATGCCGTGGTGGCCCGCGACCGAGAAGAACAGCGTCCCGATGACCGCGATGCCGATTGCGCCGCCGAGCTGCTGCATCGCGTTCAGGACGCCGGAGGCCGAGCCGACCTCGTGCTCGTCGACGCCGGCGAGCACGAAGTCGAACAGCGGGGCGAGCATCGCGCCCATGCCGATCCCGGCGAGCAGCTCGGGGCCGGCCAGCGCCCAGGCGCTGACGTTCGCGCCGCCGCCATGCACGACGGCGAGCATCGCGAGGATCCCGCCAAGCATCGCGATCAGGCCCAGATGCAGCGTGGGGCGGCCGAGCTTGGGGCCGAGCACGGCGGCGCCGGCGCCGGCGCCGATCGCGGTGCCGAGCGACCACGGGACGAGCGCGAGGCCCGCGCCGATCGCCGAGAAGCCCTGCCCGAGCTGCAGGTAGAGCGTGAACACGAGCATCAGCCCGATCATCCCGGCGAAGAACACGAGCGCGGTGACCAGGCCGGCGGAGAACGCGCGCTTGCGGAACAGGCTCGGGGTGACCAGGGGGGATTTGTTCGTGCGCTCGCGGCGCCGCTCGTAGAGCGCGAAGATGCCGAGGATCGCGACCGCGGCGGCGATCGACGCGTACGTCCACGCCGGCCAGCCGGCCTCGCGGCCTTGGATCAGCGGGTAGATCAGCAGGCCGGCGGCGAGGCTGACGAGCGCCGCGCCCCCGAGGTCGAGCGTCGGCCGCTCCTTCGCGCGGAACGGATCCGAGCCCGCCCACCCCAGCAGCCGGCGGCTGCCGAGCAGCGCGACGATGCCGAGCGGCACGTTGACGAGGAAGATCCAGCGCCACCCCGGGCCATCCACCAGCAGCCCGCCGACGACGGGGCCGAGCACGGCCGACAGGCCGATCACCGGTCCGAAGAGGCCGAACGCCTTCCCGATCTCCTCCGGCGGGAAGACCTGCTTGAGGATCCCGAAGCCCTGCGGGATCATGATCGCCGCGAAGGCGCCCTGGGCGAGGCGGGTGACGATCAGCATCTCCGGCGACTGGGCCGTGCCGCAGAGCGCGGACATGAGCGTGAAGCCGGCGACGCCGAGCAGGAACAGCCGGCGGCGGCCGAAGATGTCGCCGAGCCGGCCCCCGGTCACGAGGCCGATCGCGAACGTGAGCGCGTAGCCGCCGGCGATCCACTGCAGCGCGGACAGCGATGCGCCGAGGCCCTCGCGGATCGCGGGCGAGGCGACGTTGACGATCGTGCCGTCGATCAGGTCCATGACCTCGACGGCGAGGATCAGGGCGAGGATCGCCCAGCGGCGCGGGTGGCCCGCGGACTCGGTCGTGGGTGCCGCCGCTTCCGGAATCACGTCCGGAACTTGATTCAGAACAATGTTCGACATGACGAACACAGTTCTAGCGATAGAATGGTGTTCGTGTCAACCCCCTTCTTTGACGACCTCCCTCCGGCGCCGGGCGTCCGCGGCCGCAAGCCGCGCCGGCGCGCGCTGACGCGCGAGGCGGTCGTCGACGCGGCGCTGTCGGTCCTGGACGAGGGCGGCGTGGACGGGATGAACATGCGCGCGGTCGCCGAGCGGCTCGGGACCGGGCCGGCGTCCCTGTATGCGCACGTGAGCGGCAAGGACGAGCTGCTCTCGCTGCTGATCGAGCGCGTGTGCGGCGACATCCCGGTGCCCGAGATCGGCAAGGCGCCATGGCAGGACCAGGTCAAGGACGTGATCCGCGGGATGCGGCGCGTGCTCGCCGAGCACCGCGACCTCGCGCGCGCGTCGCTCGGCAACATCCCCACCGGCCCGAACGCGCTGCGACTGATCAACGGAACCCTCGGCGTGATGCGCGACGCCGGCCTGCCCGAGCAGGTGATCGCGTTCGCGGCCGACATCCTGCCGCTGTACGCCACCGCCACGGCCTACGAGGAGTCGCTCTACTCGGCCAAGGAGCTGCCGAACGCCGGCGCCGAGTACATCGCCGAGCTACGGCGCTACTTCTCGTCCCTGCCGGCGGACCGGTTCCCGCACATCGTCGCGCTGGCGGGGCCGTTGACGTCCGGCGAGGGCGATGACCGGTTCGAGTTCGGGCTCGATGCTCTGGTGCGGGGGATTGACGCGATGCGCGCTTGACTGCCCGGCGTTGAGAGCCCATTGCGAGCTGGCTCGTACGGCAAAAGCAGGCAGGTAAGGAGGAGGGGGAGATTCGCGCGGTCGGTCCGGATCGCTATACGATCATCCGCTGGCGCCGGTCAGGGAATCCGGCCTAAACTAAGTCGGCTACAGCCCGACAAACTCGACGTGGACAGGAGCCCTGTACCGGCGCAGTTGACGTTCACCCCGCGCTACAACGCGAAACCGGCCGGAAACGGGTCCTCGGCGTCGAGCAGGTACTGGCCCATCCCGGTGATCCACGCGCGCCCGGTGATCTCGGGGATCACGGCGGGCGTTTCGCCGACGGTCGTCTCTGCCACGAGCCGGCCCGTGAAGCGCGTCCCGATCACCGACTCGTTGACGAACGGGCGGCCGATCTCCAACTCCCCGCGCGCGTGCAGCGCCGCCATCCGTGCCGACGTCCCGGTCCCGCACGGCGAGCGGTCCAGCCAGCCGGGGTGGATCGACGTCGCGGCGACGGCGTCGGCGCC
Source organism: uncultured Solirubrobacteraceae bacterium (assembly GCA_963837485.1). Lineage (GTDB taxonomy): Bacteria > Actinomycetota > Thermoleophilia > Solirubrobacterales > Solirubrobacteraceae > Solirubrobacter. Next base: position 356,990 of record CAWINP010000001.1, on the reverse strand, counting down.
GTCGCGCCCCGGCTCGTGGAAGACGACGTGGTGGCAGCCGCCGATGCGCGGGTCCTCCGGATGGACCGGGCGGTCGGCGGCGTTGATCGCCGCCATCACCGCGAGCCCGGCGTGCACGAGCTCGTCCGAGCGCCCCGGGTCCACCGCGAGCCCGGCGTCCGCGGCCGGCGTGAGCGCGTAGAAGTTCCCGCCGTAGGCCATGTCGTAGCGCACCGTGCCGTAGCCCGGTACCTCGACCGAGCGATCGCGGGCGTGCAGGAACGACGCGACGTTGCGGATCGTGACCGCCTTCGCGCGCCCGTCGCGCACCTGCACGCGCGCCTCGACCAGCCCGGCCGGCACGTCGAGGCGGATGACGGTCTCCGGTTCGGTGACCTCGACCATCCCCGTCTCGACCAGCACCGTGGCGACGCCGATCGTCCCGTGCCCGCACATCGGGAGCAGCCCGGACACCTCGATGAAGAGCACGCCCCAGTCGGCGTCGTCGCGCGCCGGGGGCTGCAGGATCGCCCCCGACATCGCGCCGTGACCGCGCGGCTCGCGCATGAGCAGCAGCCGCAGGTCGTCCAGCTCCTGCTCGAAGTGGAGCTTGCGCTCGAGCATCGTCGCGCCCGGGATCGGGCCCACACCGCCGGTCACGACGCGCGTCGGCATCCCCTCGGTGTGGGAGTCGACGGCCGCGAAGTACCGGCGTGAATGCATTACGCGTGGGCGGGCTCGCGCAGGATCGCCAGTGCGGCGTCGAGCGCCCCGCGCTCGGCCGGGTTCAGCGGGAGCCGCGGCGGGCGCGTCGGGCCGCCGTTGAAGCCGACGGCGTCCTGCGCCGCCTTGAAGTACTGGACGAGCTTGGGGGTCATGTCGAAGCGCGCGATCGGCAGCAGGCGACGGTACAACGCGCGCGCCTTCGCCAGCTCGCCCGCGTTGACGAGGTCGTAGAGCTCGACGACCTCGCGTGGCGCCACGACGCCGACGCCGGTCACCCAGCCGGTCGCGCCGGCGGCGAAGCCCTCGAGCGCCCAGTCGTCGCCGCCGACCAGGACCTCCAGCTCGCTCGTCGCGTTGAGGATGTGCGGGATCCGGCGCACGTCGCCCGAGCACTCCTTGATCGCGGCGACGCCGTCGACCTCCTCGTAGATGCGCACGATCAGGTCGGGCGCCATGTCGACGCCCGAGGCCTCAGGATTGTTGTAGGCCATGAGCGGCAGGCCGGTGCCTGAGGCGAGCTCGGTGAAGAACGCGACGACCTCGTCGTCGTCGGCGCGGTAGCCGAGCGGCGGCAGCGACATGATCGCCGTCGCGCCGAGGACCTTCGCGTCCAGCGCGTAGGCGAGCGAGGTCAGGGCGGAGCCGGAGGAGACGCCGACGGTCACCGGCACACGCCCCGCGGCGGCCTCGACGACGGCCTTGACGACCGTGCGGCGCTCCTCGGAGGAGAGGCTGGCGGCCTCGCCCATCGTGCCGGTGGCGACGAAGCCGTGCACGCCGGCCTCCACAAGCGCCTCGCAGTTGGCCTTCAGCGCGGGGACGTCGACCTGGTCGGACGCGTCGAACGGGGTGGTGACGGCGGGGATGATGCCTTCGAAGGCCATTAGGACAACTCCATGTAGGTGCGGACGCGGTTGATGTGCTGGGCCGAGTAGAACGCCGCGGCCTCGGCGTCCCCGTCCACGATCGCCTCGTAGATCATCCGGTGCTCGGCCACGTGGATCCGGGTGCGGCCGGGCGTGGCGATCGAGTCGTCGCGCAGGCGCTGCCACAGCGGCTCGTCCATCAGCGCGGCGACGTGGTCGGCGAACGCGAGCAGGACCGGGTTGCCGGTCATGGCCGCGAGCTGGCGGTGGAACAGGCGATCGGACGCGTTCCAGATGGCGCGCAGCGCCGGATCGGCCGGATCGGTGGCGCCGTCCATGGCGTCGAGCAGCTTCTCGGCGCCCGGGTCACGCTGCGCGCGGGCGGCCGCCAGCCGGGCCACCGCGGGCTCCAGCTGCGAGCGCGCCTCGAGCACGTCCGACGGGCTCGCGTCGTGCGGCGGCTCGGCCGGCGCCTCGGCGCCCTCGGCGGTCACGAACGTCCCGGCGCCCGGGCGCGTCTCGACCGCGCCGCGGAGCTGGAGCGCGGCCAGCGCCTCGCGCACGGACGCGCGGCTGACCTCCAGCGCGCGTGCCAGCTCGCGCTCCGACGGCAGGCGCTCGCCGGGGGCGAGCCGGCCGGCGCGGATGTCGGCGGCCAGGCGCTCGGCGATCTGCTCGTAGCGCTGCAGTGGCCGAAAAGTGGACAGGCTGGCTTCCATCTGGTCTGGTCAGCGTACCAGATACGCCTCGCCGAGTCGCTCGTCGGCGAACGCCCGGGCGCGCGGGGCGTCGAGCGCGACGGCTCCGGCCTCGAGCAGGACGACGCGGTCGGCGATCCGGCGGGCGAGGCCGAGCGCGGCCTCGGCGAAGACGACCGCGCCGCCGGTGTCGCGCGATGTCGCATCCGGCGCCCCGCGAACGCCGGCAAGCGCCTCGGCGACGGCGGCGACCGCCGGGGGGCCGAGGCCGGCGGCGGGCTCGTCGAGCACGAGCAGCGCGGGCTCGCTCATCAGCGCCCGCGCGATCACCAGCAACTGCTGCTCGCCGCCCGAAAGGGTCCCGGCGCCCTGGGCGGCGCGCTCGGCCAGGCGCGGGAAGAGCGCATGCACGCGCTCGCGACGGCGGGCGACGAGCGCACGGTCGCGGCGATCGCGGTAGGCGCCGACCGCGAGGTTCTCGGCCACGGTCAGCGACCCGAACACGCGGCGGCCGGCGGGAACGAACGCGGTGCCGGGCGTGGCCGCCGCGATCCGCTCGAGCAGCGCCGTCTTGCCCGCGCCGGGAGCCCCGACGACGGCCACGATCTCCCCGGGGGCCACGTCGAGGGCCGGCGACAGGTCGCCGCGCAGCGGCCGGTCGCCCTGGGGCGGCACCTCACCACGCGGTGGCTCGCCCGCGCTCACGCGGGCGTCCCCAGGTAGACCTCGCGGACCGCGGCATCGCGGACGACCTCGCCCGGATCGCCGCACGCGATCACGCGACCCTGGTCGAGCACCGTCACGACGTCGGCGGCGGCCGCGACGAGTCGCATGTCGTGCTCGACCACGAGCACGCCTCGGCCCTCGGCGGCCAGCCGGTGCAGCAGCGCGACGAGCTCGCCGACGTCGGCGAGCCCGGCCGCCGGCTCGTCGAGCGCGAGCACGTGCGCGCCGGTGGCCGCGACCCGCCCGACGGCCAGGAACCCCGCGCCGGCGAGCTCACCGGCGAGCGCGCTCGTACCGCCCGCCACGGCCAGCTGGCGGTCCGGCGGCAGCGACGCGAACGTCCCGTCGCGCTGCAGCGTGCGCGCGACCGGCTCGCCCTCCACCGTCCCGCCCGCCCGCAGCTCGCCGGCCAGCACGCGCAGCAGCGTCGTCTTCCCGCTCCCGTTCGGGCCGATCACGGCATGGATCTCGCCCGCGCGCAGCTCGAGGTCGACGCCGCGCAGGACGTGCACGCCGCCGAGCCGCAGGTCGAGCCCGCGCGCGACGAGCAGCGGCGTCCCGGCGGCCGCGCGGGCGCGCTCGGGCTTCCGGGCGGGCACGCGCCCGCCGCCCGGCTTCGCCCAGGCGGCCCGGCTCACCGCCGGGCGCAGGACCGCGCACGCCACCAGCAGCGCGGCGCTGACGACGCCCGTCGCCGCCGCCTCGGACGCGCCCAGCTGCGCGACCGCGTCGGTCAGCCGCGGGATCGCCGCGATCACCGCGAACGCGAGCACCGGGCCGGCCACCGGCGAGCTGCCGCCGATGACACACGCCGCGAACAGCTGCAGCGAGAGCAACGGCGAAAGGTCGGCGGGCGCGGCGACGCCGAGCAGCAGGCTCACGCCGGCGCCCGCCGCGGCGCCGAGCGCGCCGGCGGCCGCCATCAGCTCGATCCGCCGCCGCGCGACCGGCAGACGCAGCGTGCGCGCCAGCTCGGCATCGTCGCGCGCGGCCGCGGCGTCGTCGAAGCGCAGCCGCGCGGTGACGAGCAGGGCGGCGGCGCACAGGAGCGCGGCGGCGGCGAGGTGCACGCGCGGCGTCAGCGTGAAGCCGCCGAACAGCCCCTCCACGCGGTCGACGGCGGGCCGCGTGAGCCCCTGCTCGCCGCCCGCCAGGCCGGGGAACGCGAGCAGCGCCACGAATCCGAGCCACGACAGCGCCCACGTGCACAGCGCGATCGCCGGGCCCTCGGCGCGCGCCAGCAGCGCCCCGGTCGCCGCCCCCGCCAGCCCGCCGCCGGCCACCGCGACGAGCACGGCGCTGCCGATCGGCAGCCCTGCGCGCTCGAGCTGGAGCGCGCCCACGCCGCCGACCGCCGCGTACGCGCCCTGCGCGAGCACCGGCATGCCCGCGTGGGCGACGACCAGCGCCAGCCCGGCCACGGCCGCGAGCAGATAGAAATCGCGCGCCAGCTCGGTCATCGCGCGAGCAGTCCCCTCGGACGCAGCGCCGCGAGCAGCGCCAGCAGCCCGAGCGGGACGACGTCGACGAGGCGCGCGTCCCACTGGGCCAGATACGCCTCCAGCACCCCGAGCACGAGGCCGCCGGCGAGCGCGAGCCGCAGCGACCCGAGCCGCCCGAGCAACGCCGCGGTGATCCCCTTCAGCCCGAGCAGCACCCCGTCGTCGGCGCCGATCGGCGCCGCCGGCGCGATCAGCAGGCCCGCGAACCCGGCCAGCCCGCCGGCCAGCGCGAACGCGGCCAGCACCACGCGCTCGGTCGGGATGCCCAGCAGCGCCGCGGCCCGCGCGTCGTCGCTGACCGCGCGCACGATCGCGCCGGCGCCGGTCAGCGCCAGGGCACGCTCGACCGTCACGCCGGCCGCGAGCCCGATCGCCAGCACCTCCAGCGCACGCACCGGCACGGTCACACCGCCGCCCAGCCCGAGCACGCCCGCTCCGCCCAGCGGGTCGGGGAGCGCATAGGCCTGCTGCGAGAACGGCAGCCCGAGCACTTCGCGCACCAGCAGCCCGGCGGCCAGCCCGCCGGCGACCCAGCCGATCACGTCGCCGCCGGGCAGGAACGGGCGGACGGCGACGACGTAGACCGCGACCGACAGCAGCGCGCCGGCGACGACCGCGACGCCCAGCAGCGCCGCCGACTCCCCCACGCCCGCGGTGGAGCCGACCGGCATCGTCCCGACCACGACGAGCACGCCGGCGAACACAGCGCCGACCACGATGTCGCCGTGCGCGAACGCGATCACGCCGGTCAGGCGGTGCACGAGGCTGAAGCCGAGCGCGATCAGCCCGTACGTCGCGCCGGTCGCCAGCCCCGTGATCAGCGCCTGCAGCGCAACCGGGCCGCTCAACTGCTTACGACACCGTGTAGCGGACGCGCAGCTTGCCCTCGCAGAGGTTGATCACCTGGATGTCGACGGTGTGCTTGCCGGAGAGGTGGGCCTCCGCCTCGGCGCCGGCCTCCTCGTCCTTGCTCAGCAGCTTGTAGCCGTTCTCGACGAGCACGTCGCTGGCGTCGTCGCGCTTGGCCGGCATCTGATCGGGCTCGCCGTCGATGACCGCGAAGTAGCGGACGGTCTTGCCGAACGGGCCCTCGGACTCGTACACGTGCGCGTCCCCGGGCAGCGGCAGGTCGGCGGGGATCGCCTCCTTCGGGCTGCCGTCGAGGCCGCCGACCTCGTCGCAGGACTTGCCGGCCGCGTCCTTGGCCTCCTCCTCTTCCTTGTCGCGCTCCGCCTCGGTCTCGCCCTGGTCGTCCTTGCCCTGGTCGGCATCCTGCGTCGTCGTCTCGGTGGCGGTGGACTGCGCGCCGGATGGCGCGGATTCGTCTTCGTCGCTGCCGCATCCTGCGACGAGCATCGCGAGGGCGGCGAGCATCGTCGCCGCGAGCGCAAATGGCTTGCTGAGCATGGAACCCCTCCGGTTCGACCCCGTTCGCACGGCATCATGACGCACCGTGAACCGGCTCGTGGCCGCTACTGGTCGCGAACGCTCGGTTAGTACCGTTGATGCCATGCCGGCCCAAGCGTTTGCAGGCAAGGAGTGCGTCTGCCAGTACAGGCGCGGGATCTGCGATCAGACGTGCGTGCGCGACATGCTCGACACGCCGTTCTACATCGCCTGCCTGCGGCTGACCGGACGCCGCTGCGTGGTGGTCGGCGGCGGCGAGATCGGGCTGGAGAAGGTCGAGGGCCTGCTGGCCTGCGACGGGCGCGTGGTGCTGATCGCGCCCGACGCCGTGCCGGAGCTGCGCGCGCTCGCGGCCGAGGGCTCGATCGAGTGGATCCGGCGCGAGTACGAGACCGGCGACCTCGAGGCCACGTTCATCGCGATCGCGGCGACCGATGACACCGACGTCAACATCCGCGTCTACGACGACGCGGAGGCCCGCGCGATGCTCGTCAACGTCGTCGACGTGCCTCCGCTGTGCAATTTCATCCTGCCGGCGATCGTGCGCACCGGCCCGCTGGCGATCGCGATCTCCACGGCCGGCGCGTCGCCCGCGCTGGCCAAGCGCATCAAGGCGCAGATCGCCGACGCCTACGGCGAGCCGTACGCGCGCCTGGCCGTGCTGCTGAACGAGGTCCGCGGCTGGGCGAAGGGCACGCTGCCGACCTACCAGGACCGCAAGGCGTTCTTCGAGGGGATCGTCAACGGCGACCCCGACCCGATCGAGCTGCTGCGCGAAGGGGACGAGGCCGCCGTCAGGGAGCTGATCGCCCAGGCATGTAACGTCGCACGGAGGTCGGCGGCGGGCGCGAGCTCGTAACCAAGCCGCGCCCTCGACCGCCGACGACCGGAGGGCGAAATCAGCGATTTACGGGCGTCATGTCCGCGTAGCGGTCGCCGGCCGCCTGGCCGGCCTCGCCGAGGCGGGTGAGCTCGCCGGCGTCGAGCTGGACGTCGAGCGCGGCGGCGTTCTGCTCGAGGTACGTGCGCCGCTTGGTCCCGGGGATCGGGACGATGTCGGCGCCCTGCGCGTGCACCCAGGCGAGCGCGACCTGCGCGGGGGTGAGGTCCTTGGCGGCCGCGATCTCCTCGATCAGCTCGACGATCTCGAGGTTGTGATCGACGTGCTCGCGCGCGAAGCGAGGCTGGTTGCGGCGGAAGTCGTCGGGGGCGAGCGCGTCGAGCGAGCGCACGGTGCCGGTGAGGAACCCGCGCCCGAGCGGCGAGTAGGGCACGAAGCCGATGCCGAGCTCGCGCACCGTCGGCAGGATCTCCGCCTCCGGCTGGCGCGCCCAGATCGAGTACTCCGTCTGCAGCGCGCTGATCGGGTGGGTCGCGTGCGCGCGCCGGATCGTCTCCGGCGCCGCCTCGGACAGGCCGAGGAAGCGGACCTTGCCCTGCGCGACCAGCTCGGCCATCGCCCCGACGGTCTCCTCGATCGGCACGTTCGGGTCGACGCGGTGCTGGTAGTAGAGGTCGATCTGGTCGACGCCGAGACGTCGCAGCGAGGCCTCGGCGGCCTCGTGGACATACTCGGGCCGGCCGTTGACGCCGCGCTTGGTCGGATCGTCCGGATCGCGCATGTTGCCGAACTTGGTCGCGATCTGGACCTCGTCGCGGCGGCCGGCGACCGCCTTGCCGACCAGCATCTCGTTGGTGAAGGGGCCGTACATGTCGGCGGTGTCGAGAAACGTCACCCCGAGGTCGAGCGCGCGGTGGATGGTGGCGATCGACTCCGCGTCGTCGCCTTGACCGTAGAACTCGGACATCCCCATGCAGCCGAGCCCCTGGCGGGACACGACGAGACCTTGGGAGCCGAGCGGGACCGTCTGGATCATTCCTTCCACGTTAGGCTCCCCGCCCATCCGCACCGCCGTCCTCACGATCTCGACCTCCGTCTCCCGCCGTGAGCGGGAGGATCTCTCCGGCCCCCGCCTGGCCGCCGCCGCGGACGCGGCCGGCTGCGAGGTGCTCGCGATGGAGGTCGTGCCGGACGACTTCGCGCTGATCGAGGATCGCCTGCATCACTTCGTCGCCGAGGCGTATGACCTGGTCTTCACCACCGGGGGCACCGGGCTGACCCCGAACGACGTCACGCCGGAGGCCACGCTGGCGGTGATCGACCGCGAGGCGCCGGGCTTCGCCGAGACGATGCGGGCCGAAGGACTGAAGTACACGCCGATGGGGATCCTCACGCGCGGGGTGTCGGGGATCGCCGGCCAGACGCTGATCGTCAACTTCCCCGGCTCGCCGAAGGCGGTCGACCAGCTCTTCCCCGTGCTCGCGCCGACGCTCAAGCACGTGGTGCGCACCCTGCGGGGGGACTCGTCGCACCATGAGAGCGATCGAGCTGGCTGACGTCGGCCGGGCGTACGGCGAGCGGGTCGCGCTGGCCGGCGTGACGCTGGAGCTGGAGGCCGGGCAGACGCTCGCGGTGTTCGGCGCCAACGGCGCGGGCAAGACGACGCTGCTGCGGATCCTGGCCACGCTGCTGCGCCCGCATCGCGGCGCGGTGCGCGTGCTCGGCCGCGAGCTCCCGCGCGAGGGCTGGGCGGTGCGCGGCCGCGTCGGCTTCCTCGGGCACGACCCGCTGCTCTACCGCGACCTCACCGCGCGCGAGAACCTGCGCTTCCACGCGCGGCTGCACGGGGTCGCGTTCGCGCGCATCCAGACGCTGCTGGAGGCGGTCGGGCTCGAGCGGCGCGGCGACGAGCCCGTGCACACGTTCTCGCGCGGCATGGTCCAGCGGCTCGCGGTCTGCCGCGCCGTCCTACACGAGCCGGAGCTGCTGCTGCTCGACGAGCCGCTGGCGGGCCTCGATCCCGGCGCCGCCGCGGCGGTGGCGCCGCTGCTGGCCGGCGGGACCCGCGTGCTGATCTCCCACGACGTCGAGCACGGGCTCGCCGAGGCGGACCTGGTCCTCGGCCTGCGCAGCGGGCGGCCGGTGGTGCTGGGTTCGAACGTCAGCGAGGCCGACGTGCGAGGGCTGTACGCATGAAGGGCGAAGCCTCGCCCCGCGGGCTCGTTTCGCTGGGAGCAATCGCCCGTGCCGACAGGGAATCCCTGGCAGCGCCGGAGGGCCCGGAGCCGGGGGCGATTCTCCCGGGCGGTGGTTTGCCATGAGGCGCGCTGTCGGCGCGCTGATCCGCAAGGACCTTCGGCTCGAGCTGCGCACGCGCGAGTCGGTGCCGGCGATGGTGCTGTTCGCGCTCGGCACGTTCGTGCTGTTTCACTTCGCGCTCGACCGGCCGACGGTCGACGGGGACCTGGCCGCGGGCGTGCTGTGGGTGACGCTGCTGTTCGCCGCCGTGCTCGGGATCAACCGGCTGTTCGTGGCCGAGCGCGAGGAAGGCGGCTTCGACGGCTTCCTGCTCGCGCCGGTCGACCGCACCGCGATGTTCGTGGCCAAGGCGACCGTGCTGTTCGCGTTCCTGGTCGCGCTGGAGATCGCCGCGGTGGCGGCGTTCGCGATCCTCCTGCTGGGGCCGTCGCCGTGGCCGGCGCTCCCCGGTCTGGCCCTCGTGCTGGTGCTCGCCGACCTCGGGCTGGCGGTCGTCGGGACGCTGGTCGCCGCCCTGGCGGTGCAGACGCGCGCGCGCGACCTGCTGGCCCCGCTGCTGGCGATCCCGCTCTCAGTCCCGCTGGTGATCGGCGGCGCGCGGGCGACCTCGCCGCTGCTCGACGCGGCCGGCGCCGGCGCGATCGAGGGGCGCTGGCTGCTGATCCTGGCTCTCTATGATCTCGTGTTCGGGCTGCTCGCCTACGCGATCTTCGACTTCCTGCTGGAGGATTGACAGCGTTGTTCGGCCGGGGTCTGAGGACCCTTTCTCTTCTCACCGTGGCGCTCATCACGGGCGCGTTCGCGCTGGTCTTCTTCTACGCGCCCAACGACGCCGACCAGGGCTTCATCCAGAAGATCTTCTATCTGCACGTGCCACTGGCGATCGTCGCGCTGTGCGGGTTCGTGGCCGGCGGCGTGTACGGGATCCTGTACCTGCGCTCGGGCGAGCGGCTGCACGACCTGCGCTCCTACGTCGCCATTCACCTCTCACTCATCCTCGCCGTCGGCGCGCTGATCACCGGCTCGATCTGGGCGCGCGCGGCCTGGGGCCACTGGTGGGTGTGGGACGAGCCGACACTGGTCTCGTTCCTGATCGTGTTCCTGCTCTACGCGTGCTACCAGCCGCTGCGGTTCTCGATCGAGGACCCTGAGCGCCAGGCCCGCTACGCGGCGGTGTTCTCGATCGTCGCCGGCGCGTTCGTGCCGCTGAACTTCATGGCCGTGCGGATGGCGCAGTCGCTCGCGCACCCGCGGGTGCTGACCACGACCGGCGGGTCGATGCCGGGCTCGATGCGGCTCACGTTCGTGATCTCGCTGGCCGGGATGGCGTGCCTGTTCGTGACGCTGTGGAAGTACGAGCTGGCGTCCAAGCACGCGTCGATGCAGCTGCGCCGGCTGAAGCGCAAGCTGGCCGGTGACGAGGACGTCTGGACCCCCAACCCGCGCCGGTCGGCGGCGCCGCAGCTGTGATCGCCGCGACGCCCGCGCTGCCGCTCGACGAGGCGGGCAAGTACGTCGCCGGCGCGTATCTGGTGTTCCTCGCGCTCGTTCTCATCTACGTGGCGATCATGGCGAGCAAGCTGTCGCGCATCGAGCGCGACCTGGGTGAGCTGAACGACCTGTTCGACCGGCGGGCCGCCGAGGAGGACGACAGGGAGCCGGTCACGCAATGAACGAGCTGCTGGTCCTGGGCGCCTCCCACAAGACCGCGCCGCTGGCGGTCCGCGAGCGGCTCGCGCTGCTCGACGGCCAGGTCGAGCCGTTCCTGCACGAGCTGATCGCGCACCCGGAGATCGGCGAGGCGGTCGCGCTCTCGACGTGCAACCGCACCGAGCTGTACCTGGTCGCCGCCGACCCCGTGGAGGCCGAGGCGGCGGTGCTGGCGATGCTGGCGCGGCGCGCCGGCACGCGCCCCACGGAGCTCGTGGAGGCGATCTACGCCGAGCGCAACTGCGACGCGGCGCGGCACCTCTTCCGCGTGGCCGGCGGCCTGGAGTCGATGATCGTCGGCGAGGCCGAGATCCAGGGCCAGGTCAAGCGCGCCTACGAGCGCGCGCTGCACGCGCGCACCACCGGGCCGCTGGTGAACAAGCTGTTCCGCGCCGCCCTGGCCACCGGCAAGCGCGTTCGCACGGAGACGACGATCTCGACCGGCCAGGCGTCGGTGTCCTCGGTCGCCGTGGCCGCGGCGCGCGACGCGGTCGGCGAGCTGGCCGAGCGCCACGTGGTGATCGTCGGCGCGGGCGAGACCGCTGAGCTGACCGCGCAGGCCTTCCACGCGCAGGGCGTGTCCACGATGTTCGTGGCCAACCGGCATCGCGACCGCGCGATCGCCCTGGCCGAGCGCTTCGGCGGCGCCTCCGGCTCGTTCGACTCGCTGCCGGCCGAGCTCGAGCGCGCCGACGTCGTCGTCTCCTCGACCGCCTCGCCGCACGCGATCATCGAGGCCGAGGAACTGGCGGTCGTGATGGAGGCGCGGTACGGCAGGCCGCTGCTGCTCGTGGACCTTGCGGTCCCGCGCGACGTCGACCCGGCGTGCGGAGAGCTGGAAGGCGTGCGGCTGCTCGACATGGACGCGCTGCAGGCCCAGGTCCGCGCGCACCTGCGCGTGCGGCGGGCCGAGGCGGCCCGCGCGGTCGACATCGTCGAGGACGAGATCCAGACGTTCGCCGGCTGGCTCGGCGCGCTGGAGGTCATGCCGACGCTCGGCGCGCTGCGGGCGCGCGGCGACGCCGTGGTCGACGGGCTGCTGGCCGAGAACGCGGGCCGCTGGGAGGAGCTCTCGTCGCGCGATGCCGAGCGCTTGGAGGCGTTCGGGAGGGCGATCGTCAAGCGGCTTCTGCACGAGCCGACGCAGCGCGTGAAGGAGCTCGACCCGGAGCACCGGCACGCGCGGTTGGCGCTGCTGCGCGAGCTCTTCGGGCTCGACGAGGCGCCCGCGGGCGACCTGGCGGACGACGCCGAAGTCCGCCGCCTCGGCCTCGGGTGACCGGCGACCGCTCGCGCTGCGCGCTCGGGTCGCTGGGAGCAATCGCCCAGGGGGCGATTCTCCCCGGCCGGGAGTCCTCATGACCGCACTGACCGGCGAGGGCTCGCGCTGCGCGCTCGGGTCGCTGGGAGCAATCGCCCGTGCCGACAGGGAATCCCTCGGAGCGCCGGAGAGCCCCGAGCCGGGGGCGATTCTCCCGAGCCGGGAGTCCTCATGACGGCTCTGCGGCTCGGCACCCGCGGGAGCGCGCTGGCGCTCGCGCAGGCGCGCTCGGTGGCGGCGCTGCTCGGCGAACCGGTCGAGCTGGTGAAGATCACCACCGCGGGTGACATCGACCGCGCGCACGGCGACAAGTCGCGCTGGGTCGGCGCGCTCGAGTCCGCGCTGCTGGCCGGCGAGATCGACCTGGCGATCCACTCGGCCAAGGACGTACCGGGTGAGCTCGCGGCGGGAACCGTGATCGCCGCCACGCCGCGGCGCGCGAACCCGCTCGACGTGCTGGTCGGCGAGCGCTCGCTCGCGGCGCTGCGGGTCGGCGCGCGCGTCGGGACGAGCGCGCTGCGGCGGCGCGCGCAGGTGCTGGCCGCGCGGCCCGACGTCGAGGTCGTGGCGCTGCGCGGCAATGTCGACACGCGACTGGCCAAGCGCGACGCCGGCGAGGTCGACGCGCTCGTGCTCGCGTCCGCCGGACTCGAGCGGCTCGGTCGCGCGGGCGGCCCGCATCTGGACTTCGTGCCCGCGCCCGGGCAGGGCGTGATCGCAGTGCAGGCGCGTGAGGGATCGCCGTCGGCGGCGGCCGCGGCCGCCGCCGACCACCCACGCACGCACGCGTGCCTCGACGAGGAGCGCGCCGCCGTGCGGCTGCTCGAGGCGACGTGCCACACGCCGGTCGGCGTGCTCGCGATCGACGGGCGCGTACGCGGGTTCGCGGGCCTTCCCGACGGCTCGGCGTGGCTGATCGACGAGGCGGCGTCCGGCGAGGCGCTGGCCCGCCGCATGCTCGCGGCCGGCGCCGCCGAGCTGCTGCGCGACGCGGAACGGCTCGCCGCATGAGCACCGGCTCCACCGCGCCCCGCCGCGGCGACGCAGCGGCCGCCAGGACGGCCCGCGCGTGACCGTGTATCTCGTGGGCGCCGGGCCCGGCGACCCCGGGCTGCTCACGGTCCGCGCGCGTGAGCTGATCGCGGCCGCCGACGTCATCCTCCACGACCGCCTGATCGGGCCGGGCGCGCTCGACGGCGCGCGCGCGGACGCCGAGCTGATCGACGTCGGCAAGGTCGGCGGCGGGCCGCAGGTGCCGCAGGAGGAGACCGAGCGGCTGCTGGTGGAGCACGGTGCGCGGGCGGACGTCGTTGTCCGCCTCAAGGGCGGCGACCCGTTCGTGTTCGGGCGCGGCGGCGAGGAGGCGCTCGCGCTGCGCGAGGCCGGCATCCCGTTCGAGGTCGTGCCCGGCGTGACCGCCGGCATCGCGGCGCCCGCGTACGCCGGCATCCCGGTCACGCAGCGCGAGGTCGCGAGCGCCGTCGCGTTCGTCACCGGCCACGAGGACCCGGCCAAGCCGGAGACCGCGCTCGACTGGCCGGCGCTGGCCGCCTTCCCCGGCACGCTGGTCTTCTACATGGGCGTCATGGCGCTGCCGCGGATCGCCGAGCGTCTCGTGGCCGGCGGTCGCGGCGCCGACGAGCCGGTGGCCGTCGTCGAGCGCGGCACGCTGCCCGGCCAGCGGACGTTCCTCGGCTCGCTGGGCGACATCGCCGAGCAGGCCGCGCAGGCGCGTGCGCCGGCGATCACGCTCGTCGGGCCGGTCGCCGCGCTGCACGAGCGGATCGCCTGGCTCCACGCGCGCCCGCTGCACGGCCGCACCGTCGCGGTCACCCGCGCGCGGGCGCAGGCGAGCGCGCTCGCCGCGCGGCTGCGCGAGCTCGGCGCCGACGTGATCGAGGCGCCGGCGATCGCGATCCGCCCGCTGGAGGCCGCGCTGCCCAAGGACTTCGACCTGCTGTGCGTCACCTCGCCGAACGGCGCGGAGCGGCTGTTCGAGCTCGTGCGCGACGCCCGCGAGCTGGCCGGCGTCACCATCGCCGCGATCGGTCCCGGCACGGCGCGAGCCCTGCGCGAGCGCGGGATCGAGCCCGACGTCGTGCCGGAGCGCGCCGTGGCCGAAGGTCTGGTGGAGGCGCTGCGCGACGTCCCGTTCCGGCGCGCCGTGGTCGCCCGCGCGAAGGAGGGTCGCGACGTGCTCCCCGACGCGCTGCGCGCGCGCGGCGAGGTCGAGGTCGTCGCGCTCTACGAGACCGTCGCCGAGCCCCTGTCGGACGAGACGCGCGCGGCGGCGGCCGGCGCCGACTACGCGCTCTTCACGTCCGCGTCGTCGGTCCGCTTCTTCGCGGCGGCGGGCGGCTCGCTGTCCGGGCCCCGACTCGTCTCGATCGGCCCCGCGACGAGCGCCGAGCTGCGCGCACACGGCGCCGAGCCCGACCTCGAGGCCGACCCGCACACGCCGGACGGCATCATCCAGGCGCTGCTCGACGATGGCGATCACGTTTCTGTCTGACTACGGGCCCGGCGACGAGTACGTGGGCGTCGTCCACGGCGTGATCGCGCGGATTGCGCCGGACATCCGCGTCATCGATCTCGGGCACGGCGTGCCGCCGCAGGACGTGCGCACGGGCGCGCGGCGGCTGGCGCGGGCGCTGCCTTACGTCCCGGCGGGGGTGCACGTCGCGGTCGTCGACCCGGGCGTCGGCGGCGAGCGGCGCGCGGTCGCGCTGCGGGCCGGGGACCGCTGGCTCGTCGGGCCCGACAACGGGCTGCTGATCGACGCCGCGGAGCGCCTGGGCGGCGTGAGCCGCGCCTACGACGTCGGCGCGTCGCCGTGGCGGCTGGAGCCGGTGTCGGCGACGTTCCACGGCCGCGACGTCTTCGCGCCCGTGGCCGCGCACCTCGCGCTGGGCGAGGAACCGGACGCGGAGATCGACCCGGCATCGCTCGTGCGGCTGCCGGAGCTGCGCGCGCGGCGAGAGGGCGCCGCGGTGATCGCGCACGTGCTCGAGCTCGACGGCTTCGGCAACGCGCGGCTGGACGCGGAGGTCGCCGACGTGGCCGGGAGGAGCTTCACTGTGGGGGGCGCGCACACCGCGGTCTTCACGCGGACGTTCGGCGACGTCGCGCCCGGCGCGCTGCTGCTCTACGCCGAGTCCGACGGCGGCCTCGCGCTCGCCGTCAACGGCGGCAGCGCCGCCGCAGCGCTCGACCTCCGCGCCGGCGACGAGCTCCGGCTCGATGCCTCGTCGCCGTGGGAGAATCGCCCCTTGGACGACGATCCCCGGCGACAAGAGCCCGCAGCGCGAGCCGGCGCCACGCTCGGGAACCCCCGCCTGCACTTCCGCAGCATCGGCTCCACGAACACGAAGGCCCGCGAGCTGGCCGAGCAGGGCGCGCCCCACGGCACGCTCGTGACCGCGTCCGAGCAGACCGCCGGCCGCGGCCGCTACGGCCGCACGTGGGTCACGCCGCCGGACACCGCGATCGCGGCCTCGCTGATCCTGCGGGCGTTCGACATCCTGCTGCCGCTGCGCGCCGGGCTCGCGGTCGCCGACCTGGCGGGCGCCGGCGCGCGCGTCAAGTGGCCGAACGACGTCCTGCTCGACGGGCTCAAGGTCGCCGGGATCCTGGTCGAGGCGCGCGCGCCGGACTGGGCCGTGGCCGGCATCGGCGTGAACGTCACGAGCACGCCGCCGGAGGTGGCGGACATCGCGACCGCGCTCGCCCGCGACGACGTCGAGGCGGCCCTGAGCGACCTGCTCGGCGCGCTCGAGATCCGCCTCGCCCAGCCGGCCGCCGAGATCGTCACCGCGCTGCGCGAGCGCGACGCGCTGCTCGACCGCGGCGTGCGCTGGAGCGGCGGCGAGGGCGTCGGCGCGGGCATCGACGAGACCGGCGCCCTGCTGATCGCGACGCCGTCCGGGACCGTCGCGCTGTCCTCCGGCGAGGTGCTGCTCGTCTGACCTGCCGGCTGGTGCCGGGCGCGGATCAGGCGGCGAGCTCGCCGAGCGTGTCGATCGCGAACAGGCGCTCCAGCTCCTCCGGCGGCTGCGGCCGCGCGAAGTGGAAGCCCTGCGAGAGCGTGCAACCGAGCGCGATCAGCGCCTCGACCTGCTCGGCGGTCTCCACGCCCTCGGCCACCGCCGAGAGGTTCAGGCCGGCGGCCAGGCGCAGGACCGCGTCGACGATCGCCGTGTCCTCGCTGTTGTTGTTCAGCCCGTCGACGAACGACTTGTCGATCTTGATCGTGTCGACCGGCAGCAGCGCCTTCAACTGAGCCAGCGACGAGTAGCCGATGCCGAAGTCGTCGATCGCCAGCCGCACGCCGAGCGCCTTCAACCGCTCGAGCGCGACGGTCGCGGCCTCCGGATCGGCGAGCACGGCGCTCTCGGTGATCTCCAGGCACAGCAGGCGCGGGTCCAGCCCGGAAGCCTCGAGCGCCTGCTCGACGACCTGCGGGAAGTCGCCGGTCGCGAGCTGGCGCGGGGAGACGTTGACCGAGACGCTCAGATCGCGATCGGCGGTCGCGGCCCACTTGGCGGCCTGGCGGCAGGACTCCTCGACCACCCAGGCGCCGATCGGCACGATCAGCCCCGTCTGCTCGGCGATCGGGATGAACGCGGGCGGCACGATCAGCCCGCGCTCGGGGTGATACCAGCGGATCAGCGCCTCGGCGCCGGTGATCCGTCCGGTGGAGAGCTCGACCTGCGGCTGGTAGAGCATCTTCAGCTCACCGCGGTCGAGGGCGTGACGCAGGCTCCCTTCGAGGTCGAGCCGCTCCACCGCACGCTCGCGCATGCTCATGTCGAACACCTCGCAGCGCGCCTTGCCGAGCTCCTTGGCCCGGTACATCGCGGCGTCGGCGTCGCGCAGGAGCTCCTCCGGATCCGCGGCATTGGCGCTGATCGAGCGCACGCCGAAGCTGGCGGTGACGAAGCGCTGGCCGCCGTCGAGCTCGACGGGAGCGCGCAGCGCCCCTGCGAGCCGGTCGGCCACTCGCCGCGCGGCCTTCTCGCCGCCGGCGCCGCCGATCATGACCGCGAACTCGTCGCCGCCGAAGCGGGCGATCAGGTCGCCCGGCCGCAGCACGCGCCGCAGCCGCTCGGCGACGACCTCGAGCAGGCGGTCGCCGGCGCCGTGGCCGAGGGAGTCGTTGATGAGCTTGAAGTTGTCCAGGTCGACGAACAGCACCGCGACGTCGTCGTGGCCGCTCTTGGCGATCAGCTCGCGCAGGCGCTGCAGGAACAGCGTGCGGTTCGGCAGGCCGGTGAGCGGATCGTGGTGCGCCTGGTAGTCGAGCTGGCGCTCGACCCCCTTGCGAGCGGAGATGTCGAGCACGTGGCAGACCCAATAGGCGGGCTCGCCGTCGCGGTCGTGGACGAGCGAGTGCTGCCACAGCCCCCAGCCGATCGAGCCGTCCGCGCGCATGAAGCGGCGCTCCATCTCGATGCCGGCCTCGGCCGGCCAGCCGGCGCTCGCCTCGCGGTCCTCGGCCGGAGTGAGTGAGTCAAGGCGGCGGCCGAGCAGGTCGTCCTGGTTGAGGCCGGTGTCCGCGCACAGGCGCTCGTTGACACGCTGGATCCTGCCGTCCAGGCCGACGATCGCCATCCCGATCGGCGCGTCCTCGAACGCGGAGCGGAAGCGCTGGTCGGAGTCGCGGCTCTCCTCGCGCGCATCCTCGTTCATGCGCCAGGAGACGACGTTCACCACGCCGAGGCTGCCGAGGAAGATCGCGTGCACAGCGGCCCACCTCCACGGGTGCTGCTGCGCGTCGGGGTGGTCGTAGACCGAGACCGAATTCAGCACGCCCATCGTGCCGTGGTGCAGCAGCACGTACAGGAACGCGAGCACGTACGGGAACCACTCCTCGTAGGTCGCCAGCAGCGCGACCATCACGAAGAAGTGGAAGTGCGCCTCGATCTTGCCGTCCCAGAAGTAGACGAGCATGGCCGAGGAGGTCAGCAGCGAGAAGGTCACGGCGCCTGCGCGGTAGCGGCGACCCAGGTCGCGGCGGCCGGCGAGCGCGGCGAAGACCGCGATCGGCGTGACGTCGAGCACGGAGTTGAAGAACGCGTGGCCCGTGGCCAGCGCGAAGACGATCAGCGCGGGGACATGCGCCCACGCGATCCAGGTCATCGCGCGATGTCGCCGCGCCCACGTCTCCGGCGGCAGCGTCTGCCCGCGCGGCAGGCGGTCGCGCCACCGGGCGGTTCCGGGTCCGTCCGTCATTGCCGTCGACTCCTTGCCACGGGATTGCACACCGGGGGATATCGACGGCCATTGCGCCATTTGAATCGAAGTGGACGTTTGTCCGTATCTGCATAAAGGGCCTTGCGGTCTCGTCGATTACGGCGGCCACGATGAGCACTGCGACCCCCAACGGACTGAAGGTCCTCTTCCTCGTCTCGGCCCATAACAGCCTGAGCCAGCGCGCCTTCATCGCGCTCACGGAGCTCGGGCACGACGTCACCGTGCAGGTCGTCAGCGCCGGGCACGAGATGGAGGCGGCGGTCGCGGCGCACCGCCCTGAGCTGATCGTCTGCCCGATGCTCAAGACGTTCATCCCGGAGAGCATCTGGCGCGAGCATCGCTGCCTGGTCGTGCATCCGGGTCCGCAGGGCGATCGCGGCCCGTCCTCGCTGGACTGGTCGATCGAGCTCGGCTACGGCGAATGGGGCGTCACCGTCCTGGAGGCCTCCGAGGAGGCCGACGCCGGCGACATCTGGGCGACGCGCAGGTTTCCGACGCGCGCGGTGGGCAAGAGCTCGCTCTACCGCCACGAGGTCCGCAGCCACGCGATCGACGCGCTGCTGGAGACGATGCGCAAGGTGGCCGACCCGGGCTTCGCGCCGGAGCCGCTGGACTACGCGGACCCCAAGGTCACCGGGCAGCTGCGCCCGCTGATGAAGCAGGAGGTCCGCCGGATCGACTGGCGCTCGGACAGCACGTCGACCGTCGTTCGCAAGGTGCGCGCGGCCGAGGGCTTCCCGGGCGTGCTCGACAGCGTCAGCGGGATCGACTTCCACCTGTTCGGCGTCCACCCGGAGCGCACGCTGCGCGGGGCGCCGGGCGAGATCATCGCCACCCGCAACGGCGGCTTCTGCCGCGCGACCGTCGACGGCGCCGTGTGGATCACCCACCTCAAGCCGCCGAGGAGCGTCGAGGGCTTCAAGCTGCCCGCCACGCGCGCGCTCGCGCTCGCGGGCGTGACGCTCGACGTGCCGGAGGTCGGCGTGCCGCTTCACGCGCCGATCCCGTTCGACCACACGTGGCGCGAGATCTCCTACGAGGAGGCCGACGGGGTCGGGTACCTGTACTTCGACTTCTACAACGGCGCGATGAGCACGGAGCAGTGCCGGCGCCTGCGCGAGGCCTACCTGTACGCCCGCTCGCGCCGCACGACGCGCACGATCGTGCTGATGGGCGGCGAGGACTTCTTCTCGAACGGCATCCACCTCAACGTGATCGAGGCGGCGACCGACCAGGGCGAGGAGTCGTGGTTCAACCTGCATGCGATCGACGACGTCGTGCGCGAGATCCTCGAGACCGATTCGCACCTGGTGATCTCGGCCCTGTGCGGCGACGCGGCCGCCGGCGGCGTGCCGTTTGCGGTGGCCGCCGACCACGTTCTCGCGCGCAAGGATGTCGTGCTCAACCCGTACTACCAGCACATGGGCGGGCTGTACGGCTCCGAGTACTGGACCTACGTCCTCCCGCGCCGCGTGGGCGCAGACGCGACCGCCGAGCTGACCGGCATCACGACCGGCAAGTTCGACCCGATCGGGACGCGCCGCGCGAAGGAGCTCGGCCTCATCGACGACGTCTTCGGCGACGACGCGGCAGGGTTCCGCGCCCAGGTCCGCGCCGTCGCGACCAAGCTCGCGCGCCACCAGGACTGGCATGCGTGGATGGAGTCCAAGCGCCGCCGCCGCGCCGCCGACGAGCGGGTCAAGCCGCTGGAGGCGTACCGCGGCGAGGAGATGGCGCGCTCGCACGAGTGCTTCTTCGGAGCCGACCGCAGCTACCACGAGGCGCGCATGCGCTTCGTCTACAAGCTCGGCGCGCCCTGCGTCGTGGCGCCGGTCACGCCGCAGCCGGACGCCGCCGAGACGTTCGTCGTGACGACGGCGCCGGAGCCGGTCGCCGCCGCGGTGCCCGCCGTGCCCGCGCCCGAGCCCGCCGCGGCCCCCGCGCCGTTCGTGCCGGTGCTGTCGGCGCGGCCCAGCGCTGAGCCGCTCGCCGACCCCGGCCCGGCGCCGTTCGTGGTCGCGACCGAGCCGGAGCCGGCCGAGGTCGGCTGGCGCCTGGTCTCGAACGCATGAGCACGGCGAAGCCTCGCCCTGCGGGCTCGTTTTGCTGGGAGCAATCGCCCGTGCCGACAGGGAATCCCTCGGAGCGCCGGAGAGCCCCGAGCCGGGGGCGATTCTCCCGGGCGGTGACGCCGTGAGCGCCCATGTTGATTCCCGGCCGGCGCCCGCGACCGAGTTGCGGACGTCGCTGGGTCTCGTGACGCTGGCGGCGGCGCTGGCCCACGTGATGGGCGCGTCGCACGTGGCCGGCGGCGTCTGGCCCGCGGGCATCCCGCTGCTCGCGATGGCGCTCGTCCAGGGCGGGCTCGCCGCGGGGATCGGCTTCACCCGCGCGCGCTGGGTGCTCGTCCCGGCGGCCGCCCTGAACGCCGTGCTCGCGCTCGCCTGGATCGTCACGCGCCTCCAGGGCCTGCCGATCGCGCCGTCGGACCTGGTCGCCACCACGGCGGAGCTGGTCGCCGCGGGCGCGACGGTCGCGCTGCTGCGCGAGCTTGCCCCGTCAGCGGTGTCGAAGGTCGCGCTGCTCGTGTTCGTGGCCGCCGCGTTCAGCGGGTTCGGCCACGTGGGGCATTAGGCCGCGGCGTCCGCGAGCGGGGGCGGCTTCTTGGCGCGCGAGGCGATCGGCTTCGCGACCGCGGACGCCTTCTTGGCGGCGGACTTCTTGGCGGCCGGCTTCTTCGCGGCGGGTTTCTTCGCGGACGCCTTCTTGGCCGCCGGAGTCTTCGCCGCGGGCTTCTTGCGCGCGGGAGCCTTCGCCGCCGACGCCTTCGCAGCCGCGGGAGCCTTCGCCGCCGGAGCCTTAGCGGCCGGGGTCTTCGCGGCCGGAGTCCTCGCAGCCGGAGCCTTCGCTGCAGGAGCCTTCGCGGCCGGCGTCTTCGCGGCCGCGCGTCTTCGCGGCCGGCGTCCTCGCCGCCGGAGCCTTCGCTGCAGGAGCCTTCGCGGCCGGCGTCTTCGCGGCCGCGGTCTTCGCCGCCGACGTCCTCGCCGCCGGAGCCTTCGCCGCGCGAG
Organism: uncultured Solirubrobacteraceae bacterium; assembly: GCA_963837485.1. Classification (GTDB taxonomy): domain Bacteria; phylum Actinomycetota; class Thermoleophilia; order Solirubrobacterales; family Solirubrobacteraceae; genus Solirubrobacter. Next base: position 335,635 of record CAWINP010000001.1, on the reverse strand, counting down.
TCGTCGCCGCCGGAGCCTTCGCCGCCGATGTTCTCGCGGCCCGCGTCTTAGCCTTTGCCGCCGGCTTCGTGGCGGTTGCCTTCTTGGCGGCAGTGCGGCGGGCGGCCGGCTTCTTCGCGACGGTCGCGTCGCGCTCGGCCAGCGCCTCGGCGACCGCGTCGGTGGCCGGCCTGGAGGCCGCGGTGCGCCTGCTCGCTCGCTTCTTCGCCGGGGCCGTGACGGTCGCGTCGCGCTCGGCCATCGCATCGGCGACCGCTTCGGTCGCGGGCTCCGTGGCCGCGCCGCGCTTGGCCGCCGGCCTGCGACGGGACGCCGGCTTGGATGGCGCCGGGCGCGGCTGCGGCGCCTCCTCGGCAGCCGTGACCGCGGCCTCGACCGCCGCCGCGGCGTCCGCCAGCGAACCCGCGGCCTCGACCGGCCTGCGGCGCCCGCGCGAGCGGCGCTGCCTCGGCGTCCGGGGGGCGTCGGTCTCGACCGGCTCGGGCTCGTCGTCGATCGTCACGCGGCGCACTCCGCCCTCGGCGCGCTCCGGGTCGGCCGCGACCGCCCTGCGGCGGCGCGAGCGCGTGCGGGCCGGCGCCTCGGCGGCCTCGACCGCGTCGTCCTCCAGCTCGTCGGCCTCGACCGCGCCGTTGGCGCCCGCCAGCACGGCCTCCTGCGGGACCGCCTCGCCGGCGCCTCTGCGCCGCGAGCGCCTCCGCTTGGCGGACTTGCCGCGACCCTTCGGGAAGTTGCGCAGCAGCTCCCGCGCCAAGGCGGCCGGCTTGCGCGACATCCGCGTGCGTGCGCCGTTGATGACCTCGCCGGCCTCCGCCGTGTGCGGGATCGCCGCCGCCAGCAACGCCGCGCTCAGGCGCCGGTCCTGCTGGCGCGCGGCATGCACGAGCCGCCGGGCGTTGCGCGCGTGGGCGCCGCCGCTCGAGTTGACGAGCAGGCCGAGCAGTCGCTTGGTCTCCGGCCAGCGCTGGACCGCGTACTCCTCGTGGACCTCGCGCGTCATGTTCGCGCAGCGCCAGATCCAGTTGTTCGCCTGGTCGCGGCGGCCGATCTTCTTCTCGGCCAGCGCCTGCAGGACGACCTTCACGCCCTCGCGCTTGTCGTCGCGCGGCCAGGACTCGACGAAGTCCAGCGCGCGGTCGAACGCCTCGGCGTCGCGCCCCGATGCGATCTCCTGCAGCGCGCGCAGGCGCAGCTGCGGGTTCTTGTTGCGGTCGACGGCGGTGATCAGGAACGTGCGCTTGAGCTCGCCGCCCTGGTCGAAGTGCAGCATCGCCCGCGCCCGGCGCCAGCCCGTCGGCGCCACGCGGGCGCCGGCCAGCGCCGCCCACTGGATCTGCTCGCCGTAGTCCAGGTGCTCGACGGCGATCCGCCACAGCTCGCGCTCGAAGACCTCGATCCGCCGCGACTCGTCCGCGGTCACCGGCAGCACGCGGCGCTCGACGCGCAGGCGCCGCCCGCGGCCGCGGCGCACCGGACCCACGACGATCGCGCCGCCGCGGTAGACGTCGCGGTCGAGCAGCGAGTGCAACGTGACCACCGGGTCGTCGTGCTTGGTCGCCGGGTGCACGAAGTCGACGACGATGCCGGCCTCCTTGCCCTGGTGGCGGCGCGTGACGCGGCCGACGCGCTGCTGATAGATGCGCTTGGAGGCGGTCGGCGCGAGGTGCATGCAAATCGTGGCGCGTGGCGAGTTCCAGCCCTCGGCGAGCAGCTGCGCGTTGACCAGCACGTCGATGTCGCCGCGCTCGTAGCGCGCGAGGATCTGGGCCAGCTCGCGCTTGGGCGTCTCGCCCGAGACGCCCTGCGCCTTCATGCCGACGTCGCGGAAGGCCTGCGCGACGTTGTACGCGTGCCGCACGCCGGCTGCGTACACGACGCCGGGAACGCCGTTGAAGCGCGTCTTGTAGAGGTCCGCGACGGCGAGGTTGAACGGGAGCTGATCCAGCAGCTCGGCCAGCATCTCCTGGTCGAACTCGGTGTCCACCTCGCCGCGCCGCAGCGGGACCTTGGCGATCGTCCGCACGCCCGGGCCGGGCGGGATGCGCACGCAGCGCAGCGGCGCGATCACGCCGCGGCGGGCCGCCTGCGCGAGATCGAAGCGCGACGTCTGGGTCGGGAACAGGTCGGTGACGTGGCGGGCGATCAGCGCGCCCGTCGCGGTCATGCCGACGAAGATCGGGCCGGTCCACGCGCGGATCGCCCCGGACGTCTTCTCGCCCAGCGCGGTGTGCGCCTCGTCGCAGATGACGATCGAGTAGGTGTCCGAGATTTTGCCGGCGTTGCGGACGAACCACTGGTAGGTCTCGACCGTGACCGGGCCGTCGATCGGAGCGCGGTCGCCCATCAGCAGCGCGCGCGAGATGCGCTTCGAGTACCCGCGGTCGCGCAGCTCGCCGTGGAACTGGTCGACGAGGTTGCGGCGGTGGGTGAGGATCAGGATGCCGCCGGTGCGCGACGCCTCGACGAAGCCGAGCGCCGCGACGGTCTTGCCGGCGCCGGTCGCGTGCTCGAACCAGAAGCGCTTGCCGGCGTTCGGATCCTCCGGCGCCTCGTCGAGCTGTCCGTCGCCGCGCTCGGACCAGTCCCGCGGCTCCTCGGGCTCGTCGTCATCCTCGTAGTCCTCTTCGCCGGGGATCCCGGCCGAGGCGAGCGGAGCCTCGAGCGCGTCGACGGCGCCGCCGTTGCCGTTGCTCCCGTAGCGCTGCGTGTCGGCCAGCAGCGCGGTCAGCGTGCCGGACAGCGCGTCGACCTGGTGGGCGGAGAGCACCGTCCCGTCGGCCAGCGTCGGCTCGTCCTGCGAGAGCAGCCGGTCGAGCCCGAGCATCAGCGACCAGTGGCGCCGCCACGCGACGCTCGGCGCCTTCTCGCCGGCCTCGATCTCGGTCAGCGCGGCGTCCAGCGCCCGGCGGCGCGGCGAGCCCGGGAAAAGGGCAGACGGATCCTCGCCCTCCTGTAGGAAGGGCTCTCGCGTGAACGCGGCAGCGCGCTCGATCTCGTCGATTGAGGGAAGCGTGGCCGTCTCGGCCACTTGCGTGGTCTCAGCCAAAGGAACGGCTCGGTCGGTGAGGAGCGTCCCGGCAGTGCTCGGGTGACGCCCTAGGAAGGGACTCGCGGGCGAGAGCTCCAGGCGCCAATGGCGTTCCCCTCGGTTCGTGCTCCCTGCGAGTTCCGGCCCTTATTGAAGCAGACTCGCTCCCGGATACGGTGCATGTGCCACCCTCTGCACGATGCGTCGCGTGCTCGGAGTCCTCGCCGCCGGGGTCTTGGTGGTCGTGATTGTCATCGGGCTGACCCAGGCAAACAAGGGCGACAGCGGCGACAGCGGCGGCGATGCGACGAAGTTCGACCTCCCGGCCGCCAAGCAGAAGCTCGCCTCGGCGCCGCCGCCGCTCAGCGGGCTCTACGCGCAGGCCAACGAGCTGCTCGGCGGCGGCACCGGCGCGTTCGCCGCGCGCCTGGGGCAGCTGAAGGGCCACCCGCTGGTGATCAACAAGTGGGCGTCCTGGTGCGGGCCCTGCCAGGCCGAGTTCTCGATCTTCCAGAACGTCGCCACCGACCGCGGCAAGGACGTCGGCTTCCTCGGCCTCAACGTCACCGACGTCGATTCGCACGCGCGCGGGTTCCTGGCCAAGCGGCCGCTGCCGTTCCCGTCCTACACGGACCCCGACGAGAAGCTGACCGCCGAGCTCAAGGCGCCCCTGAAGGTCGCCCCGGTCACGGTCTTCATCGCCCGCGACGGCCGGATCGCCACGGTGCACAGCGGCGCCTACCGCTCGACGCAGCAGCTGAACGCCGACATCGACCGCTACCTGCGCTGAGTGACCCCGCCCCGCGAGTACGACGCATTCCGGCGGGCCCGGACCGCCACCTGGCTCGCACCTGCCTCGGCCGGAGGCCTCGTCACCGCTGCGCTCGGGGCTCCCCACCTGGCTCTCGCCGCTGCCGGCACCCGGCGGGCACACACGTACCACCAGTATGCGAGCGCCCGTCGCGCGAGCGAAGCGGTGATGAGCCCCCCGGGCGAGGCAGTGGCAGCGACGACCCGGACTGCGCCGGCGATGCGCCGTACCCACGGGCGGGATCACTGATGCCCCAAGTCCGGGTCGACCCCCTCACGGGGCTCAAGACGATCATCGCCGGCGAGCGCGCGGACCGGCCGGGCGGTGGCTTCGAGGTGCCGCCCGACGCGCCGATCGATCCCGAGCGCGACCCGTTCCTGGCAGGCCACGAGGACCAGACGCCGCCCGAGGTCTACGCGCTGCGCCCGAACGGGGGCGGGCCCGACACGCCCGGCTGGACGGTGCGCGCGGTGCCCAACAAGTACCCGGCGCTCGATCCGGACGCCCGCACGCCGGAGCGCCACGCGAACCCGGACCTGTTCACCGCCCAGGCGGCGGCCGGCGCGCACGAGGTGATCGTCAACTCGCCGGAGCCGGTCTCCTGCATGGCGTCGCTCCCGGAGGCGCAGTTCGCCGTCGCGGTGGAGGCGTGGCGCGAGCGGATGCGAGCGCACGCGGACGCCGCCTGCCGGCACCTGATCGTCAACGAGCGCCGCGAGGCCGGCGCCTCGCTGCCGCACACGCACGCGCAGCTGTACGCGCTCGACTTCGTGCCCGCGGCCGTGGCGCGCGAGCGCGAGCGCTTCGGCGCGTACGCCGTGCGCACGATGGGCGGCAACCTGCTCGCCGACCTGGTGCAGGCCGAGGTGCGCGAGCGCGAGCGGATCGTTGCGATCGACGACGAGGCGGTGCTGATGGCGCCGTACGCGTCGCGCGTCCCGTACCACCTGCTGCTCGCGCCGCGCCGCGCGGCGGCGCGCTTCGAGGACGGCGGCCCCTCCGGCGCCGCGCTGCTGCACGACGCGCTGCGGCGGCTGCGCGCGAAGCTCGGCTCGAGCCCGCCGCTGAACCTGTGGGTGCGCACCGCTCCCTCCGGGGCGGAGCACTTCTGCTGGCGGATCGAGATCCAGCCGCGCCTCACCCACCTCGCGGGGCTCGAGCTCGGTACCGGCGTGAACCTGTGCATCTGGCCGCCCGAGAGGGCGGCCGCCGAGCTGCGCGAGCTTTGAAAGCGCTGGTGCAGCGCGTGTCGCGCGCGTCGTGCACGGTCGGCGGCGAGGTCACGGGCGCGATCGGGCCGGGCCTGCTCGTGCTGCTCGGCGTCACCCACGCCGACACGGCGGCCGACGCCGACCGGATCGCCGAGAAGATCCGGGCGCTGCGGGTCTTCGAGGACGCCGACGGCAAGATGAACGTGGCGCTCGGCGACCGCGAGGTGCTCTGCATCTCGCAGTTCACGCTCTACGGCGACACCCGCAAGGGCAACCGCCCGGCCTACGTGGCCGCCGCGCCGCCGCAGATCGCCGAGCCGCTGTACGAGCGCGTGTGCGAGCGCCTCGCCGCGCAGCGCGGCGTGTTCGGCGCGCACATGGACGTCGAGCTCGTCAACGACGGCCCCGTGACGGTCATGATCGAGGTCCCGTAGGGTTCCCGCGCATGCCGCCCGTAGAGCGCCCCGTCTGCCAGTTCGCCGCCGAGCCCCCGCAGTCGTCGCTGCCGTACGGCCAGTGGGCGGACACGCTGCAGCGCGAGTTCATGGCCGCGTGCCTGCGCGTCGAGCCCGAGGAGGAGGACGAGGAGATCGGCACGCTCGGCGCCATCACCTGGTTCCCGGACCGGACCTGGCATGGCCGCACCTACATCCCGGCGACCGCTCGTTCATCGACCGGCCTCGAGCTGTTCGGCTACGTGTCCTTCGCGCCCGGCGACGAGCCGAGCGAGCTGTACGCGTGGGCCGACTACACCGCCGACACGGCCGACCAGCACCCCGACTGGCAGCTCGACATCTCCCAGGAGGCGGTCGGCAGCTGGCGGGGCGAGAACGAGGAGGTCGCGGCGATGACGCTCATCTGGGGCGTCACGCTGGTGCGCGGCGGCCGCACGGCGACCGCCGAGCTGGGCCCCCGCACCGTCGACCAGTGCGGGGTCACCGAGGACCGCTTCACGCTGCTCGCTCCCGACGCGTACGCCGACGAGTACCTCGACGTCGTCCTGTGGGATGACGCCGGGGGCGAGCTGGCGCGAGAGTCGCTCTACGAAGACTGACGCCCGTTGCCGTTGGTGCCGTTCACGCGGTCATAGATCACCCGGTCGATGAGCCCGTAGTCCTTCGCCTGGTCGGCGGTGAAGTAGCGGTCGCGCTCGAGGTCGAGCGAGATCTGCTCCTGCGGCTGCCCGGTGTGGTCGGCGTAGATCTCCTCGATCCGCTCGCGCAGCGCGAGCGTCTCCTTGGCGTGGATCTGGATGTCGGTCGCCTGGCCCTGGAAGCCGCCTGACGGCTGGTGGATGAGGATGCGCGAGTTCGGCAGCGCGCTGCGCTTGCCGGCCGCGCCGCCGGCGAGCACGAGCGACCCGGCCGACATCGCGATGCCGCAGCAGATCGTCGCCACGTCGGGCTTGATGAAGCGCATCGTGTCGTAGATCGCCAGGCCGGCGTACACGACCCCGCCGGGCGAGTTGACGTACATCTGGATGTCCTTGTCGGGGTCCTCGGCCTCGAGATGCAGCAGCTGGGCGACCACGAGGTTGGCGACGTCGTCGTCGATCGCCGTGCCGAGGAACACGACCCGCTCGCGCAGGAGGCGCGAGTAGATGTCGAACGAGCGCTCTCCGCGCGAGTCCTGCTGGACGACCATGGGAACGAGGGGCATGCGTTGTCTCCGTTTCACGCGCAACTGTCAGGTTGCACATTAGAAACTTTGTAGACTTCGTGCAACCCATGAGTTGCAGGAGCCGCCGATGCCCGTCGTGAACCGTGAGATCGTCCTCCCCGTCCCCCGCGAGCGCGCCTGGGAGCTGATCACCGAGCCGTCCGAGCTCGAGGAGTGGCTCGGCGAAGAGGTCGAGTTCGAGCCCGAGGTCGACGCGCCGCTGCGAGTCGACGAGCGCGAGGGCGTCGTCGAGCACGTCAGCGACGGCGAGCGGATCGTGTTCCGCTGGGGCGACTCCCGCGTCGAGTGGATCCTCGAGGACCACCCCGCCGGCACCCGCTTCCTGGTCACCGAGCACCGCTTCGCCGCGGACTCCATCACCTGGGGGCCGCGCCTGATGGCGCTCTCCGCCGCCTCCGCGCTGTGCCCGGCGTAGACGACGTCTTCACCGCGCTTTCGGACCCGACGCGAAGGGAGGTCCTGCGGTCCCTGTCCGAGCGCCCGGACCTGACCGCGTCGCGGCTGGCCGGCGAGCTGCCGATCACGCGCCAGGCGGTCGCCAAGCACCTCGCGGCGCTCCAGCGCGCGGGGCTCGTGGAGCCGCGGCGCCAGGGTCGCGAGACGCACTACGTGCTCACGCCGGCGCCGCTCGCGGACGCGATGGACTGGATGGCCGAGGTGGGCGCGAGCTGGGACCGGCGGCTTTCGCGGCTGGCGGAGCGCGCGCGAGGGTAGGTCCCTCGCATGCCCGCCGCCCTCGTCACCGGCGCCGCGAGCGGCATCGGCCGCGCGGTGGCCGAGCGCCTGCTGGCCGACGGCTACGACGTGCTCGCGGCCGACCTCAACGCCGGGCCGGGGACCGCGTACATCACCGACCTCACGGCCCGGGAGGGCAACGCCGGCGCCGTGCACGCCGCGCTCGACGCCTTCGGCCGGCTCGACGTCGTCGTCGCCAACGCCGGTGTCCAGCACGTCGCGCCGGTCGAGGACTTCCCCGAGGACCGGTGGGACACGATCGTCGCGCTGCTGCTCACCAGCCCGTTCCTGCTCGCCAAGCACGCCTGGCCGGCGCTCAAGGCCTCGGGCGACGGCCGCTTCGTCGCGATCGCCTCCGCGCACGCGCTCGCCGCCAGCCCGTACAAGGCCGCCTACGTCTCAGCCAAGCACGGAGTGCTCGGCCTCGTCAAGACGCTCGCGCTCGAGGGCGCCGAACACGGGATCACCGCCAGCGCGGTCTGCCCCGGCTACGTCCGCACGCCGCTGGTCGAACGCCAGATCCCCGACCAGGCGAAGGCGCACGAGATCTCCGAGGAGGATGCGCTCAACGACGTCATCCTCGCCCCGCACGCGATCAAGCGCCTGATCGAGCCGGAGGAGGTCGCGAACGTGGTCGCGTTCCTGGCCGGCCCGGGCGGCCGTGCCATCACCGGCGTGCCGGTGACGATGGACCTCGGCTGGACCGCGCGTTGATTGAGGTCGGATGACACCAAACCCGCCCACCCGGGGCGGAGGTGCTGCACGCCTTAAGTGGTTCTCGCCGTCGGCACGCGCTCGAGCACCTCGGCGTCCGTGAGCGGGAAGTGGCAGGCGGCGAGGTTGCCGCCCTCCTTGATCTCCAGCGGCGGATCCTCCTGCCGGCAGATCTCCTGCGCCTTCCAGCAGCGCGTGTGGAAGCGGCAGCCGGGCGGAGGGTTGGTCGGCGACGGCACGTCGCCGACCAGCAGCTGGCGCTTCTTGGCCCGCGCGAGCCGCGGGTCGGGCACCGGCACGGCCGACATCAGCGCGCCGGTGTAGGGCATGCGCGGATGCGCGTACAGCTGCTCGGACGTCGCCAGCTCGTAGATCTTGCCGAGGTACATGACCGCCACGCGGTCGCACATGTGCCGCACCACCGAGAGGTCGTGCGCGATGAAGATCACCGTCAGGCCGAGGTCGCGCTGGAGGTCGCGCAGCAGGTTGAGCACCTGGGCCTGGATCGACACGTCGAGCGCGGAGACCGGCTCGTCGGCGACGATCATCTTCGGCTTGAGCGCGAGCGCGCGGGCGACGCCGATGCGCTGCCGCTGGCCGCCGGAGAACTCGTGCGGGTAGCGGTTGTAGTGCTCCGGGTTCAGGCCGACGGTGTCCATCAGCTCCTGGACCGCCCGCTTGCGGCCGCCCTCCGGGTCGATCCGGTGGATCACCCACGGCTCGGCGATGATCGAGCCGACCGTCTTGCGCGGGTTCAGCGACGAGTACGGGTCCTGGAAGATCATCTGCATGTCGCGCCGCAGCGCCTTCAGCTCGCGGCCCTTGATGTGCGCGATCTCGCGCCCGCCGAACTTGATCGAGCCCGCCGTCGGCACCATCAACCGCAGCAGCAGCCGCGCCGTGGTCGACTTGCCGCAGCCCGACTCGCCCACCAGGCCGAGCGTCTCGCCGCGCATGACGTCGAAGGAGATGCCGTCGACGGCCTGCACGGCGCCGACCTGGCGCTGGAAGAAGCCGGCGCGGATCGGGAAGTGCTTGACGAGGTCGCGCACCTCCATGATCGTCTCGCCCGCGGGCGGCGCGACATCCGTCATGCTCTGCTCCGCGTGCGCGTGACAGCGCCAATGGCTGTGTCGACCCGGTCGTTTGCCATTACGCCACCTCTTCCTCTGTCATGACGTCCTTGCGCGCGTCGTCGGGCGCGACGCCCGAACGCAGCTCGCTCCACAGCTGGCGCCGGACCTCGGGCGCGAGCAGGCAGGCGACCAGGTGGCCGGGATCGGCGGGCACCTCGTCGAGCGTCGGATCGATGCGCTTGTGCGCCTCGCGCACGTACGGGCAGCGCGGGTGGAACGAGCAGCCGCCGGGCAGATTGATCAGCGACGGCGGGCGCCCGGAGATCGGCACCAGCTCCTCGCCGCGCGGCGTGTCCAGGCGCGGGATCGAGGACAGCAGGCCCCACGTGTACGGGTGCTCCGGTGTCGCGAAGATCGTGTCCGCGTTGGCCTTCTCAACGATCCGGCCGGCGTACATGACGGCGATCTCGTCGGCCATCTCGGCGACGACGCCGAGGTCGTGCGTGATCACCACGACGGCCGTGTCGAACTCGCTCTGGAGGCGCTCGATCAGCTCGAGGATCTGCGCCTGCACGGTCACGTCGAGCGCGGTCGTCGGCTCGTCGGCGATCAGCAGCTTCGGGTCGTTGGCCAGCGCCATCGCGATCATCGCGCGCTGGCGCATGCCGCCGGAGAACTCGTGTGGGTAGGCGTCGGCGCGCCGGCGCGGCTCCGGGATGCCGACGAGGCCGAGCATCTCGACCGCGCGGTCCCACGCCTGCCCCTTCGACACGTCGCGGTGCGCGCGGACCGCCTCGGCGATCTGCGTCCCGACCTTGTAGAAGGGATGCAGCGAGGACAGCGGGTCCTGGAAGATCATCGCGACGTCGTCGCCGCGGATCGCCCGGATCTCGTCCTCGGATGCGTTCAGGAGGTCCCTGCCGTCGAAGCGCACGGTCCCGGAGATGCGCGCGTTGCGCGCCCGGGTGAGGCCCATGACGGTGAGCGAGGAGACCGACTTGCCGGACCCGGACTCGCCCACGATCCCGAGCGTCTCTCCGCGGTCGACGGTGTAGGAGATGCCGTCGACCGCCTTGACCAGGCCGTCGTCGGTCTCGAAGTGGACACGGAGGTCCTCGACCTCCAGCAGCGGTGCCGCCATCAGTAACGCACCCGCGGGTCGATGAACGCGTACAGGATGTCGACGATCAGCGACATCGTGACGATGAAGAACGCGCCGAACAGCACGGTGCCCTGGATCACCGGCAGGTCGGAGTTCGTGATCGCGTCGTAGGCGTAGCGGCCGATCCCCTGGATGTTGAAGACGGTCTCCGTGAGGATCGCGCCGCCGAGCAGGATGCCGATGTCCAGGCCGAGCAGCGTGACGATCGGCGTGATCGCCGCGCGCACGCCGTGCCGGAACAGCACCCGGCGCTCGGACACGCCCTTGGCCCGCGCCGTGCGGATGTAGTCCTCCTGCAGCGTGTCGATCAGGTTGCCGCGCAGGAAGCGGGCGTAGACCGCGGCGAAGGAGGCGGCGAGCACGCACCACGGCATGATCAGCGCCTCTCCCTTGTCCCAGAACGTCGTCGCCTGGGAGTAGGCCGAGTTGCCGGGCAGGAGCGGGAACTTGCCGATGTCGTCGGCGAACAGGTAGAGCACCACGAGGCCGAGGAAGTACACCGGCGCCGAGATGAAGATCAGCGCGACGGTCATCAGCAGACGGTCGAGCCAGCTGCCGGTCTTGACGGCCGAGACGACGCCGATCGGGATCCCGATCGACAGCCACAGGATGACCGCGCCGACGGTCAGGAAGATCGTGTTGGGCAGCCGGTTGAGGATCTCCGGCAGCACCTCGGTCTGGTTCTGGTAGCTGAACCCGAAGTAGAACCCGTTGTGCCCGAGGAACGGCAGGATGTCGCCGATGTAGTTGATGAACTGCACCGGCTTGGGCTTGTCGAGCCCGAACTGGTGGCGGATCGACTCGATCAGCTGGGGCGACGGCTGGCGCCCGGCGCGCAGCACGGCAGGGTCGCCGGACGGCAGCACGCTGAAGATCACGAACGTGATCAGCGTGATCATGAAGAGCAGGAAGATGACCCAGACGAGCCGGCGTGCGATGTAGGCGGCCATGGCTTACCTCGACTTGGTGCCCTTCGGGTTCAGCGCGTCCTGCATGCCGTCGCCGACGAGGTTGAAGGCGAGCACCGTCAGCAGCAGGGCCAGGCCCGGGGCGAGCATGTACCACCACGCCGTATTGAAGATCTGGGTGGCGTCGGCGAGCATCTTGCCCCACGAGGACTTCGGGGGCTGGACGCCGACGCCGAGGAACGACAGCGCCGCCTCGAGCAGGATGTTGGCGGGGATGAACAGCGTCGTGTAGACGATGATCGGCGCCACGAGGTTCGGGAGGATCTCGCGGAAGATGATCCGGCGGTTGGGCGCGCCGAGCGACCTCGCCGCCTCGACGAACTCCTTCTCGCGCAGCGAGAGCACCTGGCCGCGGATGATGCGGGCCACGTACGGCGTGTTCGCCACGACGATGATCACGACCACGACGCCGAGGCCGGGCTGCAGGCGCCCGCCGAGGCAGCCGTCCTTGCCCGAGCACGCCGACGCGAGGCCGAGGCCGAGCAGCAGCACCGGGAACGCGAGCAGCACGTCGACCGAGCGCGAGATCAGCGTGTCGGTCCAGCCCCGGAAGTAGCCGGCGACCATGCCCAGCGTCACGCCGAACAGCACCGACAGCCCGGTGCCGACGAACGCCACGATCAGCGAGACCTGGGCGCCGGCCAGCGTGCGCGAGAACACGTCGCGCCCGATCTGGTCGACACCGAAGATGTGATCGGAGCTCGGCCCGGTTGGGAGGCCGAAGCTGTCGAGCGCGGTCGTCTGCTGCAGGTTCGGCGGCGGCGCGCCGACGAGCTTGCGGATCGGCTCGGCGAGGATCGCGGAGGCGATCAGGACGACGATGAAGGTGCCGGCGCCGAGCGCGACCTTGTCTTTCTTGAAGCGGCGCCAGAACAGCTGCATCGGCGACCGCGCCGCAACGGGCGACTTGCCCGAGACGATCTGATCGATCGCTGTGTCTTCGGCGTGCAGCAGATCGCTGGCGCCTGTTCCCGTGCTCATTCAGAGGCCTCCTCGGCCCAAGTTCCCCAACTGCGAGAAAAACCTACTACTTCGCCGCAAGCCACCTGGGAGTTCACTTGCCAAGATGCCCTGCAGAACCGCTTGTCGAACTCCCTGCGACCTCGCCCCCCGGGGCGAGCGTCGCAAATGCCCCCGGCAGGAATCGAACCTGCATCCCGCGCTTAGGAGGCGCGTGCTCTATCCATTGAGCTACGAGGGCTCTTCCTGCCGGTCGGGCCGGTCAGGATAGACATCGTCGATCGTGGCCAGAGCTTGATACGGGGCGTTGCCGCTGGCCCGTGCGATGGCCTCGGCGCCCCCGGCCAGCCGGTCGAGCACCGTGACGACTCCCACCACGTCGTGGCCCTCCGCCTTGACCGCCTCGATCGCCTGCACCGTCGACCCGCCGGTCGTGACCACGTCCTCCACGATCAGGCAGCGCTCGCCCGGGACCAGCGGAGGGCCCTCGATCCGCCGCTGGAGGCCGTGCTCCTTCGTCTGCTTGCGAACGAAGAACGCCTTCACGTCCGCGCCGCCGGCGAGCGCCGCGCACGCGGGCGCGTCGGCCCCCAGCGTGAGCCCGCCGACCGCCGTGGCCTCCCACTGGCGCGCGAATCCGGCCACCAGCTCGGCGAGCGCGGCGAAGCCGTCGGGCAGCAGGATGGCGCGCTTGGCGTCGACGTAGTACTGGGCGGTGGCGCCGGACGTGAGCGTGACGTCGCCGATGATCAGCGCGTGCCGGCGCAACGCTTCTATGAGGGTGTCGGAAGCCGACATCAGGGGCACCCTATTGAGAGGAGAAGACAGGTTTCGCCCTCCGGTCGCCGGCCGTCGCGTTTCGAAATCGCCCACGGCCCTAACCGGCCTTGCTCCCTCGTCGACACGCCTTTCGCCCTCCGGTCGCCGGCCGTCGCGTTTCGAAATCGCCCATGGCCCTAACCGGCCTTGCTCCCTCCGTGCGACGATACGCGCGTGGACCTCGCCTTCGGCCGAGAGGCCGACTTCGCGTTGGGCGTCGAGGAGGAGCTGCTGCTCGTCGACCCCCAGACGCTCGAGCTCGCGAACGTGGCGAGCGAGATCATCGATCGTGTCGACCCGCGCACCGGCGACGTCAAGCACGAGCTGTACGGCTCTCTCATCGAGTGCTCGACCCCGGTGGTGCGCAACGTACCTGAGGGGATGGAGACTCTGGGCGCCTTGCGCGAGGCGCTGCGCGAGGCCGGGGCGACGCCGATCGGCGCCGGCCTGCACCCGAACGCCGCGTTCGGCGACGTCGGGCATGCGCCGACGGCGCGCACGCAGGCGATCCGCGAATCGATGCGCGGGCTCGTCGAGCGCACGCCGACCGCGGCGCTGCACGTGCACGTGGGCATGCCCGACGCCGAGACCGCGATCGACGTCTGCAACCGGCTGCGCGCGTTCCTGCCGCTGCTCCAGGCGCTGGCCGCCAACTCGCCCTACTGGCACGGGATCGACTCCGGCTTCGCGTCGGCGCGCTCGGTCGTCTTCCGCGGCTTCCCGCGGTCGGTGATCCCGCCCACGTTCGCGGGCTGGGAGCACTACGAGGACATCGTCGCCTGGTGCCTGCGCACCGGCGACCTGCCCGACTACACGTACCTCTGGTGGGACCTGCGGCCGACGCCGAAGCTCGGCACCGTCGAGGTCCGCGCGATGGACGCGCAGAGCCGGCTCGAGACAGTCGGCGGCATCGCCGCGCTCATCCACGCGCTCGCGGTCGCCTGCGCCGACGGCCATGAGGAGGAGTCGCCGCCGAGCGAGGCGCTGATGGAGTCCTCCTTCCGGGCCGGCCGCGACGGGCTCGACGCGACGGTCTGGTGGCGCGGCCGGCTCACGCCGATGCGGGAGTTCGCCGGCGACGCGCTGGCGATCGCGCGCCCCTACGCGCGCGAGCTCGACGCCGAGGACGCGCTCGAGGAGATCGACCGCATCCTCCGCGAGGGCGGCGGCGCGGACCGCATGCGCAAGGCCCACGCCGCCGGCGGGATGGACGGCGTCCTCTCCCGCCTCGCCGAGGAGACGAGTCCTTACTCGACCCAGACCACGTCGCCGATGCGAAGCCAGTTGTAGATCGTCCGCGCGTTCATGATCGGGACGCGCAGGCAACCGTGGCTGGCGTTGTACGGCGGCACCGAGGCGTAGCCGTGGATGGCGTAGCCGCGGATGAAGTAGTTCGAGTCGACCATGCCCTTCGCGTTGGTCCCCGGCGTCTTCAGGTAGACGTTGAAGCGCCCGCGGACGGTCGGCGTCGACGGCTTGCCGGACGAGATGTGGTAGATCCGGACGACCTTGCCGCCGTCGATCAGGGCAAGGATCTGCTTGTCCAGGCGCGCCTCCACGTGATGGCCGTCCCCGGGGTGGCGGACCTTGAAGGCGCCGCGACCCTTGAGCAGGCCCGAGAAGACCTGCTCGGACGCGATCGTGGTCCGCGCCATCCCGGTCACCTTTCGGTACGCCATCACCGCGTTGGCGGTGCCGGCGTCGAACACGCCGCTGCGCGGGACGGCGTAGCGCAGCCGGTCGAGCTTGGCCTGCAGCAGCCGCACCAGCGGGCCGCGCGCGCCGGCTGACGCGTACGGCTTGAGCGCGTTGACGCGCAGCGTCTTCGCCACGGTGGTGGCGAGCCCGGGCGTGGCCCGGTGCGACGCGGTGATCCGGAGCTTGCCGGGCTTGCCGGAGGCGACCTTCAGCGTCGCCACGCCGGCGGCATTGCCGGCGACGGGCTTCGGCGCGAGCGCCTTGACTGCGATCTTGCGCTTGCCGCGGTAGACGCGGACGGTGACCTTCTCGCCCGCGACGTAGGGCTTGAGCACGACGCGGACCGTGAACGCGCGGCCGGTCAGCGCCGTGCCGGCGATCGGCAGGTCAGGCGCCGAACTGGTGAGCGCGCCGGTCGCCGGAGGCGCCGGCGTGGGAGTGGGCGCCGGCGGCGTCTGGGCCGCGGCGGTCGATGGCAGTACGAGCAACGCGAGGGCAACCGCCCCCGCGGCTCTCATGCAGTCACCGCCGCGCGCGAGGAGACCGCGGTGGCGACGGCGACGACGAGGCCGACGCTGCCGATCACGAGCGCGAGAAAGACCCCGGCGCCGAGCGATTTCGTGACGCCGAAGGAGATCGAATTGTTGAGCGCATGGAGGGCCATGCACGGAATAATGGACTGCGTGGTCCAGTAGAGGAGGCAGAGGGCGACTCCGAGCACCGCGAGCGCGATCAATCCGAGCACGGGATTGGGCGCGTGGATGAGCCCGAAGATGCCTCCGGCGAGCACGGCGCCCCAGCCTGGACCGAGCTTGCGCGCGAACGTCGCGAAGACGAAGCCGCGGAAGAAGATCTCCTCGCACACGGGCGCGACGAGGCACGTAAGGACGGCGTAGCCGGCGAGGATCGCGAACGACTGCTGGGCCTTGAGCTCGGTCACCAGCTCCTGCTCGGGCGGCTTGCCGAAGATCAGCTCGAGCACGAGCGCGGCGATCCAGAACGCCACGTAGAGCGCAACCATCATCTTCAGTGCGTGGCCCCAGTGGCTGACCCGCCGCAGCCCGAGATCGCCCGGCGTCACGCGCCCGAAGACGATCTTGAACGTGAGCACCGCGGCCAGCACGAGCCCGGCGTCCTGCACGAAGGTCAGCACGATCGTGAGCGAGTCCGGCGGATCCGAGAGCTCGATCGACGGGTCCATGGCGTGCGCGATCCCGAGCACCGCGGCCGAGAACGCCCCGATCACCACGAAGACGATCCCCATCACCGCGAACGGGGCCCACAGCGGGATCGCGCGCGGCTCGGCGGGCGGGTCCGGCGGCGGAGCCGGGACCGGCGCCGCCATGCCGTCCGGCAGCTCAGGCCGCGGCGGAAGGAACTCGTGGCTCGTCATCGGGGGGACACCAAGGGTAAGAGGCCGCTGAGCGTTTCGATCACCGGCACACCGGGCGGCGCCTGCAGAGACACCGGTTTCGGCCTCCGTCCTCGCGAGCTCGGACCTCGGACGACGTTACGTACGATCAGCACCGGCCGCAGCCCCGCCGCCCGCGCGCCCTCGACGTCGGCCTCCACGGTGTCCCCCACGTGCCACGCGTCGCTCGTCCCCGCCAGCTCCAGCGCGGCCGCGAAGATGGCGCGGTCGGGCTTGGCGGCGCCCACCTCGGCCGACGCCAGCACGCCGTCGACGAGCGGCGCGAGGCCGGTCTCGTGCAAGCGCTCGTGCAGCGAGTGGTCCCAGTTGGAGACCACGACGGTGCGCAGGCCGGCGGCGCGCAGCTCGCGCAGGGCCGGCGCGGCGTCCGGGTAGGCGAAGAAGTGCAGCGCATCCAGCAGCGCGCCCACGGGGACGTCGAGACCCAGCGCCGGACGCATCGCCGCCGCGCAACGCGCGCGCAGGTCGGCCAGCGACGCGGCGTCGCGGCCCTCGTGCAGGTGCTCCCGGTAGTAGGCGATCTCCGCCTGCATCGCCGCCTCGGCGGCCCCCTGCGAGACGTCGGCGCCAAGCCGCTCGCGCAGCGCCAGCCGCAGCCGTGGGGCCGGCGGCTCAAACGAGATCAGTGTGCCGAGCGCGTCGAGCAGCACGGCCGGATGGGTACTGTGCGCGCCCATGCGGGTCCCGGATCCTCGCATCGCGGAGTCGCTGTGGCACGCGGACTGGTTCAGCGCAGCCATCACGATCGTCGCGGCCTTCGCGATCGCCACGATCGTCGACCGGCTGCTGCGCGGCCGGATCGTGCGCGCGACCGTCGAGCGGACCGGCATCTCGCGCGAGGCCGACACCCGGCTGCGCTTCGTGCGCCGGATGATCTACGCGACGATCGTCCTGATCGGCGCCGCCGTCGCGCTGTCGTACTTCGCCAGCATCGCCCGGCTGGCGGCGAGCCTGCTCGCGTCGGGCGTGATCGCGGCGGCGATCGTCGGCTTCGCCGCGCGCCAGGTGCTGGCGAACTTCGTGGCCGGGATCATGCTCGCGGTCACGCAGCCGATCCGCGTCGGCGACTGGGTGACCTTCGAAGCCAACTACGGCGTCGTCGAGGACGTGCGGCTCAACTACACGATCCTGCGCACGCTGTCGGACCAGCGCATCGTGATCCCCAACGAGAAGCTCGCGTCCGGCGTCATGCGCAACGACACGCTCGCGGTCGACCATGTCGGGCTCGACGTCGCGATCTGGCTCCCCCCGCACGCCGACGTCGAGCGCGCGATCGAGGCGCTGCGCGACGAGACCGGCCAGGAGGCCTCGGTCGCCGAGGCGGTGCCCTGGGGCGTGCGGCTGGCGATCGGCGGCGACGCGGTTCCCCCGCCAGAGCGGGCCGCCCGCGAGGCCGACCTGCGCCGCCTTTGCCTCAAGCGTCTTCGTGCCGATGGACTTCTCCAGGTAGAGGAGCCGTAACCGCTCCCTAGAATCGATCACCGGGCGTATGAGCCATTCTTCGCGACTTCGACGGCGCCGGCACGGCTGGGGCCCCGGGCGGTACGTCCTGCTCGGCCTCCTCGTGCTGCTTTTGCTCGGCGGGCTCGCGGGCGCAGCGGCCGTCGCCTGGGTCATCCACGCCGCCGACGAGGCGCCGCCGCTCTCCTCGCTCAAGCAGAAGGAGGTCGGCGAGGTCTCCGCCGTCTACGCCGCCGACGGCACGCGCCTGGGCTTCATCCAGGCCGACGAGCTGCGCGTGGCGGTCCCCAGCGACGACATCCCCGACGTGCTCAGGCAGGCGACGGTCGCGATCGAGGACCAGCGCTTCTACAAGCACAAGGGCGTCGACTACGAGGGCCTCGCGCGCGCGGCGGTCAAGAACGTGACCGAGAAGAAGACGGTCCAGGGCGGCTCCACGCTGACGATGCAGCTCGTCCGCAACCTCTACACGCAGAACTACCAGCGGACGGGCATCGAGGGCTACAAGCGCAAGCTGCGCGAGGCCAAGCTCGCCGAGGAGCTCGAGAAGCAGCACAACAAGAACTGGGTGCTGAGCAAGTACATCAACACGGTCCCCTACGGCACGGTCGGCGGGCAGACCGCGGTCGGCGCCGGCGCGGCGGCGAGGATGTACTTCAACAAGCCGATCCAGAAGCTGACGCTGCGCGAGGCGGCGATGCTGGCCGGCATGCCGCAGGCGCCTTCGCAGTACTCGCCCGTGCTCAACCGGGACGGCACCAAGGCGCGCCGCAACGAGGTCCTGCGCAAGATGGCCGAGCTGAAGATGATCAGCCCGCAGACCGCGGCGGCCGAGGAGGAGAAGGGCCTCGGGCTGCACATGGAGCACTACTTCGCGCACCGGCGCGAGCGGTTCTTCTTCGATTACATCCAGGACGAGCTGACCAAGCAGTATGGCGAAGCGACCGTCAAGCTCGGCGGGCTGAAGGTCTACACGACGATCGACCTCAAGAAGCAGGTCGAGGCGCGGGCCGCGATCGCGGAGAAGCTCGGCGACATCGGCCCGTCCTCGGCGATCGTCTCGATCGACCCGAAGAACGGCGACATCGTGGCGATGGCGTCCTCGGCCGACTACGGCAAGTCGAAGTTCAACCTCGCCGCCCAGGGCCACCGCCAGCCGGGCTCGGCGTTCAAGCCGATGGTGCTGCTGACCGCGCTGCGCGAGGGCGTCAACCCCGACACGACGCACTACGTCTCGAAGTCGCCGATCGAGTTCAAGGACCCGCCATGCGGCCCGTGGACGGTCAAGACCTACGGCGGCAAGGGTGCGGGCGACCTGACCCTGCACGCCGCGACGCTGAAGTCCGACAACTCCGTGTACGCACAGCTGACGTCCGACCTCGGCCCCGACAAGGTCAAAGAGACCGCGCGGATGATGGGCATCACGTCGAAGCTCAACGGCTACTGCGCCGAGGCGATCGGCGGGCTCGAGCGCGGCGTCTCGCCGCTGGAGATGGCCAACGCCTATGCGACGATCGCCAGCGGCGGCTACCGCAACCGCCCGCGCGCGATCCGCAAGGTCGTGTTCGCCGACGGGCACTCCGAGCTGCCGGCCCGCTGGAAGGTCAAGCGCACCAAGGCGTTCGACGACGGCGTGACCGCCGAGGCGACCAAGATCCTCGAGGACAACGTCCAGGGCGGCACCGGCACGCACGCCCAGATCGGCTGCCCAGCCGCCGGCAAGACCGGCACGACCGACCACAACATCGACGCCTGGTTCGTCGGCTTCACCCCGCGTCTGGCCACGGCCGTGTGGGTCGGCTACCCGAAGCAGCACATCGAGATGAACGGCCTCTACTTCGGCCGCAACGTCGACGGCGGCACGTTCCCCGCCGACATCTGGGGCGCGTACATGAAGAAGGCCGTCGGCAAGTACTGCGGCGACTTCAGGCCGCCGAAGACACCATTCGTCAGCCAGCCGTTCTTCGGCCACTACGCGACGACCGGCAAGCCGAAGGCCGACACCGGCGCGGCCACCGGCGACCAGACCGACGGCAAGAAGAACGACGGCAAGAAGAATGACGGCAACGGCAACGGCGACAAGACGACGGGCGGCGCCAACGGCGGCACGACCTACGACCCGAGCCAGTACGAGACCAAGCCCCAGGGCCCGCCGGCCACCAAGTCACCCGGCGGCCAGGGCGACGGCACGCCTCCGTAGCCTGGGCACCAGCCCGCTCGACTGGTACAACTTGCCGCGTTGGGCCGCCGAAGGCGGCAATGGTGTATGCGGGAAGGCAGTGCCGGCAGCACCCCTCGCGCATGCTTGATTCACAGAGGAGTGCAGCAGGCACATGGCTACTGGTGTCGTGAAGTGGTTCAGCGACGAGAAGGGCTTCGGGTTCATCACGCCCGACGACGGAGGGAAGGACGCGTTCGTGCACTTCTCCGGCATCGCGGGCGACGGGTTCCGGACGCTCGCCGAAGGCGCGAAGGTCGAGTACGAGCTGGGCGAATCGCCGAAGGGTCCCCAAGCCACGAACGTACGGGTCATCTGAGTTTGCCGAAGGAAGAGAAGGTCGAGTTCGAAGGCGAGGTCGTCGAGGCGCTCCCGAATGCGATGTTCAGGGTGCAGCTCGACAACGGCCACGAGGTCCTTGGCCACGTGGCCGGCAAGATGCGGCGCTTCCGTATCCGCATCCTTCCGGGCGATCGCGTCCGGGTAGAGGTCTCGCCCTACGACCTCAATCGGGCGCGGATCGTCTACCGGCATCGGTGAGCTCGCCCTCATAGAGGCGATTTCCTCCGTGCTGTCGCGGCGTCCCGGGTCCCGGGTCGTGCGCTGGCTCGGCGACGATGCGGCGGTCGTCCGCGCAGGCGGCGCCGCGGCGGTGTCCACCGACGTGATGGTGGACGGCACCCACTTCAGGCTCGGCCAGGCTTCCTTCGAAGACGCAGGCTGGAGGGCGCTCGCGGGCGCCCTCTCAGACCTCGCCGCCATGGGCGCGGAGCCCGGCGAGGCCTACATCTCGGTCGTGATGACCGGCGACGCCGACGTGCTCGCCGTCATGCGCGGCGCCGAGGCACTGGCCGTCGAGTGCGGCGTGACGATCGCCGGCGGCGACCTCGCGCGCGGTCCGGCGCTGACCCTCGCGGTGACCGTCGTCGGCTGGGGCCCCGACCCCGAGGCGTTCGTCGGCCGCGACGGGGCGCGTGTGGGCGATCTCGTCGGCGTGACCGGAACGCTCGGCGGCGCCGCCGCGGGGCTCGCCGTGCTGGACGGGCGCGCACCCGGCGGTGCGGGACTGCGGGAGCGCTACCTGCGCCCGCGGCCGCGTCTGGAGGAGGGCCGCTCGCTGGCCGCGGCCGGTGCGAGCGCGATGCTCGACCTCTCCGACGGGCTCGCAAGCGACGCGCGGCGGCTCGCCGAGGCATCCGGCGTGCGGCTGGAGATCGACGCGCGAGCGCTTCCGCTGGCCCCCGGCGTGCAGGAGGTGGCGGAGACGCTCGGCATCGCCGCCGCCGAGTTGGCGGCGACCGGTGGTGAGGACTACGAGCTCTGCGCATGCGTCCCTCCGGGCGCGCGGGAACGGGCCGAGGCCGCGGGCCTGCGCTGGATCGGCGCCGTCGGCGCCGGCGAACCGGGAGTGGACTGGCTCAACGCCCCGCCAGGAGCCGGCTCCTGGCGGGGCTATGAGCATTGAGCGAGAGTCGCGTCAGACGCGGCTAATTACGCCAGCCGGCCATCGCTGTTCCCTTCGCTCGGTTGGGCGCGCTCCAGCAACCGGGCGAGGATCGCCGCGGCGACAGCGTTGCTGTCGACCTCGTAGGTCCCACGCACGATGCGCTCTCGCAGTTGTTCCACTTTGGTCAAGCCGCCGTCCGTCGGAGGGGGCGAAGACGACCCGCGCTCGAAGCGCCGGCCACCATCGCGAGGCGGACCCGTCATCCGCACTCGGATCGCATATCGGGATTCCTGCACCGTCATGTGAGAGCTATCGTCGTCGTGCGGACAAGGATCGATGGGGCCGTCACCGGATGTCATGCGGCGACCCCTCGCGGCTGCTCCCCCGTGAGGCGCGCGAACACCACGATCCGCTTGGCGGCCGAGTACAGCGGGTGGCAGGCCGACAGGATCAGCCGGTCGTATGCCACGCGCTGGGTGACCCAGACCGCCGTCGGCGGCACGATGCGGGTCCGCTCGACGCGATAGGTGAAGCGGCCGTAGGGCAGCGTCAGCGTGATCGAGTCGCCCGCGCGGAGCTTGTCGATCTTGCGAAACCAGGCGCCGTAGGTCGTGCGGTGGCCGGCGATGCCCACGGTGCCGCGCTCGCCGGGCAGCGGCGTCCCGGGGTAGTGCCCGGGACCGTTGCGCAGGTCGCCGGCCGCCGTCCCCTCGACGAACACGGCCTTCACGCCGATGCGCGGGATCGCGATCCGCCCGAGCGGGTCGCCCTCGTCCGTCCGACGGTCGAACGCGCGCGCCGCGAACGCGATCTTGCGGTGCGGATCGGGCAGCTTTGCGAGCGCGCGGCGCTCCACCGGCGTCGGCTGGACAGCGTCGAGCTGCCGGAGCTTGTGCTCGAGCTTGCCCTGGCGGACGTGTGCGTACAGCGACGAGAGCGGCTCCTGCCAGAGCAGCGTCGCGGCCGCGTCGGCGAGCAGCAGCGCGCCGGCCAGGATCAGCGCGGTCGAAAGCGCGCGCAAGAGGCCGCGGGCCCGGCGGCGACGCGGAGCGGCCGGCGCCGGGGGATGCGGCGTGGGCGCTGCCGTGGTCTCGCTCATCGCCATTGGGGGCCTATCGGCATTCAGCGCCGCAGCGCTGACTCCGTTCCCCCGAGCGAGCCCGGACCGGCGTAGCTGAGCGGCCCGCGCGTCTTGATGTCGCCGCCGCCGGACGGCGGCTCGCGCACGACGCCCGCGCGCGAGAGCAGCACGCGGATCAGGCCCCCGAGCGCCGCCAGCAGCGCCGCCAGGCCGAGCGCGGTCCAGAGGCCGTGCCCGCCGGCGACCGCGAGCACGCTCGCCCAGGCCATGTCGACCGGGCCGAGGGAGAGCGCCGCGCCGAGATAGACGATCGCGAGCAACGGCAGCGCCAGCCCGCCGACGATCGCCGCGAACCCGGCCCGGCCGCTCCACCCGCCGGCCGCGAACAGCCACAAGTGCATGGCCGCCAGCAGCAGCGCGGCCGCGTAGGGGTTGATGAGCCAGACGACGCTCGTCAGCCCGCAGATCGTCAGCCCGGTGGCCAGCGCATCGGCCTCTGCGACCGCCGGCCCGGCGAGCAGGCGCCGGGCGATCCACCAGGCGAGCACGCCGATCGCCGCCGCGGAGCCGATCGCCACCAGCCCGCTCGCGTCGAGCGGATAGGAGTCCGGCAGCACCGGCCCGTCGACCGCCTCGAGCAGGCCGGACAGGCCGAGCAGGCGCAGCCACACCCACGCGACGACGATCGGCAGCGCGCCGATCGCGATCCGCCCGAGTGCGCCGCCCACGCGCACGCGCCGGCGGCGCGCGCGGAAGAACGCGTCGAGCGCGGCCAGCAGCGCCGGCAGCAGCAGCGTCGCGACCACCAGCCGCACCGCCCAGTCCGGCAGCACGTTGCGCATCGTCACGATGCCGTCCGGCGCGTCGGCGAAGGCCGCCTCGTCGCGCGGGCGCGCGGCGTCGATCGCGCTGACCGCCCGCACCGCCGCCCGGCCGAACGCCTGCAGCCGCGTGTCGATCACCCGGGTGCGCGGCTCCGGGCCGCGCTCGCCGGACTCCGAGATCAGCGTGGCCGGCAGCCCCTCGGCGGCGATCGGGCCCTGCCCGGACACCGTCACGCCGAGCGCGCGGCGGATCCACTGGCCGATCGCGCGCGAGCCGCCCGGGTCGCTCTTGGCCTCCGCCCGCACGGCGGCCTGCACGGTGCGCTCCAGCCCGAGCGCCACCGGCTTCGGCGCCGCCGGCCAGGAGACGATCCACGGCTTGCGCACGCGCGCGCCGCCCATGTCGCCGAGCACGATCACGCCGTCGACCGGCGCGCCCGCGTTGTCCTTCGCCCACGCGCGCGCGCCGGCGAAGCCGGACGTCGCGCCCGAGGTGGAGACGAGCACGAGCGTCTTGCGCAGGTCGCGCGTCTTGAACACGCGCGCGAGCTCGAGCAGCGCGGCGGTCGCCGACAGGTCGGCGAGTCCGGGCCGTTCGCGCGAGTCGCGGTTCGCAAGCACGACGATGCGGCGGCTGGAGAGCCCCGGGCGCGTACCCACGACGGTCACCACCTCGGTCTTGCCCTCGGGCGTGCGCGCCTCGGCCAAGGTGCGCGAGATCTGGAACTCCGACCGCTCACCGCGCTGGCCCGGCGCCGCGAGCACGCGCGCGACGCGGTCGGCGAGGCCGATGTCTCCGGCCGAGCCCGGCTCGCGCGAGGGGAAGTCGCGCGCCATGCCCTGCAGCGACTCCGGCGCCGGCTTGACGTCGTTGCCGTAGGCGCGGTCGCCGCTGAACGCGTCGGCGGGCAGCGGCGCCACCGCGGGCGCCGGGCGGTCCTGAAGCGCGAACGCGGCGATGAACAGCGCGACCAGGGCCGGCAGGAATGCAGTCCGGTACACACGAACGTCGAGCACCGCAGCCGAGAGTATCGGCGCGCCGACTATCCTTGGCCGCTGTAGGTCATGGCAGACCGGGCCCCGCGAATCCTGCTCGTCGACGACGAGCAGCCCATCCAGACGCTCCTGTCGTTTCCCCTGCAACGCGACGGCTATGAAGTCGTCCACGCGGCAGACGGACGGGAGGCTCTCGCGCGCTTTTCGGAGCAGGTGTTCGACCTCGTGGTGCTCGACGTGATGCTGCCGCGGATGGACGGCCTGGAGGTCTGCCGGCGCCTGCGCGCGAAGGGCGAGACCGTCCCGATCATCATGCTGACGGCCAAGTCCGAGGAGATCGACAAGGTGCTCGGGCTCGAGCTCGGCGCCGACGACTACATCACCAAGCCGTTCTCGATGCGCGAGTTCCGCTCGCGCGTGAAGGCGGCGCTGCGGCGCTCGGGCATGGCGCGCGCGGACGCCGACGACGAGCGCCCGATCGATGTCAAGGGCATGCGCATCGACCCGGGCAAGCGCGCGGTCTCGCGCAACGGCGACACCGTGCAGACGACCTACGTGGAGTTCGAGATCCTGGCCGCGCTCGCGCGCTCGCCGGGGCGCGTGTTCACGCGCGACATGCTGCTGGCGCGCGTGTGGGGCGACTCCGCGTACCGCGATCCGCGGACCATCGACGTGCACATCCGCCACCTGCGGGAGAAGATCGAGGCGGATCCGAAGGAGCCGGAGTACCTGTTCACGGTACGCGGCGTCGGGTACCGCTTCCGCGACGAGGAGACGTAGTGGCCCCGCCCGCGGATGGGACGCACTGAACGTGCCGGGGCTGCGGTCCCTGCGCAACCGGCTGGCCGTCATCTTCGCGCTGATCATCGCGGGCGCGATCGGGACGATCTACCTGTCGGTCACGCCGCGGTTGGAGGCGAGCCTGACGTCGCAGCGGCTCAACGGCCTGGTCTCCGACAGCAAGCGGTACCTGCCGCGGATCACGAGGATCCTGCCGGTCGAGGTCGACAAGCCGCTCGCGCCGGACGCGACCCGGCGCGAGAAGAAGGCGCGCGAGAAGCAGATCGGCTCCGAGCGCGCGAACCGCCGGAACGCCACCGCCCGGACGGCTGACGCCTCCGGGGCCGAGGTGCTCGTCTACTCGATCGCCGACGCCGGCCCGATTCTCGTCGCCGACTCCAAGCCGGGCGGCGGCGTCAAGGGCGACGACGTGCTCGATCTCGCGGTGAGGGCGATCCGCAACCGCCGCGAGGTCACGCGGACCGGGCCGACGAGCGCCGGCCGTCAGGCGCTCGTCGCGCAGCCGACCTTCAATGAGGACGGCGTGACCGGCGCTGCCGTGTTCGCCAACTCGCTCGCCGACGTCCAGGACAACGTCGCGCTGATCCGCCGGCAGGTGCTGATCTCCGGCGGGATCGCGCTGGTGATCGCGGTGCTTGCCGGCTACCTCGTGGCCCGCGCCCTGGCCGCGCGCGTGAAGCGGCTCGAGCGCGCCGCCCGCAAGGTGGCGGCGGGCGATTTCTCGCAGCCGATCCGCGCCGACTCCGACGACGAGCTCGGCCGCCTCGCCGCCGCGTTCGACGACATGCAGAACCAGCTCGCGCGCCTGGACCGCGCACGCAAGCAGTTCATCGCGTCGGCCTCGCACGAGCTGCGGACGCCGATCTTCTCGCTCGGCGGATTCCTCGAGCTGCTCGCCGACGAGGACCTCGACGAGGAGACGCGGCGGCAGTTCCTCGACCAGATCCGCGGCCAGGTCGACCGCATGCGCAACCTCTCGGTCGAGCTGCTCGACCTCTCGCGGCTGGAGTCGGGCGCGCTTGAGCTGCGCCCGGAGCCGACCGACGTCGGCCAGCTCGCGCGCGAGGTCGCGTCCGAGTTCACGCCGGCGGCCGCGCGGCACGAGTCCGAGGTCACGCTCGACCTGCGGCCGGAGCCGATCGAGCTCGACTGCGACCCCGAGCGCGTGGCTCAGGTGCTGCGGATCCTGCTCGACAACGCCTTGCGCCACACGCCGCCCGGGACGGGAGTTCGGGTATCGGCCGAGCGCAGCAATGGGAACGTTCGCTTGGAGGTCTCCGATCAGGGCCTCGGAATCAAGCGCCAGAACATGCCGCACATCTTCGAGCCGTTCTTCACCTCTAACGAGGAGGCCCAGGGGGCCGGCCTCGGGCTCGCGATCGCGCGCGAGCTGGCCGACCGCATGCACGGGCGTCTGAGCGTGCGCTCCATCCCCGGCGCGACCACGTTCTCGCTGGTGCTGCCCGCATGAGGCGGCTCGCCGTCTCGCGGGTCAAGCCCGGCCAGACCGTGACCGTCCAAGTCCGGCGTGGCGGAGACGGGCGTGAGGTCAAGGTGAAGCTCGCCGAGCGGCCGCTCGGCCACACGGCGCGGTCCGACGGCTGAAGCCTCTAGGCTCGTCGCGTGCTGCAGCCGGTCGTGCTGGCTCACAAGAGCCTGGCGGACTACACCCACATCGTCGGCCGTGAGCTCATCGACGAGATCCGCGAGCTCGCCCAGCCACTGAAGGGGCGCCGTGTCGTCCATCTGTCCGCGACGGCGTTCGGTGGCGGCGTGTCGGAGATCCTCTACACGCTCGTGCCGCTGATGCGCGACGTCGGCCTCGAGGTCGAGTGGCAGGTGATCTTCGGGCGCGAGGAGTTCTTCAACTCCACGAAGCTGATGCACAACGCGCTGCAGGGCCATCCGCAGGACCTCAGCGAGGATCAGTGGCACGTCTGGCAGTCCTACAACGAGATGAACGCGCGCGAGCTCTCGCGCGGCTGGGACGTCTGCATCGTGCACGATCCGCAGCCCGCGGCGCTGCTCTCACTGGCGCCGGAGAAGGCGCGGGCGTGGGTCTGGCGCTGTCACATCGACATCTCGACCCCGAACCCGGCGACGCTCGAGCGGCTGCTGCCGTTCATCGAGAGCTACCCCGCGTCGCTGTTCCACGTGGCCGACTACGTCCCCGCCGGGATGGACGGCGGCGTGAACATCGTCCCGCCGGCGATCGACCCGCTGACGCCGAAGAACATGGCGCTGTCGCACGACGACGCGGTCTACGTCTGCCGCCAGTTCGGGATCGACGTCAACCGCCCGATGATCTGCCAGGTCTCGCGCTTTGACCCGTGGAAGGACCCGCTGGGCGTGATCGACGCGTACCGGACGGTCAAGCAGGCGCGGCCGGACGTGCAGCTCGCGCTGGTCGGCTCGATGGCGTCCGACGATCCCGAGGGCTGGGACTTCTACAACTCGACGCTCGCCCACGCGTCCGGCGATCCGGACATCCACATCCTCAACAACTTCAACAACGTCGGCGCGATCGAGGTCAACGCGTTCCAGTCGCTGGCCGACGTCGTGGTGCAGAAGTCCACGCGCGAGGGCTTCGGGCTGACGGTCTCTGAGGCGCTCTGGAAGGGGCGCCCGTTCATCGGCGGCGACGTCGGCGGGATCCCGCTGCAGGTGACCGACGGCGTCTCCGGCTACCTCGTTAACTCGATTGAGGCATGCGCGCAGCGCTGCCTTGACATCATCGAAGATCCGTCGTTGGGTAGGACGCTGGGTAGGCACGGTAAGGAGCACGTGCGCGCGAACTTCCTCACGCCGCGGTACCTTCGAGATTACTTGCGGATCTTTCACGATGTCCTCTGATTCCCAGTCACAGCTGGTTCTCGTCTCCAACCGGGGCCCGGTGACCTTCCAGGAGGACGGCTCGGTCAAGCGCGGCACGGGCGGCCTCGTGACGGCGCTGACCGGCCTGGCTTCGCACCGCGACGCGATCTGGATCGCGTCGGCGATGACGCCCGAGGACGTCCACGCGGCGCGGCGCAAGGGCGGGCCGACGCTGCCGGCGTTCGAGGTCGAGGCGCCCGAGGGCGGCACGTTCCGGGTGCGCTTCGTCGAGTCCGACGAGGAGGCCTACGACCGCTTCTACAACATCATCGCCAACCCGATGCTGTGGTTCATCCAGCACTACCTCTGGGACCAGAGCAACGCCCCGGACATCCGCACGCACGAGGTCGTGGCGTTCGAGGACGGCTACCAGCGCGTCAACTCGGACCTGGCGACGGCGGTGGTCGAGGAGATCGAGGGGCAGTCCGAGCCGGTCGTGATGGTCCACGACTACCACCTCTACACGCTGCCGACGATGGTGCGCGAGGCGCGGCCGGACGTCTTCCTGCATCACTTCATCCACATCCCGTGGACGCAGCCGGACGCCTGGCGCGTGCTCCCGACGGGGATTCGCAACACGATCTACGAGGGCGTGCTGGCGAACGACATCATCGGCTTCCACACGCGCTCCTACCAGAAGAACTTCCTCCAGTGCTGCCGCGACCTGATGGACCTGGAGGTCGACTTCAAGGAGGGCGTCGTCTGGTGTGGCGGGCGCGAGGTGTGGGTGCGCGCGTATCCGCTGCCGATCGACTACGCGGCGACGCGGGGAGTCGCGCGACGCGAGCGCGTGCGCCAGTACGAGGAGCGCCTGCTGCGGCGCCGGCGCGAGTACTCGATCCTGCGCGTGGACCGCGCGGACCTGTCCAAGAACGTCCTGCGCGGCTTCACCGCGTTCGACATCTTCCTCGAGCAGCATCCGGAGTTCGCCGAGCGGATCACGTTCACGGCGCAGCTGATGCCGTCGCGCACCGACGTGCCGGAGTACGCGGAGTACCTGGAGAAGATCGAGGCGCTGGTCGCGGTCGTCAACCACCGCCACGGGACGCCGGACTGGATGCCGATCGACCTCAAGCTCCGCGACGACCTCGACGAGGCGGTCGCCTCCTACAAGCACTACGACGTGATGATGGTCAACGCGATGTTCGACGGCATGAACCTGGTGGCCAAGGAGGGGCCGCTGGTCAACGAGCGCAACGGCGTCTCGATCCTGTCGGAGAACACCGGCGCGCACGAGGAGCTGGGCGAATACGCGCTGTCGGTGAACCCGTTCGACGTCCAGGAGCTCGCGGACGCGATCTACCACGCCCTGACGATGTCGCCCGAGTCGCGCGAGCGCCGCGCGTCGGGACTGCGCGAGATCGTCACGTCACGCGATCCGGGCGACTGGATCGACGAGCAGATCGCCGACATCCGCGCCAAGGCCGGCGCGACCGCGGGCCGCTAGCGCTCGAACGAGAACTCGCCGGGAGCGTCGGCTGCGCTCCGCGGTGAGCGGGCATGCGGCGGCGGCACGGCATTGCGCGGTGGCGTGGCCTGGCTTGGCGGCGCGGCGTGCCGCGGCGGCGTGGTGCGTCGCGGCGCCGTCGTGCGTCGCGGCGCCGTCGTGCGTCGCGGCGGCGTCGTGCGTCGGCGGCGGCGTCGTGCGTCGCGGCGGCGTCGTGCGTCGTGGCGGCGCCCCGTGGCGACGCGAGCCGGGCACCCCCGCCCCGCCACCCCGCGCTCCGCCGCCGCGCGCTCCGCGACCGCGCGCCCTGCCACCGCCAGCCCCGCCACCGCGCGCGTCACTCCCGTCCACGCCGTCCCGGCGCCCCGCGCCACCGCGTGCATCGCCCGTCCGGCGCGGCCTTCCCGCATCCGGCGCCGCTCCGCCGGCTCCCACCAGCGGCTTGCCCGCATCCGGGGGCAGCGCCGGCGGCGACGGGGCGAGGCGGGGCCAGGCCACCACGGCGGTGAGCACCGCGGCCACGGCGGCGGCGAGCGCGACGTTGCCCCAGCGGACGCGCCGCAGTACGTCTGGGCCCATGATCCACGTAGCCGCGCGGGCGGCCGCTTCGCCCCACGTTGCTACCATCGGCGACCGCAATGGCGAGCGGAACGCATACCTACGACCTGACCTTGCTGCTCGATCCGGCAGTCGAGGACGAGCGGCGCGAGCAGATCGTGGCCGACGTCGCCGACCTGATCGACCGGACGGGCGAGTTCATCGGGCGCCACGACTGGGGCACCCGCGAGACGACGTACGAGGTGCGCAAGCACGCCTCGGCCGACTACCACCTGATCCAGTTCCGAGGCCCGACCTCGCTGCTGGAGCAGCTCGACCACAACCTCAAGATCACGGACGGCGTGCTGCGCTTCCGGATCATCAAGCTCCGCCCCGGCACCCCCGAGCCGCCGGACCTTCGCCCCGCGGCGATGGCGGCCGTCGCGCCCGAGCAGCAGCCGCCCGAGCCGGAGCTCGAGGCCGCCGCTCCGCCTGCCTCGGCCTAGCCGAGGTCTCGCCAGTCTCGCCGGCGCCGCTCGTCGGCGGCCTCCACCGGTCCGCGCACCTGCGCAACAGTTCAAGCATGCCGCTTGACCCTTCATGCCCGCCGTCGGCGACGGCGACCAGCCTGCAGATAGCCCAGCAGGCGCAGCCGCAGCCCATCGAGCGGATAGCGCTGCAGGCGGGCCTGGAGTCCGACGAAGTCGAGCTCTACGGGCGCTACAAGGCGAAGGTGTCGCTCAGCGTCCTCGACCGTCTGCGCGAACGCCCCGACGGCAAGCTGGTGTGCGTGACCAGCATCACGCCGACGCGCATGGGCGAGGGCAAGACCACGACGCTCATCGGCCTTGCCCAGGGGCTCGCCAAGGTCGGCGTGGACGCGCTCGCATGCCTGCGGGAACCGTCACTCGGGCCGGTGTTCGGCATCAAGGGCGGCGCGGCCGGCGGCGGACGCTCGCAGGTCATCCCGATGGAGGACATCAACCTGCATTTCACGGGCGACATGCACGCCATCACCGCCGCCAACAACCTGCTGGCGGCGATGCTCGACGCCTCCCTGCAGCACGGCAACCCGCTGCGGCTGGACCTTGCACGTATCAGCTGGCGGCGTGCCATCGACATGAACGACCGGTCGCTGCGCCACGTCACCATCGGCCAGGGCCGGACCGTGGACGGCGTCCAGCGCGAAACCGGGTTCGACATCACCGCCGCCTGCGAGGTCATGGCCGTGCTGGCCGTCAGCCGCGACCTGCAGGACCTGCGCGCACGCCTGGGCGCCATCACCGTCGGTTACGACAGCGACGGATGCCCGGTGACCGCGGAGGCGCTGGGCGCCGCAGGAGCGATGACCGTGCTGCTCAAGGAAGCGATAAAGCCGAACCTGGTCCAGACGCTTGAGGGCCAGCCGTGCCTGATGCACTGCGGCCCGTTCGCGAACATCGCGCACGGCAACAACTCGCTGATCGCCGACCGGGTCGCCCTCAAACTCGCCGACGTGGTCCTGACCGAGTCGGGGTTCGGCTCCGACATGGGGATGGAGAAGTTCCTCGACATCGTCTGTCCGGCCGGCGGGCTGACCCCAAGCGCGGCCGTGCTCGTGCTGAGCGCAGCGTCGGTCAAGCACCACGGCGGCGACGCGACCGCGACCGGCGAGGACGCGGTTGCCGCGATTGAGCGCGGGATGGCGAACGTGCGCCGTCATCTGGGCATCGTCAAGGCGTTCGGCCTGCCGTGCGTGGTCGCCATCAACCGCCGCCCCGGCGACAGCGACCAGGAACTCGCGCTGCTTCGGGAACGCTGCGTGCAAGCGGGCGCGGCCGACGCGCAGGTCAGCGACGGATTCCAGCGCGGCGGCGCCGGAACGACCGAGCTGGCGCGCGCGGTCCTGGCCGCCTGCGAGGCGCCGAGCCGCTTCGCCTCCCTCTACGAGCCGGACGCTTCGCCGCTGAGCAAGTTGCGCTGCGTCGCCCAGCGCGTCTATGGCGCTGACGACGTCCACCTGGAACCCGAGGCGCTGCGAAAGCTCGCGCAGCTCGAGGCCCAGGGACTCGGCCGGCTGCCGGTGTGCGTCGCCAAGACGCCGCTGTCGCTGTCAGGCGACCCGGAGCTCGTCGGCGCGCCGGAAGGCTTCACGCTCACCGTCCGCGACGTCCGCGCCTACACCGGCGCCGGCTGGCTGGTCGCCCTGAGCGGCGAGGTGCAGCAGATGCCCGGCCTGGGCGCCAAGCCGTCCGCGCTGAACATCGACATCAACGCAGACGGGCGCACGGTCGGCCTGTTCTGAGTGTGCCGTCCGGGCCGCCGCCACGCGGCGGCCCGCAGCCATCCCGCTGCCTAAAACGGGATGTCGTCGTCCGCCGGCGCGCTGCTGCGCGCGCCGACCGGCTGCGCGAAGTCCGACGTGTCCGCCGGCACGTCCGAGTGCGGCGCGAAACCGTTGCCGGCGCCGGCGCCCACGCCGGCGCCCATGCCCGCCGCGTCGTCGCGGCCGCCGAGGAACTGCACCGCGTCGGCGACGATCTCGATCGACTCGCGCTTCTGGCCGTCCTGCGTCTGCCACTCGCGCCACTCGAGGCGGCCGTCGATGCAGACCGGGCGGCCCTTGGACAGGAAGCGGGCGCAGTTCTCGCCCTGCGCGCCCCAGACGGTCACGCTGAAGTAGTTCGGCTTGTCGACCCACTCGCCCGTCGTGTTGTCCTTGCGGCGCGTGTTGGACGCGATCCGCAACGAGCAGACGGACATGCCGCCTGGCGTGGACCGAAGCTCGGGGTCGCGCGTCAGGTTTCCCGTGAGCACGACGCGATTGATGTTGGTGGCCGCCATGTGATGGCTCCCTTTCGCTGCTGCTTCTCTCGACTCTGAAAACCGAGTCTACGTGCGGGCCCCGACGGCTCCGGCCAGAATTGCCGGTTCCTCCGAAGATTCGTTTCGCTCTCTTCACATAACGCCGCACCCGCGAGGGAAATCGCGGCATCCGCTACCCTGTTCCGCCGCGAACTTCAAGCAGCAGCTAGAGAGGTCTCCTTACAGTGGCAAAGCAGCGCAGCCGGCCCACGCGCCGGCGTGATCGCAAGGCGGGAGGCGGCGGTGGGCGGCGCAAGTCCTGCCAGTACTGCCGCGACAAGGTCGAGTTCGTCGACTACAAGGACATCAACGCCCTCCGCAAGTTTGTCTCGGATCGGGGCAAGATCCGCTCGCGCCGCATCACCGGCGCGTGCCGGCGTCACCAGAACCAGATCGCCCGCGCCGTGAAGCGCGCCCGCGAGCTGGCCCTGCTTCCGTACGTCGGCGAGGGCGGCGGGCGCGACGAGGACGAGCGCGGCGGCGGCCGGGGCCGCGGACGCGGACGCGACTAGCGTCATGCCGCAGGCCATCCTCCTCCAGGACCATGAGCAGCTCGGCAGTCGCGGGACGGTCGTCGACGTCTCCAAGGGCTACCTGCGCAACTACCTGATCCCGCGCAAGCTCGCCGAGCCGGCCACCAAGGGCGCGATCGCCGCCGCCGCGCGCGCTCTGCAGGCGAACGAGCGCGCCGCCGCGCAGGCGACCCAGCGCGCCCAGGACTCCGCCGCGGTGCTCAGCCGCACGGTGCTCACGATCGCGCACCAGGCCGGCGACGACGGCCGCCTGTTCGGCTCGGTCACGGCCCAGGACATCGTCGACGCGATCAAGGAGGCCCGCGGCATCGAGATCGACCGCCGCAAGGTCCACCTCGAGGAGCCGATCCGCACGGTCGGCACCCGCATGGTCGACGTCGAGGTCGAGGACGGCGTCACCGCGACCATCAAGACGATGGTCGTCGAGCAGAAGTAGACGGTCCGCCAACCGACACGCCGAAGCGCCGGGTTGCCCGGCGCTTCTTCGTTAAACCCGCATCTTGCAGGCTCCAGAACATACGTTCGCCTGAAGCCGTCCGAAGCTCGTCCTAGGCTCGACCGTCCGATGAGCGCGCCGGCCGAGACCAGCGGGTACACGAACGGCCACGGCCCGGTCGCCCCGCCGCAGAACCTGGAGGCCGAGCAGTCGGTGCTGGGCGCCGTCCTGCTCTCGGACACCGCGCTCCCGGCGCTGATCATCGACGAGCGCCTGCAGGCCGGCGACTTCTACCGCGAGGCGCACGGCCGCATCTACCAGGCGATGCTGGACCTCCACACGGTCGGCGAGCCGGTGGACGCGCTGACGCTGGTCGAGCACCTCAAGCAGGCGGGCGAGCTCGAGGCGGTCGGCGGCCCGTCGGCGATCGAGCTGCTGGCCGGCTCGGTCCCTGCCGTCGGCAACGTGCGCCAGTACGCGCGCATCGTGCGCGAGAACGCGATGCTGCGCCGCCTCCTGCACGCCGCGTATGAGATCCAGGCGCAGGTTCACGGGCACGAGGCGCGCCCGCGCGAGCTGGTCGACATGGCCGAGCGCGCGATCCTCGAGGTCGCGCACGAGGACTCGCGCAAGGACTTCCGCTCGATCGAGCAGCTCCTGCACTCCGAGCTCGACAAGCTCCAGAGGCTCTCGCTCGAGGGCACGCCGATCACCGGCACCCCGTCCGGCTTCGAGGATCTCGACTCGATCACCGGCGGCTTCCAGCCCGGCAACCTGATCATCCTCGCCGCAAGGCCGTCGATGGGAAAGTGCCTACACGGATCCTCACTAATCATTGACCCGTGTAACGGTGAGCGCACGCGTCTTGACGCGTTGGTCGAGCGGATCGAATCGGGGGAAGAGGCGCACGTCCTCTCGCTCGGTCCCGACTTCCTGCTTCACCGCGCACGCGTGGCCGCCGCCCGGCGCAGCGGCGTCCAGGAGACGTTCCGGCTGACGACGCGGCTCGGCCGCCGGCTCGAAGCGACGGCGAACCACCCGATCCTCACGCTCGGCGGCTGGAAGCGGCTCGACGAGCTCGGTCCCGGCTCTCGCATCGCCGTGCCGCGCCGGATGCCGGCGCGGACCGTGGACGAGGTCATGCCCGACCACGAGCTGGTGCTCCTGGCCGCGCTGATCGCCGACGGCAACCTCACGCAGACGACGCCGCGCTTCTCCTATGGAGCCGCCTCGCGCATCGTGGACACCGTGCGCGACGCAGCGGCCGTGATGGGGCTCCAGCTTCGGGGCGAACGTATCTCGGCGGGGCGCGGCGGAAGCGCCAACGGGCTCACCGTCCTGTGCAAGCGCCACGGCCTGTGGGGAAAGCGCAGCGGCGAGAAGTTCGTGCCCGACGCGATCTTCCGGCTCTCCGAGGAGCAGATCGTCCGCTTCCTCAGCGTCCTGTACGCGTGTGACGGCCACGTCTACGTATCCGGCCGCCTGCGACAGATCGGCTACACAACGATCAGCGACCGCCTGGCGCGCGACGTCCAGCACCTGCTGCTGCGGCTCGGCATCGTCTCGACGATCCGTACGCTGCGCCGCGAGGTCTACGAGGGCACGGCGGTCAAGGCGCAGGAGGTCCGGATCACCGGCCGCGACGACCTCGACCACTTCGCCTGGCGCATCCCCATCGTCGGCAAGGAGGACCGCCTGGCAAAGGTCCTCGCGGGCAGCATGACGCTGCGCGAGCGGACCAACGCCGACACGATTCCGCCCGAGGTCTGGCATCCGGTATTCGCCGCCAAGGGCGAGCGCTCGTGGGGTGACGTCAGCATCGCTGCCGGCCGGCCCCGCAACCACAACTGGCACGTCCATGCGCGAGGCGTCTCGCGCGCCCAGCTCGGCGCGCTCGCCACGGCGACCGCGAGTCCAGAGCTCGCACAACTCGCCGAGTCCGACGTCTGGTGGGACGAGGTCGCAGCGATCGAGCCGATCGGCCCGCAGGCGACCTACGACCTCGACGTTCCCGGGTTCCGCAACTTCGTGGCCGATGACATTGTCGTCCACAACAGCGCGTTGATGGCCAACTTCGCCGAGAACGCCGCGCTCGGTTCCGGCAAGGCGGTCGCGCTGTTCAGCCTCGAGATGTCGGAGGGGGAGCTCGCGCAGCGCTTCATCGCGAGCCAGGCGTCGATCAAGGGCGACGACCTGCGCAAGGGCAAGGTGCCGCAGTCGCGCTGGGGCAAGATCCTGCAGGCATCGAACCGGCTCGCGGAGTCCGGGCTCTACGTCGACGACAGCAGCGACCTCTCGGTTCTCGACGTGCGCGCGAAGTCGCGCCGGCTCGCACAGCAGCACGCGGACGGCCTGGGCCTGATCCTGATCGACTACCTGCAGCTCATGCGCGCGGCCGGGAACGTGGAGAACCGCGTCGAGCAGATCGGGCAGATCAGCCGCGGGCTCAAGACGCTCGCGCGCGAGCTCGAGGTCCCCGTGATCGCCCTGTCGCAGCTCAACCGCGGCGTCGAGCAGCGGACCGACAAGCGTCCCGTGCTGTCGGATCTACGAGAAAGCGGCGCGATCGAGCAGGACGCCGACCTCGTCCTGTTCATCTACCGCGACGAGTACTACGACAAGGAGTCCGAGCGCGAGGGCATCGCCGACCTGATCATCGCCAAGCACCGCAACGGCGGGCTCGGGACGGTCGAGCTGACGTTCCAGAAGGACTACCCGCGCTTCATGTCGTACGTCTCCGACGAGCACTACTGATGGACCCCTGCCCCCACTGCGACGGGTCGGGCTTCCTGATCGACGAGGAGACCCGCCGCGCGTACCCGTGCGAGTGCCGCCCGCGGCGGATCGCGCGCAAGCGCGCCGCGTCGCTCACCGCGCGGCTGCCCAAGCGCTTCCGCGGCGTCGGCTTCGAGCGCGAGCCGGTGGTCAGCATCGCCCGCGCCAACCCGCACCAGGTGCGCGACGTTCGCGCCTACATCCGCCACCTCGGCGAGAACCTGGACAAGGGCCGCGGCATCTGGTTCACCGGCGACGTGGGGACCGGCAAGACGACGCTGGCGATGCTGATCTCCAAGGCCGCGCTCGAGGCCGACCGCACGGTCGCGATCTACAGCCTCCCGCGCCTGCTGGCGATGCTGCGCGAGACCTACCACGAGGATGCGGCGTTCACGCTCTCGGAGCTCATCGACCGCTTGTGCGGCGTCGACCTGCTGCACATCGACGACGTCGGCGCCGAGCAGACCACGGAGTGGGTCCTCGAGCAGCTCTACACGATCGTCAACACCCGCTACGAGGACGGCAAGGCGCTGCTGCTGACGACGAACCTCGCCGAGCCGGGCGACGACGAGGAGCATCCGGCACCCGCGCTGCGCGATCAGATCGGCGAGCGCACGGTGAGCCGGATCTGGGAGATCTGCGGCGACCCGGTGAAGCTGTTCGGCGCCGATCACCGGATTCGCGACCGGCCGTTCGAGGAGCCGGCCGTCGCGGTGCCGGACGAGTTCGACGATCTCGCCTGGGGGGAGGTCGAGCGCCCCTACGGGCGGCCCCTAAACTGAACCCACGACATGGCCGGCATCGTGATCGTGGGCGCCCAGTGGGGCGACGAGGGCAAGGGCAAGGTCGTCGACCTGCTCGCCGAGCGGGCGGAGCTCGTGATCCGCTTTCAGGGCGGAAACAACGCGGGGCACACGATCGTCCGGGACGGCGTGCCCTGGAAGTTCCACCTGATCCCGTCGGGGATCCTCTACCCCGGCAAGCTGTGCGCGATCGGCAACGGCGTCGTGATCGACCCCAAGGTGCTGACCGACGAGCTCGACCAGCTGCGCGCGAAGGGCATCGACCTCAGCGGCCTGCGGATCAGCGCCAACGCGCACCTGATCATGCCGTACCACATGCTGCTCGACCACGCGGGCGAGACGAGGCTCGGGCGGCTGCAGATCGGCACCACGCGCCGCGGCATCGGCCCCTGCTACGCCGACAAGGCCGCCCGCCTCGGCATCCGCGTGCAGGACCTGCTCGACGAGAAGATCCTCAAGAAGAAGATCGTCGCCGCGCTGGAGCCCAAGCGCCTGCAGCTGCGCCCCTACGCCAAGGCGCCGGAGCTCGACCTGCAGTCGATGACAGAGGACTACCTCACCTACGGCCACCGGATCGCCCAGTACGTCGCCGACACCGCGCGCCTCACCTGGGACGTGCTCGACCACAACGGCACCGTCGTCTTCGAGGGCGCCCAGGGCACGCTGCTGGACATCGACCACGGTACGTATCCGTTCGTCACCTCCTCCAACCCGGTCTCCGCGTCCGCCTGCACCGGCACCGGCGTCGGGCCGAA
Source organism: uncultured Solirubrobacteraceae bacterium (assembly GCA_963837485.1). GTDB lineage: Bacteria > Actinomycetota > Thermoleophilia > Solirubrobacterales > Solirubrobacteraceae > Solirubrobacter. The sequence goes on along the minus strand of CAWINP010000001.1, from coordinate 297,509 downwards.
GGACATCGACGAGATCTGGGGAATCGCCAAGGCCTATGCCACCCGCGTCGGCGCCGGCCCGTTCCCGACCGAGCTCGACGACGAGCTCGGCGACACGCTGCGCGAGGCGGGCGGCGAGTACGGCACCACGACCGGCCGCGCCCGCCGCGTCGGCTGGGTCGACCTCGTGGCCTTGCGCTACGCGACCCGCATCAACTCGCTCACGCACCTGGCGATCACGAAGCTCGACGTCCTCACCGGCCTCGGCAAGCTGAACGTCTGCACGCACTACCGCGGCGCCGAGGAAGCGCGCTTCGACCACTATCCGTACCACCAGACCGTCATGCATCAGGCGACCGGCGAGTACGAGCAGCTTGAGGGCTGGGACGAGGACATCACCGGCGTTCGCGAGGAGAACGACCTGCCGCAGGCGGCGCGCGACTACCTGGCGTTCATCTCGGACTTCATCGGCGTCCCGATCGCTCTGATCGGCGTCGGTCCCGGCCGCGACCAGGTCATCTGGACCGACGCCGGCCGCCAGAGCCTCGCCGCCGGCGAGGCCGCCGTCGCTTAGTTGCGCACCGTGCGCGTGTTGACGACGTAGTCGTGCAGCGCGCGGTGCTCCTCGTCCCACAGCGGCCAGAGGTAGTCGACGAGCAGCGCCAGCCCGAGCGTGATCGAGCCGAGGATCGCGCCGAACAGCAGCCACTTCACCACGGCCTCGCGCAGGAACGCGAAGCCGAACGTCATCGGCTCCCCGCTCGCCCGCACGACGCGGATCCCGGTCGCCATCCGCCCGAGCGTGCGCCCGTCGGTGCGCGCCATCATCGCCGGTGCGTAGAGCAGCGCGGCGATGAACACGAACAGGCACGCCAATAGCACGCCGACGACCACCGCGGCGACGCCAACCGTGTCGTCGACGAAGAATCCGACCGAGAACGGCGCCGTCACCGCCACCAGCAGGACGAGCGCGATGCCGCACACGATGATCGCGTCGATCAGGTGCGCGCCGGCGCGCCGCCACCAGCCCGAGAGCGTGTACCGCCCCGCCGCGGTGGCGAACTCCGGGAGCGGGCCGCCCGCGCCGGGCGGCGGCGCCGTCGTGTACCCGCTCATGCGCGCGAGGTCAGCGTCCGCCGGGAGCTCTCGAGGCTGCGCTGGAGCGCGTCCAGCACGCGCACGACGCGCAGCCCGGCCTCGCCGTCGGAGCGCGGCGCGCTGCCGGTGCGGATGCACTCCACGAAGTGCTCGCACTCGATCCGCAGCGGCTCGCGAGCGGCGATCGCCGGGCTGTGGATGTCGCCCGCGCGCGTGATGTACTCGCCGTAGGAGCGCACGTCCTGGTCGAAGCCCTTGTCGTAGACCGTCAGCTTGCGCTCGAGCTCCATGTCGTCGAACGTCGCCATCTTGCGCGCGCCGACGAGCGTGAAGCTGCGCGTCTTGTGCGGGTCCAGCCACGACAGGTGCAGGTGCGCCGACAGGCCCGAGGGGAAGCGCAGGAAGCAGAACACGACGTCCTCGACCGGCGGGCGCATGTAGGACTCGCCGCGCGCTTCCACCAGGTCCGGCTCCTCCTGCGCGAGGTGCAGCACGACTGAGACGTCGTGCGCGCCGAGCGACCAGAGCGCGTTCTCGTCGGTGCGCAGCTTGCCGAGGTTCAGGCGCTGCGAATAGACGTAGTGCAGGTCGCCGAGCTCTCCCGAGTCCACGATCTCGCGAAGCTTCGCGACGCCCGGGTGATACACGAGCAGGTGACCGACCATCAGGATGCGGTCGTTCCGGCGCGCCGCCTCGACCGCGGCCTCGGCCTCGGCGACCGAGTAGGCGAGCGGCTTCTCGACGAAGCAGTGCTTGCCCGCGCCGAGGACGCGCTCGGCCAGCGGGCCGTGCGTCGGCACCGGAGTGGCGAGCACGACGGCGTCGAGCGACGGGTCGTCGAGCAGGTCCTGCAGGTCGCCGGTGAAGCGCGCCTCGGGGAACGCGGTCGCCCAGCGGGCGCGCTGATCCTCGGAGGCGTCGCAGCACCAGGCCAGCTCGCAGCCGGAGATCGCCGCGAAGTTGCGGGCGAGGTTGGGGCCCCAGTAGCCGAGGCCGGCGACGCCGATGCGGATCACGCGACCATCCTTAGCACGGCGTCGACGACGCGCTCGCCCGCGCGGCCGTCGCCGTACAGCGGCGGGCGCTCCGGCGGGGGCTCGCGATCCAGCGCGGCGAGCGCGGCCGGCGCGTCGAGGTCGACGAGCACGTTCCAGCCCGCCTCGACGGTCTCGCGCCACTCCGTGGTGGCGCGCAGCGTGAGGCACGGCACGCCCGCCAGGTAGGCCTCCTTCTGCACGCCGCCGGAGTCGGTCAGCACGCGCCGGGCGCCGAGCAGCAGCGCGGTGAACTCGAGGTAGCCGAGCGGCGGCGCCACGAGCACGCCGTCGAGGCCCAGCCGGGCCTCCTCCAGCCGCGCCCGCGTGCGCGGGTGCAGCGGCAGCACGACCGGCGCCGGAAGCGAGCGCAGAAGGTCGACCAGCGCTCGCAGGCGCACCGGGTCGTCGACGTTGCCGGAGCGGTGGGCGGTGGCGAGCAGGTAGCCGCCGCGCTCGACGCCCAAGCGGTCCAGGATCGCCCCGTCGGCGCGCGGCGCGAGCAGCTCGAACACGTCGACCATCACGTCCCCGACGACGGCGACCTCCCCGGCCACGCGCTCGCCGCGCAGCGTCTCCGCCGCCGCCTCCGACGAGCACAGCAGCAGCGAGGCGGCGTGATCGGCGAGCACGCGGTTGAGCTCCTCCGGCATCGTGCGGTCATACGAGCGCATCCCGGCTTCGACGTGGGCGACGGGGATGCCGGCCTGCGCGCCCGCGAGCGCGCCGGCGAGCGTCGAGTTGGTGTCGCCGTAGACGAGCACCGCGTCCGCGCGCTCGTACGCCAGCAGCGGCTCCAGCGCGGCGAGCATGCGCGCGGTCTGGGCGGCGTTGGTGCCGCCGCCGAGCTCCAGCCGGTGCTCGGGGCGCGGCAGCTCGAGCTCGTCGAAGAACACGCGAGAGAGCTCGTCGTCGTAGTGCTGGCCGGTGTGCACGAGGACCTCGTCGGCCCGCTCGCGCAGGCGATGCGACACCGCGGCGGCCTTGATGAACTGCGGCCGGTTCCCGACGACGGTGACTATGCGCATCTAGACGGCGGCGCCCAGATCCCGCTCGATCCGCCGCGCGAGCGCCTCGCGCGCCCGCAGCGTGACCGGACCCGGCGCCAGCGGAAGCTGCAGGTCGTCGATGACCGCGATCGGCATCACCTCGCGGACCGTCGATGCGATGAACGCCTCCTGCGCCCCGCGCAGATCGTCCAGCGTGCACGGCTCCTCGGTCGCGTCCGCCTCCTCGATCACCCGCGCGCGCGTGATCGAGGCAAGGATGCGGTCCTCGAGCGGCGGCGTCAGGACCGCGCCGTCGCGGACCCAGAAGAAGCTCCACGTCGGCCCTTCCAGCACGCGCCCGTGCGGGGTGACCAGCAGCGCCTCGTCGTAGCCCTGCTCCTGCGCGAGCCGCTTGGCGAGCATGTTGCCGGCGTACGAGAGCGTCTTGAGGCCGTCGAGCACGCGGTTGGGCGCGTAGCGGACGGTCATCACGCGGGCGATCGCCGGACGCTGCGGAAGCGGCTCGAGCGTGACGATCCGCCGCCCGCCGCGCGTCAGCACGACGCGCAGCAGCCCCTCGACCGGGCCCGCGGCCTCGAGCAGCGCATCCACCTCGGCGCGCAGCGCCTCGAGATCCGCGGCGAGCCGGATGCCCGCACAGGAACGGGCCAGCCGGGCGTAGTGGTCCGTCAATCCGTATGGACGACCGCCATAGAGGCGCATCACCTCGAACGCGCCGTCGCCGCGCGTCAACCCCTCGTCGGTGACCGGGATGCGAGCCTCTTCCGCCGGCCCGATCGCGCCATCGACGCTAGCCAGTTGCATGGATTTGGAGGGTAGTGGGGTAGGGATAGGCCATGCTCCTGATCCTGGCCATCATCCTGCTGATCATCGCCATCGCCGGCGGGGCGATCGTGCACCCGCTGCTGTTCGCGCTGGCGATCGTCGCGCTCGTCCTGTTCTTCATCGGGCGTTGAGGGAGGGCGTCCGGCGCGTCTCGCTCGCGAGCGCGCCGGCGATCACCACGACGAGCGCCGCGAGCTGGAGCCAGGCCACCACAAGGCCGAGCGGGATGGTCGCGACGGCGAGACCCGCCGCCACGATTCGCCGCGGGCCTCGTCCGAGGCCCAGCGAGCGCCGGAAGAGCACGTCGCCGAGCATGAACAGCGCGACGGCGACGCCCAGCGTGATGGCCTGCTCGGTCTCCAGGGCGTCGCCCGGGTGCGCGACGACTTGCTTCTCGGCCGCGGCCAGCGCGACGATCCCGAGCAGGATCGGCAGATGCCAGTACCCGAACGCGGCCACGGCGACGTTCGCCCGCCGCTCGGGCGGCGTGGCGGTGAGCGCATCCTCGGCGCGCATGTCGTCGCCGGTGCCGAAGTAGACCCACCACAGGCAGGCGCTGCAGGCGAGGCCGAGGATCGCGAGCGCCGCGAGCTCGAGGTCGAGCGGGCTCTCGCCGGCGCCGACACCCACGGCGATGATCGACTCGCCGATCGCGATCAGCACGACGAGCCCGTGGCGCTCGACGAAGTGCGCAGGCGAGATCGAGAAGCCGCCGCGCATCAGCCGCGGGGTGATCCACTCGCACACGAACGCGAGGCTCCAGAGCACGTACTGCGCGGTCCCGCCGGCGATCCCGCCGATCAGCACCAGCGCCGCGGTCACGAGGTTGAACGGCACGAGCCCGAGGACCGCGCGCAGCGTGTCCGCGTTCGTCGTACGCGCGAACAGCGCCGTGTGCACGAGCACGACGACCAGGTACGCGATCCCGAACGCCGGGCCGCCGTCGCCGAATCCCTGGGGGATCGCCAGCGCGAGGATCAGGAACGCGCCCATGCCGCCGAGCAGCAGCGCGCGCCGCTCGGCGCGGTCGGCGCGCACGGCGTTGGTGAGCCATACGTAGCCCGCGTACATCCACCAGATCACGCCGAGCATCAGGACCACCTGGAACCCGCCGGTGACCGTCATCTCGTGCGCGAGCACGGCGGTCAGCTGCGTGATCGTGAAGACGAAGACGAGGTCGAAGAACAGCTCGAGCGTGGAGACGCTGACGTCGTCATCGGGAGGCGGCGAGGTCACTCGCCCTGAACCTAACGACAGACGGGGAAGCGCTGCTTGCCCTTCACGACTTTCCCGTTCTTGAGCGAGATCTCGAACGCGACCGTGAACGCGCGCTTGGGCAGGTGCCCGAGCGTGAGCGGCTTCGTCAGCTTCTTGCCGGTCAGCGTCGCTCGCCGCCTGCCGTTGAGCTTGACCACGATCTTCTTGATCGGGAAGTCGCGCGGGCCCTTGATCTTGACCTTGATGGTGCTGGCGCAGCCCTTGCGCTTGGCGATCGTGACGAAGCCGCCGATCGCCGGCGGGGGGTCGCTCGCGGGCTTGGGTTGAGGCAGCGGCTGCGGTTGAGGCTGCGGCTGCGGAGACGGCGTGGCCTGCGGGGTCGCCGTGGGCGCCGGCTGCGGGGTCGCGCAGGCGGGAACGGCGTTGGTGGCGATCGCCTTGCTCGAGCTCGGGCCGCCGTGGATGCTCCAGCCGAGGAAGAAGTCCGTGCCGCCGGCGGCCGCGTGCGGCTCGCGCTGCAGCAGCGTGGTCCCGTTGCTCGCCGGCGAGAGGAGCGAGAGGTCGGGCCACGGCGCGCCGATGCTCGGGACCGTCGCACCGTAGATGTCTTCCAAGGTCGAGCCCGCGCCATGGTCGAGCTGGGCGGCGAAGAGGATCTCGCCGTTGCTGTTGGACGCGGCGTCGTAAGCGACGAAGTACGACGGCATGTCGTAGACCTTCTTCGTCTCCCAAGCGCCGCTGAAGCGCGCGACGCCGATGTCGACGTTGGTGATGTTCGGCGCGTGGGCCCACATCGCCACGGCGCCGCTCGGATGGCGGACCAGCTTCGGCCCGGCCGACGTGACGTTGTCGTTGTCGAGGATGTGGGTCGCCCAGCCGGCCCCGCGCGTCGCGCCCCACATCGTGTAGAAGCCGCTGACGTTGATCCGGTACAGCATCACCGCCGTCCCGTTGCCCGTGAACTCGACGTCCATCGGCGGCACGGCCACGCCGATCAGGAAGACGTTCGCGTTCATCACGTTCTCCACGCCGCCCCACGTCCCGCCGGCCGGGCGGTAGTAGGCCTGCATGAACGTGTTCTCGTAGGTCCCGATCACGGCGTCGCCGGTCCCGCTGACCGCGAGGTAGACGGCCTTGTTCGCAGTCCAGACCTTCTCCGGCGCCTGCCATGTGCCGCCCGCGGACCGCGCGCGCGACCACGCGGCGGCGCCGTCGCTCCACGCCGCGATCGCGTCGCCGGCGTCGCTGAGCCCGAACTGCACGTAGGTCGCCCCGCCCGCGACCAGCTCCGGGGCGCCCCACGCGCCGCCCGGCGGCCGCACGGACGAGTAGACGTTGGTCGTGTTGCCCTCCTGGACGCGCCACATCGCCATCGCGGTCCCGCCGGGGGTCACCGCCAGGCCGAGCGGGAAGACGTCCTGGGACTTCGGGCTGACGGGCGTCGGCGTCCAGCCGCTTCCACAGCGGTCGAGCACGACCAGGTGCTGGCCCGCGTTGTCGACCGACTCCACCATCGCCCGCCCGGCGGCGTCGGCGACCAGCACGCGGGCGTCGATGTCGTACTCGTTCAGCCGGTGCCCGGGGTCGACCGTCTCAGGCGACCCGAACGCCGCGTAGGCGGCGGTGGTCAGCACCAGCGCGAAGGCGGCGGCGAGTGCGGCGATGCGAGTGCGGGGTGAAGGACGGATGAGGCGATCCTCTTGCGCGCCCGTCGTGCGCGTCAAGTCCGGACGTCCAGGACGGCAGACTGTGCAGGGTGCCCGCTCGCGCGCGCTGGCTCTTCCTCCCGGTCCTCGGCGCCGCGGCGCTGCACGCGCCGGTGCTGCGGTTCGATCTGCTGCGCGGGCTCAGGCGCCCGATGGACGGAGGGCGAACCGTGCGCGGCCGGCGCCTCCTCGGCGACAACAAGACCTGGCGCGGCGCGCTCATGATGTCCAGCGGGCCGCTGCTGGCCACCGTGGCGCTGTGTCGCGCCGGCTGGTACCGGCGGCGGCTGCCGGTCGAGGCCGATCCGGTCCTGCTCGGGGCGATCCTCGGGGTGAGCACGGTCGCCGGCGAGCTGCCGAACAGCTTCCTCAAGCGGCAGCTCGGGATCGCGCCGGGCGCGCAGCGCAACGCGCTGTTCTCGGTCATCGACCAGGCGGACTTCGTGCTCACCGCCTGGCTGCTCCTGCGCCCGGTCTACCGCATGTCGGCGCGCGAGGCGGGTGAGGTGTTCGCGATCGTCGCGGCCGTGCACATCCCGATCAACGTGGTCGGGCGCGTCCTCGGCGTGCGCGCCTCCGCGCTCTAGCTCTTGACGTAGACCGACACGTGCGAGGGGCTGAGGTGCGTGAACGGCTCGCGCTCCCACCCGCCCCAGCGATGCTCCAGCCGCATCCCGGCGATCCGGGCCATCAGGTCCAGCTCGGCCGGCCACACGTAGCGCATCTCGATCGGGCTCGGCTCCACCCGCCCGTCCTCGAGGAAGTAGTAGTGGCGGCCGCTCAGCCCCTGGTTGACGACGTCGTAGACGTAGAACGACATCGCGCCGGGATCGGCCCGCCACGGCAGCATCGTCTGGCCCAGCGGCAGCCGCTGCAGCTCGGGCACGCGTGCCTCGATGACGAACCGCCCGCCCGCGATCCAGGTGCGCGGCGGCGTTCTCGAAGCACGCCACCTGCCCGTCCTGCGTGGTCAGGTTGAAGATCGTGTTGAAGATGAGATAGACGAGCGAGAACTCGCCTTCCACGCGCGTGGAGGCCATGTCCCCGATCACGGCGTCGATCCGCTCGGCGCCCGGCTTCTCCCGCAGCCGCGCGAGCATCGCCTCCGAGTTGTCCATCCCGGCCACCCGAACCCCGCGCGCGGCCAGCGGCACCGCGATCCGGCCGGTCCCGATCGCGAACTCGAGCGCCCCGCCGTCGCCGGCGAGCCCGGCGAGCGTCTCCACCGTCGGCCCGACCACCTCCGGGCTGAACATGCTCCATGAGCTGTCGTCGTAGCGCGCGGCGACCCGCTCGCCGAAGAACCCCTGTTGCACTCCCATGACCTTGAGCTTGGCAAGCCGCGGACGGCCGCTTCAAATGCCTCCAGCGGAATCCTCTGACGACTGGGATAACACAAATTTGTGTTATCTCTGCGATCACGCTACTCTGATGATGTGCCGACCGACGCCGAGATCACCTTCGCCGACCACATGGGGCGCTTCTATGCGCACCGATACGCCTTCCCGCCGATGGTGGGCCGGCTAATCGGCTATCTGGCGGTCTGCGACCCGCCGGAGCAGAGCATCGGCGAGCTGGCCGATGCGCTCCTGGCCAGCCGCAGCGCCATCACCAACGCCGTCAAGACCTTGGAGACCATGCACCTGATCCGCCGGACGCGCGTGGCGGGCGAGCGGATGGATCGCGTCCGTCTCGACCCGACGTCGCCGCAGGCGATGGGGCTGGACGCCGCCGAATACGAGGAGATGAGAGAACTGGTGCACGAGGGCTTGGAAGTCGTGCGCGACGCGCCCGCCGAGCGGGCGGCGCTCCTGCTGGAGTGGTCGGCGTTCACGGACTTCGTGATCGAGCAGATCAACCGGATGCGGCAGGAGTGGCAACAGCGCCGGGCCTCGCTGGTCGCCGACGGAAAGCTGCCCGAGCTGCCGGGCCAAAGGGGCCGGGCATGACGCCGGCGATCATGGCGACCGGCGTGCGCAAGTCGTTCGGCGAGAATCTGGTGCTCGACCACGTCGACGTCACGGTCGACGAGGGCGCGATCTTCGCGCTGCTGGGTCCGAACGGCGCCGGCAAGACGACGATCGTGCGGATCCTCACGACGCTGCTCCCCGCGGACGCCGGCGAGCTGCGGGTGGCCGGCCACGACCTGCGCGCCGACCCCGACGGGGTGCGTGCCGCGATCGGGGTCACGGGCCAGTTCTCGGCGCTGGACGATCTGCTGACCGGCGAGGAGAACCTGCAGCTGATGGCCGACCTCAACCGGCTCGGCCGCGACGCCGGGCGACGCCGGGTGGCCGAGCTGCTGGAACGGTTCGAGCTCGTCGACGCGGCGCGCCGGCCGGCGTCGACGTACTCCGGCGGGATGCGCCGGCGGCTGGACCTGGCCATGACCTTGGTCGGCTCGCCGCGGGTGATCTTCCTCGACGAGCCGACCACGGGCCTGGACCCGCGCAGCCGCCGCACGATGTGGGACGCCATCCGCGGGCTGGCCGCCGCCGGCGTGACGATCCTCCTCACCACGCAGTACCTCGACGAGGCCGACGAGCTCGCCGACCGGATCGCGGTCCTCGACCACGGCCGGATCGTCGCCGAGGGCACCGCGGACGAGCTCAAGCGCCGCATCCCGGGCGGTCACGTGCGCCTGCAGTTCCCGGAGCCGGACGCGCTCCGCTCGGCCGCCGACCTGCTCGACGGAGCCTCCGCCGACGAGGAGCGGCTCGAGCTGCAGGTCCCCAGCGACGGCAGCGTCGCCTCGCTGCGGCAGTTGCTCGAGCAGCTCGACCACGCCGAGATCGAGGTCGCGCAGCTCTCCATTCACACCCCCGACCTGGACGACGTGTTCTTCGCCGTCACCGGCCAACCGGCCGACGAGGCGACCCCGGTGCCATGACTTCCCTCGCATACACACTCACCGACTCGCGCACGATGCTCCGCCGGAATCTGCGGCGCCTGCTGCGCTACCCCTCGATGACGCTGCTGCTGGTCGGCATGCCGATCGTCTTCCTGCTGCTGTTCGTGTTCGTCTTCGGCGGCCAGCTGAGCCACGGGCTCGGACAGGGGCTCGCCGGAGGCCACACCGGCCGCGCCGGCTACCTCAACTACGTCACGCCCGGCATCCTGCTGATGACCGTCGCCGCCTCCATCCAAGGCACCGCGATCGTCGTCGCCATGGACATGACCGGAGGCATCGTCGACCGCTTCCGCACCATGGCCATCGCCCGTTCCGCCGTCCTCACGGGCCACGTCCTGGCCAGCCTCATCCAGGCGCTTACCGGCATCGCCATCGTGCTCGTCGTCGCGATTGCGCTCGGCTTCCGGCCCACCGCCAACGCGCTCCACTGGCTTGGCGCCCTCGGCGTGCTGGTGCTGTTCACCTTCGCCCTCATCTGGCTCGCCACCGCGCTCGGGCTGGCGGCAAAGAGCGTCGAAACCGCCAGCAACACCCCGATGTTCCTCACCCTGCTGCCGTTCCTCGGCAGCGCCTTCGTCCCCGCCGCCACGATGCCGATCGTCCTGCGGCAGTTCGCGGAGTACCAGCCCTTCACCCCCGTGACCGAGACCGTGCGCGGGCTGCTCACCGGCACGCCGATCGGCCACAACGCCATCGTCGCCGTCGCCTGGTGCATCGCCATCGCCGTCGCCTCCTACCTCTGGGCCCTCCACCTCTACACGCACCGCCAGCCGCGCTGACCGGCCAAACACCGGGCGATGAGTTTCGCCGCGGGCTGCAGTCTGAGCACTCGAGCAGCTCGTGTCACCGATCGCGGAAGGGGAGCAGCGCATGGCCTCACTGGTCCTGAAGATGTCCGTCTCGCTCGACGGCTACGTCGCTCCAATCGACGGGAGCACCGACTGGGTCGCTGCGGGGCGCTCCGCTGACGGCGCCAGTTGGACTGTCGAGACCTTGAGCAGCGCCGGCGCGCACCTCATCGGTGCCGCCACATACGCGGCGTGGGCCACCTACTGGCCCGGCGCCTCCGGGCCGTTCGCCAAGCCGATGAACGAGATCCCCAAGGTCGTGTTCTCGAACTCGCTCGCGTCCGCCGACTGGAGCGAGACGGAGATCGCCGCCGGAGACCTGGCCGAGGCCATCATCCGGCTCAAGCAGGAGCGCCCCGACGGATACCTGCTCGCCCACGGCGGGACACGGTTCGCCCGATCGCTGGTCCAGACCGGCTTGATCGACGAGTACCGCCTTGTCACGCACCCGGTCGTCCTCGGCGCGGGTGAGCGGATCTTCCTCGAACCGCTCACCATCGAGCCGATCAGCACCATCGCCTTCAGCGGCGGAGCCGTCGCCCACGTCCTACGACCGTTGCCGAGAAACGACGAAACCGCGCCGTAGCGCGGCTTCGGAGTGCCCCCGCCAGGAATCGAACCTGGAACCTTCGGATTAAGAGTCTGTCCTCGCGAGGCTGTATTTGGCGTTCTAGAGCCAAATTCGGCGCTCTGAGTGCCGCTCAGTTGCCCTCACTTCTGCTGAGTTCGGGACACGGTTCGGGACACGGTTTCGTCTCGCTACGCAGCAAGTTATATCCGCGCAGGGATCTCGTATCACTTCGGCGAATCCGTCGAAATGGCCACTGTCAAGCCTGGTTTCAGCGAGCGTCTGTACGAGTTCTGCGTCAACTACGAGTTGGTCGCGACGGCTGGTGCGCTGATCGCCGGCTACCTACCTGGCGTGCCGTCGCCCCAGGACGAGGCAAAGCTTGGCTGGGACGCGAAGGTCCAGATGCCGTTGTTCGGCCAGACCTTCCTGCTCCAGTACAAGATCGCCCGACACACGACTGAGCGGGCAGGAGCGAACGGCAAGTTCTGGGACGTCTACGGGAGCGAGTACTGGCGGTTCTCGCTCCACAAGGACGCGAACGGCGCCTTCACGCAGCATGAACTACTGCTCGATGCTGACGGCTTCGGCGTCCAGGCTCTCTATTGCGCACCGTTGATGGTTTCTCGCGGGGAACTCGTCGATGCCGTACGTGACAGCACGGTTATGCAGCAGTCCGCGCTGATCCCGATAGGCCCCCTGGGGCCTGCTGGTACAGGCGGGCCGCACAGCGTGTCCTTTCCGTCTGACGAGGTTTTCGGCCAACCGACGCTGCACTCACGTCCGCGACGCGGCGAACGCGTGGATTGGGACCAATTGCGGCGCTCGGGGTTCGCCGGGCGCCGCGAGCTCGACGAGCAAACGTTCGAGCGCCTTTCCAACACGATTCTCGAGCGTCGGCCGCGACGTCGGAGAAGGGAGCGGGAGATCGAAGCGGAGGATTCCCGTGCTCGCTCGTTCTTGCGTGCTTCAGCCGTGGCGCTTGACGAGATCGGCGCGACGCTAGTCGTGGTCCCGTCGGATAGCGGCCAGCATTGAGCTCGAGCGACATGCCGGGATCGAAGCGGCTTGGCGGCTGGACCTTGCGCAAGAAGTTGGGCTCCACGGGCAGCGCCGAGGTGTGGGAGGCGGAGCGCGGTGGGCGAGTCGTGGCGGTGAAGTTCCTGAAGAACGTAGGCAGCGCACGGAACAGCCGTTACCGACGCTTCGTCCACGAGGTGCGCTTCCTGCGTGACATGGCCCCGCCGCGCGGTGTTCTACCGTTGCTCGACTCCTACCTTCCGGAGCATCCGAACGACGACGATCCGCCGTGGCTGGCAATGCCCGTCGCTCGCACGCTGCCCCAGGCCTTAGGGGATGCTCCGGACCTCCGGGCGGTCGTCGGCGCGCTGCGTGAGATCGCGCGCACGCTCGCGGCGCTGGCCGACCTTGGGATCGCGCACCGCGACGTCAAGCCCGCAAACCTGTTCCAACTCGAGAATGAGTACGTCGTCGGCGACTTCGGACTAGTCACCTACCCAGACAAGCCGTCCGTCACCAAGCCGTTGGAGAAGCTCGGAGGATGTCCCGCTCGTCGTGGAACTTCGTTGACGGCGGTCCTTGAGTGAATTCTCTCAGCCGGTGGCAGCGGCGACCTCCGGCGCCGCGGTCGGTGAGGCGTTGGACGGCTGGCGGGTGAAGGCGGCGGCACGCTTGGCGGCGACGTCGTGCTCGACGGCGATGGCGAGCTTGGCGAGGTCGCTGAAGCCGATGATCTTGCGGAACTGCTGCTCGGCTTCGAGCATGCCGGCGGCGGTCCAGCGGAGGCACATGTCGCCGTTCTTCCAGCGCTTGACGTTGCGGCTGGTGCGGCGGACGGTCTCGATCATCGACTCGCACGGGTTCGTCGATGCGAGCGTGCGCTTGAGCTGGCCGCTCACGCCGAGTCTGGTGATGGTCAGCGTCTCGGCCATGCCCTCGCGCAGCGACGTGGCGGCGCCCGGATCGGTGCGGGCGAGCTCGTCGGCGAGCACGCGCAGCCGTTCCAGCGCGGCGTCATGATCGTCGAGCGCCCAGGCTCCGCGCAGCCGGCGGCGGACGGTGTCGCGCTGATGCTCTGGCAGGTGATCGAGCACGTTGCGTTCCTTGTGGCGGACGCAGCGCTGGACGGGTGTGTGGACGCCGAAGACGTCATTGACGGCCTTCCTGAGCGCCTTGCCGCCGTCGAGGACGACCAGCACGCCCTGGTCGACATCCAGGCCGCGGCCGGTGAGGTTAGAGAGCAGCGTTCTCGCGACGGTGGCGTTCTCGGTGGACCCGTCCCAGAGCCCCAAGGGGTGCTTGATGCCGTCGGTGTCGATGCCGAGGCAGACGACGCAGCAGCGGCCCTTGAGCTCGATGCCGTCGAGCATCACCACCGCGAGGCGCAGGTCCTCGAGCGGCCGCGACATGAGATCGATGAGGTTCTCGCGCGTGCGCGAGACGAACTCGCGGCTGACCGCCGACTTGCTCGTCGACCGGGCGAGTTCGTCGATGTCGCTGCCGACCGGCTCCCCGGTCCGGGCGTAACGGCGCGTCGAGACGCCGGCCAGCATCCGCTCGAGCATCACGTCGGCGAGCTGGTCACGCGCCGCGAAGTGCGCATACGTCCCGAGCTCGACCTCGCGCTCGCCGTCGGCCGTCCGGGCGCGCGGCCGGCTGACCGGCACCCGGCGGCCCCCGAGCGTGACCTCGCCACTCTCGTGACCGTGGCGGACCGCGACGCGGTCGCGATCGTGTCTGCCCTTCGGGCCGACGACCTCATCGACCTCGGCTTCCATGATCTCGTGCAGCACGCCCAGCCCGACGCCGACGCTCAGCGCCAGCAGCCCTTCCCTCGCCGCGCCAGCCAGCTCACCCAGCGCGTCCTGGACCCGTTGCGGCAGCCGCTCGATGCGGCCCGCGCCGACAACCTCGTCGGCGACGTGATCTACGGTTCCCATGGCGGTCCTCCTGTCTCGATGGACTTGTTCGCACTCGCCACGCTGCCAGCGGCAGCGGACGAGGCGGGAGGACCGCCGTCCATCAAGTTCTACGAGCTACGGGACAACCTCGAAGCTCGGGCCAGCCCACTTCATCGCTGACGAAATGGTCAGCAATCCGGATACGGCAGACCCACATCCGGCTGACGTGTTCTCGCTCGCGAAGACGTTTTGGGTGCTAGCCGTGCCGGGCGCGCGGTATCCGCCCTCTGGTCAGCTGCGAATCGACGACACGAGCGTGGTCTTGAGCCGACGCATCAGCGGGCCTGGGCTCGCCGAGCTTGATCTGTTGATCGAGCGCGCGACGGAACGGGATCCGGCGTCGCGGCCCAGCATGCGTGATATCGCCGACGAGCTGGCAGCCTGGCTCGCGGAACCACCCGCCGGAGGTTGTCCGAGATCTCGTAGAACTTTGAGCGGCGGTCCTTCCGGCCCCGTCCGCTGCCGTTGGCAGCGTTCTGGGTGCTTGAAGTCCATCCGGGACAGGAGGAACCGCCGTGAAGAAGGTACCTGCGCCGAAGGTCGTCACGACTGTGCAGGCGGCCGAGATGCCGCTGCCAGCGGAGATCCAGGAGGCGCTCGGTGAGCTCGTCGGGGCAGCGAGGGAGGGTCTGCTGGCGCTGAGCGTGGGCGTCGGGCTGAGCGTGGTGCACGAGCTGATGGAACTTGAGGTCGCCGAGGTCGTGGGCCCGAAGGGCAAGCACAACCCCGGTCGCGGCGCGAAGCGTCACGGCCACGAGGACGGGTCGATGACGCTGGGCGGGCGGCGCGTGCGGGTGCGCCGGCCGCGGATGCGCACGGCCGACGACGAGCACGAGCTGGCGGTCGGGACGTATGCGTTCTTTGCCGACCGTGATCCGCTGACGCGGGCGGTGATGGACCGGATGCTCGCGGGCGTCTCGACGCGTAAGTTCGCTCGCGTCGGTGAGCCCGTCGGGCTCGGTGTCGAGACCGAGGCCTCGGCGACGGGCAAGTCGTCGGTCTCGGAGATGTTCGTCGAGCGCACCCGGACCGCGCTGGAGGAGCTCATGTCCAGGCGCTTGGACGATGTCCGCTTGGCGGTGATGATGCTCGACGGGATGGAGGTCGCCGAGGCCACGCACGTCGTCGCGCTGGGCATCACGACCGAAGGCGTCAAGCTCCCGCTCGGGCTTTGGGAGGGCTCGACCGAGAACGCCACCCTGGCCAGGACGCTGCTGGCCGATCTCGTCGACCGCGGCCTGGACCCTGGGCAGGCGATCCTGTTCGTGATCGACGGCGGCAAGGCGCTGCGGCGGGCGATCCGCGACGTCTTCGGCGAGCACGCGCTGGTCCATCGCTGCCAGCGGCACAAGGAAAGGAATGTGATCGACTTGCTGCCCGAGCGTGACCGCGACGCGGTCCAGGGCCGGCTGCGCGCAGCCTGGTCGCTGGCCGACGCCGACCTGGCCGAGCAGCGCCTGCAGCTGTTGGCCGGCGAGCTGGATCGCACGTGGCCGGACGCCGCCGCCTCGTTGCGCGAGGGGATGCACGAGACGCTGACGCTGATGCGGCTCGGGATCACCGGCCAGCTCGCCAAGACGCTGTCCTCGACGAACCCGTGCGAGTCGATGATCGAGATCGTCCGCCACACCCAGCGCAACGTCAAACGCTGGCAAGGCGGCGACATGCGAAAGCGCTGGACCGCCGCCGGCATGCTCGTCGCCGAGCAACAGTTCCGACGCATCATCGGCTACCGCGACCTCGCCACGCTCGTGATCGCCGTCGAACGCCACGCGATGACCGTCACGCGCACCGCTCAGCTCACACCCGCGACCCCGACAACGAAGACGCCGATCACCGCAACGGTATAATTAGTCACAGATCGCACAAACTGGACCGCCGCGAAATCCCACGACGATCCGGACATCCTCACCCGCCGTCCTGGTTCCCGACTTGGATGCGTTGGCGGCGCGAGTGCGACGGCTCTCCGAGCCGGGTTTGCGCGCGGAGCTGGCGAGGTCGGAAGTGCACGGACTCTTTGATCAAGGCTGGACCGCGATGATCAGCGGCCTGCAGCCGCTGAAGCAGCGCCTTGACGCCGTCTTCCCACGCGTGAGCTTCCACGGAAACCCAGCGGCGCCGCCGGGCTTCGAGAACTCATCGGCGCCACTTCAGCTCCAACAGCAGCTGACCTACGGCCTGCTTGCAACGAATGCCGACCCGGACGCGGTGCAGCTTCAACTGAGTGTTGGAGGGCAGTGGGTCGTTCCTGAGCTTGGGCGCTGGTCCGCGTGGATTACCGTCGAGGATGCGTACGCCGGCTCGCGGCCGCTTTGGAGTGAGGTGCGGGAAGCGCCGCTCGGGAGCGCGCAACAGGCACACGGCGTGGCAGAGCTTCTCGCCACCCTTGCGGAGCGGCTGCCGGAAGCGGCGAGCTTGGCCGCCGACCGCATGGCGTTGCGAAGCGACGCGGAGCGCTACGCCAGCTGGACCGGCGAGGACAGCCCGCTCGGTCGCATCGTGTCGCCTTGGTCCGTCTTCAGCCCGTTCGCAAAGGACGACGCCGGCTGTTACGTGGTGGATTCCGGCAACAATCGTGTGTTGCGCTTCGGCCCGGGCGGCGCCCCGCGGCCGTTTGCGAGTGCGGGCGGTCCGGGACTTGGCTATGAAAACCTTGCGTTCCCGACCGGCGGATGCTTCACCCATGACCGCAAGATCTGGATTGCCGACCACGACAACGCGCGGCTCCGTTACTTCGACGAACATGGCCAGCCGCTCGAGGGCTTCGGTCTCGACCCGCCCGGCGACGCAGTGCTTCGCGCGCTGGCGGATGTCGCTAGCGATCCGGCCGGCAACGTCTATGTGGTCGATCGGAGCCGCGATGCCGTACTCAAGTTCTCGCCGAGTGGCGAACTGCTGTGGGAACGCTGCGACTCTGGACGAGAACCAGGCGAGTTCAGCATCCCTTGCGGGATTGCGGTCCGGCACGGCGCCTTTGTGTACGTTTGCGATTCCGGCAACCATCGCCTCCAGAAATTGACAAGCGACGGCGAACTGGTTGACGTCTGGGGCAGTCAGGGGTTTGAGCCCGGCCGGTTCAACGTCCCCCACGGGCTCGCGCTCGACAACGACGAGTGCGTGTATGTGGCCGACTCAGGCCATGCGCGCATCCAGCAGTTCAGCAGCGAAGGCGCCCTGCTCCGATTCTGGGGCCACGGTGGCTCTACCCCCGGAAGCTTCCAAGCGCCGCGGGGCGTCAGCGTCGACGGCGCTGGCAATGTCTACGTGGCCGACTATGGGAGCGGCCGGATCCAACGGTTCTCACAGAGCTACCTGGCGGCGCTGTAGCGAGTGATGGATGCCCAGTCGTCCTCACGTCGTGGAGCGTGAACCGACTGGCCTGACGCCGATGACCGGCGGAATGCGGACTCGAACCTCGATAGCGGAGTGGCCGTGGGACCCCTCGTGGCATAGTCGCCGGCGATGCCAGATCAGGTTTCGCTGGTGCGCTTGCCCGACCCTGCGGGTACTCCGGGCTACCGGAGCTCCCTCGCGCTCCTATCGCATTTCGCCGTTGACGATCTCGGCGACGGCCTCGTGGCGGTCGCGCCCTCCGAAGGCGCGGGAACCGCCGCCGAGCACTTCAAGCTGGTAAAGCTCTGCGACGCCGGCTCGGACCTCTCGTCTCCGGAGACGTGGCGCCCGCTCCGCGAGAATCCGCCGCGGCAGCGCACTGACGTCGACGCCGCCAAGTACAGGCAGGAGATGTTAGATCGCGGCCGCGAGATCACGGAGCGCAGCCCGAGCAGCGAGGGCGAGATCGTCGCGTTCGCGCTGGCCGCCTTCGGTGCCGCGGCGGCGGGCGATCTGCCGGACTTGCTGCGAGCCAACCTCCCCGCGCTTTTCGACCGCTTTCCGGAGGGGTCCCTGTGGCAGGTCGTCGTCAGCGACGTCCTGCTCGCGCGTCTGGCGTTTGGGCGAGCGCAACTCGCGTTTCAGCTCACCCCCGACATCCCGCTCGGGCCGAGCCAGCCCGAGCTGATCGCCGTTTCGGACCTCGGGCTTAGCCGCGGGATCGACTTCAGCGAGCTCGTAACGCTACCGCTACTCGTACTCTCGCCTGCGGTCCTCGGCTTCCTGATTCCGGCGATGCCGCACGCGCTCGTGTTCTGCTTCGGCGAAGACGTCGACCTTCGCCGCCCGTATCCCGTCTCGATGGCGTCGCTGTACCGGCCGCGGGCGCTATCCGACGCCGCGGGAGCCGATCGATCGACATTCCTCGACTCTCGCGACATTGCCGATGGCGCCGAGCTTCTGCGCTGGTGGATCGGCCGGCTGAATCACCTTTACAGCCATATCGCCGACCCGACACGCTTCACCGACGATCAGGGATTTCACGACGCCGCCGCGAACACGGCGTGGATGATCACTCTCGAGCGGCTGGCCGGCGATACCGTCTCACTGCTCGCAGAGCCGCAGGCCAGCGATCTCCAGCGCGTCCAGATCGCCTTCGATCTGCTCGACAAGGCCGAAGCACTGCTTGGCTATCGCCGCAAGAAGTCCGGGAAGGGCTTCGAAGCGCTCCTACGGCGCAGCCAGAGCGTCCCTCGCCTTAGGGAGGCGCTAGGCGGATTCCCGGGCGAGCTGCCGGCCCGGCTTGGTGACGAGGTCGCTCGGCTCTTCGACGAGCTGTACGCCGACGTCCGCGCCAACACGCTCACATACAGGCTGCGGCCCAACGGCGCCGACGTCGCGATGAAGGGCGACCCCCGGAACCTCGAGCCGATCACTGACGACACCCTAGTCGCGACGCTCACTCGCGCCATTCGAAACAGCTCCCATGGCCTACTCGACGCGCTCGCCGATAGCGACGATCGCTTTCTGCTTGCGGCGAACACGGGCGGCGTTCCCGCGGAGCTGCCTGCCCTCGCCCCGTTGATCGGGCTCGGGCTGATGGCAGACGCAGAGCGTCTAATCGACGGCTCCTGGAAGTCGCGACTCCTAGGGCATCGGTAGGGCGGGCGTCCGGCGGTCGGTCGCGTGGGCACCGTGGAGCAGCGACGTCACCACGAGGGACGGGGCTAGTGACACTGAGTCACGTTTGCGTGCAAGTGCGTGCCATCGAATCGGGCTCGCGACTCGAACCCGTTCATCCGGCCGGAATGCCACGCGTTCGCGTCTACCGCGACGCGTACATTCGGCGCGTGGGAGAGCGCACGATCACCTCTCTGACCCGACGAGACGTTGCTGACCTCCTGCGGCTGGAGGCGACCTGGCACGGGCGGTTGTCCGAGCTCGACTTCGCCGGCCGGGTTTGGGATCTCGCCGCGCTTCCGTCCCACGACCCTCGTTTCGACGACGCTGGTGGCGATATCTGGCAGCACGTCGAGCGCAATCCCGGCGACTGGGACGCGGACTGGATCTTCACCGACGTACGTTTCCTTGCGGGCGCCGACGACGACACGTTCCTTCAGTTCCTTTGCGAGACGCTCCACCCGGTCGTCCGTCCCGACGTCGAGGAGGTCCAGAAGCTCGTTGCCTTCTATAACGAGCAGCTGGCGCATGACGGGTGGCAGCTGGTGGGCGACGGCGAGATGTCGGGTCGGCCGATCTACCGTCCGACGGAGGTCGGGACCTCGTTCAAGCAGCCATCGAGCTCGCTCAACTTGCCCGCGTACACGAAGCTAGCTGATCCGCGAGTCGTCCATCAGCACCTCAAGCGGATCGAGAGCGGCGTTGGCAGTGACCCAGCAGCCGCGATCGGCGCGTCCAAGGAGCTCGTCGAGTCCGTGTGCAAGGTGATCCTCGACGACTACGGTGTCGCGCACGCGAACAAGGACGGCGTGACGGATCTGTACAAGAAGGTGTCGGTCGCTCTGGAGATCGACCACGACTCGGTGGCCAACCACCCGAACGCCAGCCGGGCGGCGCACAAGGCGGTAGGGGGAATGGCCGGCACTGTCCAAGCGATTGCCGAAATCCGAAACGAGCTTGGCACGGGCCACGGCCACACTGCTCCGAGTCCCGCGCTCGAGCGCCACGCGCGGCTCGCGTTCAATGCGGCAACCGCTGTCGTGGAGTTCTTGCTCGACACCTGGCACGTCCGCCCAGCACCAAGCGCTTGACACCACGCCGTATCTGACGTGTTCGCGCGCCAGGTCTGCCAGCGCGCCGGAGCCGTTCTCCGCCGGATTGGCGCGTGTCTGAGACCTCGACGTTCGCGGTCATGGCCACGATGAATCTCCGGACGGCTAGACGAATGGATGCACTCGCTCTCTCTTCCTCGCGTCGGAGGTCGTCGATTCGATTGCCCGGATGGGTCAGCTGTCGGCCTGGGTGGGTGAACCGTGCTGTCGATCGGGAAGCTCGCTGTCGGTCAGGCCGACTACTACCTGGAGCAGGCGCAGGGGAGCGTGACCCGGGCCGGCGCGGTGTCGTCGGGCGTCGAGGACTACTACCTGCGTGGGCCCGAGGCGCCGGGGAGGTGGGTCGGGAGCGCGACGCCGACGCTCGGCCTCGGCGGGACGGTCGATGCGCTGCGGCTGGATCGGGTGCTGGATGGGCGGCATCCAGCGACGGGGGCCGCATCGGGAGGATCGTGCCCCGGCGGGTGCCCGGGTTCGACCTGACGTTCTCGGCGCCGAAGAGCGTCAGCGTGCTGTTCGGCGTTGGCGGCGACGAGCTCCGCGCCGCGATCCAAGGCGCGCATGACCAGGCGGTCGCGGAGGCGCTGGCGTATGTGGAGCGAGAGGCTGGGGTGACTCGGCGTGGGGCCGGCGGCGCGGTCGCGATCGCCGGCCGCGGATTGATCGGGGCGGCGTTTCGGCATCGGACGTCGCGCGCCGGGGATCCGCAGCTGCACACGCATGTCCTCGTGGCGAACTTGATCCTTGGGGCGGATGGGCGGTGGGGAACGCTGGACGGGCGGCGGATCTATGCGCACGCGAAGACGGCCGGGTACCTGTACGAGCTTCGGCTGCGGGCGTTGCTGACGCGCGAGCTGGGGTTCGAGTGGGGGCCGGTGCGAAACGGGATCGCCGATGTGGTCGACGTGGCGCCGGCGGTCAGGCGGGCGTTCAGCCGACGACGCGCTGAGATCGAGGCGGAGATGGCTCGGCGTGGTGTGACGAGTGCGGGCGGGGCGCAGGTGGTTGCGCTCGCGACTCGGCGGGCCAAGGACTACCGGGTTGCGCCGGAAGCTTTGGTGCCGGAGTGGCGCGCACGGGCTGCCGGGCTCGGGCTGGATGAGGCGGCTGTGCGCGCCGCGATCGGACGCGCTCGTCCGCGGGAGATCGACGAGCGTGAGATCGGCGTGGTGCTGGATCGCCTTGGTGGTCCGAACGGGCTGACGAAGGAGCGGTCGAGCTTCACGCGGCGCGACGTGCTGCAGGCGCTCGTCGACGAGCTGCCGGTCGGGGCGGACGTCGGGATCGTGGCGTTGGAGCGGACCGCTGACGAGTTTCTCGGGTCAGACGCGCGTGGTCGTGCTCGCCAATGGTGAGTCCCGCGGTGTGGTTCGCTCGCTCGACGGGCGGGTGGTGGAGGGCATCGCGAGCGAGCGGCGGTACTCGACGCCCGAGCTGCTCGAACGGGAGCGGCGGGTGCTCGACTATGCGGACGGGTCGCGGGGCGCGCGGCGCGGCGTCGGGCGCGAGAATGCGGTGGATCGTGCGATCAGGCGGCGGCCGACGATCGCCGGCGAGCAGGCGGAAATGGTCCGGCAGCTCGTGCTCGACGGCGACGGTGTGACGGTCGTGGTCGGGCAGGCCGGGACCGGGAAGACGTACGCGCTCGCGGCGGCGCGCGAGGCGTGGGAGGGCAGTGGCTACCGAGTGGTCGGGGCTGCGCTGGCTCGCCGGGCGGCGATCGAGCTCGAGGACGGTGCCGGGATCGAGAGCCGGAGCGTGGCGGCGCTCCTTGAAGTGCTGCGGACGCGACCATCGCGGACGTTGCCGCGAAGGTCCGTGCTCGTGATCGACGAGGCCGGGATGGTTCCTACGCGGGCACTGGCCGAGCTCGTCGAGCACGTCGAGCGGGCCGGCGCGAAGCTGGTCCTGGCCGGCGACGACCGGCAGCTGCCGGAGATCGGTGCCGGCGGGACGTTCGGTGCGCTGGCACGCCGGCTCCCGGCGATCGAGCTGCGCGAGAACCGGCGGCAGGCCGCCGCGTGGGAGCGGGAGGCGCTGGCGCTGTTGCGAGACGGTGATGCCGAGGGCGCGGTGCAGCGGTACGCGCGCCGCGGCCGGATCGTCGCGAACGAGAACGGCGACGAGGTCCGGCGCCGGCTCGTCGGCGACTGGTGGCAGGCCGGCGACCCGACGGCGCGCTGATGATCGCCCACCGGCGGCGGGACGTCGCCGATCTGAACGGACGCGCTCATGCGCTGATGCGCGCAGCCGGTGCGCTCGGCGAGGACGAGGTTGCGGCGGGCGGACTACGCGTGGCCGCGGGTGATCTCGTGATGCTGCGGCGGAACGACCGGCGGCTCGGCGTCATCAACGGTGAGCGCGGGATCGCCGTCGGCGTCGACGCTGAACGCGGAGAGGTAGACGTCGAGCTTCGCGGAAGAACCGTGCGGCTGGATCGGGAGTACGTGGCGGACTCGGTGACGCTCGGGTACGCGATCACGGGTCACGCCGCGCAGGGCATGACGTGCTCGCAGACGTTCGTGCTTGCGACAGACGGGCTGTCGAAGGAGTGGGCGTACGTGGCGCTGAGCCGCGGGCGCGATGCGAACCGGCTCTATGTCACGCGCGAGGCGCGTGAGAGTGCGGAGTTCGCTCCGAATGGTGACGGCACGTGGCGGCCGGCTGACGCCTTGCGGGAAGGCCTCAGCCGCTCCGCGGCGCAGGAGCTGGCCAGCGAGCGCCCGCGTGAGAGCTTTGGCCTTGAGCTGTGATGAGCGGGAACGCGCCAAGCGCGCGAAGAGGGCTAAAGGTCTTCGGCCGAGTTGCCGATAACTCGTATAGACCGCCCGCCGAGGCGGTTTTCTCGTTCCTGGGGTTCAAGCGAGAAGGCCTCGGCCACGAGGCGGGCCTCGTCCGGGCGCTCGACGTAGTGGAGGTACTTCATCGTCGTCGCGACGTCGGCGTGGCCCATCCACTCCTGCACGCGGCGGATGTCGGCCTTGGCGATCATGCGCGTGCCGAACGTGTGGCGTAGGTCGTGGAAGCGCAGCGGCCGGAGGTCAGCGCGCTGCAGCGCGGCGCGGTAGCGGCGGGCGAGCGCGGAGGCGTCGAGGTAGCTGCCGGCAATGCCCGGGAAGACGAGATCGTCTTCGTCGGTGAAGAGCTCGCGCTGGCCAAGGCGGGCCAGCGCCTCGGCCACCGCCGGCGCCAACGGAACTGAGCGGACCTTGCCGCTCTTCGGCGTCGTCAGCTGGCCGCCGGCGTATGAACCGCAGACGCGAATGCGGTGCGCCGCGAAGTCGACGTCTCGCCAGCGAAGCGCGACGAGCTCGCCGCGGCGAAGACCGGTGAACGCGGCGGTCAGGTAGATCGCGCCGTCCTGCTCGGAGTCGGCCTCCCGCACGAGCGCGAGGATCTCCTCGGGCGAGAAGACCTCGATCGCGGTTGAGCGGCGGTGGCGCGGCTTCTCGACGTCGGCCATCGGGTTGACCGGCAGGCGGTGGAGCCGGCGGGCTCGCCGAAGCACGCCGTTGAGGATCGTGAGCAGCTTGACCTTGGTGCGGTTGCTCATGCGCAGCGTGCCCTTCCAGGCCTCGATGCGATCGGCGGTGACGTCCTCGAGCCGGAGGGAGCCGAACGCCGGGAGCAGGTGGGCGCGGATCACGGAGCGGTAGTCGCCGAGCGTCGACGGCTTGCGCTCGAGGTCGTGCTCGACGTAGCGCAGGTACTCGCCGCAGGCGTCGGCGAACGACACGCCGGTGCGCACCATCCCCGGCAGGACGCCGGCGCGCGCCTGATCGAGCACGTCGCGCAGCCACGCCTGGGCCGTGCGCTTGGTGAAGAACCCCGCCCGCGGGCGGCCGCGGTCAGTCCAGGCCGGGCCGATGGTGCGATGGACCTGGCGCCCGTCGGGCAGCCGGTACTTCGCGCGCCACACCGGGCCGCGCGCGGCCTCGTGGCGGTAGACGTGACCGGAGATCGGTTGGCTCGTCATGCGCCGCCATAGGCGCGAGCGCTGCAAACTTGGCCCCACGTTTCGGGACACAGTTGGGACACAGTCGCCCCGAGCGCACTACTCCGGAAACGACGAAACCGCGCCGTAGCGCGGTTTCGGAGTGCCCCCGCCAGGAATCGAACCTGGAACCTTCGGATTAAGAGTCCGCTGCTCTGCCAGTTGAGCTACAAGGGCCGGGTGGGCGCTAAAGGATAGCGTCGCGCGATTCAGCCGACGGTCGGTGTCGCCGTCGGCTGCAGCTGCTGGATCTGCTGCTGGGCCGCCTGGGTCTTGTACTGGTCCAGGGAGGCCTTGAGGTCCTTCTTCTGGTCCTTGGGCGCGAGGTCGACGGCCTTGTTGGCCGCGAGATCGCCCTTGCGCAGCTGGCCCGCCTGGTAGGCGATGATCGCGAGGTTCTGGAAGGTCTGCTGCGTCGGGTCGACCTCGGTCAGGATCTCCTGGGTCGCGACCGCCTTGTCGGGCTTGCCGATCACCAGGTACGACTGGATGATCTGGCGCGCGACGCTCTCGTCCGGGGTCGCCGGCTTGAGGGCGAGGTACTTGTCCCACGCAATGCCTGCGGCGGCGACCTGGCGCTCGCCCGAGGCCGTGAACTTGTTCTGCGCCGCGTCGTAGTTGTCGCCGACGTTCGCCAGCCGCAGCCGCGCCTGCGCGAGGTCCTTCCACGCGTCCGGGTTCGACGCGGCGGCCTTCGTCTTGGCGTCGGCCGTGCGGACCGCGGTGGCCAGGCGCTCCTGGCTCGAGTTGTCGGTCCCGCCGCCGCCGTTGGAGCCGGTGATCGCGTCGACGATGCCGCCGGAGAGCCCGCTGGATCCCACGCTGAAGCCGACGAAGCCGACGAACATCAGCAGCGCGAGACCGAGGTACACGCCCTTAACAGTGCGGCGCCGTCCGGCGCTTCGGAGGTCGAACAGCATGGCGGTGGAGGGGACTAGTCCTGATCGAGGGTGGCGTACTCAGGCTCTCGCGACGCTAAATCTTCGTCGTCGTCCGCGGACTCCTCCTCCGCGGCGGCCGAGCGCGCGTCGCGCCGGTCCATGAGCCAGGAGAGGAGGATAGAGCCTTCGAACAGCACGTACATAGGCACCATCATCATCGTCATCGTCACCGGGTCCTGGCCCGGCAGGAGCATCGCGATGACGGCGATCGCGAGGAACGCGTAGCGGCGGTTCTTCCTCAGCTGGCGCGTCGACACGATGCCGACACGCGTCAAAGCCAGGATGCCGACGGGGATCTGGAACAGCAGCCCCATCGCCGCCAGCAGCATGATCACGAACTTGTAGTAGGGCTGCGCCTGGATCAGGACGTCGAACGAGTCCGTGTTGAAGTTCTGCAGGAAGCGGATCGCCGGCGGCAGGACCATGAAGTAGCCGAAGACCACTCCCCCGATGAACAGGAACGGGACTCCCAACATGGTGGGGACCGCGATCTGCCGTTCGCGGGGGGAGAACGCCGGCAGCACGAACGCGTAGATCTGATACAGGATCAGCGGCAGCGAGAGCAGGAGCCCGGCGTAGGCCGCGACCTTGAGGGTCTCCATGAACGGCTCGCCGACGCCGAGGGTCACGGGCCGGCGCGCGCGCACCTCGGGCGCGAGCGCGGCGGTGCGCTCGCCGAGCACCGCGAGGTCGTTGAGCGCCTTGCGCGTCGCGGGGTTGTCCTCGCTCAGCGCCATGTGGCGATAGAGCGCGACCTCCGCGAGGACGAATCGCTTGTTCGCCTGGTCGTAGCGCGCCGCCTGGACCAGCGGATCCTTGTTCCCATGGTCGACCGTCTGGTCGAGCGGGCGGTTGAGGATCTCCAAGACCGCGTGGTTCTGCCACATGCAGACGCCAGTCGCCGCGATGAAGGCGACCAGGCAGACGACGATCCGGACACGAAGCTCCGTCAGATGCTCGACGAGGCTCAGACGGTCTTCATGGCCGACGTGGCGGAGCGCGGTGGCCATGGCGGCGGAGCGGCTGCTGCCTAGCGCGGGGTGCGCTCGCGAACGACCTCGCCGTCGACCGGCGCCGACTCGCCCTCGGGGCGCCCAAGCGCGGCCTCGGTCTTACGGCGATCCGAGCGGTCGTCGTCATCGTCGTCGTCGCGGCCCTTGCCGCTGATCGACTCCTTGAATTCGCGCATCCCGGTGCCGAGCTGCTTGCCCAGGCCGGGCAGCCGCTTGGGGCCGAAGATGAGGAGCACGACCACCAGAACGACGATCAGCTCCATGGGTCCGATGTTTGGCACCGACAGCTTCCCCTTGGCGTTGGACGAGACCTTTGAACGAGGGTAGCGGTACCGAGCCGGACCAGGTGGGTCAAGTTCGTCACCGCGCAGCCGATCAAGGGAGCGTCAGCCACATCTGGATTAGACCATGAGCCTTCCCAACGAAAACGGTCAGTACGTGCGCCGCGTGGTGCTGCCCTCGGGCCGCTCCATCGAGGTCGTCTACTTCGAGCCGACGGCCGCGGACGCCGCGCCGCAGCCCGCGCCGCTCGTCGAGGACCTGCACGTCTGCCCTGAGTGCGACCGCGATCTCGTCTACCCCGTCGAGTGGCAGGAGGCGTCCCCGACGCACTGGGAAGTCCTCCTGCGCTGCCCCAACTGCGAGTGGAGCGAGCTCGGCGTCTACGACCAGGCAACCGTCGATCGCTTCGACGAGACGCTGGACAACGGGACCGAGGTGCTCGTCCGCGACCTCCGCCGCCTGGTGCAGGCGAACATGGAGGACGAGGCAGAGCGCTTCGCCGCCGCACTGAACGCCGACGCGATCCTCCCCGAAGACTTCTAAAGCCCCCACCGCGCATCAGCCACCGGGCACGGATGCCCGGTCGCGCGGCAATGTAACGTCGCACGTAGGGAGCAAGACGGGCCGGTCCCGGCCCGCGATTCTGCGCCCGCGACCGTCGGCGACCGGAGGGCGAAACTAGCTATATCCGTCCACGACGCCGTCGGCGACCAATTCCAAGGCCGCCTGCTGGGTCTCCGGAAGCGACGGCAGGTCGGTCTTCGCCTCGGCGACCATCGCCAGCGCCTCCGCGCGCGCGGCGTCGAGCGCGCCGGTCGCCGCGATCGCGTCGCACAGCGCCTCCGCCCGCTCGGGCGTGCGAACCGCCCGCAGATCGACCTCGCTCAGCCCAGCGTCGCGCTCGCGCGCGATGATCAGCGGGAGCGTGACCGTGCCGTCGAGCAGGTCCGTCCCCCGGTGCTTGCCGGTGCGCTCGGCCGGGCCCGAGACGTCGAGCACGTCGTCGAGCAGCTGGAACGCGAGCCCGATGCGGCGCCCGAACTCGCCCAGCAGCTCGACGTCGCCGCCGCCGGCCAGCGCGCCCAGCCGGCAAGCCGCATCGAACAGCCGCGCGGTCTTGAGGTCGCAGCGCCGCAGGTAGCGCTGCCGCGTGGTCGCGAGATTCCAGGCGTCCTCGCGCTGCAGCAGCTCGCCTCCGACCAAGGCCGAGGACGCGTCGGAGAGCAGCCGCACCGCCTCGGCCGAGCCGCCGCCCGCCAGCTCCGCGAACGCGCGCGAGAACAGCAGGTCGCCGGTCGCGGTGGCGATCGCGCGCCCGGCGGCGGCGACCACCGTCGGCCGCCCGCGCCGCAGCACGGCGGCGTCGAGCACGTCGTCGTGCACGAGCGTCGCCGAGTGGACGAGCTCGACCGCGACCGCCGCGCGCAGCGCCAGCTGGCTCCCGCGCGGGCCCGCCGACACGAACACCAGCAGCGGCCGCAGGCGCTTGCCGCCCGCCGCGATCGTCGCGCCGGCGTGCTCGCCCAGCACGGGCCCGTGCGACGCGGCCAGCTCGGCCAGCCGCGCCTCGAGGTCTCGCATCAGCGCGGGGACATGCGCCCCGCCGGCCTCGACCACCGCGGCGACGGCCTCAGCGCTGGCCATCGGCTCGTCCCTCGAAAAGACGCGAGTTCACCCGGCAACCCGTCCCTTATCGCCGCTGGTGGAACTCGCCGAAGAATCGCCGCCAGGCGATTCGACGGTTCCGTGGTGGATCGCGATGATCCCGCCCGCGGTGAGGATCCAACCGACGCGCGAGCAGCCGGCCGCGGCCAGCGAGGCGGCGAGCCGCTTCGGCGCCGGGAAGCGCTTCACCGAGCTCGGCAGGTACGTGTACGCCTCGTCGAAGCGGCCCATCAGCGGCACGATGCGATCGAACCACAACGAGAAGAACGTCGACAACGGCGGCTTCGTGGGCGACGTGATCTCGAGCACCACCACACGGCCGCCCGGCTTGACCACGCGCGCCATCTCGCGCAGCCCGCGCTCGAGGTCGCCGAAGTTGCGCGCGCCGAAGCCGACGGTGGCGGCGTCGAAGGTGTCGTCGTCGTAGGGCAGCGCCAGCGCGTCGGCCTGCTCCCAGCGCAGCCCGGGCGCCTTCGCGCGCGCGCGCTCGAGCATCCCCGGCGAGAAGTCCGAGCCGACCACGTCGGCGCCCCGGCGTGCAAGCTCGATCGCGAGGTCGCCGGTCCCCGTCGCCACGTCCAGCGCCGTAGCGCCCGGACCGACGCGCGCGAGGTCGACCGCGCGCTCGCGCCAGCGATGGTGCAGCCCCGCCGTCATGACCGTGTTCATGACGTCGTACACGCCGGCGATGCGGTCGAACATCGCCCGGACCGAGTCGGCGGGCAGCGTGCCGGAGCGGGCCGCCATCAGGCCCTACTGCGCCGGCTCTTTGTCGCTCTTGAGCGAGTACAGGAAGTTGACGAGCGCGGTCTTCTTGTCGTCGGGCAGGTTGGCGAACGACGGCATCGGCGCCGTCGGGTTCTCGAGCGTGCGCCGGATTGCGCCCGGCTGCAGCTTGTCGCCGATGTTGGTCAGGTGCGGCCCCGGGCCGTCGTTGCCGTTCTCGCCGATCTTGTGGCAGGCCAGGCAGCCGGACTGCGCGGCGACGAGCTTGCCCGCCTCGAACTGCGGCGCGACCTTCATGTCGATCGAGTTCGGCGAGCCGGCGGCGGCGCCGAGGTAGGTCAGGTACCCCATCGCGCAGATCACGAAGATGCCGGTGATCATGGCGATCGGCCGGCGCTCAGGGCGGCGCTCCGGCCCGCGGTCGATGAACGGGAGCGCGAACAGGAGGATCAGGCAGACCGTCGGGATCCCGATCGTGGCCACCGGTACCAGCACCGGGGGCTTGATCACGCGCAGGAGCTCGAAGAGGAAGAAGAAGTACCACTCCGGCCGCGGCACATACGTCGTCGTCGTCGGGTCGGCCTTCGGGCCGATCTCGGCGCCGAGGACGATCGACAGCGTGACGATGATCCCGAGCGTGATCGCCGCCATGATCGAGTCCTTGGCGACGGCGTAGGGGAAGAACGGCTTCCCCTTGGACTTCAGGATCGCGTACTCGCGGAGGTAGACCTCCTTCTCGCGCTGATTCATCTCAGACGCGCTCCTCGACCAGCTTCTCGTCCGGCTCGGCCTTCAGCCACGGCGGCGCGGTGGTGCCGAGCTTGGTGACGAGATACAGGTGCGCGCCGATCATCGCCGCGATCGCGCCGGGGATCACGAGCATGTGGATGGAGTAGAACCTCGACAAGGTCGTGGCCCCGAAGTCGCCCCCTCCCATCAGCGCGTCGGTGAGGAACGGGCCGACGATCGGCCCGGTGCCGTTGATGTTCCCGGCCACGATCGTCGCCCAGTAGGAGCGCTGGTCGAACGGCAGCAGGTAGCCGGTCAGCGCCATCACGAACGTGAGCACCACAAGGACGACGCCGATGATCCAGTTCAGCTCGCGCGGGTACTTGTAGGCGCCGAAGAAGAACGTCCTGCCCATGTGCAGGAAGATCAGGATCACCATCACCGAAGAGCCCCACTTGTGCATGCCGCGCACGAACTCGCCGAGGAAGACGTCGTTGGTGATGTGGCGCGTAGATTCGTAGGCCCCGGTCGCCGAAGGCGAGTAGTACATCGCCAGCACGACGCCGGTCACGGCCTGCGAGAGGAACGCGAACAGCGTCGCCGAGCCGAGCGTGTAGAACCAGTTCGTCCCCTTCGGGACCTTCCGGAACAGCACCCAGCGCAGGCCGCCGGAGAGCGCAGTGCGCTCGTCGACCCAGTCGACGGTGCTGATGCCCGCCTCTTTGACCTGGTCGAGCGGCTTGACCGGCTCGGACTCGCCCGGACGCGGCGGGGTGGGCTGGAAGGCCTTGGGGATCGGGGGGAGAGGCAGCTTGGGCATCGTCTTATTGCTTCGGAGTCGAGAAGCGACCCGGGTAGAGGTACTGGCTGATGCCGTCCAGCGACTGGCCCGGCAGGCGGGGGCTCGGGAAGCGCTCGAACTCGGAGTTGACCGAGTAGCGCGGACCGACCTCGACCTGGCCATTGCGGACGCGGGTGTAGAAGTGGTCGAGCGGGCGCACCGGCGGGCCGCCGGTGACCTGGCCCTGGAAGCCGTAGACGCCGCCGTGGCACGGGCAGATGAAGCGCGACGCGGCGGGTGTCCAGCGCACCGGGCAGCCCAGGTGCATGCAACGGCTCGAGATCGCGATGAACGGCTCCACCTCTGCCGAGGAAGCATCGTCATCTTCGTTGCGCGCGCGCATGTAGACGGTCGTCTTCCCGACCTCGCCGATACCGGAGACCACGGTGATGACGCGAGGTAGGTAGTTGTCGTTCGGGAAGTCGCCGGGGGCGCCGACCGGCTCCCAGCGGACCGGAGGCCGCTCAAACACCGGTGAGCCCAGCGCGAAGCCGAGCGCGGGCAGGATGAAGGCGGACGCCGCGACGGCGCCGGCGCCCTGCACCGTGAGGTTCATCAGCCGCCGGCGGGTGACGGTCTCGCCCTCGAACGCGCCGGGCATATTGCGGTCGGCGGTGTACTTGGACTGAGGCTGTTTGCGGGGGGTATCGGGCACGAACAGTTGTTCCGGTCGGAAGGGGGACGAACTCTATCGCCCGTCGCCCATCGCAGCGGCGCAGGCGGCCCAGGCGGCGTCCGCGCGCGCGGGATCGCCCTCCGCGTGGGCCTGCGCCGACTGGGAGATGAGGTCGGCGAGCCGGGCGACGGCGTCGAGGTCGCCGAGGCCGGCGAGGCGCTCGAGCCCGAGCGCGTACAGCCGGTCGCCCGCGAGCAGCGCCAGGTCGGCGTCCTCGGGCCGCACGACGCGGCCCTCGGCGTAGTGCTGGAGATAGCCCTCGCGGATCGCCTCGACGATCAGCGCGAGCCGCGGCCCGGCCTGGTCGCCGTGCGGCGTCGGGAACTCGCCGTCCGCGACCGTCGCCGCCAGCAGGCCGCCCTCCTCACGCAGGATCTCGGCCAGCTCCTTCATGACACTTCAGCGAAGGCCGCGGCGGCGGCCTCCACCGTGCGCGCGATGTGCTCGTGCGTGTGCGCGGTGGACGGGAACCAGGCCTCGAACTGCGACGGCGGCGGATAGACGCCGCGCGCGAGCAGCGCGCGGCACCAGGCGCCGTAGGCCTCGGTGTCGCACGCGAGCGCGCCCGCGTAGTCGCGCGGCGCGGACTCGGAGAAGAAGACCGTGACCAGGCCGGTCGTGGAGACGACCGAGACCGGGCGGTCGCCGGCCGCCTCGCGCAGGCCGTCGGCGAGCGCGTGCGTGGTGTCCGAGAGCGAGAGGTAGGCCTGCTCGTCGAGCAGCGACAGCGCGACGCGCCCCGCGGTGACTGCGAGCGGGTTCCCGCTCAGCGTTCCGGCCTGGTAGACGTCGCCGGCCGGCGCGATCCGCTCCATCAGCGACGCCGGCCCGCCGAACGCGGCGGCCGGCAGCCCCCCGCCGAGGATCTTGCCCATCACTGTGAGGTCCGGGAGCACGCCGGTCAGCTCCTGCGCGCCGCCGGGGGAGACGCGGAAGCCGGTGATCACCTCGTCGAACACCAGCAGCGAGTCGTAGCCGGTCGCCAGGTCGCGCAACAGCTCGAGGAACCCGGGCGCCGGCGGGATCAGGCCCATGTTGGCCGGGTAGGGCTCCACCAGCACCGCCGCCAGCTCGTGCTCCGCGAACGCGGCGCGGACGGCTTCGGCGTCGTTCCACGGCACGATCACGGTCGCGGCGGTGGCCGCCGCGGGCACCCCTGGAGACGCGGGGATGCCGGCCGTCGCCAGCCCGGAGCCCGCCTGCGCCAGCAGCCCGTCCACGTGCCCGTGGTAGGCGCCGGCGAACTTGAGGATCTTCTCGCGCCCGGTCGCAGCGCGCGCGAGCCGGACCGCGCTCATCGACGCCTCGGTGCCGGACGACGTCATCCGGATCATGTCGACCGACGGCATGCGCGCGCAGACGAGCTCCGCGAGCTCGACCTCGCCCGCCGTCGGTGCGCCGAAGCTGGTCCCGTTCAGCGCGGCCTCGGTGACCGCGGCGACGATCTCCGGGTGCGCGTGACCGTGGATCAGCGGTCCCCACGAGCAGACGTAGTCGACGTACGTGTTGCCGTCGACGTCGGTGATCTCGGCGCCGGCGCCGCGCTCGATGAAGATCGGCTCGCGGCCGATCGAGCGCATCGCCCGCACCGGCGAGTTCACGCCGCCCGGCAGCACGTGCAGCGCGCGCCGGTAGAGCTCGGCCGAGCGCGTGTCCGAAAGCGACGACGTGGTCACGAGTTGTCCCGCTCCCAGTTCTTGAAGTCCTCCGTGAAGTAGAGCATCCGGACCTTCTTGAACTCGGTGCTCGAGTACAGCGTCGCCCGCTGCTCGATGCCGGTCGCCGATGCGATCGCGTCGAGCACGGCGTCGCACTCCTCCTTGGAGCGCCCGTGGGCCATCGTGAACACCGAGTACGGCCAGTCCGCGTAGGTCGGGCGCTGGTAGCAGTGCGAGATGCCGCGGAACGCGGCCATGCGCTTGCCGGTGTCGAGGACGTCGTCCGGCGGCACCGCCCACACGCCCATGCCGTTCGCCGAGAACCCGGCGCGGCGGTGATAGAGGATCGCCGCGACACGGCGCAGCCCGCCGCGCTCGCGCAGCGACTCGAGCTTTGCGAGCACCTCGGACACCGGGACGCCGAGCTTCTCGGCGGCCGGCACGTAGGCGTCGGAGCGCACCGCCATGGGGCCTTGGGTCGCGCGGATGACCTCGACGTCGTCCGGCGTGACCTCGATCGGGTCGAG
This sequence comes from uncultured Solirubrobacteraceae bacterium, assembly GCA_963837485.1. Taxonomy (GTDB): domain Bacteria; phylum Actinomycetota; class Thermoleophilia; order Solirubrobacterales; family Solirubrobacteraceae; genus Solirubrobacter. The sequence continues at coordinate 264,154 of CAWINP010000001.1, read as the reverse complement.
CTCCAGCGGCTCGACCGCCTCGCCGGCCTTCGAGAGCGCGTCGGTGCCACCCTCCATCTCGAGGTCCATGCGGATCTTGAACAGCTTCAGCGTCGGGAGCTGGCGGATCGACTCGGCGCCGGTCTTGGCCGCCATCACGTCGAGCGTGCCGTCGAGACCGAGCGTGGTGTCCGGCTCCACCGCGAGCGTGAACCAGAGGTTGAACTCGTGGTTGCGCAGGTAGTTGTGCGTGACGCCGGGGTGCGAGTTGATGAACTGCGCCGCGCGGTGCGGGTTCGCGGGATCGACCTTGGCGGCGACCAGCATCGAGCTGTAGCCCAGCGCGCGTGTATCGAAGATCGGCGTGAGCTCGCGGATGATGCGCTTGTCGAGCAGCCGTTGGACGCGTGTCATAACGTCGTCCTCGGAGATGCCGGCGAGCCCGGCCACGTGGGCGAACGGCCGCTCCGTGAGCGCAAAGCTGCCCTGCATCAGGTTGAGCAGCTTCTTGTCGGTCTCGTCGAGCGGGACGGCGCTGCCGTCGCGCCGCGAGCGGACCTTCTCGCGCGCTACTGGTTCAAGAGCCACCGGGCGACATCCTTGGCGTGGTAGGTGATCACGATGTCGGCGCCGGCGCGGCGGATGCCGGTCAGCGCCTCGAGCACGGCCGCGCGCTCGTCGAGCAGGCCCTGGGCGACGGCCGCCTTGACCATCGCGTACTCGCCGCTGACGTTGTAGGCGGCGACCGGCATGCCGGTCGCGTCCTTGACGCGGCGGATGACGTCCAGGTAGGGGAGCGCGGGCTTGACCATCACGATGTCGGCGCCCTCGTCGGCGTCGAGTTGCGCCTCGCGCACGGCCTCGAGCGCGTTGGCGGGATCCATCTGGTAGCCCTTGCGGTCGCCCGACTGCGGCGCCGAGTCGGCGGCCTCGCGGAACGGCCCGTAGAACGCGGACGCGTACTTGGCGCTGTAGGCGATCAACGGCGTCTCGCTGAGCCCGTGCTCGTCGAGCGCGGCGCGCAGCGCTCCGACGCGCCCGTCCATCATGTCGCTCGGCGCCACCGCGTCGGCGCCGGCCTCGGCCTGGGACACCGCCGTGCGCGCGAGCAGCTCGAGCGTCTGGTCGTTGTCGACGACGCCGTCGTCGCGCAGCACGCCGCAATGGCCGTGCGACGTGTACTCGCACAGGCACAGGTCGGTGATCACCAGCAGGTCGGGGTGCGCGGCCTTGATCGCGCGCGTCGCGAGCTGGATCACGCCCTCGTCGTCGTAGGCGCCGGAGCCGAGCTCGTCCTTGCTCGCCGGCAGCCCGAACAGCAGCACGGCCGGGATGCCGAGCGCGGCGGCGATGCCCGCCTCCTCGACCGCGCCGTCGATCGAGAGGTGGTCGATCCCCGGCAGCGCGGCGATCGGCGTGCGTTTCGGACCGGACGCGACGACGAACATCGGGTAGACGAGATGGCTGACCGAGAGATCGGTCTCGCGGACGAGGCCGCGCAGCACGCCGGTCTGGCGCAGCCGGCGCAGGCGAGTGGCGGGAAAGGCCATCGATCGAGAGCTTAGAACCGCCGGAGCGTCAGCCGTGCGACCGTGGCGTACGCGACCGCGAGGGAGAGCAGGTGTACGAGCGGCACAGCCAGCGCGCCGCCGCTGATCGCACCTTCCAGCGCGCGCAGCGCGGGCTTGAACGGGAAGGCTCCCGAGACGACGTTGAGCGCGTCGTAGAGCGCCGGCGAGACCGAGCCCGACGGGACGAGCGCGAGGAAGGCGAGCGGGAGCGCGAGCAGGAATGCCAATAGTGACGAGGCGCGCACCTCGCGTGTGACAGCGCCGATCGCCACGCCGAGCGCGGCGAAGGCGAGCGCGCCGGCGGCCAGCGCGAGCGCCCACAGCGGGGCGCGCCCCCAGTCGAGGCCGACGAACGCGGCCAGGCCTGCGGTCATGACGAGCGTCACGGCGAACGCGCAGGCTGCGGCCAGCGTCACCTTCTCGGCCAGCAGCGCCGTGCGCGAGACCAGGCCCCGGACCAGGCGGCCGAACACGTGCTCCTCGCGCTCGAGCGCGAGCAGGCCGGCGGCCAGCAGCATCGTGACGAACATCAGGCTGATCGCCACCGCGACGGCGACCGCGAAGTCGTCGAGCGGCGTACGCGAGCCGTCGACGACGGTCTGCTTGACCTGCACCGGCGAGCCGATCGCGGCCAGGATCGGCTTGGAGACGTCGAGGTTGTCGGCCGCCAGCCTCGCGAAGCGGCTCACCTGCTCGAGCGCGGTGCGCCGCGGGTCGCCCTTCGGCAGTCCCGCGATCGTCGCGTCGACGAGCGTGCGGGCACGCCGCAGGCCGAGGATGTCGGCGCTGCCGAGGAACGGGATGTTCACCTTCCCGCCCTTGACGACGTAGTCGAGGTAGCGCGCCGCCTCGGTCAGCACGGCGTCCGACAGGGCGGCGTTGGCCTCGGCCAGCTGCGAGCGGATCGTCGACTCGACGTAGCGCCGCTTGATCGGGTCCTCGGCGTTGTAGAGCACCTCGACGGTCGGCCGCGGGCCGCCGCCGAGCCCGAGCGTGGCGCGCAGCCGCTCGCCGGTGTCCGCCGGGATCACCAGCGCCGCCAGCGCGTCACCGTCGCGCACCTTCCGGATGGCTTCTTCGCGGGTCGACACGCGGATCGGCTCGACGTCGCGGAACAGCCGCGACGCGTAGTCGGCAGCGTCGAGACTCTGGCCGCCGATGCGCACGGTCGAGTCGCCCTCCGGCACCAGGTTCGCGAACGCGACCCGCGGCTTGGACGGGCCGGCGGAGAGCGCGACGCCGATCAGCACCGCGATCACGATCGGGTAGATCACCAGCAGCGCGACCAGCAGCGGCGAGCGGCGCAGGATCTGCAGGTCCTTGACGAGCAGCCAGCGCATGCCGTCAGTGGCCGCGCTCGTGCAGGAAGGACACGAACGCCGCCTCGAGGTCCGGGCCGGCATGCTCGGCCCTGAGCTCCCCAGGCGTGCCGCTGAACAACAGCTCGCCGTCGGCCAGGACGAGCACACGGTCGGCGTAGCGTTCGGCCTCACCGACGTCGTGCGTCGAGTAGATGACGGTCGCCGGCAGCTCGCCGACGAACGCCCACAGGCGCTCGCGCTGGCGCGGATCCAGGGCGGCCGACGGCTCGTCGAGCAGCAGCACCGGCGGGTTGCCGAGCAGACCGATCGCGATGTTCAGCCGCTGGCGGTTCCCGCCCGACAGCGTGCCCGCCTCATCGCCGCCGCCGAGCGCGGTCAGCTCCAGCATCGCGCCCACGGTCGCCTCCACGTCGGCGACCTTCTCCAGGCGCGCGAACAGGCGCAGGTTCTCGGCCACCGAGAGCTTGCCGTACAGCGCGGGACGCTGCGGTACCCAGCCGGTGACCCCGGCCGAGACCTCGCCCGCGTCGGGCGCGAGCGCCCCTGCGAGGATCTGCAGCAGCGTCGTCTTGCCGGCGCCGTTGGGGCCGATGATCGCCAGCCGCTCGCCCGCGCCGGCCTCGAACGAGATGCCCTTCAGCGCCTCGCGCTCGCCGTAGCTCTTCGAGACTATGTGGGCGCGGATGCCCGCGCCGCCGGGGAGTCCTGCAGCTCGGTCCCGCACGCGGCGCATTCTGTCGCGCCGCGCGGGACCGCGGCGCCGCACTCCGGGCAGTGATCCTGCGGCGGCGCCACCTGAGACTCGGCCGGCAGGTCCCACTTCTGGAAGCGCAGGTGGCGGTAGAGGTAGACGATGCTCTCGCGCAGGATCGCCGCGATCGGCAACGCGATGAACGCGCCGACGAAGCCGCCGATCGAGCCGCCGAGCAGCAGCGCGAAGATCACCAGCAGCGGGTTGATCCGCAGCGCCTGGCCGAACACCTGCGGCGCCACGACGTGGCCCTCGAGCTGCTGCAGCACCGTGAACATGATGATCAGCCAGACGGCGTCGAGCGGCTGGCCGGAGAGGGCGGCGACGATCACCGGCGGGATCGCGCCGATCGCCGGGCCGATGTACGGGATCAGCTCGGCGAATCCGTACCAGGCGCCGAACGCGACCGCGTAGGTCTTGCCGTCCGGGAAGATCCCGAGCGAGCCGAGGATCCACAGCAGCACGCCGGCGCTGGTGCCCATGATCAGGCTGAACAGCAGCTGCCCGCGCACGTAGCCGAACAGCGCGGCCTGGATGCGGGTCGGGAAGTCGTCCTCGGGCGTCCCATCGCCCGGAGGCACAACGGCGCGCACCACCGTCCCGATGCGATCGCCGTAGAGCAGCATGTAGACGGTCAGGACGATGATCAGGATCAGCGCGAGGACGCTCTCGACGAGCGTCTGCAGCGCGTCGCGCGTGAAGCTCACGACGTCGCCGGTCCCGCCGGCGATCCGGTCGCCGAGCGTCTGGAGTGCGGTCTGACCCTCCTCCTTGACCTGCAGGTTGATGTTCTTGCGGTCCAGCCAGTCCTGCAGGTCCGAGAGCGAGCGGTTGGCGTCGTCGACCCAGTGGGGGACGTTGCGCTGGAACGTGGACGCCTGGTCGGAGACCGGGTTGACCAGCAGGAAGCCGATCCCGGTCAGGATCGCCAACAGCGCGATCATCACGATCGACACGGCCGCGCCGCGCGGGATCGGCCCGCGCTGGATGTAGTGCACGATCGGGTTCAGCAGCAGCGCGATCAGCCCGGCGATCGTGAACAGCAGGACGACGCGCCCGGCCGCGCGCAGGACGAGATAGGCGCCGACGATCGCGAGCGGCAGCAGGACCATCTGCACCCAACGCGGGACCACGACCGGCTCCACGCGGGCCGGCGGCACCTGCGGTGCCGGCGGCGGGGGCAGCGGCGCCTCGGCAGTCTCCTCGGTGTCCTGCGCCATACGCCGAGTATGCCCCTCCTGACCGATAGCTTCCCAGCCATCACCGCGATCCTCTTCATCGGCGACGTGGTCGGGCGGGCGGGGCGCCGCGCGCTGCGCGAGCTGCTACCCGGGCTGCGCTCGGAATTCGCGCCCGACTTCGTGGTGGTCAACGGCGAGAACGCGGCCGGCGGCATCGGGATCACGCCCAAGGAGGCCGACGAGCTGCTCGGCGCCGGCGTGGACGCGATCACGCTCGGCAACCACACCTACCGCCACCGCGAGATCTGGACGTACCTGGAGTCCGAGCGCCGGATCGTGCGCCCGGCCAACTACCTGCCCACGCAGCCGGGCCGCGGCGCCACCGTGATCGAGCGCGACGGGAGCTCGCTCGGCGTGGTGAATTTGTCCGGCGCCGTGCACCTGCAGGCCGGCAGCCCGCCGCTGGTCGCGATCGACGACGTGCTGCGCGAGGTCGCGGGCGCCGACCAGATCCTCGTCGACATGCACGCGGAGGTGACGAGCGAGAAGGTCGCGCTCGGCTGGTACCTGGACGGCCGCGTCACCGCGGTGGTCGGCACCCACACGCACGTGCCGACGGCGGACGCGCGCGTGCTCCCCGGCGGAACCGCCTACATCACCGACGTCGGGATGACCGGCGCGCGCGGAGGCGTGATCGGGATGAAGCGCGAGCAATCGATCGCGGTCATGCGCACGCACATGCCGATGCGCTACGAGCCATCAGACGAGGACCCGTGGCTCAACGGGGTCCTGATCCGGGCCTCGGCGCCCCGGCGGGCGGACGAGATCATCCAGGTGCTGCGCTCGGCGGGCTGACGGCCCATCAGCGGACGCTTGTCGTGCTGGGCGCGGGATGGCGTTAACGGCACTGCCCAGTAAGGGGGACCGGGAGAAAGTTGCGGCGACTGTAAACCGCTCACCACCGCGGGCTCCGAGCGGGGGTGCCCGACGTTCCCTTACCAGGGGTAACGAAAAGTCCGGCACCCCCTACCTGCGCAGTTGCCGTAAGCCAAAGGCGCACGGCACGGCGCGCGTCCCCTCAAGAGCCGCCGGCGAAGTGCTGCAACACCATCGGCGCGATGTCCCGCAGCGCCCACTGCTCACGCGAATCCGCCGCGGGCCCCGTCCCGCACCACAGCAGCGAGCCGAGCGAGTCGTTCGCGTGCAGCGACCCGTGCGAGCCGCCGCCGACGTGGTGCGCGCCGCCCCAGTCGAGGAACTCGTAGCCCGGCCGCGCGCTCGCCAGCAGCTCGCCGGCCGTGCGGCAGCGCAGCGCCGACCACACGCGGCTCATCGCGTCCGGGTACGTCGCGGAGCCCACGCGCCCGTCCTCGATCGTCAGGCCCAGCAGGTCGAGATCGCCCTCCACGCTCCAGCGCTCCCCGCGCGCGTCGACGAGATCCCCTCGCGGCGCGAACCGCAGCTCCTGGACGCCGCGGGCGCGCTCGCCGCGCACGATCGCCTCGCCATCCGGGTGATCGCCCATCCGCATCACCAGGTCGACGCCGTCGAGCGCGAGCAGCGTGCGCTCGACGCGCGGGACGAGCTTGCGCCGCTGGTCGCGGTCGAGCACGTAGACCTGGGCGGCGCGGGAGTTCGGGCAGACGGCGATCTCGTCGCCCGGTCGCGCGCGGCGCGCGGCGCGCACGCCGAAGCCGTCGAACGCCTTGAACAGGTCGATCTCCTGCTCGACCTTCGACTGCGAGTGGTCGCTGCAGACGATCACGGCGTGATCCTCGAGGAACGCGTCGAGCCCGCCGGCCGGCTCCATCATGCGCGCGAGCTGGCGGTCGGCGGCGGCGAGGCTGTCGATCTGCGCGAACGGCCCGTACTTGTGCGAGTGCGTGTCGTTGTCGGGCAGCGAGAGCAGCAGGAAGTCGAACAGGTCGTGCTCGACCAGGAACTCGGCCACGCAGCCGCCGTGCTGGTCGCGCACGCCGGGCAGGCCGAGCTGGGAACGGCACGGCGTCTTCTGCGACGCGAACAGGTCCGCATAGAAGAGCTCGCGCGGACCCCAGGTGGGCAGTCCGAAAACGCCGTGGGCGAGGCGGGTGAGCGCGGTGTCGACGGCCGGCTCGTGGCGGTGGCGGCCGCGATACATGAGGTAGGTCGTCCCGGCCGTGCGCACCTCGCCGCCGTCGTCGAGCGTCTCGAACACCGTCTCGACGTCGCGCGAGAGGTGCTCGAGGTTCATGTTGTAGATCGTGTCGGTCAGCGACTGGCGGATGCCGAACGCGCGCGACGCGCCGAAGCTCGTCCCGTACTCGATGTAGCGGTCCTCCTCGCGGTGCCACCAGTTCATCGCGGGGATCTCGTGCTCGCCCGGCCCGCTGCCGGTGGCGATCGACGCGGCGCAGACCGGGGTCACCGACGGGAACGCGGCCACGCACGAGTCCACGACCTCGCCGCGCTCGATCACGGCCTGCAGCGTCGGCGCGCGGCCGGTCGCGATCGCCCGCTCGAGCATCGCGGGCTTCATCGCGTCGATGACGGCGAGAACGAGCTTCTTGTTCAACGCAGGATCCGCAGGCCGGCGTACTTCTCGCCGGCACGGCGCCGGCCGCCCAGCAGCAGCCAAGCGAGCGCCGCCGCGAAGAGGATCGCGAGCGGCGGGAAGAGGATCGAGAGCCCGGCGCCCACAAGCGCGCTGCTCTCCGCGTACAACGGCAGCGCGGATTGGGCGTCCTGGTCGAGCCGCGTGCGCACGCGCCCGAAGAAGCTGCGCGCGGCGGCGAAGCCGAGCGCGGCCGCCGCACTGCCGACGAGCAGGCCGGGCCACCAGTCGCTCGAGTGATCGGCGATCGACGCGCAGGCCTGCAGCATCCCGAGCACCAACGCGATGCCGAGCAGCGTGGCGACCCCGAGCGGCGTGCTCAGCGGGTCGCGACGCCGCTCGATGAACCCGAGGATCGCGACGGCGATGAGCACGCCGAAGAGGAAACCGGGCTGCTCCAGGAAAGAGAAGTCCGTGCCGTCGAAGTCCAGCCCCACATCGCCCGCCGCCAGCGCTCCGGCCAGCAGCGTCGGCAAGAACGGGCGGATGCCGATCGCGGCGGCGATCCCCAGGCCCTGCAGCAGATCGAGCAGATAGTCCATGCGCGCTAGCGTGTCCCGGTCGGAGCGGCCATGACGATAGACGAGACTCCCAAGGGCAGCGCGCACGAGATCGAGCGCTACAGCGGACTGTTCGCCCGGCGGACGCGCGGCGTGAGCTCGTCGGCCATGCGCGACCTGATGGCGGTCACCGCGCAGCCGAACGTGATCTCGCTCGCCGGCGGCCTGCCCGACACGACGACGTTCCCGGCCGAGGACTTCGCCGCGCTGATGGCGCGCGTGGCCGTCGACTCCAGCGCCGCCGCGCTGCAGTACGGGCCGACCGAGGGCATGGACGACGTCCGCCGCGCGATCGTCACGGTGATGGCGGCCGAGGGCATGCGCGTCGAGGAGGACGGCCTGCTCGTCACCACCGGCGGCCAGCAGGTGATCGACCTCGTGTGCCGGACGTTCCTCGATCCCGGCGACGTGGTGATCGCCGAGGGCCCGACGTACCCGGGCGCGGTGCCGTGCTTCACCGCGTTCCAGGCCGACGTCGTGCAGATCGAGATGGACGCCGACGGGATGCGGATCGACGTGCTCGAGGACACCCTCGAGCGCCTGCGCGTCGACGGCCGGCGGCCGAAGTTCATCTACACGATCCCGTCCTTCCATAACCCGGCCGGCGTGACGATGTCGGTCGAGCGCCGGCGCGAGCTGGTCCGGATCGCGCACGAGCAGGAGCTCGTCGTGCTCGAGGACAACCCCTACGGGCTGCTGCGCTACGAGGGCGACCCGCTGCCGACGCTGCTCTCGCTCGACGGCGGGCGTTACGTGATCTACCTCGGCACGTTCTCGAAGATCCTCTCGGCCGGCCTGCGGCTCGGCTGGGCGGCCGCGCCGCGGCCGATCCTCGAGAAGCTCAACCTCGGCAAGCAGGGCGCCGACCTGTGCTCGTCCTCGCTGACCCAGCACTTCGTCGCGGCGTACTTCGCGCAGCGCGACTGGCGGGCCTACCTGGAGAAGCTGCGGGTGCTGTACCGGCGCCGGCGCGACGTGATGCTCGAGGCGCTGGAGGAGCACCTTCCGGCCGAGGCGACGTGGACGCGGCCGCAGGGCGGCCTCTTCATCTGGGCCGCGCTGCCGGATTACATCGACACAACCGACCTGCTGGCGCGCGCGCTGCGCGAGCACGTCGCGTTCGTGCCCGGCCGCGCCGCGTACCTGGACGGGCGCGGCGGGTCGGAGATGCGCCTGAACTTCTCCGGCGTGAGCGACGACCAGATCCGCGAGGGCGTGCGGCGGATCGGCAAGGTCGTGTCCGAGCAGGTCGCGCTCTACGGCACGCTGACCGGCATGAAGCCGGCCGAGCGTAAGCCGCCCGAGGGCCAGGTGCTGCCGCTGCGGCGGCGGGAGGCCTCTTGAGGATCGCGGGCGAAGCCTCGCCCTGCGGGCTCGTTTCGCTGGGAGCAATCGCCCAGGGGGCGATTCTTCCGCTGGAGGCGCTATGAAGGTGGCGGTTTTGAAGGGCGGCAGCTCGTTGGAGCGCACCGTGTCGCTGCGCTCGGGCGCGCGCGTGGAGGATGCGCTGGAGCGCCTGGGCCATGACGTGGTCGCGCTCGACGTGGGCGCCGATCTCGTCGACCGCCTGGTCTCGGAGCGCCCCGACGTCGCGTTCGTGGCGCTGCACGGCCGCGGCGGCGAGGACGGGACCGTGCAGGAGCTGCTCGAGCTCGTCGGCGTGCCCTACACGGCGTCCGGGCCCGGGGCGTGCATCCGCTGCTGGGACAAGGTGGTGGCCAAGCACGCGCTGCGCGACGCCGGCATTCCGACGCCGGACTTCTATGCGTTCTCGCAGACCGCTTTCGAGGAGCTCGGCGCGGCGAAGGCACTGCCGGCGATCGAGCAGCGGCTCGAGTTCCCGATCGTCGTCAAGCCGGCCTCCGGAGGCTCGGCCCTGGGAATCAAGTTCGCGCGCAGCGCGGCCGACGTGCCGGGCGCGCTGGTCGCCGCCCTGTCGTACGACACGAAGGTCCTGCTGGAGCGCTTCGTCGGCGGCCGCGACCTCGCGGTGTCGGTGCTCGACGGTGAGGCGCTACCGGTGGTCGAGGCGATTCCGACCGGCGATTCCTACGACTTCGAGGCGCGCTACGAGATCGGGGCGACGCGTTTCGTGTGCCCGGCGGAGCTGCCGCCGGAGATCGCCGCGCGGGCACAGGAGCTCGCGCTGGCGACGTGGCACGTGCTGGGCTGTCGCGGGTTCGCGCGCGTCGACCTGATGCTCGACGGCGACGAGCTGACGGTACTGGAGGCCAACGCGATCCCGGGCCTTACCGACACGTCGCTGCTGCCGCTGGCCGCCGACGCGGCCGGGATCGGCTTCGACGACCTGGTCGCGCGGATGCTCGACCTCGCCGTGGCGCGCGCCGCGGCCTAGTCGTCGCCGCCGGCGAAGTCCTCCGGCGACACGCGGTCCAGGAACTCCTTGAACTTGTCGACGACCTCTTCGGTCTCCTCGACCTCGTGCTCGAACTCGATCGCCGACTCCGCGATCACGTCCTCGGCGGCGAAGATTGGCGCGCCGGAGCGGACCGCGAGGGCCAGCGCGTCGCTCGGCCGCGAGTCGATTTCTACCTCGCGTCCGTTCACTGACAGCGTGATCGAGGCGTAGAACGTGTTCTCGCGCAGCTCGGTCACCGACACGCGCGTGCACGCCACCTCGAGCTCGCCGAGCATGTCGAACAGCAGGTCGTGCGTCATCGGCCGCGGCGTCGACGCGCCCTGCAGCTTCATCAGGATCGCCGCAGCCTCCGGATGCCCGATCCAGATGGGCAGGAACTTGTTCGTGTCGACGGCCTTGAGCAGCACGATCGGCTGTTTGCCGACCATGTCGAAGCTCACGCCGTAGATGACCATCTCCTGCACTCTGCTGGCGCTCCTCGCTCGCTGCGTGGGATGCCCAAGTATAGGCCCCGTCCCTCCGCCGCCCCCACGCCTCTCAGGAGCTGAGCAGGGTGTACCGGACCGTCTGGACGCGGATCAGCCCGTCGCGGAACACGAACGTGTCGATCCCGTCCTCGACGTACGTGTCCGCAGCCTTCGCCGACCACTCGATGAACAGGATGTCGCCTTCGAAGATCTGCGTCGGCACGGCCCACTCCGCGTTCGGAACGTCCCCGAGCAGCTTGGTGAACCCCTCGCGCACGCCGTCCTTGCCGTGCAGCGTGCCGGCGGGAGTGATGAACACGGCATCGTCCGCGTAGTCGCTCACGATCCCCTCGAGGTCGCCGGCGATCAGCACCTCCGCGTGGTGGGCGAAGACCTCTTGCGGCGTGCGGGTGGTGGCGGCCATCTCGTCTCCTCTTCGTCGATTCTGGGCGCGATGTTACGCCCAGGCCGCGAGCTGCCTCGCGACCCGATAGGCACGTGCTTCCCACGCATCACGCGCCGTACCGAGCACGGATGACTCCGGCGGTGCGAGCGACGAGGCTGTTCTCGTCTAACACCCGAAGCAGCGAGGCACCCATGCGAGAGCACAAGGCGGCTGCCACGACGGCTGGGATCCTCTATCTCACCGGGACCGTCGCCGGTGTCCTCAGCGCGCTCGTCAGCGCTCCGGTGCGTGACGCGCGCGACCCGTTGGCCGCGGCCGCCGAGCATTCCGGAGCGGTCGTGAGCGGCGCGCTGCTCGTGCTGGTCATGGGACTGTCGCTCGCGTTCGTCCCCGTGGTGCTCTTCCCCGTGCTCCGCCGGGTGGACGAGGTGCTGGCGATCTGGCTGATCGCGCGCGGCCTCCGTCCGGCGGCGGTTTCGCCTGCGCCGAAGCTCGCGCATCGCGATCTCTACACCCTGGGCGGATCGCCGAGCTGACTCACAGACATGCCTGAGCCGAAACCTCACACGGCACGACTTCCTCCCCGCTGGTTCATCCGGCTCTTCTGGATCATCCACCGCCGCCTCTATGTCTGGACCGGCGGCCATCTTGGCCTGTGGCGACCGAGGCGCGACGGTTGGGGCGCGATGCGGCTCACCACGGTCGGCCGGCGAACGGGACGACCCCACGCCGTGATGCTCGGCTACTTCGCCGACGGCCCGAACCTCGTCACCATGGCGATGAACGGTTGGGGCGACGCGGAACCGGCGTGGTGGCTCAACCTCCAGGCCCATCCCGACGCGTGGGTCGACCTTGTCGACGGGCATCGTCAGGTCACCTGCCGGGCGGCGGAAGGCGAGGAGCGCGACCGCCTGTGGAACCGATGGCGACAGATCGACAAGAACCTCGACGCCTACGCCGCGCGCCGCTCGATGGAGACTGCCGTCGTGGTCCTTGAGCCGGCGGCCGGGGCGTAGGTGGCGCGATCATGGCGTTCGTGTCTGCGCGCACGTTCGCTGCCGCGCCGACGCGGCGCTGCGCAAGGCTGGCCTGAAGGGCTAGGCTAGACGGTTCCGCGAGCGCGAGCCGGGCCCCCCTTGCCGGTGCGCTAGAAGGGTATGAAGCTTTCGAACCGCGGTTCGACGCGAGGATCAGGGAGCCGGTAAGCCGTCACCCGCGTCGTCGTTTCAAGCGGCTGCGGCTGCCATCCGGTGTTGAGCTCGAAGTAGCGGACCGCTGTGGCGACCGAGGGCCATTCGCAGTCGTCGAGGATCACCAGCCCGCCTGGACGGACGATCTCTCGCAGATAGGCGAGGTCGACGAAGACGTTGTGGAAGATGTGGCTGCCATCGACGAAGGCGGCGTCGGCGATGAACCCTTCCGCAACGAGCCGAGGCAGAGCCAGTTGAGAGCGCTCCCGGATCAGTGAACAGACGCCGCTGAGTCCCGCTGCCTCGATTGCGTTCCAGCCAGCGTCGCCGAACTGGTCCTGGAAGGCGTCGATGATCAGGTGCGTCGCGTGGCGCGTCCGCTGCGTGATCAGCGCCTCGGCGATCGCCAACGCGGACACGCCGTAGGCGAGCCCGATCTCGACCACAACCCGGGGTTCCTCTTCGAGAAGGAGGTCGCGGAGGGCATCAGCGTCCCCGTCTGGAAGTGCGACTCGGGAGAAATCGCCGTCCGAGCGAACCCACTCCGGGCCGGACTGCGCGAGCTTCGCCCGCATCCCTCGAACGGCGTGCAGAAGCTCCCCTGCGAATTCCACCTCGCCAGTATCGCAATGCGCTCCCAGCGGAAACGGCAACTTCGGCGACGCCCTGAAGCTGGGCCGGCGTCTACGTCGCGCGGCAACTCGAGCACGACGCGCGGCTGACGCTCGGCACATACGGCAACGTGATCGACGGGCTCGACGGCGCGCCGCGGATCGCCGCCCTAAAGCGCGAAACCCCGCGGTGGCGGGGTTCGTTGGCGAGTGGGCGATCCAGGACTCGAACCTGGGACCTCTTCCTTATCAGCGTTCCCGGAGCGGTGCGGTGCGTGTGATTCACCGTCTCGTTCCACGGGGTAGAGCCAAAGCGCCGCGGCGCCCGGATCCGCGCGCGGGCCGCCCGCTGAGAGGCGTGTGCCCCTGGCGTGCCCTCGCTGGTGGGGCGACGTCGTTCGCCCCGAGGGGCTCCAGCCCCCTTGACCAGCCCATCACCGGAGGGAAGGCGGGGTCAAGAGGAGTTCGTCAGCACCGGACGTCAGGCCGCCGCGTGAGCGGGCATCTTGACGCCGACGGAACGTCCGGAGCTACGGGTTTGCAGGCGCGATCTCGGTTCTCTGAGCCGCGGGATTCCGGGCTAGTGCGCTACGCGGACAAGGCCCACGGCGGGATGTCGTCGTCGTCGCGGTCGTCGAGGAACTCATTGACGAGCCATCGTCCGTCGACCTCGAGGAGCGGGAAGAAGTCGTCCGGGTCACGCCCGTACGTCGGATGGCTGTACGTGGCGGTCGCTCGCTCACCTTCGATCTGCACCGTGTCGATACGCACGTCCCGCAACAGCTCGACCCACGGTCCGCCCCAGACGCGCGCGGCGGCGTCCTGAGCAGTTGAGACGTCAACGTCCCATCGGTGCACCGCCTGGAGCAGTTCGCTCTGCGCCTTGGGCGACATCAGCGTCGTGATGGCGCCGCCGTCGCCGCTGAGGATCGCGGCGATGAACTGCTCGGCCGCAGCGTGTGCGGCGTCTGGGCGGTCCATCCTGCGAGCGTAGCCCGTTCGGTCGGGGCGCGGCCTGGTGCCTTTGGTGAAGCTGGGATGGCCCGACGCTTCCAACGCGGGCCGACCCCACACCCGCCGGCGAGGATGGCCGCTTGCGGCCGCCCGCAGCCGGCGGCCCCGAGCGAAGCGAGCCGCACTTGAAGACGTGGAGACCTCCGGACCTGACCGGCCGAGCCTGGACAAGCCGCTGCTGCACGCGGACGGCGCCTCCCTCCTCGCCGGCGTGCAGCGCGCGACGCCGTACGCGCTGCGCCATCGCTTCGCCTCGCTGTTGCTGCACGAAGGCCGCTTGGTGATCTACGTCGCGCGCCAGCTCGGGCACGACGCGCGGCTGACGCTCGGCACGTACGGGCACGTGATCGACGAGCTGGAGGGTGCGCCGCAGATGCCCGCGGAGGACGCGATCCGGGCCGCCCATGACACACGGTGTGCCGTTGGTGTGCCATCGGAGGGCGAGCCGGAGCGTGGTGCGAGCGGTGTGGAGAGACGAGAAACCGCGTCGGAGCGCGGTTGGCGGGCGAGTGGGCGATCCAGGACTCGAACCTGGGACCTCTTCCTTATCAGAGAAGCGCTCTAACCGACTGAGCTAATCGCCCGCTGCGGCGCGAAATGATAGCTCAGCCGTGCTCCAGCGCGCCGAGGCGCTCCGCGAGGGCCTCGGCCTCGTCGAGCGAGCCGACGGCGAGCGTGACCGTGTAGCCCTCGCGGCGCGGAGAGACGCGGACGTCGGCTCCGAGGGCTCGGGAGAGCGCGTCCTGGAGGCGCTCGGCGGCGGCCTGCTGATCCGGGTGGATCGCGCGCTTGGGCTTGGGCGCCGCCTCGGGCGGGCCGGCGGACTCGCGCGCGCGGGCCTCGGTCTGGCGCACCGTCCAGCCCTGCTCGGCGCCGGCGCGGGCGAGGCGGCGGCGGTCGGCGTGGTCGGGCGCCATCAGCAGCGCTCGGCCGTGGCCCTCGGTGAGCTTGCCCTCGACCAGCAGCTCGAGCACCTCGTCGGGAAGATCGAGCAGGCGCATGAGGTTCGAGACGGCGACGCGCGAGCGGCCTACGCGGCGGCCGACGTCCTGGCGCGTGAGCCCGAGCTCGTCGACCAGCAGCGCGCAGGCGCGCGCCTCCTCGACGGGATTGAGGTCCTCCCGCGCCATGTTCTCGATCAGCGCGAGCTCGAGCGACTCGGCGTCCTCGTGCGGCTGCACGACCGCCGGAATCGTCTCCAGGCCCGCGAGCTGGGCCGCGCGCCAGCGACGCTCTCCGGCGATCAGCTCGTACTTGCCGCCGGGCTGCGGGCGCACGAGCACGGGCTGGAGCACGCCGCGTTCGCGCAGCGACTCGGCCAGCGCGACCAGCCCCTCCTCGTCGAACGCCTGCCGCGGCTGGCGCGGGTTCGGGGAGATCAGCTCGACGGGGACGCGCCGCACGTCCGGCGGCGGCTCGCCGGCCGGCGCGCCGGTGGGCGAGAGGATCGCCTCCAGGCCGCGACCCATGCCGCGATTGCGCTCAGCCACGGGCGGCGACCTCCTTCGCGAGCTCGAAGTACGCCTCCGAGCCGGCGCAATGCGGATCGTGATGGATGACCGGCACGCCGAAGCTCGGCGCCTCGCCAAGCCGGACGTTGCGCGGGATCACGGTGTCGAAGACGAGCGCCGGGAAGTGCCGGCGGACCTCGCGCTCCACGTCCTGGCCGAGCTTCGTGCGCGCGTCGTGCATCGTCAACAGCATGCCCGCCACGGTCAAGCGCGGATTCAGCTCGCGCTGGATGAGCGAGAGCGTGTCCAGCAGGCCGGCGAGGCCCTCGAGCGCGAAGTACTCGGTCTGCACCGGGACGATCACCCGATCCGCGGCGACCAGCGCGTTGACGGTCAGCGGCCCGAGTGACGGCGGGCAGTCGAGCAGGATGAACGCGTAGGCGTCGCGCAGCGGCGCGATCGCGTCGCGCAGTCGCGTCTCAGACCCCGGCGCGCGCGGGAGCTCCATCGTCGCCCCGGCGAGATCCGGCGTCGAGATCAGGACCGAGAGGTGCTCGATCGAGGTCGGCCGCACGGCGTCGGCCGCCGCGACCTCGCCGGAGAGGACCTCGTAGATGCTCGCCGAGTCACGCTCGACGCCGAGGCCGACGGTGGCGTTGCCCTGCGGGTCCACGTCGACCACCAAGGTCTCGTATCCGGCCGCGGCGATGCACGCGGCCACGTTGACCGCGGTGGTCGTCTTGCCGACCCCGCCCTTCTGGTTGGCGATCGCGTAGATGGTGCCCATGTCGCTCCCGACGCTAGCGATCGGGGCGGTCGGATCCGCGCTCACACGAGCAGCTCGATCACCGAGGCGACCGCCACGATGAACAGGCAGATCCACACGACCGGCCAGCCGATCCGCTCCAGCTTCGTGGCCTTGGAGGCGGCCAGCGCCGCCCGGCCCTCGTCGGTGATCTCGTACATGCGCTCGTGCGCGCGCACGAGCCCGGCCGCCTCGAGGTTCCTCAAGGCCGGCGATGGCCGCGCGTGGCCGCCGTTCGCGACCGAGCGCAGAACGAGCCGGTGCCCCCAATCGAGCATGCAGCCAAAGATAAACGGGGGCGGACCCTCTTCACGTGGCGAGCGGGCGCTTGGTGGCCATTCCCGCGCGGCGTGGGAAGCGCGGCGGCGTGGGCGCGATCTTGCAGAACACGTGCAGCGTGCGGTCGCGGGCAGCGGGGAACGGCTGCACCGGCACGACGGCCACCGGCTCCAGTCCGAGCGTCTCGGCCGCGCGGGCACCGCCCGCGGCCTCGCCGTCGGAGACCGCTGCCTTCCAGGCCACGACGTGCCCGCCCTCCTCCAGCAGTGGCGCGGCGTACTCGAGCACGACCGGCAGCG
The DNA here is from genome assembly GCA_963837485.1 of uncultured Solirubrobacteraceae bacterium. Lineage (GTDB taxonomy): Bacteria > Actinomycetota > Thermoleophilia > Solirubrobacterales > Solirubrobacteraceae > Solirubrobacter. The sequence goes on along the minus strand of CAWINP010000001.1, from coordinate 247,295 downwards.
CGGCCACGGCGCGGACGGTCACCAGGTCATGGGCGCCAAGGCCCTCCGTCCACTCCTCCGCGCGCGCGTGAACCACGGATGCGTTCGGCAGACTCTCGGCGGCGCGCTCGAGATAGCGGCAGTGGCGGATCGCGCTCTCCACCAGGTCCACGTGCGCGTGCGGGAGCGCCGCGGCGAGCGCGAGGCCCGGCCAGCCCGCCCCCGAGCCGATGTCGGCGATCCGCCGGGCGGACGCGACCGCCGGCAGTGAGAGCGCGACCAGCGAGTCGGCCACATGGCGTTCCAGAGCCTCCGCGGGGTCGCGGACCGTGGTGGAGGCCGTCGGATCGGTCGCCTGCAGCGCAAGGATGCGTGCGAGCGGCGCGGCGGCGGACTCCGGCGCGCCGAAGCGGACCAGGGTGGCCTCCAGAGGTTTCACGTGAAACGTTTCACGTGAAACACGCGCACTACGAACTGAGCGGCGCCACGACGAGGTGGCGGTCGGGCTCGGTGCCCTCGGAGTACGTCTCGACGTCGTCGCGGTCCTTGAGGTACTCGTGCACGACCTTGCGCTCGGTCGCACTCATCGCGTCCAGCGCCACAGGCCGGCCGGAGCGCACGGCGGCGGCGGCGGCCTCGTCGGCCTGCCGCTGCAGCGCCAGCTCGCGCCGCTCGCGGTAGCCCGCAGCGTCGACGACCACCCGGATTCCCGCCGACGGCGGCGTGTTGCGCGTGGCGGCCTTGAAGGCGAGGTGCTGGACGGCATCGATCGTCGTGCCGTGGCGGCCGATGAACAGCCCGAGGTCGTCCCCGTCGAGCACGCCGCGGATGTTGCGGCCCTCCTCCTCGATCACCACGTCGGCGTCGAGGCCGAGCGCCTCGCTCACGTGCTCCAGCAGATCGCGGACGCGATCACCGGCGTCGCTCATCGGCGCCTCCCTGAACGCTTCTTCTTACGTCTCGGCGGTTGTGGCGGCGGCCCGGCGGGCTTGCCCTTCGGCTCGCCGCCGCCGGTACGCGCCGTCGCACGCTCCTTGGCCGGCGCCTTCGCCTTCCCGTCGTCCCGTGTCGACCCGCCGCCGCTGAGGTCGCGAAGCGACCCGAATAACGACGGTGGAGCTTCCCCCTCGGGCGTTGCGGGGCGAAGCGGACCCAGGCGCTTGCGGATGATCGACTGCTGCACGATCGTCCACACGTTGGTGGTGATCCAGTACACGAGCAGGCCGGCCGGGAACTGGATCACGAACGTGACGAAGACGAAGGGCAGCGCGATGAAGATCATGCGCTGGGTGCGGTCGGTCGTCGTCGACATCAGCAGCGTCGAGAACAGCTGCGAGCCGACGTACATCACGATCAGCGCGATGAGGACGGCGCCCGTCGCCTTGTTCGTCAGGTCCGGGATGAAGAGGAACTGCGCGTCGCCGCCGTCGCCGCACGGGATCGGCGTCGCGTAGTGCGCGGTCCCCGGACCGTTGATCTCCGGGCAGATGTCGCGCCGGAGGTCGGTGCGCAGCATGTAGTACAGCGAGATGAACACCGGGATCTGCGCGACCATCGGCAGGCACGAGGCCAGCGGATTGACCTTGTTCTCCCGGTAGAAGCGCATGATCTCCTGGTTCATGCGCTCCTTGTCGTTCTTGTACTTGTCCTGGATCTTCTTCATCTCCGGCTGGAGATGGGCCAGGCGCTGCATCGAGTGGAACTGCTTGAAGGTCAGCGGAAGCAGGGCGGCGCGGACCAGGATCGTCAAGGCGATGATCGACCAGCCCCACTGGAGGCCGATCGAGTCGTGGAAGAACTTCAGGATCGCTTCGAAGAAGTCGATCAGCGGCTGGAGTGGGTTCGATGCGAGGTACGGCACGGGCTAGTGGATGTGGGCGTGGCGCCGGAAGAGGCTCTGCTCGGAGACGGGGTCGTAGCCGCCGTGGCTGAACGGGTTGCAGCGAAGCAACCGCCACGTGGCGAGAACGGAGCCCCGCAGGATGCCATAGCGCCCGATCGCCTGCACGGCGTACTCGGAGCAGCTCGGGTAGTACTTGCAGCGCGCACCGATCAGCGGCGAGATCCAGCGCTGATAGCCGCGAAGCAGCGCGATCGCGGCGCGCCTCATGCCGGCGTCCCGCCGAGCGAGTCCACCAGTTCAGACAGCGCGGTGCGCACGCCATCCGTGCCCTCGCGCTCGGCCAGGTCGCGCGCGTCCGGGCGGGCGACCACCACGTAGTCAGAGCCCTCCGGGAGCCGCTCGGCCTCGGCCCAGAACGCCTCGCGCAGCACGCGCTTGACGCGATTGCGGTCGACGGCGCCGCCGACCCGGCGCGACACCGACAAGCCCAGCCGGGGCCCGTCCGCCGAGGTGGATTCCGCCTCGCGCGGGAACGCGTACAGGACCAGGTAGCGGTTGCCCTTCGACCGGCCCTGCCGGTAGACGCGCTCGAACTCCGCGCTGCGCGAAAGCCGCCGGCGGCGAGGGGGCACTAGTGGCTCCGGCCGCGAGTACGGGGCATCGCCGGCGCAGACCGGCGAGAGCCGTCAGGCGAGCCAGATGGCGGTCCGGGCCCGTCGGAATGCGTCGTACTTCCGGCCGGGGGCACTAGACCGTGAGTCGCTTGCGGCCCTTGTCGCGGCGGCGCTTGAGCACGAGCCGGCCGGCACGCGTACTCATACGGGCGCGAAACCCGTGGGTTCGGGCGCGCTTGCGCTTCTTAGGCTGATAGGTGCGCTTCACGTTTCTCGGACTCCGTCGGGATCGCGGGCTCGGCGCAGCGCCGAGCCGCCGCGTGGCGCGGCGGCTGACAAGGATACAGCGCGCCGTCCACAGCCCGACGCACAGGCGTCTGACAGGGCTGTTCACAACAATCGTGCGCGATTTGCGGCACACCCCAAAAGGCCTTCCGACGGGTCCCGGGGCCTTTGCTATGTTCGCCCTTCCGGGCCTTCGCGGCCCCTTTCCAAGTCCACCCCGAGCCTCGCCACCGGCCGAGGAGAGTCTTCCGCGCGCGCAGTGTCAGACGCTGAGCTAGCCCGAATCTGGCACCGCATCCGCGGTGAGCTGCGGCGCGCGGTCAGCGACTCGACCTGGCACATCTGGCTGGCGCGCGTCGACGCGCGCGAGCTCGACGGGACGACGCTGATCGTCGAGGCGCCGGACGACATCCGGGCGTGGGTCCAGGGCCGCTTCCACCGACTCTTGCAGTCCTGCGCCGAGCGCGTGCTCGGCCCCGGCGCGCGCGTGGACATCCGCGCGATCGAGTCGGCGAGCCCGGCGGCGCCGGCACGTGCGGCTGCGACGGCCACGGCCGAGCAGGAGCTCAACCCGCGGATGACGTTCGAGCAGTTCGTGATCGGCGACTCCAACCGCTTCGCTCACGCCGCCGCGCTCGCCGTCGCCGAGATGCCGGGGCTCGCCTACAACCCGCTGTTCATCTGCGGGCCGCCAGGGCTCGGCAAGACGCACCTGCTGCACTCGATCGCGAACTACGTCGACGAGCACGGTGGTGGTCTGGCGGTGCGCTACACGACCGTCGAGACGTTCACGGACCACTTCGTCGGCGCGCTGCGCGGCCATGGCCTGGAGGCGTTCAAGGCCGCGTACCGCGGCGTCGACGTGCTGCTCGTCGACGACGTGCAGTTCCTGCAGAGCAAGGCGCGGACCGAGCAGGAGTTCTTCCACACGTTCAACGCGCTGCACCAGGCGGGCGCGCAGCTCGTCCTCACCTCCGACCGCCTCCCGCGCGACATGGGCGAGCTCGAGGAGCGCCTGCGCGAGCGCTTCGAGGCCGGCCTGGTGGTCGACGTCGCGCCGCCCGACCACGCCACCCGCCTGACGATCCTGCGCAAGCGGGTCGCCCAGGACGACGTCGGCGAGGTCGACGCCGCGGCGCTGGAGCTGATCGCGGACCGCGTCGACTCCAACATCCGCGCGCTCGAGGGAGCGCTGATCCGCGTCGTCGCCTTCGGATCGCTCACCGGCCGGCCGGTCACCGCCGAGCTCGCCGGCGAGGTGCTCGCCGGCCTCTATCCCGAGCTCACGCCGCGCGCCCGCACGCTGCGCGAGATCCAGGAGTGCACATGCGAGGCGTTCGGCCTGTCGATGGACCAGCTGCTGTCGTCCAGCCGCGCCCAGCCGCTGGCCTGGCCGCGTCAGGTGGCCATGTACCTGGCGCGTGAGCTGACGGATGCCACACTGCCGGCGATCGGCCGCGCGTTCGGCGGTCGCAACCACACGACGGTCCTGCACGCGTACCGCAGGACGGCCGAGCGGATCGCCAGCGATCGCGAGGCGTACGAGACCGTCCGCCGCTTGACGGAGTCGCTCGGGGGCCGGTGATGGGTCCGGAGCGCCTGACAGACTTCGGCAGTTCATCCACAGCCCTTGCACAGCGCGATTCCGCGCTCCACGGCCGCAACGCCGGTCTGCGCACACATTTCACAGCCCCGATGACTACTAAAGAGAACCTTCACTCGATGTCGACGAGGAGAGAGGCGAGAGCCGCATGAAGATCACGACCCGGCGCGACGCCCTCTTCTCCCAGCTGCAGACGGTGACCCGCGCCGCCTCCACCCGCAGTGCCGTGCAGGCGCTGTCGGGCGTGCAGCTGCTCGCGCGCCCCGCGGGGATCGAGCTACGGGCGACCGACATGGAGATCGGCCTCCGGGTTCCGCTCGAGGGGGACGTCGTGCGCGAGGGCGCGATCGTGCTCCCCGCCCGCCTGGTGGTCGACGTGGTGCGGGCACTGCCCGGTGACGAGGTCTCGCTCGAGCTGCGGCCCGCCGAACAGGACGTCGAGATCGTCGGCGGCGCCGCGACGTTCCACATCCGCACGCTGCGCTCGGAGGACTTCCCGCCGTTCCCGGAGCCGGAGGACGACGGGCGCGTGAACGTTCCCGGCCCGGCGTTCGTGGAGACCGTGTTGAAGGTCGCGCGCTCGGCCTCGCGCGACGAGACGCGTCCCGTGCTCACCGGCATCCTGGTGTCGGCCTCGGGGGACGAGCTGCGGATGGTCGCGACCGACTCCTACCGGCTGTCGGTCAAGGAGACGCGGCTCGAGTCGCCGTTGTCGGGCTCCTTCGAGGCGAACGTCCCTGCCCGCGCGCTGCAGGAGCTGACGCGGATCGTGCAGCACGAGAACGCGGACGAGCTCGCGGTCTCGGTGCGTGCGAACCAGGTCGTGTTCGAGGCCGCCGGCGTCGTGCTCTCCTCGCGCCTGATCGACGGCCAGTTCCCGAACTACCGCCAGCTGCTGCCCGACGCCTATGAGCACGAGCTGCGGCTCGCCGGCTCCGAAGTGGCGGAGGTCGTCCGCCGCATCTCACTGCTTGCGCAGAAGAACGCGCCGCTGAGGCTGGCGTTCACCGAGGGCGAGCTGACGGTCTCGGCGCGGACGCCCGACGTCGGCGAGGCCCGCGAGACCGTGCCGGTCCCGTTCCAGGGCGAGCCGCTGGAGATCGGGTTCAACCCCGAGTTCCTGCGCGACGGGCTGGAGGCGGTGGAGACCGGCGACCTGCTGCTGAAGCTGATCTCGCCGCTGCGCCCGGGCCTGATCGAGGCCGGCGACGAGTCGGGCTTCCAGTACCTCCTCATGCCGATCCGGCTGAATGTATGAAGGCCGTGCATCGCCTCCGCCCCACCCCGAGCATCCATGTTGACGGCGTGCATCCCCTCCGCCCCACCCCGAGCATCCATGTTGACGGCGTGCATCCCCTCCGCCCCACCCCGAGCATCCGACCTTAACTGGGCGGCATGATTGCGACGTCCCTCTCGCTGCGCGACTTCCGCTCCTACGAGGCGGCAGAGGTCGATCTGGGGGCGGGGCTGACGGTCATCTCCGGACGCAACGGCGCCGGCAAGACGAACCTGCTGGAGGCGCTGTACTTCGCCTGTACCGGCCGCTCGTGCCGGACGTCGAACGAGCGCGAGTGCGTGCGCTTCGGCGCAGAGCTGACGCGCCTGGAGCTGCGCTGCGAGGACGTGCATGAGCGCCATTCGCTCAGCGTCGGCTTCCAGCCCGGCGAGGCGAAGCGGCTCAGGGTGGACGGCGCGCCGGTCGAGCGGCTGACCGACTCACCCGCGCGGCCGCTCGTCTCCGTCTTCCTGCCAGACCGGTTGGAGCTCGTGCTCGGCGCGCCGGCGCTGCGCCGCTCGCACCTGGACCAGGTCGTCGCCGCGCTCTGGCCGTCGCGGGCCGGCACGCGGCGCGCGTACAGCGCCGCGCTCGCGCAGCGCAACGCGCTGCTCGCGGGCATCCGCGCCGGCCGCGCGTCACGCGCGTCGTTGCCCGCCTGGGACGCCGAGCTCGCGCGCCACGGCGTGGAGCTGATGGCCGACCGTGCGGCCACCGTCGAGCGCCTTGCACCTCGCTTCGCCGAGCACGCCGCCGGCCTCGGGCTCGAAGGGCGCGTCGAGCTGGCGTACCGGCCGCGGTCGAAGGCGCCCGCCGCGGAGACGCTGGCCGCGGAGCTCGCCGAGCGCGTGGACGGCGACCTCGAGCGTGGCTTCACCGGCCACGGGCCGCACCGCGACGACCTCGCGTTCCGGCGCGAGGGACGCGAGCTGCGCGCCTACGGCTCACGCGGCCAGCAGCGGCTCGGCCTGCTCGCGCTCCTGCTCGCCGAGCGCGAGGAGCTGGCGGAGGAGCGGGGAGCCGCGCCGCTGCTGTTGCTCGACGATGTGATGAGCGAGCTCGACGCGACCCGGCGCCAGCGGCTGACGACGCTGCTGCTCCGCGGCGGTCAGGCGGTGATCACGACGACCGAGCTCGCGCACGTGCCAGGGGCGGGGCAGGAGGACGTGATCCGCCTCGCCGTAGCCGACGGGCGCGTGGGAGGCGACGACTCGCCCGGGGGGCTTGCGTCGCTGAGCGACGTCGCCCCGGGGGCTCCCTCGCCCGCCGGGACGACGCCTCAGGTGCGCGCGGCGTGAGGCGCCGCGGCCCTCGCCCGGTCTCCTACGCGCTCGAGGGCTTCACCGCGGGCCTGGCTCCGGCCACGCTGCTCGCCGAGGTCCAGCGCGCGTGGCCGGCGGCCGCAGGCGCCCGCTTCGCGCCGCACTCGGAGCCCACGCACGAGCGCGACGGGGTGATCAGCGTGGCCTGCTCGGAGGCCGTCTGGGCCCAGGAGCTGGACCTCATGTCCGAGCTCGTCGTCACACGATTGAACGCCGCGCTCGGCCGCCCGGCGGTGCAGCGTCTGCGCGTGATGGCGACGCGCGCGTGAGGCCGTCGCTGTTTTGTGGCTATTTGCAGCACTTTCGTAACGCCGTGAGCGGCGGTTCAAAGGGTGCTCCGTGCTAAACTTATGGACACTGAATGGCCACGCCCCGGCCTGTGGACGGAGCCCGTCCCGCCGGGGCGTCGCTTGTGTGGACGAAAGGCACCCTTGAGCACCGGAGACCTCGACAACGGACAGCAGAAGCCGCATTACGACGCCCAGGACATCACCGTCCTCGAGGGCCTCGAGGCGGTGCGCAAGCGGCCGGGCATGTACATCGGCTCGACCGGCGTCCGCGGTCTTCATCACCTGGTCTACGAGCTCGTCGACAACTCGGTCGACGAGGCGCTCGCCGGCTACTGCGACGCGGTGACGGTGACGATCCATCCCGACAACTCCGTCACCGAGGCCGACAACGGGCGCGGCATCCCCGTCGACACGATGGAGAAGGAGGGCAAGTCGGCCCTCGAGGTCGTGCTGACCGTCCTGCACGCCGGCGGCAAGTTCGGCGACGGTGGCGGCTACAAGGTGTCCGGCGGCCTGCACGGCGTCGGCGCGTCCGTCGTCAACGCGCTGTCCGAGGAGCTCGACGTCGTCGTCAGGCGCGACGGCTACGCGTGGCGCCAGTCCTACGTGCGCGGCGTGCCGCAGGGCGCGATCGAGCGCGGCGAGGAGACGAGCGAGACCGGGACGACGATCACGTTCCTGCCGGACGCCGAGGTGTTCGAGACGGTTGCGTTCGAGTACTCGGTGCTCGAGCAGCGTCTGCGCGAGACGGCGTTCCTCACCCGCGGCCTGCGAATCAGGATCACCGACGAGCGCGCCGAGACCGCGAAGTCGGCCGAGTTCCACTATGAGGGCGGTATCGAGGACTTCGTCCGCTTCCTCAATGAGAACAAGGACCCGATCCAGCAGAAGGTCATCTTCTTCGACGGCGACGGCTCCGAGGGCGCGGTCGAGGTCGCGATGCAGTGGAACTCCACCTACCAGGAGTCCGTGTTCTCGTTCGCCAACAACATCAACACGCACGAGGGCGGCGCGCACCTCTCCGGCTTCCGGTCCGCGCTCACGCGCACGATGAACACCTACGCCCGCGCACACGGCCTGCTCAAGGAGAAGGACAAGAACCTCGAGGGCGACGACATCCGCGAGGGCCTGACCGCGGTCATCTCCGCCAAGCTCACCGACCCGCAGTTCGAGGGCCAGACGAAGACCAAGCTCGGCAACCCGGGCATGGAGGGCTTCGTGTCCTCGGTCGTCTACGCGAAGCTGACCGAGTTCCTCGAGGAGAACCCGAAGGAGGCCGACCGCGTCGTCCGCAAGGCCGTCTCCGCCGCCCAGGCCCGCGCCGCCGCGCGCAAGGCCCGCGACGCGACGCGCAAGTCGGCGATGGGCGGCATGGGCCTGCCGGGCAAGCTCGCCGACTGCATGGTCAAGGACCCGGAGATCGCGGAGCTGTTCATCGTCGAGGGCGACTCGGCCGGCGGCTCGGCCAAGCAGGGCCGCGACCGCTCGACGCAGGCGGTGCTCCCGCTGCGCGGCAAGATCCTCAACGTCGAGAAGGCGCGGATCGACAAGGTCCTGCAGAACAACGAGATCCAGGCGCTCATCACGGCGCTCGGCACCGGCGTGCGCGACGAGTTCAATCCCGAGAAGCTGCGCTACCACAAGATCATCCTCATGACGGACGCCGACGTGGACGGCGCGCACATCCGCACTCTGATCCTCACGCTGCTGTTCCGCGAGATGCAGGAGCTGATCGAGGCGGGCTACGTCTACATCGCCAAGCCGCCGCTGTACCGGCTCAGCCACGGCAAGCAGGAGCGCTACATCGAGAAGGACTCCGAGCTGGAGTCCATCCTGCTCGGCGACAAGCTCGAGCGCTTCGAGATCACCGACGGCGCCGGCAACGTGTTCAAGCTCACGGACGCGCGCTGGCAGCGCTACTGCCGGCTGCTCAAGCAGTACGAGGGCTGGTCGAGCGCGCTGCGCGCCGAGCACGGCCACGAGGTCGTGCAGTTCCTGGAGGAGTCCGAGATCCTCGACAACGAGATCAAGACGCCCGAGGCGCTGCTCGAGCTGATCGCGAAGGACGGCGTCGAGTCGCAGCTGTTCACGACCGAGCTGGTGTCGGCCGACGACGGGCTCATCAGCGTCAAGGCCGTCGAGAAGCGCTCCAACCTCGCGCGCACCTACCGGCTGCGCCGGAGCATGTTCGAGGCCAACGAGTACCGGCAGCTCTCGCGCGTGCACGCGGAGCTCGTCAAGCTCGCCGGCGTGCCGCCGTTCACCGTCCAGCTGGGCGACGAGAACGAGGATGCGGCGGAGTTCGAGACGCTGCGGCGCACCGTGCTCGAGGTCGCCGGCAAGGGCGTGAAGCTGCAGCGCTTCAAGGGCCTTGGCGAGATGAACGCCGAGCAGCTCCGCACGACGACCATGGACCCGACCACGCGCACGCTTGCGCAGGTCACGATGGACGACGCCGCTGCGGCTGACCGCCTGTTCACGATGCTGATGGGCGACAAGGTCGAGCCGCGGCGCGAGTTCATCGAGGAAAACGCGCGAGTCGCAACTCTGGATGTGTAAAGACGTGCCCGACCATCCGACCTTGAGACATGTCTAGCTCTGATCTGATTTCCGGCGGCAACATCGAGCCCAGAGGGCTCGAGGAGGAGATGCGCTCCTCCTACCTGGACTACGCCATGTCCGTCATCGTCGGGCGCGCGCTGCCCGACGTCCGCGACGGCCTGAAGCCCGTCCACCGCCGGGCGCTGTTCTCGATGAACGAGAACGGCCTGCAGCCCAACCGCCCGTTCGTGAAGGCCGCGCGCATCGTCGGCGACGTGATGGGCAAGTACCACCCGCACGGCGACTCGGCGATCTACGACACGATCGTGCGGATGGCGCAGGACTTCTCGCTGCGCTACCCGCTCGTGGCCGGTCAGGGCAACTTCGGGTCGATCGACGAGGACCCTGCCGCGGCGATGCGGTACACGGAGGCGCGGCTGGCGCCGATCGCGCGCGAGCTGCTGCGCGACCTCGACGCCGACACCGTCGACTTCCAGCCCAACTACGACGGCTCCGAGCAGGAGCCGACGGTGCTGCCGGCGCGCTTCCCGAACCTGCTCGTCAACGGGTCCAGCGGGATCGCCGTCGGCATGGCGACGAACATCCCGCCGCACAATCTGAAGGAGACGATCGCCGCGACGATCGCCTACATCGACGACCCGGACATCGACACCGTCGGGTTGATGAAGCACATGCGCGGCCCGGATTTCCCGACCGGCGGCGTGATCGTCGGCCTGTCGGGGATCCGCGACGCGTACGAGACCGGCCGCGGCCGGGTCCGCGTGCGTGCCCGCGCGCACATCGAGCCGCTGAAGAGCGGCAAGGAAGCGATCATCGTCACCGAGCTGCCGTTCATGGTCAAGAAGGGCGGCGACGGCGGGTTCATCCGCAAGATCGCCGACCTCCACGACGAGAAGAAGCTCACCGAGGTCACCGACGTCCAGGATCACTCGGACCGCAACGGCATGCGGGTGGTGATCGAGCTCAAGCGCGACGCGAACCCGAAGGTCGTGCTGAACAAGCTCTACAAGCACACGCCGCTGCAGTCGACGTTCGGCGTGAACATGGTCGCGCTGGTCGACAACGTGCCGCGGCTGCTGCCGCTGCGCTCGGTCATCCACAACTACGTCCAGCATCAGCGCGAGATCATCGTCCGCCGCTCCAAGCACGAGCTGCGCACGCTCGAGCGCCAGGTGCACCGGCTCGAGGGCCTGCTGATCGCGCTGGACGACCTCGACGCGGTGATCGCGCTGATCCGCTCCTCGCGCGACCGCGACACGGCGCGCACCGGCCTGATGGAGCGCTTCGAGCTGACGCACGTCCAGGCCCAGGCCGTGCTCGACCTGCGCCTCCAGCAGCTGACCGCGCTGGAGGCCGACGAGCTGCGCCGCGAGCACGCCGACAAGACCGAGCGGATTCACGAGCTGCGCGAGCTCCTCGGCAACGAGAGCATGGTGCTCGACCTGATCAAGACCGAGCTGACCGAGATCTCCGACCGCTACGGCGACGAACGGCGCACCGAGATCGCCCCCTCCGAGGACGACCTCGACATCGAGGACCTGATCGCCGACCAGCAGATGGTCATCTCGATCACGAACTCGGGCTACATCAAGTCGCTCCCGCTCGCGACCTACCGCCAGCAGCGCCGCGGCGGCGTCGGGATCATCGGGATGGAGATGAAGGACGACGACTACATCGAGCATCTGTTCGTGTCGTCGACCCACGACTTCCTGCTGTTCTTCACCAACCGCGGCAAGGTCTACCGCTCGAAGGTCTACGACCTGCCGGAGATGGGGCGGACGTCGAAGGGCCGCTACCTCGGCAACGTGCTGCCGCTGCGCGAGGGCGAGCGGGTGCAGTCGGTGCTGGCCACGCGCGACTTCTCGGAGGCGCCGTACCTCGTCTTCGCGACGCGCAACGGCACCGTGAAGAAGACCGCGTTCCAGGCCTACAACACGCCGATCAAGGCCGACGGCATCATCGCCATCAACATCCGCGACGACGACGAGCTGGTGGCCGTCCGGCGGGTCGACGAGGACGACGAGATCCTGATGGTCTCGCACGCCGGCCTGACCGTCCGCTTCAAGGAGCAGGACGCGCGCGCGATGGGGCGCGACACGAGCGGCGTGCGCGGCATGGACGTGTCCGGCGAGGGCAACTACGTGCTCGCGATGGACGTCGCCCGTCCGGGCCAGGATCTGCTGGTCGTGACCGAGAACGGCTACGGCAAGCGGACGTCGATCGACGAGTACCGGCTCACCTCGCGCGGCGCCAAGGGCGTCAAGACGATCGCGTTCACTGAGGCCAAGGGCCTACTCGCCGGCGCGCTCGTCGTGCGCGAGCACCAGGACCTGGTCTTCATCTCCCAGAACGGCATGGTCCAGCGCACCGGCGTGCGCGGCATCAACCGCTACGGGCGGGCGTCGCAGGGCGTGCGGGTGATGAACCTGCGCGAGGGCGACGTGGTGTCCGCGGTCGCGCTGGTCGTGGAGAGCGACACGTCGACCGCTGCGACGGCCGCCGAGCTCGAGATCGAGCCGGCGGACGACGTCGTGACCGAGCCTGACGAGGTCACGCCGGAGGCGGAAGACGGCGGCGAGGACGAGGCCTAGGCCCGGCCTTCGGCCGCACGCAGGTACGCCCGAACGACGGTCCTAGACGGACAGGGTATGGAGGTCCGCCTCCAGGTTCGCTACTCTCGGATCCACCAGAGAAAGGGGGTGGTCCGAAGTTGAGTGACAGTTCTTGTGGGACCCTGGAGGTGCCCGGCCGCTAGACCAGCCGGCGCTGGACTCTGCTGGAAGCGGAATCCACACCGGTGCACCGCCGCCACCGATGCCGGAGCTCGTCCCCCCGGCCGCTAGAAAGTTCGGTGACGGCCGAAAAGTTCAGCGAGTTGTACGCGAGGCCCCCGGTGTCGACCGGGGGCCTCGTTTCGTTTCCTGGGTCCATCGTCAGCGGCGCCGATGTGGGACGCCGGCAACGCGGGATTCTCGCCCCCCGGCGATAACTCCCCCGGAACGGACGAAGACGAGCCGCTAGGCGAGTCTTCAGGCCGCTTCCGGCAGGTACTGCCGCCACGTCGCCGGGATCGTCGGCGACGCGAGCTGGATGAAGATGTGCGCGCCCGGCGTCCGCGGCTTCGCGCGCGGGTGCATGTTGACCTGGTGCGGAAGCTTGTCGGCCTTGCGCCGGTTGCACGGCGCGCAGGACGCGACGATGTTGTCCCAGCCCGACCCGCCGCCCTTGGAGCGCGGGATCACGTGATCGACGGTCAGCGACGTGCGCGCGCCGCAGTACTGGCATTGCCAGCCGTCGCGCGCGAAGACTGCGCGGCGCGTGATCTTGCGCTTGTGCGTGTCGCGCGGGATGCGGACATAGGTGACGAGCCGGATCACGACCGGGCGCGGCAGCGAGCCGGTCGCCCAGTGCAGATCCTGCGTGCCGATCTCCACGACCTCGGCCTTGGACTTCAGCAGCAGCACCGTGGCGCGCCGAACCGTGCAGACGTTGATCGGCTCAAACGTGGCGTTGAGCACCAGCACACGACCACCGCTCCAACGGCTGCTCGAGCCGTCGAGACCAGGTCCGTGCCGCGGGTGATCGACAAGCGGCACGGACCCCAGTGGGCCTGGGGGTACAGCGGTTGCCACGAAACGGCAGTGTAGCGGTCGCGGCCGACCGCTTTTCAGCGGCCGGCGGCCGGGAACGAGCCGAGGACTCGAACCACCTCGGCGTGCGTCCGCAGCTCCTCCACGGCGTCCGCAACCGCCGGCGACGCGAGCGAGCCTTCGAGATCGAGGAAGAACATGTAGCTGCCCATCCCCTGCCGCAGCGGCCGCGACTCGATGCGCACGAGGTTGACGCCGCGCGACGCGAAGCCGGTCAGACAATCGACCAGCCAGCCTGGAGACCCGGAGCCCGCGCCCCAGTACACGAGCGCGGTCTTGGCCGGCCCGGCGGCGGGTGGCGACGGAGCGGAGCCGGCCGGAGCGAGCAGCGCGAAGCGGGTGGCGTTCCCGGGCTCGTCCTCGATGCCCTCGGCCAGTAGCGCGGCGCCGTAGCGGGCCGCGGCGAGCCGCGGCCCGATCGCCGCTCGCCCGGCGCCGTCGTCGCCCGCGACGTCGCGCACCGCGTCCGCCGTAGAGGCGGTGGGCACGGTCACGGCGCGCGGGAGCCGCTCCGCCAGCCAGCGTGCGCACTGGGCGAGCGCCTGCGGGTGCGAGAGCACCGTCCGCACGTCATCGAGCGCGAGCCCGTCCGGGCCGACCAGGTTGTGGACGACCGGCTGCACGTGCTCGCCGATCAGCGCCACGTCGGGCGCTTCGAGCGCCAGCGCGTCCAGCACCGGGTCCACGCCGCCCTCGAGCGCGTTCTCGAACGGCACGATCGCGCGATCGACCGTCCCGCGCTGGACGGCGAGCACGACGTCGCGCAGCGTGCCGACCGGCACCGCCTGCAGCTCCGGCGCGGCTGCTCCCAGCGCCTCCTCGCTGAACGTCCCCGGTGGCCCCAGATACGCGGCGCGCATCAGTCGAGCGTGACCGAGCCGAGCTCGCCGGCGAGCGCGAGGCGGATCGCCTCCTCCTCCTCGGGGGAGAGCTGCAGCTCGCCGCGGCCGCCGTGGATCTGCTTGCAGTAGATGCGCGCCGTGTCGCGGTGCGCGATCGTCGAGATCACGACCCCATTGTGGCTCGCGTCCAGGAGCGCGATCGTCGTCGACTGGTGGCCGGAGAGCTCGCCGTAGGCGTCGTAGCGCACGAGCGAGCGATAGGCGATCGCGCCGTCCAGGCGCTCCTCGGCCGTCGTCATGCGCGCGTCCAGCCGCTGCGCGATCTCCTCCACGTGGCCGTTGAGCGCGGCGAAGGCTGCCTGCAGGTCGCTCGCGTGGGCGACCAGGTCGGCGCTGCCGTGGCTGCCGAGCACGACGCGCTGGGCGGCCCGCAGCCGGCGGAACTTGACCGCGAGCACGATCGCGAGGACCAGCGCGATCAGCGCCAGCGCGCCCGCCGCGAGGGCGACCAGCCCCGGGACGTCCGTCAGTTCATCCACCGGCGAGGGAGGCTATCCGGAGCGCTTGAACAGGGCCGGGTACGTCGACTTGTTGTTGTCGGTCTTCTTCTCGCCGGGGACCGCCGCGACGGTGACGCGGATCTGCGTCGACGTGTTCAGCGGCGGCGTGCGGTTGAGCTTGAGCTGCGCCGTGGCCTTCTGGCCCTTGGCGATCGACGCGACCGTGGAGGTGAGCGTGATCGGGGAGCTGCTCTCGCTCTCGATCCGGAGCGTGACCTTGACGTTGAACTCGTCGTTGTCGCCCTGGTTGGTGAACGCGACGAAGAACACCATCCCCGGCTCGTAGGTGATCTGGTTGCTCACGCCGGGCTGGAGCGTCTGGTTGCCCACCGACGTCGCGGTCAGGCCCGTGCCGTGCAGGCCCGGGCCGGTCGGCTGGCCCTTCCCCCCGTCGCTGGAGCCGCTGCCGCTCGTCAGCTGCTGGTCGAGCTTCTGGGCGATGTATTGCGTCGACAGCCAGTCGACGCTGGTCAGGAACTGCGAGTTGCTGATCGTCTGGTCGCCGACGGACTTCTCGCGCAACGCTTCCTTGATGAACGGGATCACGCGCGCCTCGTACAGCACGTCGGACGCGTTGAACGCCGACATCTGCCCGGCCATGCTCTTGATCGCGGTGTCCGCTTGCTCGCCGGAGTCCCCGAGCGCGGTGCTGATGTCCTCGCCGATCTTGGTGATCGCGTTCTTGCGCAGCTCGAGCGCGATCAGCAGCGACTGCTGCGCGGGCACCATCTCGTCGGGCACGCTCAGCCCCTGCGCCTGTTGCAGCGTGCGCTCGGCCTGGACGCGCAGGCTGTTGATCTGCGTCTGCAGATCCGACGCCGACGGCTGATCCTGGTTGAAGAGCTTGAAGAACTCCGTCCCGGTCTGGTGCGACTCGCCGGCGATCCCGCTGACCTTGGCGTTGTAGTCGCGCAGCGCCTTCTTCGCCTGGTTGGAGCGGCAGCCCGAGATCACGATGCCCATGAGCACGATGATCAGCACGATGCCCAGGCCGAAGACGGCCCGGCGGATGTAGATGGTCTGCGAATCGCTGACGGCGCCTCCGGCCGGACTCCCCCGCCGCGGCCGGGGCCGCGGTCGTGGTGTCGTCCGAAGGGGCTCGTCGTCCTCGTCGAAGAAGGACACTCTGTCTCCTGCGGACCGCTCGCCCGGAAGGCAAGCGATCCCATTAGTCCCAAGATCGGCCCTCTCAGGATGACACGGCGTCCGGAGGGAACCACGCGGCGGCGCCGAAACGAGGCCTGATGGACGCCACCGACGAGCTGACGGCGGTCCTCTCCGCCCCGCTCGTCCTGGGGCGCTACCGGCTCGGGGCGCGGCTCGGAGCGGGCGGCTTCGGCACGGTCTACGCGGCCGTCGACGAGCGCCTGCGGCGCGAGGTCGCGGTGAAAGTGATCCCGGGCGGGGATGGCTGGGACCGAGCTCGAGGGCAGCGCGAGGCGCTCGCCGCCGCGCGGCTCGATCACCCCGGCGTGGTCGGCGTCTTCGACGCCGGAGAGGACGGCCGCGCGCGCTACCTCGTCTCCGAGCTCGTGCACGGCGAGACGCTCGACCGCCTCAGCGCGGCCGGCGCGCTGTCGGACCGCGACGTCCTGCGGATCGGGCTCGCGCTCTGCGGCGCGCTGGCGCACGCGCACGAGCGCGGCGTCGTGCACCGCGACGTCAAGCCGCAGAACGTGATCGTCCCGGACGCGCCGCGCTCTGCGGCCGGGGTCGCCAAGCTCGCCGACTTCGGCGTCGCGCACCTGGCCGGCGACGAGCCGCTGACCCGCACCGGCGACGTCGTCGGGACGCTCGCGTACATGGCTCCGGAGCAGGCGGCGGGACAGCGCGTCGACGAGCGCGCCGACCTCTACAGCCTCGCGCTGGTGCTCTACGAGTCGCTGGCGGGCGTCAACCCCGTGCGCGCCGGCTCGCCGGCCGCCACCGCGCGCCGCGTCGGGACGGTGCTGCCGTCGCTGTCGCGCTCGCGCGGCGACCTGCCGGAGGAGCTGACCGCGGCGATCGACGCCGCGCTGCGCCCCGGACCCGAGGAGCGCGGCGAGATCGCCGGCCTGGCGGACGCGCTGGCCGGCGCGCTGCCGGCGGTGTCCGACGAGGGCGGGACCGTCGCGCCGCACCCGCTGGAGCACGCGCAGACCCCGTGGTGGGCGCCGCGCGCGGGCGCGGCGTTGCTGGCCGCGGGCCTGGCCGCGCTGGCGATCGCGCTGGCCGAGGGCGGAGGCGGGCGC
Organism: uncultured Solirubrobacteraceae bacterium; assembly: GCA_963837485.1. Classification (GTDB taxonomy): domain Bacteria; phylum Actinomycetota; class Thermoleophilia; order Solirubrobacterales; family Solirubrobacteraceae; genus Solirubrobacter. Next base: position 230,238 of record CAWINP010000001.1, on the reverse strand, counting down.
GTGGGCGCCGGAGCGGGCGGGGCCGCGGATCGCGCCGCGCGGGCCGGGACCGAAGCGCTCGTGTGGACGTCGCATGCCGCCATCGCCGCGGCTGCCGTGCTGGTCGCCGTCGCCCTGCTGCCGCGCCTCGCCTGGCTCGCCGCCGCGATCGCCGCGGTCGTCCTCATCGCCCCCGATCACGGGCACCTCGCCGGGCTGCTGGCCGCCGCGGTCGTCCCCGTGCCGCTCCTCCTTCGCGGCCACGGCACCGCCTGGTCGGTTCCGGCGCTCGCTCCGGCGCTCGGCGTCCTCGGGCTCGCCACCGCCTTCCCCGCGCTCGCCGGACGCGCCGGGACGTGGATCGCCCGCGGCGCGCTCGGCGCCCTGGGCGCATGGTGGCTGGTGCTCTTCCAGCGCCGCGACGAGCCGCTCGCGACGATCGTCACCGGCGGCGCGCTCATCTACGCGCTCGTGTTCGCGGTCGCCGCCGCGATCCTTCCGTGGCTCGTGCGCGGCCGCTCGCTCGCTCCCGACGTCGTGCTCGCCGCGGCCTGGGCCGGAGCTCTCGGCGCCGCGGTGGCCGCGGCGGCGCAGGCGATCGGCGAGCACGAGCCGCGCGGGCTGGCGGCCGGAGCCGCCGTCGCGGGCGTGCTCGCGGTGGCGCTCCGCCGCCCGCCATCGGTGGAGGCTTGACCGGAGGCTGGATACTGTGCTCCGCGCATGAGCGTGCTGCGCAACCTCGAGTCCAAGCTCGCGGGCCTGGTGGAAGGCACGTTCTCGCGCGCCTTCAAATCCGAGGTGCGGCCGGTCGAGATCGCCCGCAAGCTCGCGCGCGAGATGGACGAGCACAAGGTCCAGTCGCTGTCGCGCGTCTACGCGCCGAACGAGTACGCCGTCTGGCTCTCGCCGCAGGATCGCGCGCAGTTCGAGGGCTACGAGGGCGAGCTGGCGAGCGAGCTGTCCGGCTACCTGCTCGAGCACGCGCGGCGCGAGCGGATCGACCTCGTGACGCAGCCGCAGATCGCGTTCAAGACCGACGAGCGCCTGCGGCTGGGCGAGTTCGGCATCCAGGCGCGGCTCGTGCGCCCGCCGGCGCATGCGGAGGAGCATCCGAGCCAGGGCGACGAGGGCCACACGATGGTCTACTCGATGTCCGAACGCGTGTCGGAGCCGCTGCGCGAGCCGGATCACCGCCGCGCCGCCGCGCGCCTGAGGGCGGAAGGCCGGACGATCGTCGTCGGCCCCGCGGGCGCCGTCCTCGGCCGCTCGCGCGACGCCGACGTCGTGCTCGACGATCCCAACGTGTCCCGTCACCACGCCGAGGTGCGGCCCTCCGGCGGGTCGTGGATCGTCAATGACCTCGGCTCCACCAACGGCATCAAGCTCAATGGGCGCCGGATCCGCGGCCCGGAATCGCTCAAGCCGGGCGATGAGATCGAGCTCGGCACGTCGCACGTCACGTTCGACCTGGGGTAGCTGAGGGGATGGAGCTCGACCCGGTCGCCGTCGGCCTGAAGTTCGGCTTCCTGGCCGTGCTGTACCTGTTCCTGCTGTGGGTCGCGCGCTCGGCTCTGAAGGATCTGCGCTCCGGCCGCGAGGAGTCTTACGCCGGTCCGAGCGCGGACTATGACGAGGCCACGGGCTACCACGCCGCGCCGATGCCCGCCGGAAGCGTGCCCAAGCTGCGCGTGGAGACCGGCGCCGGTCTGCGCGCGGGATCCGCATATGATCTCAGCGACGGCGCGCTGCTCGGTCGAGGAGAGCAAGCCGACATCCAGCTCGAGGATGGATTCGCTTCCTCACGGCATGCGCGGCTCGTCCCGCAGGGGGATGTGATGGTGTTGGAGGACTTGGGCTCCACGAACGGCACCTACTTGAACGGCGAGCCGCTGCGCGGCCCCCAGCCCCTGCACCCGGGCGACCGGATCCGGATCGGCGACTCCGAGTTCAGCTTCGAGCGGTGATGCTGCGGATCTCAGAACACTGGGCGGACTCCAACCTCGGCCTCCAGCGCCAGGGCAACGAGGACAACTTCTTCGTTCGCGCGCCGCTGTTCGTGGTCGCTGACGGCATGGGCGGCGCCCAGGCCGGCGAGGTCGCGTCCGAGATGGCGGTCAAGGAGTTCGACTCAGGCCTGCCCGACGGCGCCAACCCGGCGGCCGGCCTCGTCGAGATCATCGAGCGGGCCAACCGGGCGATCCACGACCGCTCGCACGCCGAGCAGCAGAAGACCGGCATGGGCACCACCGTCACCGCCGCCTACGTGGGCGAGCAAACGGTGACCGTGGCCCACGTCGGCGACTCGCGCTGCTATCTCGTGCGCGGCGGCGAGCTGACGCGGCTGACCGACGACCACTCGCTGGTGGCCGAGCTGGTGCGCCGCGGGAAGCTGACCGAGCAGCAGGCCGAGTCGCACCCGCAGCGCTCGGTCATCACCCGCGCGCTGGGGCCGGAGCCGAGCGTGCAGGTCGACGTCGAGGAGTACGAGGCCCGCGGAGGCGACCTGTTCCTGGTGTGCTCTGACGGGCTTACGTCGATGGTCCACGAGGACGGTCTGCGCCCGCTGCTGGTCTCCGACACCCGGCCGCTGAACGAGCTCGGTCCCGACCTGATCGCCGCCGCCAACAAGGCCGGCGGGCGCGACAACATCACGGTGATCCTGTTCCGGCTCGAGGAGGTCCCCGCCACCGCCGCCGCCGCCCCCGAGGCCGAGAACGGCGCCCAGGTCGACGAGCAGACGCACGAGTACGCCACGTTCACCGGTGACGCGGCACCCGAGCCGCGCCAGGGCGTCACCCGGCCCGAGAGCTCCGCCACCGACGCCCAGGAGGCCTCCTACCGCGCCTCCGGCACGGTGATGCTCGAGGCCGTCCGGCCCAAGCAGCCGATGGAGGAGGGCCGGCCGCACGCCCCGCCCCATGGTGGCCAGCCCGCCCCGCGCCGGCGCCGGCGCGTGGTCACCCCGGGCCGGCTGCTGTTCCTCGGCGCCATCGTCGGCGTCCTCGGCGCTCTCTGGCTCGCCACCCGTGAGGTCTACTTCGTCGGCGTCGACGAGCAGCGAGGCAACGAGGTCACCGTCTACCAGGGCCTCCCGTACGACCTGCCGCTCGGCATCCAGCTCTACAGCGCGGTGATGCCGTCCGGTGTCACCCTGGATTCCGTGCCGCCCGCTCGCCGCAAGGCGTTCACCGATCACCAGCTGCGAAAGCGCGAGGACGCGGAGAGCCTCGTGCGCGCGGCCGCTCAGGGCCGTCTTCAGTGAGCGCGCGAAACCGCGAGCTGCTGGCGCTCGTGCCGGCGTCCGCGCTGCTGACCGCCGGCTTCGCCGCGATCTTCGTGCAGCGCTCCGACGTGCTCTCCAACGTCTCGCTGACGTACGGGCTGATCTTTCTCGGGCTCTGCTTCGCGGCGCACCTGGTGATCCGCTTCACGCTGCCGCACGCCGATCCCTACATGTTCCCGCTGGTCGCCGTTCTCGCGTGCTTCGGCCTCGTCGTCGTCTACCGGATCGACGAGGACCTCGCGCGCGAGCAGGCGCAGTGGTTCGTGATCGGGCTGATCCTGTTCGCGGTCACGATCGTCGCGCTGCGCGACTTCCGCGTGATGGAGCGCTACCGCTACACGATCGCGTTCGCCGGCCTGGCGCTGCTGCTGCTCCCGCGCGTGCCGGGCATCGGCCAGCAGGTCAACGGCGCCTACCTCGGCGTCAAGCTCGGGCCGATCACGTTCCAGCCGGCCGAGTTCGGCAAGATCGCGATCGTCGTCTTCCTCGCCGCCTACCTGCGCGACACGCGCGAGGTGATGGTGCAGGGCTCGCGGCGCTTCCTCGGCGTGACGATCCCGCCGCTGAAGCACTTCGGGCCGCTGCTGGTGGTCTGGGGCGCGGCGATGCTGATGCTCGTCTTCATTCGCGACCTCGGCTCGTCGCTGATGTACTTCGGCGCCTTCCTGGCGCTGATCTACATCGCCACGAACCGGTTCTCGTTCGTGTTCGTGGGGCTGATCCTGTTCGGCGTCGGTGCGTGGTTCTTCGGGACCCACATCGGGCACGTGCACAGCCGCGTGGAGACGTGGCTGCACCCGTTCAAGCCCGGACTGATCGACCAGACGGGCGGCTCCTACCAGATCGTCAACGGCCTGTTCGCGCAGGCTGACGGCGGGCTGTTCGGCACCGGCCTGGGCGCTTCGCTGCTGACCCTGCCCAACGGCGGGCCGCTCATTCCGGCGCCGCAGACGGACATGATCTACGCGGTGATCGTCAATGAGCTCGGGCTCGTCGGCGCGTGCGGGTTGATCGGCGTCTACCTGATGCTCGCCGAGCGCGGCTTCAAGACGGCGACGCAAGCCCGCGACTCGTTCTCGAAGCTGCTGGCCGCGGGGTTGACCGCGGTGATGGCGCTGCAGGTGTTCGTGATCGTGGGCGGCGTGACGCGCGTAATCCCGCTCACCGGCGTGACGCTGCCGTTCGTCTCCTACGGCGGCTCCTCGATCCTCGCCAACTTCGTGCTGCTCGCGCTGCTGCTGCTGATCTCCGACCAGGCGCGCCGCCCGCGCGGCGTCGGCGCCACCCGGGGCCTGCGATGAACGCGCCGATCTACCGCCTGTTCGCGTTCTTCGTGGTGCTGTTCGCGGTGCTGATCGCGTTCACGTCGCGCTGGGCGGTGTTCGGCGCCAAGCGGCTGCAGGAGAACCCGCGCAACGCGCGCGTGGTGCTCGAGCAGCAGCAGATCAAGCGCGGCGTGATCCGGGCCGACGACGGTGCGGTGCTGGCCGGCAGCGTCCCGCTGTCCGAGAATCGCTACGGGCGCCGCTATCCGACCGGCAAGCTGTTCGGGCAGCCGGTGGGGTGGGACGACGTCCGCCTCGGCCGTGGGGGGCTGGAGAAGTTCTACAACGACCAGCTCACCGGGGCGACGAACGAGTTCGCGGGGATCGTCGACTCGCTCACGAAGAAGACCAAGGTGGGCGACGACCTCGACACGGCGCTCGACCCGAAGGCGCAGAAGGCCGCGTTCGACGGGCTGGCGGGGCGCAAGGGCGCGGTGGTGGCGCTCGACGTCAAGACCGGCGCCGTGCGCGCGCTGGCCGCCAACCCGCAGTTCGATCCCGAGAAACCCGGTCAGAACCAGTTCAACCTCGCCACCCAGGGCCTCTTCCCGCCCGGCTCGACGTTCAAGACGGTCACCGCCGCGGCAGCGCTGGACACCGGCCGATACCAGCCGAACTCGCGGGTGTCCGGCAAGAACGGCAAGATCATCTCCGGCACGCCGCTGCGCAACTTCGGCGGCGAGGACTTCGGGGACGTCGACCTGACGTTCGCGCTCACGCACTCGATCAACACGGTCTGGGCGGAGGTCGGGGTGAAGCTGGGGAAGTCGACGCTGGCCGGGTACATGGAACGCTTCGGCTTCGGGTCCAAGCCGCCGATGGACTACCCGCCCGAGCAGATGAGCACGTCGGGCTCCTATCGCAAGGGCAAGGTGATCAGCGAGACGTCCCGGTTCGTGGACGTCGGGCGCACCGCGATCGGCCAGGCGCTGCTGCTCGTCACTCCGCTGCAGATGGCCAGCGTCGCGCAGACGATCGGCAACGGCGGCCTGCGGATGGAGCCGCGGCTGGTCGGGAAGGTCATCGACCCGGACGGCCGCACCGTGGACGAGCCGCTGCCGAAGGAGGCCGAACGCGTGATGTCGGCCGAGACGGCGGCCAAGCTGACGGCGATGATGAAGCAGGTCGTCAAGGACGGGACCGGCACCGCGGCCGCGCTCGAGGGCGTCGAGCTCGCCGGCAAGACCGGCACGGCGGAGATCGACATCAACGCCGGCATCAACGACCTCTGGTTCATCGGCTTCACGCCGGATGTCGCCGTCGCCGTCGTGCTCGACCATCTCAAGGGCCAGGGCGGCACGGTCGCTGCTCCGGTCGCCAAGCAGGTGCTCCAGGCGCTCGGCCAATGAGCATGACCCGCGACACGATCGTGGACGGGCGCTACCGCGTGCTCTCGCGGCTCGGCGCCGGGGGGATGGCGGAGGTTTGGAGCGCAGAAGACTCCCAGCTCGGCCGCCGCGTCGCACTCAAGCTGCTCGCGTCGCGCTTCGCCGCCGACCCGGACTTCCGCGAGCGCTTCCGCCGCGAGGCGGCCGCCGCCGCGGCGATGCAGCATCCCAACATCGTCTCGATCTACGACCGCGGCGAGTGGGACGGCACGTCGTACATCGCGATGGAGCTGGTCAACGGGCCGACGCTCAAGCAGCTGATCCAGCAGCGCGGGCCGGCCGGCCCCGGCGCCGCGACCGACCTGACGATCGAGATCCTCAAGGCGCTGCGCTATTCGCATAAGCGCGGGATCGTCCACCGCGACATCAAGCCGCAGAATGTCCTGCTCGACGAGGAGGGCCACGCCAAGGTCGCCGACTTCGGCATCGCCCGCGCCGAGGCGTCGGACATGACCGACGAGGGCGCGATGCTCGGCACCGTCCAGTACGTGTCGCCCGAGCAGGCGCAGGGCCTGCCCGTGTCGCCGCGCTCGGACCTCTACTCGGTCGGCGTCGTGCTCTACGAGCTGCTGACCGGCGAGGTGCCGTTCGACGGCGAGGCGCCGGTCTCGATCGCGCTCAAGCAGGTGTCCGAGCCGCCGGTGCCGCCGTCGCAGCTCGAGCCGAGCGTGCCGCCGGCGCTGGAGGGCGTCGTGATGCGGGCGTTGGAGAAGGACCCGGCGCACCGCTTCGCCGATGCCGACGAGTTCATCGGCGCGCTGGAGAACGCGCGCCGAGCGCCCGCGCGCCAGGTCGTGATGGAGCCGACGCCGGGCGAGCCGTGGGAGCCGGTCGAGCCGTCGCGCTCGCGCTGGTGGCTGTGGCTGCTCGCGCTGCTGGTCATCGCCGCGCTGGCGATCGGCGCGTTCGTGCTGCTCGGCGGCAAGCGCGTCGACGTGCCCTCGGTGGTTGGCAAGACCTCGCGTGAGGCGGCCGACACGCTGCACGCTCGCGGGCTCGAGGTCGCGTTCGTCAACGAGGTCTCCGACAAGGTCCCGCGCGGGCAGGTGATCTCGCAGGATCCCGGCGCCGGCGCGCACGTGAAGGAGGGCTCGACGGTGACCGCGCGGGTCTCGGCCGGACTCGGCACGGCGACGGTCCCGCCGGTCGAGGGCCTCGGCGAGAACGAGGCAACGGACGCGATCACGAAGGCCGGGTTCAACCCGAAGGTCACGCGGGCATACTCCGACACCGTCGAGAAGGGGCAGGTGATCTCGCAGTCGCCGCCGCCGGGCAGCGAGATCACCAAGGGCCGCACGGTGAACCTGACCGTCTCGCGCGGCAAGCAGGGCATCGCGGTGCCGAAGCTGACGGGCCTCACGCGCGACGACGCCGAGTCCCAGCTCCAGGACCTCGGCCTCAGCGCCAAGGCGACCGAGCAGGAGTCCTCGCAGGAGCCGGGCACGGTGCTCTCGCAGGACCCGGCGGCCGGCACGACGGTCGAGAAGGGCGCCGTCGTCGCCCTCACGGTCGCCAAGGAACGCCCGCAGGTCCCGGACGTGAGCACCGACAACCCGGCGGTCGCCGATGCCCAGAAGGAGCTAGAGGCCGCCGGCTTCAAGGTCAAGGTCAAGCCGGACCCGACCGCTCCGCCCGAGTTCGCCGGCCGCGTGGTCGGGCAGGACCCGGCGGCGGGCGAGCACCGCTCGACGGGCGCGACGGTGACGATCACCGTGGGTGCCGAAGCCACTCCGACTCCGACTCCCACTCCTACGCCATGAGGGTGGCGGTGCTGGCCGGAGGACGCTCGTCCGAGCACGAGGTGTCGCTGGACTCCGCGGCTTCGGTGCGGCGCGGGGTCGCCGACGCCGGGCACGAGGTCGTCCCCGTCACCATCGAGCGCACGGGCGCCTGGATGCACGAGGGCGAGGCGCTGGCGCTGACCCCGGGCGGCGGCCTGCTCGGCGCCGATGCGGTGTTCCCGGTGCTGCACGGCCCGTTCGGCGAGGACGGCACGGTGCAGGGCGCGCTGGAGCTGCTCGACGTGCCCTACGTCGGCGCCGGCGTGCTCGCCTCCTCGCTGTGCATGGACAAGGTCGTGTTCAAGGAGGTGCTGGCCGCCGCCGGCGTCCCGCAGGTCGACTCCGCGGCGGTGCGCGAGGCGCGCTGGCGCGCCGAGCCGGACGCGGTGCAGCGCGAGCTCGCGGTGCTCGGCACGCCGGTGTTCGTCAAGCCGGCGCGGTTGGGCTCCTCGGTCGGCATCGCCAAGGTGTGGTCGGAGGCGGGCATGGGCGACGCGCTGGAGGCCGCGTTCGAGCACGACTCGCTGGTGATCGTCGAGGCGTTCTCCGGCGGCCTGGAGGTCGAGTGCTCGGTGATCGGCAACGGCGAGCCGGTCGCCTCGGTCCCCGGCGAGATCGTCCTGCAGGGCGCCGAGTGGTACGACTACGAGGCCAAGTACAGCGACGGCGGGATGCGCCTGGAGGTGCCGGCGCGGCTGCCGGAGGCGGTGCTCGAGGAGGTCCGCCGGCTGGCCGTCGACACGTTCATCCGGGTCGGCTGCACCGGGCTCGCGCGCGTCGACTTCTTCGTCGAGGGGGACCGCGTGCTGGTCAACGAGCTCAACACGATGCCCGGATTCACGGACACCAGCGTGTTCGCGAAGCTGTGGGAGGCGTCAGGACTGGGGTTCTCGGCGCTCTGCGACCGCCTGCTCGCGCTGGCTCGCGAGCGGTTCGCCGCCGAGCGGGGCGGGCACTCGTTCTGACTCGCGACGCTAGGCCGCCTTCTCCTGGAACAGCCGGATCTCCGAGATCTCGGCGCGCTCGGAGCCCTCGGCGAGCTTGGTGATCCAGACGAGGTAGTAGCGGTACGCCGTGCCGCCGGTGTCGAGCTCGAAGCGCTTGTCGTTTGCGTTGACCGTGCCGGAGGCGAGCTTGGTCCAGCCGCCGGGGACGCTGTCGGGAACCGGGCCCGAGGGCGCCGCGTAGATCGTCGCGTGGAAGCCCGGCGCCGGCGTCTGCACCTGCAGGCCGACGGCGGCGACCTGCGGCTTGGCGTCGACGTAGATGCCGACGCCGGTCTTGTTCGCCCCCTCGATCCCGTCTCTGTAGCTCTCGGTCGTCCAGGCGGTGCCGGGGTCGCGGTCGACGACGCGCGAGGCCTGGTCGTCGTGCTCGGTGTCGTCGCCGGACGGGTCGTACGCGTGCGCCGAGGCCCGCGGGACCGAGACGACGCGCGTGCCCGGCGGCGGGGCGCTGACGCGGCCTCCGCCCGTGCCCTTGGTGGTGTTCTTGGCCGCCTCGTGGCCCGCCAGCAGGACGATCGCGACCGCCACGGCGGCGAGGGCGAGCACCGCGGCCAGCGAGATCGAGTGCCGCATCCGGAACGGCAGGCGCCTTCGCGCGCGCGCCGGCAGCGTGCGGATGACCGCGGTCGCCTCGCCCGTCGACGTGCCGTGGCGGGCCGCCTCGATCGCCAGCGTCTCCTCGAGGTCGACGATCAGCGAAGGCACGTCGGGATAGCGGTGGGCGAGGTCCTTGTCGGTCATGCGGTCGAGCACGGCCGCGAGGGTGGCCGAGACCTCGGGGCGGCGGACCTGGATGTCGGGCAGATCCTCGCGCACGTGCTTCATGGCGACCGAGATCTGGTTCTCGCCGTGGAACGGGACCTCACCGGTGAGCATCTCGTAGAGCACGATGCCGAGCGAGTAGATGTCCGACTGGCCGTTGACTTCGTGGCCCAGCGCCTGCTCGGGCGACACGTAGTCGGTCGTGCCCAGCACGCGGCCGTCGGCGGTCAGCCCGTCATCCTTGAGCGAGCGGGCGATCCCGAAGTCGGTGACCTTGGCCGAGCCCTCCTCGTCGATGAGCACGTTCTGCGGCTTTACGTCGCGGTGGACGATGCCGTGGCCGTGCGCGCAGCCGAGCGCGCGGGCGATCTCGATCGCGTACGCGATCGACTCGTCGACCGGCAGGCGGCCGAGCTCGTTGATGCGCTGCTTGAGCGTCTCGCCCTCGACGAACTCGAAGACGATGTACGGGCGGCCTTCGTCCTCGCCGGCGTCGATCACGCCGACGATGTGCGGGTGCGAGAGCTGGGCGACCGCGCGCGCCTCGCGGCGGAAGCGCTCGAGCTGGTCCGAATCGCCGGACATCTCGCGGTGCAGGAGCTTGATCGCGACCTGGCGCTCGAGATTGACGTCGAACGCGCGGTAGACCGTCGACATCCCCCCGGCGCCGATCTGGGCGTCGAGCCGGTAACGGCCGCTGAGCTGCATGCCCACGAGGGTGCTCATCTACGCACCCGTATTGTGGCCGATCTTCGCCTTTCCCCGGTGACGATCTTCACGGATCCCTAAGAATTCGGCGCGCCGGGGCGCCGACCCTGCACGTCAGCGCGCGGACTCTAAGGATTCACCGATCGCCCCGACCACGTCCGCCACTCCGACGGCTGATCCTGCGCGGGCTTGGACCCCGGCGGTGCAGGCTCCTCGGCGGGAGGCTCGGCGGGAGGCGGCGCAGGCTCCTCGGCGGAAGGCTCGGCGGGAGGCGGCGCAGGCTCCTCGGCGACGGGCTCCTCGGGGCGCTCCTCCACCTCCGCCTCGGCCGGCTCCGAGCCCTCCGTCGCGTCGAGGGATTCCCTGACGGCAACCTCGGCGCCTTCGGACTCGCCCTCGCCGGCCTCGGCCGGCTCCGGGTCCTCCGCCGAGCCGAGGGATTCCCTGACGGCACCGGGAACCTCCTCTTCGGGCGCGAGCTGCCCGGGCTCGGCCGTGGCGGCGTAGTCCGGAGCCGGACCACCGATGTTCGCGGCCTCGGCTGCGGCTGCGCCTTCCTCGGCGGCCTCGTCGATCGCCGGCTTGTCGACCGGGTCGGGCGCGGGCACCGGCGTCGCGGTGTTCGAGACCGGCCCGCTGACGTCGTAGTTCGACGGCGCCGGCGGAGCCGGAGGCGGGACGTAGTCGGACTCCGTGTGTCCCGGCAGCAGCGCGAGCACCTTGTCGCGCTTGAGCACCACGGCGGCGACCGCGCCGGCGATCAGCCCGCCGAACAGGAGCTTGCGCCCGCGCCGCTTCTTCGGCTTCGGCGGCGTCAGGTGCTCGCGGGCGAGCGAGAGCGCCGTCCGGGCGATCAGGGCGTTTCGGGCTTTCTTCGAGATCTTCGACACGGCGCGCGCCTCCTGAAGGGGAACGGACTCAAACCGTACCCGTCGAATCGCCCGCGGGGCGATTCTCAGGCGAGTTCGGCGAGACGTGCCTGAAATTTGACACGCCGCGCGAACTCGCGCACGCGTTTACTTGCGCGCGGGCGACGGCAGCGAGTCCGGCGCCGCGGCCGCGGCGCGGTTCTCCTCGCGCACGGCGTACCAGATCTCCTCACGGTAGACCGGGAGCGAGCGCGGGGCCTCGATGCCGATGCGGACGGTGTTGCCGACGATCTCCATCACGTGGACGACGACGTCGTCGCCCACCATGACCTTCTCGCCGGCACGTCGGGTGATGATCAGCATGGCGGTTCCTCCTTGGATCCGCGTTGCGGGGGGAAGTGTCTTTGGGCGGTGCTACGCGGCCTGGACGGTCACGTCGGGGAACAGCGGGGCGCGCACCTCGTGCGACACCTCGTTGATCACCTGATGGCCACGGCCGTTGGCAATCACTATCGGCGCGTGCAGGTTCGCCCTGAAGTCCGAAAGCTCGGCTGCGGCACGGACGATGACGAAGACCTCGGCCGAATCGGCGCCCACGCGGACGAGATCGGCGTCGGAGAGCTCGACCGAGTAGTCGGGGAAGAAGATGAGCGGGTTCGTGATCGGCAGCGCCAGCGACGGGTCCTCGACGGAGTGCAGCCAGCTGAAGGGCGACTCGGGGTCGGGCGTGAGGATCGTGTAGCGGCGGGGGCCGAGCCCGACGAGGCCGGTCGGGAACTCGATCACGGACTCCTCCGAGATCTCGAGCGATCCGAAGCGCGTGGACTCGATGGTAAGGGTGGACATGGGTCTCCGAGGGGGCGAGGTGTGGCTAACGCAGGAAGTCCATGAGCGAGGTCTGGACGATGTTCGCGCCGGACTTGAGGGCGGCCTGGTAGGCGACGGTTTGCGAGTTGAGGTCGATCATGGTCTTGGCGAAGTCAGCGTCCTCGGTGTCCGAGAGCTGCTTCGTAAGCGCCTCCTGGATCTCGTCGAGGCGCGTCGACGCCGCTTCGAGGCGATTCGTGCGCGCTCCATTGCGCGCCCGCATCTCGAGCAGCGTGTCGAGGTTCTTGTCGGCCCGCGAGAGGTCGTCCTTGAGCGCCGCGCCGTCTCCGGCGCGCAGGTGCTCGGCGGTGTCGCGCAGGACGTCGAGCAGCTTGTCGTCGTTGGCGGTCTGCCCGTCGCCGAGCAGCTCGCGCCCGACGGTATTGATCGACACGGTCACGCCGGGGCCGATCTCGCGCAGCACGCCCGGGACCGCCGGGTCCCAGCCCGCGTCGTCGCCCTTGTAGGTGTCGTCGGTGCCCTGGCTGTACGGAGGGACGCCGGTGGCCGTGCCCGACATCAGGTAGCTGCCCGCGAAGGTCGCGTTCGCCGCTTCCTTGAGGCCGGCGACGATCTGGTCGATCTCGGCGGCGATCGCGTTGCGCGAGGTCTGGTCGGCGGTGTCGCCCGAGCCCTGGATGATCAGGGTGTGCGCGCGGTCGAGGTACTCGCCCATGCTCGTGAGCGACGACTCGGTGGCGTCCATCCAGCCGGTGCCGTCGTCGATGTTTGAGCTGTACTTGTCGTTGGCGCTCATCGACTGGCGCAGCCCCATGGCCTGCGACGTGCCGAACGGATTGTCCGAGGGGCGCGTGATCTCCTTGCCCGACGCGGCCTTCTGCTGCGTCCGGGCGAGCTTGAGCGAGACCGAGTTGAGGTCGGCGAGCATGCTCCGCTGGACCATCCCGGTGGTGATGCGGGTGTTCATTACAGGCCCACCCGCCCGGTCCGGTTGATCAGGACGTCGATCATGTCGTCCATCGTCGACATCGCGCGCGCCGACGCCTGGTAGGCGCGCTGGAAGCGCACGAGGTTCGTCATCTCCTCGTCCATCGAGACGCCGGAGACGCTCTGGCGGCGGTCCTCGACCGAGTCGGTCAGCACCTGCGCGTTGGCCTGCTGGCGCTCGGACTCGTTGACGTTGGAGCCGACCTGGGCGACGAACGCGCGGTAGGCGCCGTCGATCGTGGCGTCGCCGGCGAGCTGGGAGATCGCCAGCGCGATGTCATTGGAGCCGGCCGCGCCGCTGCCGGCGGTGACCGCCGTCGGGCTGGCGACCAGCGCCGGGTCGACCTGCAGCGTCGCCGCGGCGGGCGTGCCGGTCGTGAAGAAGCTGCCGCCGTAGACCGCGTTGACCTTGGTGGCCAGCTGGCCGGCGATCGTGTCGAGCGAGTTCAGGTAGCCGTCGATCGTCCCGCCGGGGACCTGCGCCACGCCCAGCAGGCCGCCCATCTGGCCGCCGGGCGTCCAGTTGTCGCCGGCCGGCGGGCCCGCCCAGGCCGACGTCATGTCGGTGACGACCGGGTAGGTCGTGCCGGTGACCTTGTCGACGAAGGAGACGTTGAGCGAGCCGGTGCCGAGCTGCTCGACCGACACCTGGCCGTAGCCGGAGAGCTTGTCCAGCAGCTGGTCGCGGGCGTCCAGCAGGTCGTTCGGCGCGTCGCCGGCGGTGAGGAAGTGCGAGATCGTCGTGTTGAGGTCCGCGAGCTGGACCGCGATCTGGGCGATCTGGCCGCCCGGGTCGGTGCCGCTGGCGGGCCGCGTGATGTCGTCGTACTCCGACTGCGCCGCGGACTGCGCCGCGGTCATCTGCGAGCGGACGCCGGCGAACGAGTCGCCCAGCGACGTCGCCTGCTCGACGAGCGCCTGCTTGGCCGAGGGATCGGCCGGGTGCTGGGACAGCTTCGACCACGCGTCCCAGAACTTCGAGAGCTGCTCGTTGATGCCGTTCTCGCCCGGCTCGGCGAGCGCCAGCTCGGCGGAGTCGAGGCCGTTGGCGCGCGCCTTCCACTCCTGCAGGTTCGTGTTCTGCCCGCGGTACTGGAGGTCGAGGAACTGGTCGCGCACGCGGCGGTAGGCCTGGACGTCGACGCCCGAGCCGAGGTGGGCTCCGGCGCCCGACGACGTGCTGCCGGCCGGGATCTGCAGCCCCGCCGATGCCGCGAGCGTGGCCTCCTGGCGGGTGAAGCCGGCGGTCGACGCGTTCGCGATGTTGTGGCTGGTGGTGTCGAGCAGCCGCTGCTGGGCCATGAGCCCCCGGAGCGACGTCTGGAGTCCGTAGAAGGAGGAGATCGGCATGGGAGTCCGGTTACGCCTGCAGGTCGAGGGCGCGGTGGGAGGAGGGTGTGGCCCCGGCGCCGCCCGGCGGGCGGTAGCCCGGCTCCGGCTCCTGCCCGAGAAGGCGGGTGAGGTGCGAGAGGAAGGTCAGCTCCTGGCGCATCAGCGCCCGGTTGATGCCGTGCTCGCGGGCGATCTCGGCCAGCAGGCCGCGCAGCTCGGCGGAGCGCTCCATCGCGGCGCGGGCGGCGTCGGGCGTCACGAGCGCGCACAGCCGCTCGAGCGTCACCTGGGTCGCGGGCACGCCGAGCGCCGTGCCGGCGCGCAGCAGCAGGCCGGTCCGCTCGGTCTCGAGCTTGGCGCGCGCGACCATCTCGGTCTGCACGTCGCCGAGCCGGGCGAGCACGGCCTCGACGTCGCGAGCGCGGATCGCCTTGCCCTGCGCGAGGACGTAGCCGAGCAGGCGGCGGGCCGAGTCGATCTGGCGGTCGAGGTGGACCAGCAGCTCGGCTTCGAGAACAGTGCTCATGCCTTGATCTCCTTGTAGAGCTGCTGCGCGAGGCCGAGACCGCCGCCGCCGGTGATGGCGCTCGCGAGCGTGGTCTGCATCTGCTCGGCGTACGGACCCTGCGAGAGCGGGCCGCTGTCGCCGGCCATGGTGGACACCATCTGCTCGACGAGCATCTGCTCGAAGCCGAGCGCGGCCTTGTAGGCCTCCTTGTCGGAGGCCGAGCCGGTGCGCACCGCCGCCGGCAGCGCCGCGTCGGAGACGGCCGGAAGCCCGGAAATCGTCATTGCGTGACCTCGTGCCGGGAGAATCGCCCTCTGGGCGATTGCTCCCAGCGACCCGAGCGCGCAGCGCGAGTGGTCGCCGTCATCGTTTGACCCCGTTGGCGATCTCCATCATCGAGTCGGCCGTCTGGATCGCCTTCGACGTCATCTGGTAGGTGCGCTGGGCGTCGATCATGTCGACCATCGCCTGCGCCATGTCGGTGTTGGAGGCCTCCAGCGCGCCCTGCGTGACCTGGGTCGAGGTCGGAGCGCCGCGCGTCGGCCCGGACGCCGCGGTGGCGACGAAGGCGTTGTCGCCGACCGGCAGCAGGCCGGCGGTCGCGCGCACGGTGACGACCTCGAGCTTGCCGATCACGGTGCCGTTGGCGCGGACGGTGCCGTCGCGCTCGATCCCGATCTTGTCGTCCGGGACGCCCTCGGGGATCTTGATCGCCGGCTGGATCAACCCGCCGGCCGAAGTGGTCAGATGGCGATCGGCGTCGAGGTGCAGGTCGCCGTCGCGCGTGAGCGCCTGGCGCCCGTCGGAGAGGCGGACCTTGAAGAAGCCCTCGCCCTCCAGCGCGACGTCGAGCGTGCCGCCGGTGTTGCGGAGCGCGCCCTGCTCGAAGGCGCGCCCGGCGTCGACGGCCGCGGCGCCGGTGCCGCGGCGCACGCCGTTCGCGCTCGGACGGCCGCCCTGCTCGTACAGCAGATCCTTGAAGCCGATCCGCGTGTGCTTGTAGCCGGTGGTGTTGGCGTTCGCGAGATCGTTGGCGATCCCATCCAGCTTCTGCTGCTGGGCCGCCATACCTGCCGCCGCGGTGCGAAGTCCTTCGAGCATGCGTATGGTGAATCGACGGATCCGCGCCCGACTTGAGCTAGCCGGACACCCTTCCGACTTCGGAGGCGGCCTTGCCGAGCGTGCCGTCGATCGTCTGGATGACCTTCTGGCCGGACTCGTAGGCCCGCATCGACGCGATCATGTCGACCATCGCGGTCGTCGGATCGGCTCCGGATCCCTCCAGCGCGCCGGAGCGGACCTGGCCCGCGACCTGGCCGGCCGGGCGGCCGGGCGTGCCGGTGACGAGGTTGTCGCCGCCCTTGCGCGGGTTGGTCAGCAGGACCACGTTGAGCAGACGCGGGTCGACCTTGCCCTCGGCGCCGATCGTCACCGGGCCGCCGTTGCGGCCGAGCACCTTGTCGCCGTCAGCGGTGACGAGCTGGTTCTGCGCGTTGGCGGTGAACTGGCCGTTGCGCGTATAGCGCGTGCCGTTGGCGGTCTGCAGCGCGAAGAAGCCGTCGCCGACGATCGCGAAGTCCAGCGGCTCGCCCGTGTCCTTGACGGGCTGCGACGTCCAGTCGGTGACTTCGCCGGTGACCTGCACGGCGGTGGTCTGAGAGCCGATCGTCTGGCCGGTCACCGAGTTGCCGAGCAGCATCGAGCCGAACGACTGCTGAGTCGTGCGGTCGGCCTTGTAGCCAGGCGTCGACGCGTTGGCGAGGTCGTTGGCGATCTGGTTCTGGCGCACCTGCTCGGCGAGCATGCCGGAGGCGGCGAGGTAGAGCCCGCGGTCCATATCAGTTCGATCATCGGCGCGAACCCGGCATCCTGAAGGCCATGGAACCGATCGCCGTCGCCGCGGCGCTCCTGCGCGAGCAGCTCCCGGACGTCACGCTGCGCCCGGGCGCGACCGTGCTCGCGCGCGTCGCCTCCAAGCACGAGCAGCACGCGGTGATCGTGCTCGCCGGCGTCCCGCTCACCGCCGAAGTCCCGCCGGAGGTCGAGAACGGCGCGACGCTGCGGCTGAAGGTGCACGAGGTGACGCCGGAGCGCGTGACGCTGCAGATCGACCCGCAGGTGGTCCCTCAGCAGGCGGCGCCACAGGCCCAGGAGCCGCGGGTCGTCGTCGAGGAGCCGCCGCACCGCGGCCGCGGGGAGGACGGCGAGCCGGCGGACATCGTGGCGCTGTCGTTCACGTCGCCGGCACTGGGCCGTGTGGACCTGCGGCTCGAGCTCAACGGGGTCCGGCTGCTGACCGACGTGACCACCCAAGCTGGACCGGCGACCGATGCCGCTCGGTCGTCTGGAGAGCGCCTACGCGCCAACTTGGAGGCCGTCGGACTGGACCCGACGGTGCGAGTTCGTCCGCGCCGCGAATCGTTCGACGCCTATGCCTGAGAAGGACGTCGTCGCGGCGCTCAAATACACCGGCACCGGCGCGCCGCAGGTGGTCGCCGCGGGGCGGGGGCACGTCGCCGCAACGATTCTCGAGCGCGCACGCGAGGCGGGAGTGCCCGTCCACCGCGATCCGGAGCTCGCCGATGCGCTCGCTCAGCTCGCCCTCGGGCAGGAGGTCCCGCCGGCAATGTGGACCGCCGTGGCCGAGGTGCTGGCCTGGGTGTACGGACTCCAAAAAAGGGTTCCTACCCCAAACCGGTGATGAAGGACCTGGGGTCATCACCCGATACAGGGTGCGTCCGTCAGCTGTCCTTCTAGGAGCACCACCCCCGCATGAAGCCCTCCATGTCAACCAGCCGCCGGCGCGTCAGCGCGGAGGATGCGCTCGCCCTCTGGCGCGAGTACAAGGCCTCCGGTGATCTTCAGGTGCGCAACCGCCTGGTGATGACCTATGCGCCGCTGGTCAAGTACATCGTGTTCAAGAAGGTGCGCGAGCTCCCGGCGCGCTGTGAGGTCGAGGACTTCATCTCGTGCGGCCTCGAGGCGCTGATCGCCTCGATCGAACGCTACGACCCGGAGAAGGGCGCCACGCTCGAGCAGTTCGCGTGGACCCGCATCCACGGCGCC
Organism: uncultured Solirubrobacteraceae bacterium; assembly: GCA_963837485.1. Lineage (GTDB taxonomy): Bacteria > Actinomycetota > Thermoleophilia > Solirubrobacterales > Solirubrobacteraceae > Solirubrobacter. Next base: position 212,415 of record CAWINP010000001.1, on the reverse strand, counting down.
GTGCTCGACGAGCTGCGCCGCCAGGACTGGGCGCCGCGCTCGCTGCGCCGCTGGGAGCGCGACATCGCCAAGGCGCGTGACGCGTTCAGCACCCTTCACGGCCGCCGGCCGTCGCGCGAGGAGCTTGCCGACACGCTGTCGATCACCGTCCAGGAGCTGCGCCGCCGCGAGGACGACATCGCCGTCTCGGACGTCACCTCGCTCAACACGCTCGTGATCTCCGACGACGAGACGACCGTCGAGCGGATCGACACGCTGGCCGACGGCGACCGCCGCCTGGACCCGGAGAACGCCGCCGCCACCACCGAGGCGAAGGCGAAGTTCCGCCGCGCGTTCGACGCGCTGCCGCAGCGCGAGCGCGAGGTCGCCGTGCTGCTCTACGTCAAGAACCTCACCCTGCGCGAGATCGGCGAGATCCTCGGGGTCTCCGAGAGCCGCATCTGCCAGATCCACTCACAGCTGAAGCGCACGCTCAAGCAGCAGCTGTCCGACGATTCGGTCCTCTTCTCCGTCGTCGGCTAAAGCATCTCCAGGTCCGGTCGATGACCGGGAGGAGATGAGCCTCGAGATCGGACGCTTTACCCCCGTTCAGCGGACACTGCCGCCGACCCCGGCGCGCCCGGCTGCCGCTCCCGCCCGCGGCGCCCGCGCCGATGCCTCGAGCTTCGACACGATCCTGGGCGACGTCCCGCCCGCTCCGACCGCGGAGGTCCGCCAGCACGTTGACCGCGCCGCGGAGATCGCCGCGCAGCTGCACGACGCCAACCGCGAGCTGCACTTCACCAAGGACGACAGAACCGGTCGCGTCGTGATCCAGGTACGCGACCTCGACGGCAACGTGCTCAAGACCATCCCTCCATCCCGCGCCCTCGACGTGATGTCCGGCGCGACCCTCTGAGGAACCAGCCATGCCCGGCATCCAGCTCTCAGGACTCGCCTCGGGCGTCGACACGAGCTCGATCGTCGACCAGCTGATGCAGCTGGAGCGTCAGAAGGTCACGAAGATCAACAACCGCCAGACGTCCGTCACGGCCCACCAGGCCGCGCTGAAGGCGGTCTCGGACAAGCTCAACGCGCTCTCCACCGCGGCGGCGGCGCTCAACGACGCATCGACGTGGAAGACCGCGCAGACGTCGACGTCCTCGGACACGACCAGGGTAACCGTGGCGCAGCTCGACGGCGCGGGCATCGGCGGCCACACGGTCACCGTCGACCGGCTCGCCTCGTCCGCCCAGCACGGGTTCGCCTACACGTCCAGCGGAGCAGCGGGAACATTCACGATCACGTCCGGCTCGCAGTCGGCGACGATCAGCGTCGGCGCCAACGCGAGCGCGAAGGACATCGCCACCGCGATCAATGCGAGCACGACCGCCCCCGTGTACGCCGCGGTGGTCAAGGACGACGACGGCACCGACCGCATCGTCATGTCCTCGCGCAAGACCGGGCAGTCGAACGACTACACGATCGACACCGCGGGGCTCGGCGCCGGCGGCGCGATCACCGAGGACCTCGACTACAAGCGCACCGGCGCGACCCTGAACGCGCAGTACCACCTCGACGGCGAGTCCTCGGCGCGCACGTCGGAGACCAATTCGCTCGACAACGCGATCCCCGGCCTGCGGATCACCCTGGCCGGCGTCACCTCCAGCCCGGTGACGATCACCACCAACGAGGCGACGATCGACAAGAGCTCGATCAAGACCAAGGTCAAGGCCCTCGTCGACGCCTACAACGCCGTCGTCGACCTCTTGCGGGCCGACATCAGCGAGAAGAAGGTGGTCAACTCCACGGCGACGGCCGACCTGCAGAAGGGCACGCTGTTCGGGGACCTCGGGCTGAGCGGGATGCTCTCGTCGCTCAAGCAGACGCTGACGAAGACGGTCAGCAACATCGGCGGCCTCGGCAGCCTCGCCGACATCGGCGTCAGCGTCCCGAAGTCGACCGGCGTGGTCACCGAGGACGCCAAGGCCGGCAAGCTGACCTTCGACGACACCGCGCTCGACAAGCAGCTCGACAAGGACTGGACCCAGGTGAAGACGCTCTTCACCGGGATCGGGGCGCGCAAGGGCTTCAGCCTGCTGACGACCGACTTCGTCAAGGCCCAGACCGGCCTGAAGGGTGTCCTCACGGGTCGCATGACCAGCGACTCGACGTCGCTCAAGGACCTCGCGAACCAGGTGACCGCGACGAACCTGCGGCTCGATCAGACCGAAGCGCGGATCAAGGCCCAGTTCGCCGCCATGGAGACCGCGCTCCAGAACTCGCAGTCGCAGCAGGCCTGGCTCGAGGGTCAGATCAACGCACTCCAGAACTAGTCGCGCAAGCCGACTACCTGGGCGATCCACCTCCGTCCCCCGAACAGGAGTCCCCTTTGGCTACCTACGCCGGAAATCAGACGGCTGCGTACCGTCAGCAGGCCATTCTCACGGCGCCTCCGGGTCGCCTGGTGGTCATGCTCTACGACGGCTGTCTCCGGTTCCTCTTCCAGTCCGCCCACGCCATGCGCGAGGGCGATCGCCAGACGTCGCTGCAGCGCATGCGCCGCGCCGAGGCGATCATCGATGAGCTCACGGTCACGCTCGACCACGAGCGCGGCGGCGTCGTCGCCAGCCGGCTGCAGGGCATCTACGCGTACACGCGCCGCACGTTGCTCGAGGCCTGGCGCGAGGGCGACGCCGACAAGATCGAATCGGTGTCGAACCTCCTGAGCGAGCTCCGCGACGCCTGGGCCGAGATCGAGGGCACCTGATGGAGCCCTGGAGCGAGCTGGTATCGCTCGCCGAGCGCGAGTACGAGCTCGCTCGCTCCGGTCGCTGGGAGGAGGTCGCCGAGCTGTCGAGCGAGCGCCTGCGGCGCTCGCACGCGCTCGGCCGGGCCCCCGCGTCCGCGCGGCCGCAGCTCGAGCGCCTCGCGCGCCTGCAGTCGCAGATCGACGTCGCCCTCCAGCTCGCGCACGCATCGGCGGCGCAGGAGCTCGCGGGCGTGCAGCGCGGCCGCACCGCCGTGCGCGGCTACGGCGCCACTCTGGCTGCCGCGCCATCGCGCGTGGACAGTCTTCGCTGAAAGCGCCCGCGAGTCCGCGAGGCGTCGCGTCCCTGACCCACGCGTGGCGGACTCGCCCAAGAATTGCCCTCTGGGCAATTCGACCCTCAAGTTGGTGCCGCGAGCGCCGATGAACGGGTTGCGTCCAGGGATGGAATCGCGCGGGTCCACGGAAGGACCGCCCCCTCTTCCTTTCAGGAGAACCCGTCCCCGTGCTGTTTGACACCACGCAACTAGCGCTCGAACGTGCCATCTCGGGCGCCTCCACCCGCCAGGAGGCGCTGGCCGCGAACATCGCCAACGCCGACACGCCGGGCTACCGCCGCGTCGACGTCGACTTCCACGGCGCGCTCACCGCCGCGATGGCCTCCTCCGACCGCCGCTCCGCGCTGGAGCGCACCGGCTTCACTCCCGCCGTCGACAAGTCGGCCGGCGCGATGCGCGCCGACGGCTCGACCGTCGACATCGACGCCGAGTCGGCCAAGATGGCCGCCAACGCGCTCGACCAGCAGGCAGCCGTGCAGGTCGCGGCGTCGCGCATCCAGATCCTCAAGCTCGCGATCGGGGGCGGTGGCGTATGAGCATGTTCGGCGGACTCGAGATCTCGGCGAGCGGGCTCACTGCCCAGCGCCTGCGGATGGACGTCACGGCGGAGAACCTCGCCAACGCCCAGACCACCAAGGGCGCCGACGGCCAGCCGTACCGCCGCAAGGAGGTCGTCCTGCGCGAGGTCGCCCAGGGCGGCTTCGGCGCGCAGCTGACCGCTGCGATGGGCACGGGCTCCAAGGCCCGCCCGGGCGGCGTCGAGGCGGCCCAGATCGCCACCGACACGACGCCGGGCAAGCTGGTCTACGACCCGAGCCACCCGGACGCCAACGCCCAGGGCTACGTCCAGATGCCGAACGTCGACACGGTCACCGAGATGGTCGACCTGATCGACTCCTCGCGCGCCTATGAGGCGAACGTGACGGCGATGCAGGCGTCCAAGCAGATGTTCACCAAGACGCTCGAGCTGCTCAAGTAATGCCGATCGATCCCTCATTCGCGATCGGCGGGCCTGAGTGGCAGGTCGGCTCGCTCGAGTCGCCGGCGCAGCAGTCCGGCGCCGGCGGCGACTTCGGCTCGATCATCGGGCAGTCGCTGAAGTCGCTCCAGGAGACCCAGGATCAGGCCGCGCAGGCCTCGACGGACCTCGCGACCGGCCAAGCGACCGACCCGACCGCGGTCGTGATGGCGGTCGAGCGCGCCCAGCTGGCGATGCAGCTCGCGAGCCAGATCCGCACGAAGGCGGTCGAGGCCGCCCAGACCCTCTTCCAGACCCAGGTGTGAGCTGAGCCATGCCCTCGTTCATCAAGAACCTCATGGCGCTGCCGCCTCGCACCAAGGCGATCCTGGCGGTGTCGTCGGTCGCGATCGTCGCGATCCTCTTCTTCATGCTCAAGCTCGCGACGGCGCCGTCGTACACGCTGATCTCGAGCGGCCTGGACCCGGCGCAGACGGGCAAGATCACCACCGCGCTGGACTCTCAGGGCATCACGTACGAGCTGCGCAACAACGGCACCGCGCTGGCGGTCAACAAGTCGCAGATCTCGCAGGCGCGGGTCGCGCTCGCCTCCCAGGGCGTCTCCGTCTCGTCGTCCGGGTCGCAGGAGGGCTACGCGCTGCTCGACAAGACCAAGCTCGGCAGCTCGCAGTTCCAGCAGCAGGTGACCTACCAGCGCGCGCTGGAGGGCGAGCTCGCCAACATGATCAACGGCGTCGAGGGCGTCACCGGTGCCAACGTGCAGCTCGTGCTGCCGGAGGACACGCTGTTCGCGAGCGAGAAGTCGCCGGCGACCGCCTCGGTCATGCTCCAGAACACGGCCGACACGCTCCAGTCCGGCGCCGTCCGCGGCATCGCGCAGATGACCGCCTCGGCGGTCAAGGGCCTGAAGATCGGCGACGTCACGATCACCGACGGCTCCGGCCAGCTGCTGTGGCCCGAGGGCGACGGCTCGGCGGGCAGCACCGGCGGCGCGACCAAGCAGGCGACCGAGGCGAGCTACGCGCGCCAGGTCGAGTCCAAGGTCAACGCGATGCTCGCGTCGACGCTGGGCCCGGGCAAGGCGCAGGTGCAGGTCACCGCCGACATGAACGTCGACAAGACCAGCCTGAAGGAGCTCACCTACGGCAAGACCGGTACGCCGACGGAGACGACCACCGACGTCGAGAAGCTCAAGGGGACCGGCACCACGTCCGGCGGCGCCGCCGGCACGGGCTCCAACGTCCCGACGTACTCGAACAACGGCGCGGCCGGGTCGGGCAACTCGAACTACAGCCACACGATCAAGTCGGCCAAGCAGGCGCTCGACAAGAAGATCACCACGACCGACGTGGCGCCGGGCGCGGTCAACAAGCTGAGCGTCGCGCTGCTGGTCGACAAGTCGATCCCCGCGGCGCAGCTGACCGCGCTCAAGCAGACCGTCTCCGCGGCCGCCGGCCTGCAGACGGCGCGCGGCGACACGATCGTCGCGTCGCAGATGGCCTTCGCGAAGGCGCCGGTGGCCAAGACCGGCCCGGTCCCGACGACCCTGATCGGCCCGCTGAAGTGGGTCGGCCTCGGCTTCGCCGCGCTGCTGTTCCTGTTCTTCATGTCTCGCGGCCTGCGCAAGCGCGAGGCCGAGTCGCTCGGCACGCCCGCGTGGCTGAAGGAGATCGAGGAGCCGATCACGCTGGCCCAGCTCGAGCAGGGGGTGACCACGATCTCCCAGCCCGGTCTGCCGGCGCGCGTGCCGGACGCGAGCCTGCATCAGCTCGACCAGCTGATGGAGCGCGAGCCCGAGCGCGTCGCCGCCCAGGTCAAGCAGTGGATGGCGGCCGACTGATGAGCACCGTCCTTGCCAGCCGGGAGGGGCCCATCGGCTCGGCCGCAGCCAAGCTGCGCGGGATCCAGAAGGCCGCCGTGCTGCTGGTCGCGATCGGCGAGCAGCGCGCCGGCGAGATCTTCAAGTACCTCGGCGAGTCCGAGGTGGAGGCGCTCTCGCTCGAGATCGCCAAGGCCGCCAAGGTCCCGACCGAGGTCTGCCGCGACGTGATCGACGAGGCGGTCGAGTCCGTCCTGGCCGAGGACTACCTCGCCGAGGGCGGCGTCGACTACGCCCGCTCGGTGCTGATGCGCTCGCTCGGCGGCGATCGCGCCGACGAGATCATCGGCCGCCTGGCCGCGACGATCGAGCGCCGGCCGTTCGAGTTCCTGCGCCGTACGCCCCCGGAGCAGATCGCCGTGTTCCTGCGCAACGAGTCGCCCCAGACCACCGCGCTGGTCATCTCCAACCTGCACACGCATCTCGCAGCCCAGGTCCTCTCGATGCTCGACGCCGAGGAACAGGCGTCGGTGGCGATGCGGATCGCGATGATGGCCGAGACCCGGCCAGAGGTGGTCGCGCAGGTCGAGAGCGTGGTGCGCTCGCGTCTTTCGGCGGTCGGCTCGCAGGAGTACGCGGCCGCCGGCGGCATCAAGTCGCTCGCCGACATCCTCAACTACTCCGACCGCTCGACCGAGCGCAACGTGCTCGACGAGCTGGCCAAGCAGGACGGCGAGCTCGCCGAGGAGATCCGGCTGCTGCTGTTCACCTTCGAGGACGTCGTCAAGCTCGACGACCGCTCGATCCAGATGGTGCTCAAGGAGACCGACCAGAAGGACCTCGCGATCGCCCTGCGCGGCGTGTCGGAGGACGTCCGGTCGCGGATCTTCTCGAACATGTCCGAGCGCGGCGCGGAGCTGCTGCGCGAGGAGATCGACTTCCAGCCGCCCCAGCGCAAGCGCGTGGTCGAGGAGGCCCAGGGCCGCATCGTCGCGGTCGTCCGCCGCCTGGAGGAGGCCGGCGCGATCGTCATCTCGCGCGGCTCCGGCGGCGAGGACGCGCTGGTCTAGCGATGCCGGCGGTCGAGTTCGATTTCGAGGCGCTCGAGCCTCCGGCGCCGCCCGTGGCGGCCGAGGACGCGGCCGACGTCGTGATGGACACGCTCGCGCAGGCGCGGTCGGAGGCCGGCCAGCTGCGCGAGGCCGCGCGTGCCGACGGCTTCGCCGCCGGCCGCGCCGAGGCGCTGGCCTCCCTGCAGCCCGCGCTGGAGGCGCTGGCCGAGGCGGTCGAGGGCGTCCAAGCCGCGCAGGCCGAGGCGACCGAGCGACTCGAGCGCCAGGCCGTCGACCTGGGGCTCGCCCTGGCCGAGAAGGTGCTCGCCGGCGCGCTGGCCGTCGAGCCCGAGCGCGTGGTCGAGACCGTGCGGGGCGCGCTGCGCGGGCTGGTCGAGCGCGAACGCATCACCGTGCTGGTGAGCCCGGACGACCTCGAGCTCGTGCGTGCCGCGATGGACGACATCCGGGCGTCGCTCGGCGGGATCGAGCATTGCGTCGTCGAGGCCGAGCGGCGCGTGCGCCGCGGCGGCTGCGTGGTGAGGACGCCCGAGGGCGACGTCGACGGCGGCATCGACACGAAGCTCGCGCGCGCACGTGAAGTTGTCGAGCAACAACTGAGTAAGTCGGCGATCGCTCGCCCTGCGGGCTCGGATCGCTTGGAGTGTTCGCCCGGAGGGCGAAACTCCCCGGAGTCGGCGGGATGAGCGGTGCGCTCGCCGAGGCGCTGGGAGCGGTCCGCGAGGCCGACCTGCATCGCCGCCACGGCCGGGTCGTCGACCTGATCGGCCTGATCGTCGAGGCGACGGGCCTGGAGGCCGAGGTCGGCGAGGTCTGCACGATCGAGACCGGCCGCGGGCGCCCCAAGGTGCCGGCCGAGGTCGTCGGTTTCCGCGCCGGCCGCACGCTGCTGATGGCGCTGGGCGACGCGACCGGCATCGGCCCGGGCGCGCGCGTGACCGCGTCCGGCCAGCCGCTGGCGGTGGACGTCTCCGACGCGCTCCTCGGACGCGCGATCGACGGGCTCGGCCGGCCGATCGACGGGCTCGGCCCGGTTCCGGGCGGCACGTGGCGGCCCGCCGAGGCGTCGCCGCCGGACCCGCTGTCGCGCCCGCGGATCCGCGAGCGGGTGACGCTCGGCGTGCGCGCCCTCGACGCGCTCGTGCCGTGCGGGCGCGGGCAGCGCCTCGGCATCTTCGCCGGCTCGGGCGTCGGCAAGTCGTCGCTGCTCGGGATGATCGCCCGGTCGTCGTCGGTCGAGATCAACGTCATCTGCCTGGTCGGCGAGCGCGGCCGAGAAGTGCTCGAGTTCATGGAGCGAGACCTCGGGCCGGAGGGCCTGGCGCGCTCGGTCGTGGTCTGCGCGACGTCCGACCAGCCGGCGCTCGTGCGCCTGAAGGCGGCGTTCACCGCGACCGCGATCGCCGAGCACTTCCGCGACCAGGGCCGCGACGTGCTGCTGATGATGGACTCGGTCACGCGCTTTGCGATGGCCCAGCGCGAGGTCGGGCTGGCGATCGGCGAGCCGCCGGCGACGCGCGGCTACACGCCGTCGGTGTTCGCGCTGCTGCCGAAGCTGCTCGAGCGCTCGGGCACGTCGCCCTCGGGCTCGATCACCGCGCTCTACACGGTCCTGGTCGACGGCGACGACATGAACGAGCCGATCGCCGACGCGGTCCGAGGCATCCTCGACGGCCACGTCGTGCTCTCTCGCGCGCTGGCCCACGCCGGCCACTACCCGGCGATCGACGTGCTCGCCTCCGTCTCGCGTCTGGTGACCGAGATCGTCGACGCGGATACCAGACGCGCGGGCAGCGCGGTCCGCCAGCTGATGGCGACCTATCAGGACAAGGCCGACCTGATCTCGATCGGCGCCTACCAGCCGGGCACGGATCCGGCGACCGACGCCGCGATCGCGGCCCGCGCGCCGATCGACTCGTTCCTGCGGCAGCCGGTCGACGAGGCCTCCAGCGCCGAGGACGCCGACGGCATGCTCGCCGCGCTGGCGACGATGAGCGGGTCGGTCGAGGTCGTGACCGCCGCGCCGCCGCTGCCCGAGACGCCCCTGCACGCGGCGATCCCGCCGCTCAACATCGCGACCTGATTCAGCAGCACCAGCCGAGCGTGCGGACGTCCTCGCCGAGGCGCTTCGGTACGTCGGCGAGGAGTCGGACGTCCGGGCCGCGGGCGACGCCGATCAGCCACGCCTGGCCGGACTCCCAGCCCGCCACCAGCCAGCGGCCGTCGGGCGACCAGGTGAGCGAGCGCAGCCGCTCGTCGTTCTCCGCCAGCGCAGCGCGACGCCCGAGCAGCCGGATGCGGGTCACGCCGTGCGACGAGATCGCAAGCGCCAGGCGGTTGCCGGCCGGCGCGAACTCGGCGGCGGCCAGCGTCTCGTCGCGGCGCAGGTGGAGCGGCGTCGCTGCGCCGGCCGGCGTGTGGATGGCGCCGTGCCTGGCTCCCGCGATCAGCAGCCGGCGCCCGTCGGCCGACCACGAGAGGCGGCGGACCGGGCCGCCCCGGCGGCGCCAGAGCGCGAGGCCGGTGTAGGCGTCCTGGACGATCACGGTGCCGTCGGCGCGCGCCCACGCGAGCGTGCGCGGCGCGTTCGGCTGCCACGCGGGGGCGGCCGCGGCGGCGCGGCCGGGGAGCGTCGCGTCGTTGATGCCGTTGCCCCAGATCACGTGCATGCGGCTCCCGGCGCGGTAGGCGACGTGGTAGCCGTTCGGCGACCAGCGCGGGTCCACGGCTCGTGCGGAGGTCGGGTGGCGCCAGCGGACGGTGCCGTCGGGCCGGATCGCCGCGAGCGTGCGCCCCGACGCGACCACGATGTGCTTCGCGTGCGGCGACCACGAGCCGGTGGCCCAGTCGCCGAGCCGCGTGCGCGAGCCGTCGCCGGCCACGATCCACAGCCCGCGGTCGCTGGCCACGAGAAGGCGCCCGGGCGCGGGAAGGTCGAGCCCGCGCTGGCGCTTGGGCGCCGGGGTGCGCGGTTCCGGCTTGACGACCTCGAGCTGGCGCCCGACCCACTCGCCGACGGCCTGCCCGGGCCGCGTCAGCGCACCGGCGGCGGCGATGCCGACGACGATCGCGGCGACGACGGCGGCCGCGCGCGGCCGCGCGGGGCGCGGCGACGCGGCGTGTGCGGCGAGCACCGTCCGCCGGGCGCGTTCGCGGGCGGCGCCTTCGCCGGGCAGCGGCGCCTCGCGTAGCGCGCGCGCGAGATCCGTCGGCGGCGTCACGGGGCGTCCTCTCCCAGCTCGCGCGCCAAGGCGTCGAGCGCGCGGCGCAGGCGCGAGTTCACCGTGCCCCGCGGCAGCTCGAGCATCGCGGCGATCTCTCCCGGGGTGTAGCCGAGCAGGTGGCGCAGGACGACGACCGCGCGGTGCTCGGGGCCGAGGCCGGCGAGCGCGGCGAGGATCTCGTCGTCGAACGGATCGGGCGCGTCGCTGGTGGGCGCCTCGGGCGCCGCGTCGGCGGCCGACTCCGCGCGCAGCGCGCGGGCGCGCGTCCAGTCGATCGCGCGGTTGACGACGATCCGGTGCAGCCACGGGCCGAGCGGACGGCGGCGATCGAAGCGGTCGAGCGCGCGCAGTGCGGCGAGGAACGCCTCCTGCGCGATGTCCTCGGCGGCGGCCGCGTCGTGGACGACCAGCCAGGCGGCGCGGTGGGCGGAGGGCCAGTGGCGGCGGAAGAGCTCGTCGACCGCCTCGACCGAGCCGCGCTGCGCGGCGCGCACGAGCGCGGCCTCGGGGCGGCGGCTCAGCGGCCGTCGCACCCCGCGCCCCATCCGTGGTGCCGCGATGGCGTCCTGCACGGAGAGCTCCTCGGTCGACACGGCAACCCTACCCCTCGCGCGTCGGGCGCCTGTCCGGCGCGGCGGCGAGTCCTGCGCGGGGGTCCATGACTCGTGGTACGTCTGGGCGCCCCGCGGAGGTCCCGCGTGGTGTCGGGCCTGGCGAACGGCGGCAGGTAAAGGAGTGGGCACAGACGGAAACGAACATCTGCGATCCCCTCCAGAATCCGGCGTGTCGTCTAACTTGTGCTATACGCGAGTTAGCCACCACGCCGCGAAGTGGTGCATCGCGGACGAGGTCGACCGTGATCGTTTGCTCGTCCAGGCGGTCGTTTCTGGGAGGCCGCCGCCCTCACCTGTCGCGTTGACGTTCGCCGAAGCTGCTGTACGGCCCGCGGCGCGCGCCTAGAGCGCGACCTCGGTGCCGACGCCCGCCTCGCGAGCCAGGCGCAGCACCAGCTCAGCCGCGGCGGCGTCCTCGGCCACGTGGCCCATCGCCTTGTAGACGGTGATCTCGTCCGCCGACTCGCGGCCGGGAGCGCGGCCGAGCAGGATCTCGCCGAGCTCGGTCGCGCTCGCCGGGTCCATTCCCGTGAGCTCGCCGCAGCCGGCCGGGGGTGGCGCGAACGCGGCTTCGCGCGTCTCCACGAGCAGGCGTCCGCGGCGGGCGAGCTCCGGATCGAGCTCGCCGCGCGGCGGCGCGTAGCCGACCGAGGTGACGTGCGCCCCCGGTCCGACGTCCGCGGCCACGATGACCGGCTCCGGCGCTCCGGTGTTCAGGCAGATCACGTGCGCGTCTTCGACCCCGCCGACCGTCGCGCCGAACTCGTCCGCCAGGCGCGCCGCCGCCGACCCGTCGCGCGCCGACACGCGCACCTCCTCGAAGCTCCCGGCCAGCAGCCGCAGGTGCGCGCGCGCCTGCACCCCGGACCCGACGACCGCCAGCACGCGCGCACCGGGGCGCGCGCACAGCCGGATCGAGAGCGCCGAGCCCGCGGCGGTGCGCATCGCCGTGATCCACTCGCCGTCCATCAGCGCCAGCGCGAGCCCGGTCGACGCGTCGAGCACGCACAGCACCGCCGGATGCGACGGGTCGCGCCCGGGGAAGAGCCCGACGAGCTTGACCACGACGTTCCCGCCGGCCCGCCGCCCGGGCATCGTCAGCACCCATCCGCCGTCGCCATCGACCGACTGGCGAGGCGGCGCGTCGACCGCCCCCGACGACAGCGCGCGGAAGCCGCCGGCGACCGCCTCGACCAGCGCATCGGGCGTCAGCAGGCCCTCGATCTCGCGGCGCGACAGGACGAGCATGAGGGCGGCAGACTAGTCGGGGCTACAGATTCGCCGCGAACTGTCGATGACTCTGTTCGTGGAGACTCCGTCCTTCACGTTCCGTCTCGAGCGGGTGCGGACGATGCGTGAGCGCGCTGAAGAGCGCGCTCGAGAAGACCTCGCTCATGAGCTGCGTCTCCGCATGCGCGGAGAGGCGATCCTGCGCGAGGCGACCCACGCCGTCGCGACGGCCCGCGAGGCGGGCCTGGACACCGTTCGCGCCGACCGCATCTCGTCTGCGGACCTGATGGCCGCGCAGGCGTATCTCGAGCGCGCCGAGCGCCACCGCCGCGAGGCCGCGCTGGACCTCGACCGCCAGGACGCCGAGGTCAGCGCGCGCCGCGAGGTGCTCGCCGCCGCCGCGCGCGACCGTCAGGCGATCGAGAAGCTCAAGGGCCGCCAGCAGGCCGACCACAACCGCGAGTGGGCCCGCCGCTCCCAGAACATCCTCGACGAGCTGGCGCTGACCACCCACCGCCGGGGCGGCATGGTGGCATGAGCGTCGACTCGGTGCTCGCTCGCATGAACGCGCTGCAGGCGCTGATGGACTCCGCCTCCGGAGCCGCCGCTCCCGCGACCGACAACACGGCCGCCTTCTCCGCCGCGATGACCGCCGCCACCACCGGCAGCGGCACCGGCTCCTCGAACGCGAGCTTCGCGAGCCTCGCCTCGCCGATCGGCACCACGACGCTCGCCGGCAGCGACGCCGGCGTGACGTCGGCGCTCCCCGCAGGCACGCCCTACGGCTCCGAGATCACCGCCTCCGCGCAGCGCAACGGGCTCGACCCCGCGCTGCTGGCCGGGCTGATCAAGCAGGAGTCCGGCTTCAACCCGAACGCGCGCTCCGGCGCCGGCGCCCAGGGCCTGACGCAGCTGATGCCGGGCACCGCCGCCGGCCTCGGCGTCAGCAACCCGCTCGATCCCGCGCAGGCGATCGAGGGCGGAGCGAAGTATCTCAAGCAGCAACTCGACCGCTTCGGCGGCGACGTCGCCCGCGCGCTCGCCGCCTACAACGCCGGCCCCGGTGCCGTGCAGCGCTTCGGCGGAGTGCCGCCGTACGCCGAGACCCAGAACTACGTCCGCGCCGTGCAGGCCAACGCCGCGGTCTTCCGCAATCCCACGACCGCGTGAGCCACATGACCACCGATCGCACCGCCCCCGCGCGCCCGGCCGCCCCCGCCGAGCGATCCAACAACGGGCCGCGCAAGCCCCAGGCGGCGCACGACGTCTTCGCCGAGATCCTCGGAGCCAAGGCGCCCGCCGAGCACAAGCGCGCGGACGCCCCGAAGCGCGCCGACGAGCCGCGCGAGACGGCCGCCAAGCCCGCCGGCGACAAGCAGCCGGCGCCCGAGCAGCCCGGCGCCGACCCGGCGTCCGCGAGCGTCGTGCCCGAGCTCCAGGCGCCCGCGCCGGTCGTCCCGGTAGAGCTCGGAGCCGAGCAGCTCGCGGCCCAGCTCACGAGCCCGCTGCCCGCGCCGCAGCCCGTGACGGCCCCCGAGCCGCCCGCGCCCGCCGCGCAGGGTCCGGTGCCGGCCGCCATTCCCACCGTCCAGGCGCCCGTGCAGGTCGCCGCCCCGGTCCAGGCGCCCGCGCCCGTCGTGGCCGCGCCGCAGGCCCAGCCGGCGGTGCCGGCCGCGCCGGCGACCGACCCGGCCGCGCCCGCCGTCCCGACGGTGCAGGTCCAGCCGGTCGCGCCGATCAAGACCGACGACGTCAAGCTGCCGCAGGCTCCGGTCGCGGCCGCGCCGCAGGCCCAGCAGCCGCAGGCCGACACGGCCGCGCAGGCGAACGCCGGCGACGCCGGGCAGCCCCAGACGCAGTCGCAGCCCGAGCAGACCGCGGCGCCCGCGCCGACGCCGGCGACCGCTCCGCTCGCCGATGCGCCGAAGCCCGACGCGCCCGCCCAGCCGGCCGCCCAGCCCGCGCAGGCGCCGGCGCCGGCCGCCCCGCCCCAGCCGGCCGCCGCGCCGCAGCGCGCCGTCCCGCTCTACCGCGCGCCCCACGTGGCCGCCGCGGTCATCCACCTGGCTCAGGCGCACGGCGTCACCCACGCGCGCATCAACCTCAAGCCCGCCGAGCTCGGCGGCATCGAGGTGCGCCTGCACTCGACGCCGCAGGGCGTCGCGGCGCAGCTGATCGCCGACTCGCCCGAGGCCGCCAAGGCCCTGCAGCAGGCGTCGGATGACCTGCGCCGCCAGCTCGAGGCGCGCGACGTGAACCTGCTCTCGCTCGACGTCTCGACGCAGGGCGACGACCGCCGTGAGGCGACGTTCGGCGCCGCCCTCGGCGGCGACGGCGCGCCCGGCGGTCAGAACGGCGGCCGGCGCCGCGGTGGCGCCGACGGCGAGCAGCCGATCGAGCCCCCGACCGAGACCACCCTCGTCCTCCCCGACGGCGTCCTCGTCGACGTCCTTGCCTGAGACCACAAGACCATGAGCGCAATCCCCGGAACCTCCGCCGCCGCCGAGACGATGAGCGGCTCCACCAACCTCCAGAACGAAAAGGCGATCCTCGACAAGGACGGCTTCCTGAAGCTGCTCGTCGCCCAGATGACGCAGCAGGACCCGTCGAGCCCGATGGACGCCGCTCAGCAGACCCAGCAGATGGCGTCCTTCACGATGGTCGAGCAGATCACGAACATGGCGACCGAGAACTCCAAGAGTGCCGCCGTCGGGATGATCGGCCACGACGTGACCTACATCGACCCGGCCGATCCCAACAAGAACGCCACCAAGACCGGGACCGTCGAGAGCGTGTCCATGTTCAAGGACGGCAGCTACAGGCTCACCATCTCCGGCGACGCCGGAATCGATCCTACGTCAATTACGCAGGTCGCCTAGCCGGCGGCGAAGCAGAAGGAGCAGATGCCCCATGATGCGAGGCATGTTCGCCGCGATCAGCGGCCTCAAGCAGCACCAGGTGATGCTCGACGTCACCGCCAACGACATCGCGAACGTCAACACGATCGGCTACAAGTCCGCCCGCGTCACGTTCCAGGACTCGCTCACGCAGCTGCAGCGCGGCGCGGCCGGCCCGTCGGCCACGCGCGGCGGCTCCAACGCCGCCCAGGTCGGCCTCGGCGTCGGCCTCGGCTCGGTCGACAACCTGATGACGTCGGGCGCCGTGCAGACGACGGGCAACCCGCTCGACGTCGCGATCCAGGGCGACGGCTTCTTCGAGGTCGGCCCCGGCGCGCCGTCCGGCCCGGCCTCGGCGATCGCGCCGACCGCGTTCACGCGCGCGGGCAACTTCACCGTCAACACCGACGGCTACATGACCACCCAGGACGGCCTCTACGTCCTCGGCTACGCGATGCCGACGAGCCCCGCGTCGACCGAGGTGGCGATCCAGATCCCGCCCGGCGCGACCGGCGTCGCGGTCGACAAGTCCGGCGGCGTCTCCTACGTCGACCCGGCGACCAACACGCGCGTCACGCCCTACCGCCTCACGCTCGCCACGTTCCCGAACGCGGCCGGCCTCGAGCGCCAGGGCGGCAACCTGTGGGTCACGTCCGCCAACTCGGGCACGCCGACCGTCAACACGCCGGGCAACGGCGGCGCCGGCACCGTGACCGCGGGCGCGGTCGAGATGTCCAACGTGGACCTCGCGCAGACGTTCACGAACATGATCACCGCCCAGCGCGGCTTCCAGGCCAACTCGCGCGTGATCAGCACCGCCGACTCGATGCTCGAGGAGCTCGTCAACCTCAAGCGGTAGGCACGTCCTGCGCCGCCTCGCGCGGCGCGCAATAGGCATGACGAAGGCCCGCGGCTAGCGGGCCTTCGCGCTTAAGCCCATCGAACAAATGCCGATCACCTGGGTGTGATCCGTCTTCGCCGTCTCGGCAGCAAGGCCGAGGCCTTCTACCTGAATCCGGACCTCATCCTCGCGATCGAGGCTACCCCCGACACCGTCGTGACTCTCACCACCCACACCAAGGTTCTCCTGGCCGACTCGCCGGATGAGGTCGTGAACGCCATCCGCGAATGGCGCGCGTCGATCCTGACGGCGGCGATGCCCGCGGGCAAGCGACGCAACGACGTCGGCCTCACGCTCGTGCGGGGCGCGTCCGCGGACCCGCCGCCCGAGGAGCCGCGACGATGAAGGCCTCATCCCTCATCGGCCTGCTGATCGGCGCCGGCGGCCTGTTCATGGGCGCCACGCTCGAGGGCTCGAAGGTCATGGCGATCCTCAACCCCTCGGCGATGATGATCGTGCTCGGGGGCACGCTGGGCGCGACGATCGCCGGCACGAAGTTCGACGCGATCAAGAACATCCCGACGATGTACAAGAAGGCGTTCAACGCCGAGTCGCCCGACCTCAACGCCAAGGTGGTCGAGCTCGTCGGCTACGCCGAGTCTGCGCGCCGCGACGGCCTGCTGGCGCTCGACGAGCAGACTGACGCGATCGAGGACACCTTCACCCGCAAGGGCCTGCAGCTCGTCGTCGACGGCACCGACCCGGACCTGGTCGCCGAGATCCTCGACGCCGAGAACGCCGCGATGAAGAAGCGCCATGCCAACGGCCGCCAGCCGTTCGAGAAGGCGGGCGGCTACGCGCCGACGATGGGCATCATCGGCACCGTCTTCGGCCTCGTCCACGTGCTCGCGAATCTCGACGCGCCCGAGACGCTCGGCCCGTCGATCTCCTCCGCGTTCATCGCCACCTTGATCGGCGTCGCCTCGGCGAACGTCGTCTACCTGCCGATCGCCTCGCGCCTGAAGCAGCTCTCCGACGAGGAGCTGCACGCCCGCTCGCTGATCGTCGAGGGCATCCTCTCGATCCAGGCCGGCGACAACCCGCGCGTCGTGCAGGAGAAGCTGGTCACGTTCGTCGCGCCGGCGGAGCGCCCGCCCGAGCGCGAGGCGGGCGGCGGCCGCACGGCTGAGAAGGAGGCGGCGTAGCCGTGGCCCGGCGCCGCAAGAAGATCGAGGAGGCCGAGGCCCTGCACGACGAGAGCGAGCGCTGGCTCGTCTCGTTCGCCGACATGATGACGCTGCTGTTCGCGGTCTTCATGCTGCTGTTCTCGATCTCCTCGGTCAACACGTCGAAGTTCGAGGCGCTGCAGAAGGCCCTCCAGGACGCCTTCTCCGGCCGGATCCTGTCCGGCGGCCAGGCCGTCATGGAGACGGGCAGCTCCGACACGCAGTCCGAGCACACGGCCGCCGAGCCCCCGCTCGCGTCGCTGCAGCCGCTCAACGCGGTCGCGAAGCTGCAGTCGGCGACGCCTGAGCAGAAGGCCAAGCAGCAGGCCGCCGCGAAGGCGGAGGACGAGAGCTTCAAGCAGCTCAAGCGGCGGATCGACGAGCTCGCGAAGAAGGCCGGGCTGCAGGGCAAGGTCAACGTGACCGTCCGCCGCCGCGGCCTCGTGATCCAGCTGCTGACCGACAAGGTGTTCTTCGACTCCGGCCAGGCGCTGATCAAGCCGCAGGCCGAGACCATCGTCGGCAAGATCGCGACGGTGATCCGCGACGAGCGGACGCACCCGATCGACGTCGAGGGCCACACCGACAGCCAGCCGATCACGCCGGGCGGGCGCTACTCGTCGAACTTCGATCTCTCGGGCGCGCGCGCCGCCGCGGTCGCGGACTCGTTCATGCGCCACGGCGTGCTCGAGCGCCGGATGGCCGTGCGCGGGCTGAGCGCGAACGAGCCCATCGACACCAATTCGACCGCCCCCGGGCGGGCCAAAAACCGCCGGGTCGAGGTAGTCCTCGCCCGCATCAACACGGCGTGACCGCGCACGGAGGCGCCTGAACAGCCATGGTCAAGAAACTCGCTCCAGTCATCATCGCGCTCGTCGCGCTCGGCGGCGTCTACAAGTTCGTCCTGGCCAAGCCCAAGGAGGCGACCGCCAAGCCCAAGGTCGAGGGCACGGTCTACGTGCTCGGCAAGGAGTTCCTCGTGAACCTCGCCGACGGCCGCTTCGCGAAGCTCACCATCGCCCTCGTGCTCAACGAGAAGGACACCTCCACGGCCGCGGCCGCCGAAGGCGCGGCCAAGCCGCCGGAGGGCTTCGGGACCATGACCCAGGAGGCCGTCGTGCGCGACATCATCACCGACGACCTGACCGACTCCAATGACACCCAGCTGATCGGCAAGTCCGGCCGCCAGGAGACCAAGGAGAAGATCCTCAAGGATCTCAAGGCGCATACCGACGTGAAGGTCGATGACGTCCTGTTCACCGACGTGACGGTGCAGTAGCCATGCCCGAGCCCGTCGACTACGCCCCCTTCGAGACGACCACCGCCGGGCCCACCGAGCCGGAGGCGCCGCACTCGGTGTCCGCCGAGGAGCTCGAGCGCCTCCACGACGTGCCGGTCGAGCTGGCCGTCGAGATCGGGCGCACGCACATGACGATCGGCGAGGCGCTGGCGCTCGGCCCGGGGTCGATCGTGACGCTCAACCGCCTGGCCGGCGAGCCCGTCGACCTGCTGGTCAACGGCAAGCCGATCGCGCGCGGCGAGGTCGTCGTGATCGACGAGGAGTTCGGCCTGCGCGTGACCGAGGTCCTCGCGCCCAAGAGCGCCGACGAGCGCGCGTAACGCCTACGCCGCCGCCGCGCGCGGTATATGCACCGGTGTGACGCGAGCGCGCCGCTCGGTCGTTGCGTTCTGGCGCAAGGCCTACATGGACAATCTCACCGGCCTCGCGTCGATGGTGGCGTACAACCTGATGCTGGCGATCTTCCCGCTGGCGCTGCTGGCGCTGTTCGTGGCGGGCCGGATCCTGCGCTCGCCGGAGGTCGCCGACTCGGTCATCCAGGACGCGCGCACGATCTTCCCCACCGCGGCCGAGAGCACGCTGGTCGACACCGTGCGGCGCCTGCAGGGGACGTCGACGACCGTCGGCATCGTCGCGCTCGTCTCGAGCATCTGGGTCGGCGCCTCGTTCTGGGGCGCGCTGGACACCGCGTTCTGCCGGATCTACGCGCTCCCCTGCCGCGCATGGGTGCGCCAGAAGCTGTTCGGCTTCGGGATGCTGCTCGTCACGCTGCTGTTCATCGTGGCCAGCGTGGCGGTGCCGACGCTGCAGTCGCTGCTCGCGTCGAGCGCGCAGGACCTGCCGTTCGGCCTCGACCGGGTCAACGGGCTGGTCTACTGGGCGACGATCGCCGGCGGCCTCGCGGTCCTGTTCGGCGCGCTGTGCATCACCTACGTCGCGGTCCCGAAGGGCGCGATCCCGTGGAGCGCGGTGTGGCCCGGCGCGCTCAGCGCGACGCTGGCCATGGGGATCGTCGACTGGGCCTTCCCGCTGTATCTGACGAACATCTCGACGCTGCGGGCCGGCACGTCGGCGGTGTTCGTGCTGATCGCGCTCGTGTGGTTCTACGTGCTCTCGCTGATCGTGCTCGGCGGCGCCGTCGTCAACGAGCTTCGCTTCGAACGGACGCGGTCCGCGGAAACGAGCGCGTATCCGGAACCGAGCGGCGCCACGGCCGCGGCTGACGAATCCGTGCCGGCGCCGGGCGAGAGCTAGAGCGCGGGTAGGTGCGGTGGCGCGGGGGACGGGTGTGCATCCCCTCAGGTGACCACCGGCGGCGCTGCGCCGCATCGGACCGGTGGTCGGAGCATCGCGGATGGGGTGTGGACCCGATGTAGGGCAGCGCTCAAGGCTGGGGGACCTGGCGCCGATAGTCAGCTTGAGCCCGATCCAGGCTCGAATCCCTCGGTATTGATGCGTACCCTCCCCACCCTCCTTCGCCCCCTCGGCGCGGCCATGGTCGCCTGCCTGTTGACCGCCCCGGCGGCGCTCGCCTCCGACGGCGAGAACACGCCGCTGCGCCTGTCGTCCGGCGGCACGGCCACGCCCTCGCCGTCGTCCGGCCCGTCGGGCGGCTCGATCGTGCGCACGATCGTCGGTCTGGCGGTCGTGATCGGCGTCATCTACGGCCTGACCTGGGTCCTCAAGCAGATCCGGGCCTCCAAGGCCGAGGCCGCCACCGGCGGCGGCGGCGGGCTCGAGACGCTCGCCACGCTGTCGCTGGGGACCAACCGCACGCTGCACCTCGTGCGCGCGGGTGAGGAGATCGTCCTGCTCGGCTCCGGCGAGAGCGGCGTCACGCCGATCCGCACCTACGGCGAGGCGGAGGCGCGCGCGCTCGGCCTGCTCGAGGACCAGCTGCCCGACGCCGAGGTCGTCAGCTCCGAGCGCGGCTTCATCGGCTGGCTGCGCCAGCGGACGGTGATCCGGTGAAGGCCGACTCGTCCAACGCCGTCCAGACGCTGCTGCTCGTCGGCGCGATCTCGCTCGTGCCGGCGCTGCTGTTCACGGTCACCGGCTTCACGCGCATCCTGATCGTCCTCGGCTTCATCCGCACCGGCCTCGGCACGCCGACCGCGCCGCCGAACCAGGTGCTCGTCGGCGTCGCGTTCTTCCTGACGCTGTTCGTGATGAGCCCGACGCTCAAGCAGATCAAGCACGACGCCTACGACCCCCTCCAGAAGGGCGCGATCACTCAGCAGGTGGCGCTCAAGCGCGCCGAGATCCCGATGCGCGAGTTCATGTTCGACCAGACGCGCGAGAAGGACCTGGCGCTGTTCGCGAAGCTCGCCGACCTCAAGAACGTCAAGACGCGCAAGGACATCCCGACGACGGTCCTGATCCCGGCGTTCACGATCTCCGAGCTCAAGACCGCGTTCCAGATCGGCTTCCTGATCTTCCTGCCGTTCCTGATCATCGACCTGGTCATCAGCTCGACGCTGATGTCGATGGGCATGATGATGCTGCCACCGGTCTTCATCTCGCTGCCGTTCAAGATCCTGCTGTTCGTCCTGGTCGACGGCTGGAATCTCGTCACCCAGTCGCTCGTGGAGTCGTTCCACCGATGACCCAGGACGACGTCGTCAACCTCGTGGTGGACGCGATGAGCGTCGCGCTCAAGGTCGCCCTGCCGATGCTGCTGGTGGCGCTGATCGTCGGCCTCGGCGTCTCAATCTTCCAGGCCGTCACCCAGATCCAGGAGCAGACGCTGACCTTCATCCCGAAGGTCGTCGCGATGGCGCTCGTGATCGTGGTCGCGGGCCCGTGGATGCTCGGCCAGATCGTGTCGTACACGCAGAACCTGTACGAGCGGATCCCGAGCCTGGTCGGATGATCGATCCGAGCGAGATCCTCGCCCAGTTCTCCGAGCAGCAGGTCGCCGGCTTCCTGCTCGTGCTCGGGCGCATCTCCCCGCTCTTCCTGCTCGCGCCGCTGTTCTCGAACAAGCTCGTGCCGGTGCGCGCGCGGGCGATCGTCGCCGTCGCCCTGACGATCGGCATCTGGCCGGTCGCCGCGCGCGCCGGCGCGCAGCACCACATCGACCTCGACGGGCTCGCCTACGGCGCGCTCATGCTCAAGGAGATCCTCGTCGGCATCGTCTTCGCGCTGATCCTGGCGTGCCTGTTCGCCGCGCTGCCCGTCGCCGGCTCGGTGCTCGACCTCGTCGCCGGGTTCGGCTTCGGCGCGCTCGTGGACCCGGTCAGCGGCAACAACTCGACGATGCTGGCGAACCTCTACGCGATGTTCGGCATCGCCGTCTTCATCGCGATCGGCGGCGACAGCTGGGTCATCCAGGGCATGGCCAAGACCTACGACGTGGTCCCGCTGCTGGACTCTCCGAGCATCCCCACGGCGACCGCGGGCGTGCAGGTGGCGTTCGCCGGCATCCTGCCCGCGGCCGTGATGGTCGCCGCCCCGGTGCTGCTGGCGATCATTCTCACCGACGCCGCGCTCGGCGTCGTCTCGCGCGTCGTGCCGTCGCTGAACGTCTTCGCCGTCGGCTTCTCGGCCAAGATCGCCGTCGGCCTGACCGTGATCGCGGCGTCGCTGCCGTTCGTGAGCGGCTGGATCGGCGACAACCTGCAGCAGTCGGTCTCCGACGCCCTCCACGCGCTGAAGGTCGCCTGATGGCCGAAAAGACTGAGAAGGCCACACCCAAGAAGCAGGGCGAGGCGTTCGACAAGGGCCAGATCGCCAAGTCGATGGACCTCAACGGCGCCGTCGTGCTGACGGCCGCGCTGTTCGCGCTCTCGGCCTTCGGGCCGCGCATGCTCGATCAGATGGAGACCGCGATGGTCACCGTGTTCCAGCTGATCACGCGGCCTGAAGTCGTCGACCAGAAGGGTGTCGGCTCGCTGTTCCTGCTGATCGGCAAGCACGTCGCGCTCGGCGCGCTGCCGGTCGTCGGGGTGTGCATGGTCGCCGGCGTGATCATCAATGTGCTGCAGGTCAAGCCGAAGATCAAGCGCAAGGTGCTCAAGCCCGACCCCAAGCGCCTGAACCCGATCAGCGGCATCAAGAACCTGTTCAGCCCCAACTCGCTCGTGGAGCTGGCCAAGAACCTGGTCAAGATCGGGCTCGTCGGCGCGATCGTCGTCGCCACGTTGCTGCCGAAGCTCGACGAGCTCGCGGCGCTGGTCGGCACGCCGGCCCAGGACCTGCTGCCGCAGCTGTGCGGCATGGTCCTCACACTCGGCAAGCGCGCCGCGGTCATCTATCTCGCGATCGGGTTCGTCGACCTGATGTGGCAGCGCCGCCGGATCGCGAAGTCGCTGCGGATGGAGAAGAAGGAAGTCGAGGACGAGCACAAGCAGCAGGAGCTGCCCGCGGAGGTCAAGCGCGCCCAGAAGCGCAAGGCCTTCGAGCTCGCCTCCCAGCGCATGATGGACGCGGTCCCGACCGCTGACGTCGTCGTCGTCAACCCGACGCACTACTCGGTCGCGCTCAAGTACGACGCCGAGCACCCCGCGCCGATCGTCGTCGCCAAGGGTGTCGACGAGCTCGCGCTGCGGATCCGTGCGCTCGCACGCGACGCCGACGTCGCCGTCGTGCCCGACCCGCCGCTCGCGCGCACGCTCTACGCGACGGTCGACGTCGGCAAGATGATCCCCGAGGACCTCTTCCACGCGGTGGCCCAGCTGCTCGCCTACGTCTACCGCGTCGCCGGCGCGCGCCAGGGCGAAGCCCGACCGCGAGCGAAGCGAGAGAGGATCGCGGTGGCGGCATGAACGGCTCGCTCAAGCGCCTGATGCGGCACTCCGACCTGATCGCCGCGGGCGCCGTCGTGCTCGTGGTGGGGATGATGATCATCCCGCTGCCGCCGCTGCTGCTGGACTTCTTCATCACGATCAACATCGCCGTCGCGCTGATGATCGTCTGCGCGACGCTGTACGTGCCCAAGGCGCTGGACTTCTCGTCGTTCCCGAGCCTTCTGCTGCTCACCACGCTGTTCCGGCTCGCGATCAACATCTCGGTGACGCGGCTGATCCTGCTGCACGGGGACGCCGGCGAGGTGGTCAAGTCGTTCGGCAACTTCGTCGTCGGCGGCAACGTGGTCGTCGGCCTGGTGATCTTCCTGATCCTGATCGTGATCCAGCTGACGGTCATCACGAACGGCGCCGGGCGCGTGGCCGAGGTCGGCGCGCGCTTCACCCTCGACGCCATGCCGGGCAAGCAGATGGCGATCGACGCCGACCTCAACACCGGCCTGATCACCGACGAGGAGGCGAAGTCACGGCGCGCCGAGATCGCCCGCGAGGCCGAGTTCTACGGCGCGATGGACGGCGCCTCGAAGTTCGTCAAGGGCGACGCCATGGCCGGCGTGCTGATCACCGGCATCAACCTGCTCGGCGGCATCCTGATCGGCGTCGTGCAGCTGAACATGGCGATCGGTGAGGCCGGCCAGCACTTCTCGCTGCTGTCGGTCGGCGACGGCCTGTGCGCGCAGATCCCGGCGCTGCTGATCTCGGTCGCCACCGGCATCCTGGTCACGCGCTCCGGCGACGAGACCGACCTCGGCTCGACCGTCTCCTCCCAGATCCTCGAGCAGCGCAAGGCGCCGCTGATCGCCGGCGTGGTGGTCTGCGTGCTCGGTCTGGTCCCGGGGCTGCCCAAGGTGCCGTTCTTCCTCATCGGCGGCATGCTTGTGGCGTTCGGCCTGATGCTGCGCAAGGAGCCCACCAAAGCCGAACGCCAGGAGACCGAGAAGGCGGCCAGGCTCGCGGCCGCCGCTCCCGATCAGCTCCCGGCCCCGCGCGACGCCGCGCTCGACGCGCTCGCGCTCGACCCGCTCGAGCTGGCGATCGGCTTCGGCCTGGTGCCGCTGGTCGACCAGGGCGCGGGCGGCACGCTGCTGGGGCGCGTCGGCACGATCCGCCGCCAGATCGCGTCCGAGCTCGGCATGGTGATCCCGCCCGTGCGCATCCGCGACGACGTCCAGCTCGACTCGCACGAGTACGTCATGCGCGTGCGCGGGACGGAAGTTGCGCGCGGCGGCATCATGGCCGGGCATCATCTGGCCATGGACCCGGGCGACGCCATGGGCCAGCTCCCCGGTATCGCCACCACCGAGCCGGCCTTCGGCCTGCCCGCGGTCTGGATCCCGGAGAGCAACCGGGCCGAGGCCGAGGCGCTCGGCTGGACGGTCGTCGACCCCGAGTCCGTCGTGGTCACGCACCTGACCGAGACGATCCGCGCGAACGCCGCCGAGCTGCTCACCCGCCAGGAGACCCGTCAGCTGCTCGACCAGCTCAAGGAGGTCAACGCGGCCGTCGTCGACGAGGTCGTGCCGGACGTCCTGTCGATCGGCGAGATCCAGCGCGTGCTGCAGGCGCTGCTGCGCGAGAACGTGTCGATCCGCGACCTCGGCGCCGTGATCGAGGCCGTCGGCGACAAGGCGCGGCTCACGCGCGACCCCGCGATGCTGGCCGAGTACGCGCGCCAGGCGCTCGGGCGCACGATCGTCGCGCCGTACCTGGACTCCGAGGCGACGCTGCGCGCGATCGCGCTCGACCCCGCGTTCGAGCAGGAGCTGGCCGAGGCGCTCGTGCAGACCGCCGACGGCGAGTTCCTGGCGATCGACCCGGCGCGTGCCCACGCGCTGGTTCAGGCGTGCGCGGTCCAGGTCGAGCAGTCGCTCGCCGCGGGCGGCCGGCCGGTGCTGCTGTGCTCGGCGCGCGTGCGCCGCCACCTGCGCCGGCTCGTCGAGCAACGCCTTCCGCAGCTCGCCGTCTGCTCCTATAACGAAGTGGCCCCGGGCGTCGGCGTCGAGACCGTCGCCGTGCTCGGCTCCGCCGCCTCCGACGCCATCCCGGTGGCATGAATTCCAACCTCCTGATCCGACCCCCGCGTGCCGATGACAACCAGTGAAATGGACATGACACCTGCAGACGTGAAAACGTTCCGCGGCAAGTCGCTCGAGGAGGTCCTGCCGCAGGTCCGCGAGGCCCTGGGTCCCGACGCGGTCGTGCTGCGTCGCCGCGAGGGCCTCGTGGGTGGGATCGCCGGGCTCTTCCAGCGGCCGTTCGTCGAGGTCGACGCGCGCAAGCCGCTGCCCGACGAGCTCGATCCCGTGCCGCGCAACGACCGCGCCACCCAGGAGGGCCTGAGCTCTCCGGTCGTGCGCGCGCTGGTCGAGCAGGCGAGCCCGTTCGCCGACGCGCTCGCGCGTGCAGAGCGGGGCATCGGGCCGCGCGCGGAGGAGTTCCTGAAGGCCGAGGCCGCGGACGCCGGGCTCTACGGCCCGCAGCCGAACCGCGACGCATCCGTCGACCCGTCCCCGGCTCCGCCGCGACACGCGGCTCCGGTCTTCGAGCCCTCGCCGGCGCCGCCCGCGGCCGAGGACATTGTCTCACCGGCGCCGGAGCCCCATACGCCGCAGGTGCCCACCTCCGCGGCCGGGATCGAGAAGGCGCTGATCACGCACGGCCTCTCGCCGCAGCTCGCCGCCGACGTCGTCCACGAGGCGGTCATGCACGGCCTGCCGTTCGCGACGCCGCGCTCGCTCAAGAAGCTCGTCCGCATGATGCTGGCCCGCCGCATCTCGCCGCTCTCGCGCCCGGGCGACCGCCCGCCGCGGGTCGCGTTCGTCGGCGCCGGCGGCGCCGGCAAGACGACGGCGATCGCGCACATCGCCCAGGCCTACGCGTCCGCGAACCACGACGTCATCGTGATCGCGCTGCGCACGTCCGACGGCGGCGCGACGCTGGCGTCGACGCTCGAGCCGCTCGGCATCCCCGTGATCGCCGCCACCGACGCCGCCGAGGCCAAGCGGCGGCTCGGCCGCCGCAACGCCGGCATCGTCTTCATCGACACGCCGCCGATCGGCCTCGGCGACCGCCAGACCGCGGTCTCGCTGTCTGCCGAGCTGCGCGCGCTGGAGGCCGACGAGGTCCACTTCGCGCTGCCGGCGACGCTGTCGGCCGGCGCCGCCGACGAGCAGTACGCGGCGCTCGCCCCCCTCGCCGTCACCGACCTCGCGCTCACGCACGCCGACGGCACGACCCGCCCGGGCGCGCCGATCGAGCTCGCGATCACCGCCCACCGGCCGATCTCGTACTTCTGCACGCGTGACGGGGTGGATCCCGCCGACCCCGCCGACCTGGCCCAGCGCCTCCTGCCCTGATCGACCATGTCCGCCACCATGTCCGCACCGCTGCTCGAGCACGGTGAGCAGGTCTCCGTCGTGCTTCCGCACGTCGGCCACCTGCCCGCCACCGTGGAGACCGTCCAGGGCTCCGCGATCAAGCTCGTGCTCGCCGTGCCCGACGACCGCGTCAAGCGGCTGGACGGCCACGGGGTGGCGATCGAGAAGACGACCGCGCGCGGCGTCCAGCGCTTCACCGGCCTGCTGAGCGTCGCGGGCGCGAAGGGCGAGTTGCTGACGGTCACCGTCGACGGCGACGCCGAGCGTGTCCAGCGGCGCAACTTCGTGCGCGTGTCCGCCGTCGTGCCGATCAACATCATCTCGCTCGAGAAGGGCGTGACCGCCGGCGAGACGACGACGCTCAACGTCTCCGGCAGCGGCGTCCTGGTCAAGGACAAGTGGCACCTCCCGCTCGGCGTCGACGTCCGGCTCGAGATCTCGCTCGAGCAGGGGGCGGAGCCGGTCCGCGCGCTCGGCCGGGTCGTGCGCTTCTCCGCCGAGGACGAGAAGGGCATCCGCATCGAGGACATGTCGCGCAGCGACGAGGACCGGATGATCAAGTTCATCCGCGAGCGCGAGCGCAACGAGCTCAGACTGGCGCGTGGGCTGTGAGCGACGAGACCACCGAGAAGAAGTCCAAGAAGAAGAAGCGCAAGGGGTCCAAGGGCGAGGGCGACGGCGAGGTCGTCGACCGCCACGTCCGCCTCAGCACGCACCCGGAGGCGGTCGCGGCGGTCAAGCGCACGCGCGCCCGGGCTGGGCTGTACGGCTTCCTCGCGGTGCTCGCGCTGTGCCTGATGAGCGGCGTGCCCGCGTTCGACGCCACGTTCCGGGCGCTGATCGCCGGTGTCGCCTGCCACCTCGCGGGCTGGTACGTCGCGATCGTCGTCTGGCGGCAGATCGTCCGCAACCAGGCCTCGCAGGCCGCCGAGGCCTACAACGTCCGCGTCCGGCAGGCCAACGTCGAAGCGGCCGAGCGCGCCGCTGCCGCCTTCAGCGCCCAGCAGGCCGCCGACGCCGAGGCCGAGGCCTCCTGGGCCGCGACGCTCGCACGGTGATGGAGCCGGTACGCCCGATCGACGTCAGGCTGGCACGCGAAGTCGATCGCGTGACGCCTCCCGGGCGCCTCGCGCACGTCGACCCCGACGCCGAGCGCGAGCGCCGCGAGCAGGCGCGCAAGCGCCGTGAGAAGGCGCTCCAGCCGCCGCCCGAAGGCGGGGTGTCCGACGACGGGCACATCGATCTGCGGGCCTGACGAGAAGTTCCTCAAGTCTTCTCAGAGCCCGCCGATCAATCAAATTGCAAGGGGCGACAAGGAGTTGCCCTAGACCGGCCACAATCCATCATCAAGGAGAGATGACATGGCCCTTCGCATCCAGAACAACGTCGAGGCGTTCAACGCCCACCGTCAGCTCCAGGGCACGTCCGCCAAGGCGGCCAAGGCCATGGAGAAGCTGTCGTCCGGCTATCGGATCAACCGTGCCGCCGACGACGCCGCCGGCCTTGCCATCTCTGAGAAGATGCGCTCCCAGATCGGCGGCCTCGACCAGGCTCAGCGCAACGCGCAGGACGGCGTCTCGCTGGTTCAGACGGGGGAAGGCGCCCTCAACGAAGTTCACTCGATGCTGCAGCGCGTCCGTGACCTCAAGGTGCAGTACGCGAACGGCACGCTGGACGCCGACGACAAGACCGCGATCTCGGCCGAGGTGCAGCAGCTCGGCAAGGAGATCTCGGACATCACGTCCAAGACCGAGTTCAACGGCATCAAGCTGCTGAGCGGCGGCGCGGACGTCGTCCTCCAGGTCGGCGCGGGCTCGGCCGACACGATCACCCTGACCGCCACCGAGATGTCCGGCGCTGTCGGCACCGCGGGCACTGGCGGCCTGAAGGAGATCACCGACATCGGCTCGGCGACCACGGTCTCCGCCGCTGACACGGCGTTCTCCGCGGTGTCGATCGACAACATCGACTCGGCGATCCAGAACGTGTCGACTGCCCGTTCGACGTTCGGCGCGGTCCAGAACCGCCTCGAGCACCGCCTCAACAACCTCTCGACCTACCAGGAGAACCTGGTCGCGTCGGAGAGCAGGATCCGCGACGTGGACATGGCCTCCGAGATGGTCAACTTCACGAAGCTCAACATCCTGCAGCAGGCCGGCACGAGCATGCTCGCGCAGGCCAACCAGGCGCCGCAGAACGTCCTTTCGCTTCTGCGCTAGAGCCTCACATAACCCCACCGAGGGACGGATCGAGACGGGCGGCTCTTCGGGGCCGCCCGTCCTCGTTAAAGGATCGCCCCGGGCGATCCGACTACTGGGATGTGAGCGCCGTCCGTCCCTCACTCGCCATCATCCCTGCGTTCGTGCGCTCAGACGCCGAGCTCGAGGTCCTGCTGCGCTGCCTCGTCTCGCTCGCCGCGACCGCTCCCGATGCGCGCGTGATGGTCGTCGACGACCACAGCCCGGAGCGCGCGCTCGTCGACAACCTGCAGATCGCCTGCGACGAGCTCGGCTTCGAGCTCGTGCGCTCCGACGTGAACTCCGGCTTCTCACGCACGGTCAACGTCGGGCTCCAGCGCGCGCTGGACACCGGCGCCGATGCCGTCCTGGTCAACGCCGACATCGAGTTCGTCGACGCCGGCTGGCTCGATCGCATGCGCTCGCGCACCGACACCGAGGGCAACCCCGCCGCCGTCGTCGGCGCGCGCCTGCTGTATCCCAACGGCCTGATCCAGCACGGCGGCGTGTTCCTGTCGCTGCTCAACCGCGACTGGATGCACCGCTTCCAGTTCGCGCCCAACGACCTTCCCGAGGCGCTTGTCCCCTGCCGCTGCCCGGTCACCGCGGCGCTGCAGCTGATCCGCCACGAGACGCTCGAGTCCGTCGGCCTCTACGACGAGGGCTACCGGATGTGCTTCGAGGACGTCGACTACTGCCTGCGCGTCTTCGAGGCCGAGCTCGAGTGCATCTATGAGCCGTCGGTGCGCGCGTTCCACCACGAGAAGCTGTTCCGCGGCCGCAACCCGTCCGAGCGCGTGCTGGAGTGGACGCGGCTGTCGACGTTGCGCATGAAGGCCCTGTGGGGCTTCAAGGACCTGTCCCGCTGGGTGCCGGAGGTGCTCTGATGGAAGCCAAGCTCCCCCGCACCCTGTTCCTCTCGCGCGGCAACAAGGCCGTCGCCTGGTACCGCTGCGCCCTGCCGGCGATCGCGCTCGGCTGCGACTGGGTCTGCTACGGCGCCGAGCCGCCGAACCTCGACCTCGCCTGGGGCAAGAGCGAGGGCGACCTCGCGTTCGCGGACCTCGAGCGCTACGAGGTCGTGATCGTCCAGCAGCCGGCCGGCGCCGGCTGGGCAAAGGCGATCCGCGACCTGCAGGCCAAGGGCGTCGTCGTGCTGGCCGACTTCGACGACGACCTGCACGGCGTGCGCAAGAAGCGCGACCACGACTTCGCGGGCAAGTTCACCAAGAAGCGGCTGGCCGAGTTCGAGCTCGGCATGCGCACCGCCGACGGCGTGATCTGCTCGACGGAGTGGCTCGCGCAGCGCTGCGCGCGCATCAACCCCGTGACGTTCGTGGCGCGCAACGGCATCGACCTCAAGCGCTACGCGCTGACGCTGCCCGAGCGCGAGCACGTCGCCGTCGGCTGGTCGGGCGCCACCGGCCACCTGGAGGCGTCGGCGCCGTGGCTGCAGGAGCTCGCCGCGTTCATGCGCGAGCGCGCCGACGTCCACTTCGTCAGCGTCGGCCAGCGCTTCGCCGACGAGTTCGCCGCGGAGTTCGGCGCGCGGCGCGCGTTCTCGGTGCCGTTCACCGCGCTCGACGTCTACCCGTCGGCGATGGCCAACTACGACATCGCGCTCGCGCCCGCCGGCGAGTCGAACTTCTACCGCGCCAAGAGCGACCTGCGCTGGCTGGAGGCCTCGGCCCTGGGCCAGGCGACGATCGCCCATCCCGGCGTCTATCCCGAGATCGAGCACGGCGTGACCGGCTTCCACGCCACCACGCGGGCCGAGCTGCGCGAGTGCCTCGAGCTGCTCGCCGGCGATCGCGACCTGCGCCGCCGCGTCGGCGCCGCCGCCAAGGCGTACGTGACCGAGCACCGCGCCGTCGAGGTCGCGGCGCGGCAATGGGTCGAAGTCCTGCGGTCCGTCGTGCCCACCTCGGCAGCGGCGTGAGCGTCGACGCCGTCATCGCCCGCGTCGCCCAGCTGAACTCAGCGTTCGCGCCCCAGCCCGTGGCGGCGACCGCGGTCTCGACTCCGCAGACCGCCGCGCCCGCGAACGCGACGTTCGCCAGTCTGATGGGCCAGGCGAGCGGCGCCACCGGAGCGACGGCGCTGCCGCTCTCCGGCGGGACGCCGGCCGGCCAGGCGATGGTCAACCTCGCCCGCCAGGAGGTCGGCGTCGCCGAGCAGCCGCCCGGCTCCAACGACTCTCCGCGGATCGCGCAGTACCGCCAGGCCACCGCCGGGGCCGGCGTCGGGCCGTGGTGCGCGTACTTCGTCTCCTGGGCCGCCCGCGGCGTCGGCGCGCCGCTCGGCGAGCAGGGCCAGGGCTTCGGCTCGGTCGAGCAGGTCTGGGACTGGGCCCAGCGCGCCGGCAAGGCGATCCCGGCGGGTACTCAGCCGCCGCAGACCGGCGACCTGATCGTCTGGGGCGGTCGCCACATCGGCATGGTCGAAGCGGTCGACCCCGACGGCACGATCCACACGATCGAGGGCAACTCCTCCGATCAGGTCTCGCGCCGCACCTACGGGCCCGACGGCGGCGGCGCCACGGGCTACGTGCGGCTCGGTTGAGCCGATTTCAGGTTTCTGGACGCCCGTCCGATAGAGACTCTGTGACCTCCCTCGCACACCGCGGCCTGTGGGCCGAGGCGGACGAGCGCAACACGCTCGCCGCGTTCCGCGATGCATTTGCCCACGGCTGGGGCGTCGAGCTCGACGTCCGCGACCTCGACGGCGCGCTCGTGATCAGCCACGATCCGCCGGCGACCGGCGCGCTCGCGTTCGAGGCGGTCGTCGACGCGTACATCGAGGCCGGCACGCCCGGCCAGATCGCCGTCAACGTCAAGGCCGACGGCCTGGAGGCGATGATCGCCGGCGCCATGCGCGACGTCGATCCGGTGCGCTGGTTCGCGTTCGACATGTCGGTGCCCGACACGCTGCGCTACGCGGCGGCGGGCCTGCCCTACTTCAGCCGCCACAGCGACGTCGAGCCCGAGCCCGCGCTCTACGACGGCTCCTGCGGCGTGTGGCTGGACGACTTCTACGGCGGCTTCGTCACCGAGGAGCGCATCGCCGCCCATCTCGACGCCGGCAAGCACGTCGCGGTCGTCTCCCCCGAGCTGCACAAGCGCGACCACGTCGCGGCCTGGCAGCAGTGGCGCGCCTGGTCCGTCTGGGACTCCGGGCGCGTCCATCTCTGCACCGACCATCCGACGCAGGCCGAGGAGGTCTTCGCGTGAGCCACGAGATCAAAGCCGTCGTGTTCGACATGGACGGCGTCCTCATCGACGCGCGCGAGTGGCACTACGAGGCCCTCAACCGCGCGCTGACCCTGCTCGGCTACGAGATCACCCGCTACGAGCACCTGAGCACCTACGACGGGCTGCCGACCCGGAAGAAGCTCCAGATGCTGAGCGTCGAGCGCGGTCTGCCGCAGGAGCTGCACTCGTTCATGAACTCGCTCAAGCAGCAGTACACGCTCGAGTTCGTGGCCACGCGCTGCAAGCCGGTGTTCCAGCACCAGTACGCGCTCGCCCGCCTCAAGCAGGCCGGCTACAAGCTCGGCGTCGCCTCCAACTCGGTGCGCCGCACGGTCGAGGAGATGATGGAGCGCTCGGACCTGCTGCAGTTCCTCGACGTCATCGTCTCCAACGAGGACGTCGAGCGCGGCAAGCCCGATCCCGAGATGTACATCAAGGCGATGGCGACGCTGGGCGTGACGCCCGGCGAGACCGTGATCGTCGAGGACAACGAGAACGGCATCAAGGCGGCCAACGCGTCCGGCGCCCACGTTCTGGTCGTCGGCAATCCCGACGACGTCACGCTGCAGGCCATCCAAGCCCGCATCGCCGCCGCCGAGAGCGAGAGGAGCGTGGCGGCATGAGGCTCGTCGTGCTGATGGCCGGCGACTCCGGCGTGTTTGAAGTCGCGGGGCACAAGTACCCGAAGAACCTCGTGGAGATCGACGGCGAGCCGCTGGTCCAGCGCGTGATCGACGGCCTGCGCCCGCTGATCGAGCGCGCCTCGCACGCCGTCTTCCTCGTGCGCGGGGAGGAGAACCGGCGCCACCACACCGACGACGTGATCCGCCTGCTCGTCCCCGAGGCGGAGGTCGTCGGGGTTCCGGCGCTGGAGAGCGGCGCGGCCTGCACGGCGCTGCACGCGATCGGCCACATCGACCGCGACGAGCCGCTGGTGATCTTCAACGGCGACCAGGTGCTCGAGGCCGACCTGGGCGAGATCACGGCGGGCTTCGAGTCCGCCGGGCTCGACGGCGGCGTGATCACGTTCGACGCGGTCCACCCGCGCTGGTCCTACGTGCGCACCGGCGAAGACGGGCTCGTGCTGGAGGCCGCCGAGAAGCGCCCGATCAGCCGCCTGGCCACCGCCGGCACCTACTGGTACCGCCGCGGCGGCGACTTCGTCGACGGCGCGATGGCGATGATCCGCAAGGACGCCTCGGTCGACGGCGCGTTCTACGTCTGCCCGGTCTTCAACGAGATGATCCTGCGCGGCCTGAGCATCGGCACGCGCCACATCGAGCGCGACCGCTACTTCTCGCTCGCCTCCCTGCACGGCGTCGACACGTACGCCGAGCACCTCGCTCGCCACCGCCGCGCGGTGCTCGCATGAGCGCGGCGACGATCCACAAGCTCGACGACATGATCCGCGGCTGGTTCGTGGGCGACTTCGAGCCGACCGTCGAGCGGAGCTCCGACGTCGAGGTGGCGATCAAGTCCTACGTCGCCGGCGAGGCCGAGGAGCGCCACGTGCACAAGGTCGCCACCGAGCTGACCGCCGTCGTCTCCGGCAGCGTCCGGATGGACGGCGTCGACCTGCACGCCGGCGACATCGTCCGGATCCCTCCGGGCCGGCCGAGCGACTTCCTTGCCCTCACCGACGCGGTCGTCGTGGCCGTGAAGCTGCCCGCCGTGGCGGGCGACAAGTACCCCGCCTAGAGACAGAGACCCCCCGATGCTCACCATCGTCATCCCCATGGCCGGCCGCGGCTCGCGCTTCGCCGACGCCGGCTACGAGCTGCCGAAGCCGCTGCTCCCGATCCACGGCCTGCCCATGATCGAGGTGGTGGTCCGCAACCTCTCGCCGAGCGAGCCGGTCCGCTTCGTCTTCATCTGCCAGCGCGAGCACCTCGACGCGTACGGCTTCCAGGCGAGCCTGCGCGCCGCCGCGCCGGGCTGCGAGATCGTCGTGATCGACGGCGTGACCGAGGGTGCGGCCTGCACGGTGCTGCTCGCCGAGGCCGCGATCGATCCGGATGACGTGCTGGTGATCGCCAACAGCGACCAGTGGGTCGACCACTCGATGGACGCCCACCTCGACGTGATGCGCCGCGACGGCCTGGACGGCGTGATCATGACCATGACCGCCGACGACCCGAAGTGGTCGTTCGTGTCGCTCGACGAGCGCGACCTGGTGACCAGGGTCGTCGAGAAGGTCGTCATCTCCGACGAGGCGACGGTCGGCATCTACGCGTTCGCGCGCGGCGGGGACTTCGTCCGCGCCGCCAAGGCGATGATCGCGGCCGATGAGCGCGTCAACGGCGAGTTCTACGTCGCGCCGGTCTATAACCAGCTGATCGCCGAGGGCGCCGCGATCGGGATCGACAACGTCGGCTCCGAGGGCGACGGCATGTACGGCATCGGCATCCCCACCGACTACGAGTCCTTCCTGAAGCTGCCGCTGTCGCTGCGCGCCGCGGGATTCGAGGGGTGGCGCAAGACGCCGACTGGGTCGAGGTCGGCAGCTGCGACGCCGAGCGCACGCGGAGCGGGGGCATGATCCAGATCTGGCTGAGCGTCGACTGGGACGCTCCGGAGCCGGCGCTGCGCGCGCTCGAGAGCTACTGTCGCAGCGTCCGCGAGAGCGACCCCGCCGAGCTGGCGATCGCCGCGGGCGCGCTCGAGAAGAACGAGGCCGGCGCGCGGTTGATGGAGCTCGTCAACCAGGACGCCGAGCTGTCGACGCGCGTCAAACTGCTCCCGGACATCGTCGTCTATGACGGCGACGTGCCGCAGGAGGTCGAGGAGCACCTGCGCCTTCCCGGCGCGGCCGAGCAGGCGCTGCACGTGCTGCGCGAGGAGCTCGCGCCGTACGTCGCGGTCACGCCGGTGCTCAACCAGGCCGGGTGGGCGCGCACGTGGAAGCCGGAGGCCGGCTTCCGCCACCTCGTGATCGACAACGCGTCCGATGACGGCACGGCCGAGATCCTCGCAGGCCGCGGGGCCGACGTCGTGGTCAACGAGCAGCGCGTCGGGCGCGTGGACAACTGGCGCCGCGCGCTGCAGGTGTTCGTGGAGATCGGCGAGGCGGAGTGGATGAAGTGGTGCTTCGCGGGCGACCGGCTGCTGCCGGGCGCCGCCGGGGTCCTCGACCGCGCGATCGCCGCGCACCCGGACGTCAGGGTCATCACCGCCGACTACCAGATGAAGATCGCCGACGGCGGCATCGCGAAGTTCCAGGCGATGAACGACGTGCGGGTCGTCGAGCCCGCCGAGTCGCTCTACCGCTTCGTGCTCCAGGGCAACTGGATGGGCGGCCCGATCGCGATCGCGCTGCACCGCGACGTGATCGGCGACATCGTGTTCGGCGACCACCCGTGGGTCGCCGACTGGCAGGCGTCGCTGTCGCTCGCGCGCAGGCACCCCGTGCTGCACGTCGCCGAGCAGATCGGCCTGTTCGACGCGACCCGCAGCCGCTACCACAGCGCGCACGAGAAGGACGTCTCCACGATCGTGCAGGACGCCGCCATGCGCTACCAGGCGCTTTCGCTGCTGCGCGAGGCCGCGCCGCACATGCAGCTCGACGAGGCCGAGGCCAAGCTCGACGGCTGGCTTGCCCAGGAGGCGCTGCGCCGCGTGCAGTCGCGCCACGATCCCGCCAAGTCGCCTCCGGCCTCGCGCGTGCGCCTGGAGGCCGACACCGGCCCGGGCGGGGCCACGCGCCTGCGCCTCGGCAACGGCCGCGGGAGGGTCGTGGTCACATGACGTCCCGGTTCTCCGAGGCCGCGGCGGACGTCGCGGCCCTCGGCGGCGGGCTGCTGTACGGCGACCCGGTCGAGGTCGCCGCGCGGCTGCCGGGCCGCGCCGTGGTGCGCGCCGCCGCCGGCGCCGACCGCGTGCCGGCGGCGTGGGCCGCGGCCCTGGAGTCCGTCGACGCCGTCTGGGTCCCGGGCGAGTTCGCGCGTGCCGCGCTCGAGCGCTCCGGCGTGAGCGCGGAGCGCCTGCGCGTCGTGCCGCCGGCGATCGACGGCGAGCGCTTCACCCCCGAGGGTCCCGCGCGCCGGCCGGCAGGCGCGGCCGGGTTCGTCTTCACGGCGGTGCTCGATTGGACGCTCGCATCCGGCTGGGACGCGCTCGTGCGCGCGTACGCGGAGGAGTTCGCGGAGGGCGAGGACGTCACGCTCGCCATCTACGCCTGGTCCTCGCTCGGCTACACGCCGGCGGTGATCGGCGAGACGACGCTGCGACTGCTCGACCGCGTCGGCCGCAACCCGGGGACGCTCGCCGACCTGATCGTCGAGCCGCATCCGTCGCACGCCGCGCCGGCGCCCGACCTCTATCGCGGCGCCGACTGCTTCGTGGCGCCCGCCCGCGCCGACGCCTGGGGCCGGCGCACGCTCGAGGCGATGGCCTGCGGGCTGCCGCTGATCGCGACCGACTGGGGCCTGACCGGCGAGCTGACCGCCGGCGCCGCCGTCGCGATCCCCGCGACCGAGGCGCCGGTCGACCACCTTGCCGCTCGCGAGCTGCCGGAGCTCACCGGCGCGACCTGGGGCGAGCCCGACGTGGCCGCGCTGCGGCGCGCGCTGCGAGCCGCCTTCGAGGGCCGCGAGAAGCCGGCCGGCGCCCGCTCGCGCGCCCGCGCGCTCGCCGAGTTCGCGCCTCGCAAGGTCGCCGCCGAGCCGCTCGCCCCGCGCCGGAGCGTGGAGCGCAGCCGGCCGGGCGCTCGCCCGCGCGACGTCTCGTTCGTGCTCCAGGGGCCGATCGACCGCGCCGGCCGCGGCGCCACCGCGCGTGCCTGCGAGGCGATCCGCGCGCACTTCCCGGGGGCCGAGATCGTGATCTCGACCTGGGAGGGGACCGACACCAGCGGCCTCGACTGCGATGTCGTCGTGCACTCCGAGGACCCCGGCACGGTCGGGCCGAACACCTACAACCCGAACACCAACCGACAGATCGTCTCCAGCCTCGCGGGCATCCGCGCGGCGACGCGGCCGCTGGTCGCGAAGGTCCGCTCGGACATGTTGTTCACGTCGGACTCGCTGCTCGCGCACTGGCGCCGCTGGGAGGAGCGCAGCGACGAGCTGCGGCTGTTCGAGCACCGCGTCCTGATCCCGAACACGTTCACGCGCCGGCCGAGCTATCTCAGCCCGTTCCCGCTGCACCCCTCGGACTGGTGCTATTTCGGCACGCGCAGCGATCTCGAGCTGCTGTTCGACGTCCCTCACATGCGCCGGCGCGAGTCCCAGAAGGACCGCAAGCCGGAGGAGCTGCTCGGCCTCTGGCATCCCGGTACGAACCTGCCGACCTACACGCCGGAGCAGTGGATCTGGACGCACGCGCTGCGCAAGGTGGCGCCGGAGGTCGGGCTGCGCCACGTCTTCGACCTCACGCCGGAGACGATGCGGATGACCGAGCTGTCGTTCGCGAACAACCTCGCCGTGCTCGACACCTACACGCAGTACGGCATCTGGTGTCCGAAGTACGCATGGCCGAACCGCCTGTTCGACGACGTCTCGCTGCTGCAGCACGAGCAGTGGCTGGAGCTGTATGAGATCTACTGCGAGGGCGGCGCGGATGCCGGCGGCGGCGCCGACGACCTGCTTCGCGCGCTCGCGCGCGGCGACGGCGACGGCGTCACGCTCGAGGACGCCTCGCGCCTGCGCCGCGCCGGCCGCCCCTGGGAGGCGCAGCTGCTCGAGACCGCGCTCACCGTCAGCTCGCGCATCGATCGCGACTCGACGACGGGCGGCAGCGGCCGCTGGCACCTCGACTGCCACCTGCCGGCGCTGGCGTGCGAGCACCTCCCGGCGGCCGCCGCCAAGCACGTCTCAATGGCGGTCGCGCGATGAAGGTGCTCTGCTACTCCCCGCACAACCGCTGGGTCGTGCACGGCCACTGGGACATGACGATCGCCCACGGCTTGCGCCACCGCGGCGCCGACGTCCGCTACGTCATGTGCGACGGGCTGTTCTCGGACTGCGACGTCTACTGGAAGGCATGGGAGGACCGTCCCGCCGACGCCTGCCTGCAGTGCCAGGCCGGCGTGGCCCGGCTCGCCGCCGACAACCAGACGCCGTATGAGTGGCTCGGGCGCTCCCTACACCCGCGCGAGGCGCGCGAGGCGCGCCGCTGGGTCTCGACGCTGGCGCGCGAGGAGCTGTTCGGGGCCTCTTACGGCCACTGGCGCATCGGCGAGTGGGTGCGTGGCTCGGTGCACTCGCACTTCCGCCGGTCGCGGCTCGACGTCACCGACCCCGAGGTCGAGCAGGCGGCGCGCAGCTACCTCTACAGCGGCCTGATCGCCGCGTTCGCGCTCGACCGCCTGCTGGTCGACTACGAGCCGGACGCCCTGCTCGTCTTCAACGGCCGCCAGTCATCGACGCGCGTCGCATTCGAGCTCGCCCGCACGCACGGCATCCGCACGGTCTGCCACGAGCGCGGGCCGCGCAAGGGCACGATGCGCCTGACCGTCGACCGCTCGGTCGTCGCGCTCGAGCAGTTCGCGGAGTACTGGGAGGAGTGGGGTGACGTTCCGCTGAGCACGGGCGAGCTGCGCGAGGTCACCCGGCATCTCGCCGAGCGCGAGCACGGGATCAACACCGGCTGCGTCGCGTTCAGCCCCGAGCCTCAGGGGCTCGCGCACGTGCGCGAGGTGCTCGGGCTGAGCCCCGATCGCCCGCTCTGGGTGCTGTTCACCTCCTCTGACGACGAGGTGACCGCCGAGCCGGAATGGAACGCGGCGCGGCCCCAGACCGAGTGGATCGCCGAGACGATCGAGTACGCACGCGCACATCCCGAGCTCGACCTCGCGATCCGGGTGCACCCGAACACCGGCAGCCGCCGGTCGGTCGGCACGAACTCGCAGCAGCTCGCTTCATTCGACCCGTTGCGCGCCGATCTGCCGGCCAACGTGCGCTGGGTCGCGCCCGACGACGAGATCAGCTCGTACACGCTGATGGAGCTCGGCACGGTCGGGCTCATCGCGCACAGCAGCGTCGGCATGGAGATGGCCGCGAAGGGCAAGCGGGTGATCGCCTCCGCGCCGGGCATCGTCCACCGCACGGCGTTCGTGCGCGCCGCGCTCAAGCCCGAGGACTATCGGCGCGAGCTCGATGACGCGCTCGGACTCGCTCCCGGCCACGCCGATGAGGACATCCGCCGGCTGGCGCTCCGCTTCGCCTACGGAGTGTTCTTCCGGCAGCCGATCGCGTTCCCGCTGGTGGCATCCGGCCAGGACGCGGTCGCGACGCGCAGCTGGCACTCACCCGAGCAGCTCACGCCCGGGCACGACGCCGGCCTTGACCGGTGCACCGCGGTCGTGCTCGATGGGCAGCCCGCCTGTCTGCCGCCTTCGGATGCCGAGCGTGCTCGCGATCCGGAGATCGAGCGCGCCTTCCTGTCCGAGCCGCGGCGAGTCGTGGTGATGGCGTTCGCCGAGGAGCTGATCGCCGACGTGGCCCTGCTCGAGCTCTGGCGCGACAGCTTCACGGCCGCGGACCCCGCGACGCTGGTGATCAACACTCCGCAGTTCGCGACCACCGCGCTCGTCGCGGCGATGACCACGGTCGGCCTTGACCGCGACGACGCTCCCGACATGGTCGCCGTCGCGGACGGGGCGGAGGAGCTCGCCGCGGCCGATGCCGCGCTCTCGCGCTACCACGAGGGGTTGCCGCGCGTGGAGACGGTCGCGGGCCTGCGCCTGCTGGCACGCTGAGCCGCGCGCTCAGCGGTGCCCCCGCTCGAGCAGGAAGTCTGGCTCGGCGGCGATCCGCTCGGCAGCGTGCGATGCCACGGCGCGCGCGCGGACCGCACGCACGGTCGGGCCGCGCGGGATCGAGGCGACGTGGCCGAGCCCGGCCTCGACGAGCGAGTCCCACAGCGGCGTCAGATGGGTCACGACGTCCTCCTCGAGGCGGCGCACGAAGAAGCGGGCGACCACCGGCGTGCGCGTCCCATCCGTGACGATCTGCCCCGGAAACGCCTTGAAGTAGCGATACGGCACGCCGAGGCCCTGCTCGACGTGGTGGATGAACGTGCACAGCTCGAAGCTGACATCGAAGAACACGAGCAGCGCGTCGGCGTCGGCAAGATGCGCGAACACGCTCCGCGAGCCGAAGCAGTCCTGGTCGGCGAGCGCAAACAGGTGAGCCGGAGCGTCCCCCGCGACCGCCGCCGAGAAGATCGGGTCCATCGTGCGGCGCACCCCGTCCTGCACGCGGAACGTCTCAGTCAGCTGGCCCACCGTCGAGGGCGTCCCGGCCGGCTCGTACTCCTCGCCCTTGGTGAACGAGTACGTGAACGTCGGCATCCACAGCGCCGCGGCGTTCGCCTGGAGTCCCTCGGTGATCGTGCCGAGCTTGGCCTCGCGCGTCTCGCCCGCGACGCGCCCGGAGCGCTGCAGCCCCGAGTGCACCCACAGCGTGTCGCCCGGGCGAGCGCCGGCATCCTCGACGGCGGCGGCGATCGCGGACGCGCCGATCAGCACGTGATGCCGCCGTCGACCACGATCTCCTGCCCGGTCAAGAAGGCCGCCGCGTCGCTGAGCAGGAAGAGCACGACCGGCGTGATGTCGTCAACCGTCCCGAGCCGGCCGAGCGGCGTCCGGCGGACGATCTGGTCGAGCTGCTGAGTGCCGAGTGAAGACGAGAGCTCGGTGTCGAGGTAGCCCGGCAGCACCGCGTTCACCCGGAAGCCCCTGGAGCCGAGCTCGCGGGCGAGCGCGCGCGTCATCCCGAGCATCCCGGCCTTCGTCGCGCCGTACGCCGCGAGCCCGGCGTACCCGCGGATCCCCACGATCGAGGAGACGTTGACGATCGTGCCCGGCAGCCGCGCGCCCAGCCGCGCGCGCACGAACCACTTGGCGCACACGAGCGCGGCGCGCAGGTTGAGGTCGAGCACGCGGTCGATCGCATCGACGCTCTGGGTCGCCAGCAGCCCGTCGATTCCCGCGCCGGCGTTGTTCACCAGCGCGTCGAAGTCCCGCGCGCCCTCGACGAAGCGGCGGATGGCGTCGTCGGAGGTCACGTCACCCGTGACGAACTCGAAGCGATCGCCGGCGGTCCGCTCGAGCTCCTCCACCGCCTCGGTGCGCGAGCGCGCGATCGTCCGCACGGCCGAGCCCTCGGCGACGAGCGCGCGGCAGAAGGCGAGCCCGAGCCCGCGTGAGCCGCCGGTGACGAGCACGCGCTCGGGGAGCGTCATCGGCGCGCCTTGCCGGCCGCCGTCAGCGGTACCGCCTCGACCTTGCGGAACAGCCCCGGCACCTCCGGCCGCTCGAGCGCCTCGCGGCAGGCCGTCCGTACCACGGCCAGGTCGACCTCGCCCACCAGCTCGGCCACCACCACCTCACCGGTCACCGGGCTCGGACGGCCGTACACGCGGCAGTCCTCGACGCCGGCGACGCCGAGCAGGACGCGCTCCACCTTGGCGGGGCTCACCTTGTAGCCGCCGACGTTGACGAGGTCCGCGTCCCGGCCGCGGTAACGCAGCCGCCCGGCCTCTATCGCCCAATGGTCGCCCGTGCGCACCTCGCGCCCGTTCGCGAGCGTGACCACGAGCTCGCCGTCGTCGAGCAACCGGCCCGTGCGTCCCGCGCGGCCGCGCTCGAGCATGGCGACCGGGAACCCCTCGCGCCCGTCGGACGCGGCGAGCGTGGCGCCCGCCTCCGAGGAGGCGTAGATACTCGTGACGCGCGCCGCCGGCCAGCTTCGGGCGGCGAGGTCGAGCACCGCCTGGGTCGCGTATTCGCCGCCGAGCGTGATCTGCGTGAGTCCCGCCAGCGGCTCGGCGCCGCCGGCCATGACGATCCGCCGCAAAAGGCTGGGCGTGACAGACACGTGCGTGGCGTGCCCGCCGGCGGCGATCACCGCGTCGACGTCGTCGACGCGCTCGGGCACGAGCAGCTCGCACCCGTGAGCGAGGCAGTGCAGCGCCACCTGCAGTCCCGCATAGCGGGCGACGTTGTAGGTCAGCAGGAAGCGATCCTCCGGCGCTCCGGCGCTCGAGACCTCCGCCTCGAGCTCGTCCCAAGGCCGGTGCACCGGCTTGGGCTCGCCGGTGGTGCCGCTGGTGAACAGCGTGACACCCGGCGCCGGCGCCGCGGGCACGGCCGGGGCGACGTCCGCGGCGATGACGAGCGGGCTCCGGGTGCGGCGCGCCTGTGCGATCGCCCCCAGCGCGCGGCGCTGGTCGGCCTCGGCGGGCCCGGCGACGATCATGCGGCGTCGGCGTGACGCTCGAAAACGCTCGCGAGGTCACGGATCGTCCGCACCTGCGACCAGT
The DNA here is from genome assembly GCA_963837485.1 of uncultured Solirubrobacteraceae bacterium. Lineage (GTDB taxonomy): Bacteria > Actinomycetota > Thermoleophilia > Solirubrobacterales > Solirubrobacteraceae > Solirubrobacter. The sequence continues at coordinate 170,192 of CAWINP010000001.1, read as the reverse complement.
CGATCTCCTGCTCGCGCAGCGACACTCCGAGGCGGTCCTCGACGGTCACGACGACCGACGCGTAGTCGAGCGAATCGAGTCCGATGTCGGCGAGGATCTCGCTGTCCGGATCGTGCGGGCCGGACCGGTGCTCCGCGATGGCGGCGGTAATGGCCTCGATCGCGTCCACGCGGCCGCAGTCTAGTTCGGTCACGCCTCCCAGCCGGCCTGCGAGCGATCGCTCGCGCGCCGGCCGGGCGCCACGCCCGCGGCCATCTCCCGCAGCTCCTCGTGCGTGACCCAGCGGTCGTTGTCGTCCGACGAGTACCTGAAGCCATCCGGCAGCCGCTCCCCGTCGGGATCGGTCCGGCGCCAGGTCGCGCGCTGCGGCAGGATCACGAAGCGATCGCCGAGGTCGAACGCGTGCCGCGCCTCGTCCTCGGTGACCATCACCTCATGCAGCTTCTCGCCCGGGCGGATGCCGACCACGCGCCGCTGCACGCCGGGCGCCAGCGCCTCGGCGATGTCGGTCACGCGCATGCTCGGGATCTTCGGCACGAACGTCTCGCCGCCCTGGACGAGAGGGGCGCACGAAAGGACGAAGTCGACCGCCTGGGGAAGCGTGATCCAGAAGCGCGTCATCCGCTCGTCGGTCAGCGTCACCAGGCCTTCGCGCGCCTGCTGCTTGAAGATCGGGATGACGCTGCCGCGGCTGCCGACGACGTTGCCGTAGCGGACGCTGGCGAAGCGCACCGACCCATCGGGCGCATAGCTGTTCGCCTGGGCGAAGATCTTCTCCGCGCACAGCTTCGTGGCGCCGTAGAGGTTGACGGGGTTGACGGCCTTGTCGGTGCTGAGGGCGATCGTCAACGGCACGCCGTTGTCGATCGCCGCGGAGATCACGTTCTCGCCGCCGAGCACGTTCGTCTGGACGGCCTCGAACGGGTTGTACTCGCAGGCCGGGACCTGCTTGAGGGCGGCGGCGTGGATGATGAGGTCGACGCCCCGCGTGGCGCGACGCAGCCGCTCGAGGTCGCGAACGTCGCCGATCAGGAGGCGCAGCCGCTCGTCGTGGTCGAAGATCTCGATCAGCTGCGACTGCTTGAGCTCGTCGCGGCTGAACACGCGCAGCGAGTGCGGCTCGTAGCGATCCAGCACCGTGCGGATGAACTGCGTGCCGAAGGAGCCGGTCGCACCGGTCACGAGGATCGTCTTGCCGTTCAGGTCCACAGTTCGGCGCGGAGTCTATTGGTGGGGTCCGCGAAGACGGACCCCGCCCGCCCGCCCCGCCCGTCGCGCGATGATCTAGCCTGCCGCCGGCATGTCCTTCAGCGGTGATGAGCTGCATGCCCTGGCGCGCCGTCTGTGGCCGATCCCGCGCAGCCTAACCGGGCCGGGGTTCCGCGAGACGCTCGCGATCCTCGCCGAGACCGCGGGCGAGATGGAGGTCCACCGCTGGGCGACCGGCGAGCCGGCGCTCGACTGGACGATCCCGGACGAGTGGACGATTCGCGAAGCGTGGATCCGCGGGCCTGACGGCGAGCGCGTGGTGGACTTCGCCGACCACAACCTGCACGTCCTCGGCTACAGCGAGCCGGTGCACCGCGTGATGGGCCTGGAGGAGCTTCAGGGCCATCTCCACAGCCTCCCGGACCTGCCCGAGGCGATCCCGTACGTCACGAGCTACTACCGCCGCCGGTGGGGCTTCTGCCTCGCGCACGCGATGCGCGAGCGGCTGGTCGACGGCGAGTACGAGGTCCTGATCGACGCCGATCTGGCGCCCGGGCACGTCGAGGTCGGCGAGGTCGTCATCGCAGGCGGAGAGCGGGAGGTGCTGTTCTCGACGTACTGCTGCCACCCGTCGATGGCCAACAACGAGCTCTCCGGGCCGGTGATCGCGGCGCATCTGGCGGCGGCGGTCCGCGAGCTGCCGGAGCGCCGCTTCACCTACCGCTTCCTCTGGTTGCCGGAGACGATCGGGAGCATCGCCTACCTCTCGCGCTTCGGAGAGCGTCTGCGCGAGCGGCTCGCCGCGGGCTACGTGATCACGTGCGCCGGCGACCCCGCGCCGTTCACCTACAAGCGCTCGCGCCGGGGCGACTCGCTCGCGGACCGGGTCGCCGAGCACGTGCTGGCCGGCACGGAGCATCGCGTGCTCGACTTCTTCCCCACCGGCAGCGACGAGCGCCAGTTCTGCTCGCCGGGCTTCGACCTCCCGGTCGGGTCGCTGATGCGCTCGATGTACGGCACCTATCCCGAGTACCACACGTCGCTCGACGACCTGTCGTTCGTCACGCCGGAAGCGCTCGGCGGCAGCCTGGAGATGTACCGCGCGCTGGTGGCGGCCCTCGAGGCCAATCGGACGCTCGCCGCGACGCACCCTTACGGCGAGCCGCAGCTCGGCAAGCGCTCGCTCTATCCGTCCCTCGGCGGCCCGCGCTCGGTCGAGCAGGAGGTGACGGACATGATGTGGCTCCTGAACCTCTGCGACGGCACGCGCGATCTGCTCGCGGTGGCCGAACGCGCCGGGCGACCGCTGCCCGCGCTGGCGCCGATCGCCGCGCGGCTCGTCGAAGGCGGGCTGCTCCGCGCCGTGTAGGTTGCGGGCATGGATCGCTACGGGAAGCCGTCCAGCGACATCCTGGGGCTCAAGGAGTCGTTCTTCCGCGACAACGACGAGCTGCTGGAGCGCGCGCTCGCGGTCGTGCGCTCCTACACATCCCAGCCGCTGCGGGCGCGCTGCAAGAACTGCGCCGAGCGGCTGGGCGCTCCGACGTTCCACAAGCACGGGGTCGCGTACGTCGTGTGCGAACGGTGCACCCACCTCAACGGCGCCCACGAGGACACCGACGAGTTCCTCGCCGCGCTCTACACGAGCGACGGCGGCTCGGCGTACGCGGCCACGTACGACGCCGAGGGCGAGCAGGCGTTCCGCGCGCGGGTCGCCGCCATCTACCGGCCAAAGGCGCAGTTCCTCGTGAGCGCGTTGGAGGAGCAGGGCGTGGAGGCGGAGCGGATGCGCTACGCGGACTTCGGCGCCGGCTCCGGCTACTTCGTCGCCGCCCTCGGCGACGTGGGCATCGAGGATGTCGACGGCTACGAGGTCAGCGAGGTCCAGGTCGCGCTCGCCAATCGGATGACCCCCGGCTCCCGCGTGCGCCTTCACGGCGCCGAGGAGACGCTCCCGCTGGCCGAGCGGATCGAGGCCGATGTCGTCTCGATGATCGGCGTGCTCGAGCACCTGCAGGACCCGCGCGAGATGGTCCGCCGGCTGCGCACGAACCCCCACGTGGGGTTCATCTACGCGTCGGTGCCGGTGTTCAGCCTAAGCGTGTTCATCGAGCTCGCCTTCCCCGGCGTCTTCCCGCGGCACCTCTCGAGCTCCCACACGCACCTCTACACCGACGCCTCGCTCGCCTGGCTGGAGCGCGAGTTCGGCCTGGAGCGGCTGAGCCAGTGGTGGTTCGGCACCGACGCGGTTGACCTGTATCGCGCCCTCCGCGTCACGCTGGCGCGCGAGCCGGACACGGCGCAGGCCGCCGAGCTGCTCGGCGACGTGCTGGTCCCGGCGATCGACGGGATGCAGCGCGGGCTCGACGAGCGGCACCTCGCGTCGGAGGTTCACGTGCTCTGGCGCGCGGGCTGACGTGCGCCGCGTCGTCGTCGTGCAGGCGCGGATGACGTCCGCGCGGCTCCCCGGCAAGGTCCTGATGGACCTCGACGGCCGCCCGCTGCTCGAGCGCGAGCTGGAGCGGCTGGCGCGCTGCGAGCGCGCCGACGAGGTGGTGCTGGCGGTCACCGATCGCCCCGACGACGAGCCGCTGGTCGCGCTCGCGCGGCGGCTCGGGCTGCGCTGGCACCGCGGATCCGAGCACGACGTGCTCGCGCGCTACGTGGGCGCCGCACGTGCGGCGGACGCCGAGCTGGTGGTGCGCGTCACGTCGGACTGCCCGCTGATCGACCCGGACGAGACCGATGCCGTGATCGCGGCGCTCGAGGAGCGGCGGGCGAGCTGCGACTACGCGTCCAACCGGCTGGAGCCGCACCTGCCGCGCGGGCTCGACACCGAGGTGCTGTGGCGCGACGTGTTGGAGCGCATGGACCGGCTCGCGACGTCGCGCCCTGCGCGCGAGCACGTGACCTGGTTCTGCTATGCCGAGCGGCCGGACCTGTTCGTGCTGCACTCTGTGCGCCGGCCGTTCGAAGCACACGACCTGCGCTGGACGGTCGACACCGCGGACGACCTCGCGATGGTCCGGCGGTTGTACGCCGAGCTCGGTCTCGCCGACCGCCCTCGCCCGCTGGCCGACGTGATCGCGTTCGTGCGCGACCACCCCGAGATCGCCGCGCTCAACGCCCACGTCGAACAGAAGGACCCGACGACGTGATCCTCGTCCGGACCGACGCGAGCGCCGCCATCGGCCTCGGCCATGCGATGCGCTGCCTCGCGCTGGTCGACGCGGGCCCGGAGCCGGCGACGCTGCTGATGGCCGAGCCGCCCGTGGCGATCGTGGAACGCGCGCGCACCGTCGCGGCGCTGGGCGCGCCGCCCGGCTCGCCCGCCGACGCCGCCGAGACCGCCGCCTTCGCACGCGAGCGCGGCGCGGCATGGGTCGTGGTCGACGGCTACCACTTCGACGGCGGCTACCAGCAGGCGCTCGTGGACGCCGGACTGCGCGTGCTGGCGTTCGACGATCACGGCCACGCGGGCTACTACGCGGCGCATCTCGTGCTCAACCAGAACCTCGGCGCCGACCAGGCGGCGTACACCGAGCGGGCGCCGTACACGCGGCTGCTGCTCGGTCCGCGCTACGTCCTGCTGCGGCGCGAGTTCCGCGGCGCCGTGCCGAGCCGCGAGTTCCCGGAACGCGCTCGCCGCGTGCTGATCTCGCTCGGCGGCAGCGACCCCGACGACGTGTCGTCGCGCGTCCTCGCCGCGCTGTCGCGCGTGCCGGGCCCGCTCGAGGTCCAGGTGCTGATCGGCGGCGCGAACCCGCATCGCGCCGGCCTGGAGGGCGCGGCGGCCGCCTCGCCACACGCGATCGAGCTGGTCGGCGACGCGCGCGACGTCGCCGCGCGGATGCTGTGGGCGGACCTCGCGGTCGCCGCGGCGGGTGGCAGCGCGTGGGAGCTCGCGCGCGTCGGCACGCCGCAGATCAACGTCGTCCTCGCCGACAATCAGCGCCCGGCCGCGGCCGCGCTGGAGCGGGCGGGGCTCGGCGTGCCGCTCGGTTGGCACGCCGACCTCACTGCCGCGGGGATCGCCGGCGCGGTCGGCGCGCTCGCCGACGACCCGCGGCGCCGTGCGGAGCTGTCGATGCGCAGCCGCGAGCTCGTAGACGGCAGCGGCGCCGAGCGCGTGCTGGCCGCCATGGGGGAGGCGTGAGGCGCGCCGTCGTCACAGGGGCGAGCGGGCTGCTCGGCGCGTCCGTCCTGCGCGTCCTGCGCGCGCGGCTCGACGCCGCCGAGGGCTGGTCGCGCACGGTTGCCGCGCTGCCCGACGGCACGTCGCTGCGGCAGGTGGAGCTGCCGTCCGAGGGCGAGCGCGCGCTGCGCGAGGCGCGGCCGGACCTGGTGATCCACTGCGCCGCGCTCACCGACGTCGACGGTTGCGAGCGCGACCCCGGCGGCGCGCGCGCCCTCAACACCGAGGCGCCCGCCCTGCTGGCGGCGGCGGCGCGCGAGCTCGGCGCTCGGTTCGTGCACGTCTCGACCGACGCGGTCTACGACGGCGAGCTCCCCGGTGCGCATCGGGAGGGCGAGCCGACGGCGCCGGTCAACGTCTACGCCCAGACCAAGCTCGACGGGGAGCGCGCCGTGCTGGCGGCGTATCCCGGCGCGCTGGTGGCGCGCACCACGATGCACGGCTGGAGCGCGCGCGGGCGGTTGAGCTTCTCGGAGTCCATCCTGCGCGGCCTGCTGCGCGGTGACCGGCTGACGCTGTTCTCCGACGTGACGTTCTCGCCGCTGGTGGTCAGCGAGCTCGCCGGCACGCTCGTGGCGCTGGCCGTGCGCGACGCGACGGGCGTGCTCAACGTGGGCGCGGCCGACGCCGTGAGCAAGGAAGCGTTCGGACGTCTCGTAGCGCGCGAGTTCGGGCTGCCGGAGGACACGATCGAGGGCGTCACCCTCGCGTCCCGCGGGCTCAGCGCGGCGCGTCCCCGCAACACCGCGATGGACGTCACGCGACTGGAGGGCGTGCTGCGTGCGCCTTCCACCGTCGCCGCCGGCATCCACCGCATGCGCGAGGAATCGGCGGCCGGCGCGCGGCTGAAGGGCCGCGAGGGCGCGGACTGGCGCGCGGTCCTGGAGGATCCGCGGGCATGAGCCACATCGCGATCGGGAATCGCCGCATCGGCCCGGGAGAGCCGCTGTACTTCGTCGCCGACATCGGCGCCAATCACGACGGCAGCCTCGAACGCGCGTACCGGCTGATCGATCTCGCGGCCGAGGCGGGCGCGCACGCGGTGAAGTTCCAGAACTTCATCGCGCCGAGGATCGTGTCGCGGCGCGGCTTCGAGGAGCTCGGCGGGCAGATCGCGCACCAGTCCGCGTGGCCGAAGCCGGTGTTCGAGGTCTACGAGGATGCGAGCCTGCCGGAGGACTGGACGCCGCTGCTGGCCGAGCGCTGCCGGGACGCCGGCGTCGACTACTTCACCAGCCCGTACGACCTCGCGACTGTCGACGCGGTCGAGCCGCACGTACCCGCGTTCAAGATCGGGTCCGGCGACATCACGTGGCTGGAGATCGTGCGTCACATCGGCTCCAAGGGGAAGCCGGTGCTGCTGGCCACGGGCGCGTCCGACGAGGTCGACGTCGATCGCGCGATGGCGGCGCTGCGGGAGCGCACGGACCAGATCGTGCTGATGCAGTGCAACACGAATTACACGGCCGACGCGGAGAACTTCCGCTTCGTCAACCTCTCCGTCCTCGGGCAGTGGCGCCGGCGGCATCCCGACGCGGTGCTCGGCCTGTCCGACCACACGCCGGGGCACCTGACCGTGTGCGCGGCGGTCGCGCTGGGCGCGCGGGTGTTCGAGAAGCACTTCACCGACGACAACTCGCGCGAGGGCCCGGACCACGCGTTCGCGATGACGCCGCGGACGTGGCGCGAGATGGTCGACGCCGCCAACGCGACCGACGCCGCGCTCGGGGACGGCGTCAAGCGCGTCGAGCCCAACGAGCGCGACGCCTCGGTCGTCCAGCGGCGCGCGTTGCGCTTCGCGCACGACCTGCCCGCCGGTCATCGCGTCGGCCACGACGACCTGCTCGCCACGCGGCCGTGCCCGCCGGAGGGCATCCCGCCACACCGGCTCGAGGAGGTCGTCGGCCGCGACCTCGCGACGGCGGTGAGCGCCGACACGCTGGTCACCACCGACGTGCTGGAGTGATCCGGATGTCAGGTGACGAGGCTCGCGAGCTCCGCGAGGAGCAGGAGCGGCGCGAGGAGTCGGAGCGGCGGCTGGCCGACGAGACCGGCGAGCACGCGCCGGCCCGGCGGGCCGACAAGCACGCATATCTGCGCGAGAAGCTCGAGGAACGTGAGAAGTCCGAGGAGGACGGGTAGGCCGGTCACGATGGCGCACGAGCCCGAGCACGAGGCCGACGACATGCAGCGGCGGTCCGAGCAGGTCGGCGAGGACATCGCCGAGGCGCGCGAGGACTGGGAGCGCAAGCAGCGCGACGACCACGTCCCAGGCGCCACCGGCGAGCCGAGGGAGGAGATGCCTCCTCCCGAGCCCGACGAGACCGACTAGCGGTAGGCCAGGCCCTGGACGGTGACGCCGGGCGCGTCCGTCGCCGTCCCGATCCGGCGCGTGCCGGGGTGATGGCGCGCGAGCAGCGCTGCTGCCTCGCCGGCGCGCTCGTCGGGCACGACGGCGACGAAGCCGCAGCCCATGTTGAAGACCTCCCACGCCTCCTGGGGCGAGACGCCGGCGCGCTCGATCGCGAGCTCGATGACCGGCGCGTTCGGGAGCGGGTCCTCGAGCGCGAAGCCGGCGGCGTCGGTGAGGCGGAGCAGGTTGCGCACGCCGCCGCCGGTGATGTGGGCGAGGCCGTGGACGGGGACGTCGGAGCGCAGCAGCTCGAGCACGGCCCGCACGTAGATCACGGTGGGAGCGAGCAGGGCATCGCCGACGGTGCCGCCTTCGAACGGCTCGTCGAGGTCGGGCAGCGCCTGGCGTGCGAGCGAGTAGGAGTTCGAGTGCAGGCCGCTGCTCGGGAGGCCGATCAGCGCGTCGCCGGGCGCGATCTCGGCGCCGGTGATCAGCCGGTCGAGCGCGACGGTGCCGAAGCAGGTGGCGGTGAGGTCGAAGCCGTGCGGCGACGGGTGGCCGCGGATCAGCTCCGGCAGGATCGCGACCTCCCCTCCGGGGATCTCCACGCCGGCCTGCTCGGCACCCGCCTTCAGGCCTTCGCCGATCGCCGCGAGGACGTCCGGGTCGGCCTGCTCGACGGCCAGATAGTCCAGCAGCGCGATCGGCTCGGCGCCGACGCAGACGACGTCATTGACGTTCATCGCCACGCAGTCGATACCGACGGTGTCGTAGCGGCGCATGCGCTCGGCGACGATCAGCTTCGAGCCGACTCCGTCGGTGCCGACGGCGATGCCGAGGTTCGGCGCGACCTCGAGCACGGCGGCGTAGTGGCCGGACGCCAGGACCGAGCGGGAGGGCCTGCCGGTCTGGATCGTGCGCAGGACGCCGACCAGCGCGGCGACGGCGCGGTCGGCGGCGTTCTGGTCCACGCCGGACCGGGCGTACGCGTCGGTGCTCACCGGGCTCGACGGTACCGCACGGCGAGGATGCCGCCCGCGAGCGCCGCCCGCTCGGCGGCGTACGGCCACAGTGGCCGGCGGCGGGTCAGGCCGAGCGTCCGCAGCGCGAGCGTGGTGGCGGCGAACGAGGACGCGGCGGCGACGGCGGCGACGCGCCGGTGCGTGGGGGGAAGGCGCAGCGCCTTCAGGACGGTCGCGCCGCCGAGCACAGGCCCGGCGACGCCGAACGAGAGCGCCGACGCGTCCTCGCGCGAGTACCCGAGGGCCCGGGCCGCCGCGAGCGTCGCGCCGGTTCGCGAGACCCCGGGTGCCAGCGCCGCGGCCTGCGCGAGGCCGAGTGCGAGCGCGTGGCGGGCGGGGACGCCGACGGGCGGGACGGCGGCGCGGAACGCGCCGCGGGCGCGCCGCGGTGCGGAGTCGCGCGGGGTCGGCACCCGCCGGTCCGCGGCCGCCAGCGCGAGCGCCCCCGCCAGCAGCCCGCCGGCGATTGCCACCGGCCCGCCGAGACGCCGCTCGACCACGCGCTCGAGCGCGAAGCCTGCCAGCGCCGGGGGCGCCGCCGACAGCACGAGCGTCCTCGCGTCCGGCGCAGCCCACCACAGCTCCGGCGCCATCGCCACCGCGGCGCCGAAGTGCAGCGCCACCTCGAGCTCCTTGCGGCGCTCCGGCTCCCACGCCGCCACATCCCATCCGAGCAGCCATGGCGCCATCGCGACGTGCGCCGACGAGGAGACGGGCAGCAGCTCGGTCGCGCCCTGGATCAGCCCGAGCGCGGCGGCCTCAAGCTCCGGTCGCATCGGCGGCGGCGGCTCCATCGCGCCGGCGCCGGAACCACCGCACGAACAGCCACGCGATGGCGGCCAGGATCAGCGCGGCGACCGCGTAGTCGACGTAGTGCAGGTGGTCCTTCCACTTCTCCCAGTTGTCGCCCGCCTGCTTGCCGGTGAACGCGAGCAGGAAGACCCACGGGACGCAGCCGGCAAGCGTCAGCACGGTGAAGCGCCAGAACGGCATCTTGGCCACGCCCGCGGGCAGCGAGATGAACGTGCGGATGATCGGCAGCATGCGCGAGAAGAACACCGTCGCGTCGCCGTAGCGCTCGAACCAGCGGTCCGCCCATTCGAGATGGTGCGGCTTGATCCCGACCTTGCGGCCGTGCTTCTCCAGCAGGTCGATGCGGCCGAAGTACCCGATGCCGTACGCGATCCAAGATCCCACGACGTTCGCCGCCACGCCGACGGCGGTCGCCGCGAACAGCGAGTACTCGCCGTTGGCGACGTTGAAGCCGGCGAACAGCATCGTCGCCTCGGACGGGATCGGCAGGCACGCGCTCTCGCCGACCATCAAGAGGAAGACGCCGGGGAGCCCGAGCTTGTCGATCACGTCGACGGCGAACTGGACCAGAGGATCCGTGATCGAAGCCACAAGCTGCAAGCGGCTCTCAGGGTAGCCACCGCCCGAGAGCCCACGCCATGCGATCATCGCCCGATGGCAGAGCGGGACCTGCTGCGCGAGGCGCGCGAGGCCTATGCGCGCGGCGAGAACGTCATGGAGCTCCTGCGCATGGCGACCGGCTCCGATCGCAACGCCGTCGAGTCGGTGCTCGTCGCCTACGACCTGCAGAGCGGCGCGTACCGCAAGCTGCTCGATGACTCCGCCATCCGGTCGAAGTACGACCGCTACACCCGTGAGCTCGCCGCGGTGCTCGACGACCTCGACTTCGAGAGCATGCTCGACGCCGGCACCGGTGAGGCCACGACGCTGATGTCCCTGCTGTCGAAGCTGCGCCGGCCGCCGCGGCGTGTCGCGGCATGCGACCTGTCGTGGTCGCGGCTGGCGCACGCCCGCGCCCACGCGAGAGGTTTCCCTGAGGCGGCGGCGCCCGAGCTGTTCGTCGCGGACCTGTTCGCGCTCCCGGTCGTCGATGACGCGTTCGACCTGGTGATCACTTCACACGCGCTGGAACCCAACGGCGGCCGCGAGCGCGAGGGCGTCGCCGAGCTGGCGCGGATCTCACGGCGGTGGATCGTCCTGTCCGAGCCCAGCTACGAGCTCGGGGGCGAGCAGACCCGGCGCCACATCGAGGCGCATGGCTACGTACGCGGCCTGCGGGAGGTTGCCGAGGAGCTCGGGCTGACCGTGGTGGGGCACCGGCTGCTCTCCGGAGTCGCACCGCACAATCGCGCCGCCGCTCTGGTGCTGCGCAAGCCGGACGCAGGGCCGGCGCGGTCGTCATGGCTTGGCTGCCCCCGCTGCTCGCGCGAGCTGCTGCCCGTCCGCGGGCATCTGTTCTGTCCCGCCGAAGGTCTCGTTTATCCAGTGCTCGACGAGATCCCGTGCCTGGACCCGCGCAACGCGATCATCGCGAGCGCGTTCGGCGACATCCCGGGTTAGGCGGGCGAAGGGGGCTCGATGCGAGGGAGCGTGAGCGACGAGATGCGCTGCTTGGCGCGCTGCTGCGGGCGGCGGATGTCGGTCTTGGGCCGCAGCATCTTGAGGATCATCACCGCCTGGTCGACGTTCGCGGCGACCGCGGGGCGGTGGGCGACGTCATAGGCGGCCAGCCGCTGGGCGACCGGCCCGACCGCGCCCGCGACGATCAGCTCGCCCTTGCGCGTGCGCAGCGCGGCGGCCGCGTTGACGATCGAGGCGAGCACGCCGTCGGACACCTCGGGCGCCTCGGAGACGTCGAGGATCAGCCAGCGCACGCCGTCGTTCAGGACCGCCTCGATGCGGCGCCCGAGCTCCGGCGAGGACGCGTCGTTCAGCGTCCCGGTGACGTCGATCTGGTGGACGACGTCGTCGAGTCGGTGCTCCCGGAAGGCCACCGTGCCCGGCTTGACGACGGCGCGCAGGGATTGTGAGGTGAACATGGCTCGAAGCGGACCGGCTGAGAGCGTATTTCCCTCTCAGCCGGCCCGTCAAGCCTGCTCAGCCGATGATCGAGCCCGTGAAAGATTCCGTGCCGGTCGCCAGCGTCACCGAAGGACCGCCGTGCGCGGACATGTACGCCAGCATCCGCGAGAGGTCCGACACGCCGTTGGCGCCCGCCAGCGGGGCGAGCTGGAGCGTGGAGAGCACGCCGAAGGCCTTGCCGCTGGCGTCCATGAAGCCGGAGCCCGAGTCGCCCGGGATGCCCGGCGTGACGGTGTAGACCTGATGCGTCCAGCCGTTGCCGTCGGTGCCGAGCGAGACGCCCTGCTTGGGCGAGAGCAGCGTGATGCCGGCGCGCAGCGACGAATTGCCGTACGAGAAGACGGTGTCGCCCTGCGCGGTCGACGTCGCGATGCCGGTCGGCCCGCCGAGCGTCGGCACCGACGGATTGACCTTGCCGTAGTCGGCCGCGTTGAGCTTGATCAGCGAGATGTCGTTGTAGGCGCACTCGTCGGCGTTGGTGTCGCCCGCGGCCTGCATCGCGCCCCAGCTCGAGTACGCGAGCGTGCCGGGCTGCGACGCGCCCTCGACGGTCACGGCGGTCCCGAGCGGCTTGCTCGGCGTGGTGCAGCCATCCGTGTCGGTGTTCGAGCCGGTGCCGGCGCAGTGCGCGGCCTGCCCGAGATAGATCGTGTTCGAGGCGTCGTAGAAGACGAAGTTCGACGTGCATTGCGCGCCGTCGGTCTCGGTCTGTACCCCCGGATGCACGGCGGCGGTGGCCGCGGGCGCCCACGTCGGCGCGGCGGAGGCGGGAGCGACGGCGACCAGCGATGCCGAGGCGGCGAGCACGGCGATCAAGAACTTGTGCATGTCGGCACGAACGCAGGTCCGTACGGGAACTTGCGGCTAACGTGGCGCGCCATGGTGGCCCACCCGTGAGAGTCTGGATCGACCTCACGAACTCCCCGCACGTGCTCGTGATGCGGCCGGTGATCGACGCGCTGCGCCGCCGCGGCGCGCACGTCGAGGTCACCGCGCGCGACTTCGCGCAGACGCTCGGGCTGCTCGAGCGCTTCCGGATCGACCACACCGCGATCGGCCGCCACCGCGGCGGGCACGTCGCGGCCAAGGCGCTTGGCCTCGCCAGCCGCTCCGCCGCGCTCGTGCGCTGGGCGAAGGGCCGGCGCTTGGACCTCGCGCTCGGCCACGGCTCCAACGACGTCTCGGTCGCCGCGAAGCTCCTCCGGATCCCGAGCGTCACGTCGTTCGACTACGAGTTCGCGAAGGTCCAGCACTCGATCAACTGCCGGCTCGCGAGGCGCATCGTCGTCCCGGAGGCGATCCCGGCCGAGCGGCTCGCGCCCTACGGCGCGACGGCGGACAAGCTGCGCCGGTACGCGGGGCTCAAGGAGGAGTACTACCTGGCGGACTTCGAGCCCGACCCCAAGGTGCTCGGCGAGCTGGGCCTCGATCCCGCGCTCCCGCTCGCGGTCGTGCGCACGCCGCCGGCGGTCAGCCTCTACCACCGCTTCGAGGCGCCTGTGTTCACGCAGGTGCTCGAGCGCCTGCGCGGGCAGCAGGTCGTCGTCCTCCCGCGCACCGAGTCCCAGCGCGCGGAGCTCGGCGGGTTCATCGTCCCCGAGCGCGCGATCGACGCGCAGTCGCTGATCGCGTTCGCCGACGTGGTCATCTCGGCCGGCGGGACGATGAACCGCGAGGCGGTCGCGCTCGGCACGCCGGTGTGGACGACGTTCGAGGGCCGCCTCGGCGCCGTCGACGAGCGCCTGATCGCCGAGGGCCGCCTGCGGCGCCTGACCCGCGCGGAAGACGTGAATCTCCAGAAGCGACCCGCGGACAGCGCCTCCGAGCGCATCCGGCGCGACCCCGAGGTCTTCACGGACCTGTTCGTGAAGGTCGGTTAGCCACAGGTCCTCCGGCCGACATGGTCAATACACTGGCCGGGATGCGCCGCCGGATCCGCTCCGCGGCCTTTCCGGTCCATCGCCACGCCCTACCTCAGGTCGCGCTGGATGCGGGGCTGGTCGCGCTGGCCTATTACCTTGCCTACCGGCTCCGGTTCGACGGGGGCATCCCGTCCATCTATCACGACCTGTTCCTGCGGACGCTCACGTTCGCGATCCTCGGGACGCTGGTCGCGCTCGCCCTGGTCGGCGCGTACCGCCACTGGATGCGGTACTCCTCACAGACCGAGTACCTGAAGATCGCCGAGGGGGCGCTGTTCGGCGTGCTTGCACTGGTCGGCTACGTCGCGGTGTTCTCGCCGCGCCTCGTGCGCGGCGCCACTGGCTTCGTCTCGCTCGGCGTCCCGGCGGGCGTGCTCGTGCTGTGGGGCCTGCTGATGGCGTTCTTCCTGGCCGGTGCGCGCTTTCTCGTGCACCTCGTCTACGAGCGCCCGGTGCGCGGCTTCGCGCCCCGCCGCGACGCGCGCCGCGTGCTGATCGTCGGCGCCGGCGACGGCGGCCGGCTGCTGGTGCGCGAGCTGACGCGCAACCCCGCGCTCAACCTCCGCCCCGTCGGCTTCATCGACGACGACCCGCGCAAGAAGGGGATGCGCATCCCTCCGGGCCTCGAGGTGCTCGGCACCACGGCGGAGCTCGGGCACGTGCTCGAGGACGTCGAGCCCGACGAGGTGCTGATCGCGATCCCGTCGGCGCCCGGCACGCTGCGCGCCGCCGTCGTGCGCGAGTGCCGCGAGCGCGGCGTGCCCGTGCGCACGATGCCGACCGTCTTCGAGATGCTGCAGAGCAACGGCGGCGCGCGGATCGTGCGTCAGATCCGCGACGTCCGGGTCGAGGACGTCCTGGGCCGCGATCCGGTGCGCGTCGAGGTCGAGCACGTCGGCGGCTACCTGACCGACCGCGTGGTGATGGTGACCGGCGCCGGCGGGTCGATCGGCTCCGAGCTCTGCCGCCAGATCGCCCGCGTCGGGCCGAGCCGGCTCGTGCTCGTCGACCACGCCGAGGACAACCTGTTCGCGATCGAGCGCGAGCTGGTCGAGGACCGCCACTTCCTCAACGTCGCCGCCGTGCTCGCGGACTGCCGCGAGGAGGAGCGGATTCGCGAGGTGTTCGAAGCCGAGCGGCCGAACGTCGTCTTCCATGCCGCGGCCTACAAGCACGTCGCGCTGATGGAGGCCAACCCCGTCGAGGCGGTGCGCAACAACGCGCTGGCCACCGAGGTCATGACGCGCGTGTCCGGCGAGGCGCGCACGACCGCGTTCGTGCTGGTCTCCACCGACAAGGCGGTCGAGCCTGCGACGGTCATGGGCGCGTCGAAGGCGCTCGCCGAGTGGGCGGTCGAGGCGGCCGACCAGCGCTTCCCGCACACGACGTTCTCGGCCGTGCGCTTCGGCAACGTGCTCGGCTCCTCGGGCTCGGTCGTCCCGATCTTCCAGCGCCAGATCGGCGCCGGCGGGCCGGTGACGGTCACCGACGAGAAGATGCGGCGCTACTTCATGACGATCCCGGAGGCGGTCCAGCTCGTGATCCGGGCCGGATCGCTGGCGGCCGGCGGAGAGCTGTTCGCACTCGAGATGGGCGAGCCGGTGTCGATCCTGGAGCTGGCCGAGACGATGATCCGTTTCTCCGGCCTGGAGCCGGGTCGCGACATCGCGATCGAGATCATCGGCCCGCGCCCGGGCGAGAAGTTTCACGAGCAGCTGTTCAACGCCTACGAGCGCCCGGAGCCGACGCCCGCGCAGAAGATCATGCGCGCGCTGCGGCCCGCGGTCGACCCGGTGTGGGTCGAGCACGTGTTCGACCGGGTCGCGACGCTGGTCGAGGAGGGCGACGCGGCCGGCCTGGCGGCGCTCGTGGTGGAGCTTGGAGCCACGCGCGCGGCCGTCTCCAACGGCTCACGCTGGGCTCATGTAACGATGGAAGAGGTCTCCGACGAGCCGGCTGCGGGTTATACCGCCCGGCCGGGCTCGTAGAATCGAGCGCTCGGCTCCTTATGGTCCTCTTCGCGTTCTCGCTCCAGGATCAGGTGGAGAAGTACGGCGCCTACGTGGCGCTCGCGTGCTTCTTCGGCCTGGCCGTACTGTCTCTCCTCTACTTCGCGCAGGCGCGCGAACTGCGACGCCTGCGCGATTGGGCGGGCCGCTCGCCGGAGTTCGAGTGGGAGCAGATCGAGCGCCGCGTGCTCTCGCTGGAGAGCCGCCGCGCGGCCGCCCCGGCGCGCGCGGCCGCGCCCGTGCCGGCGGTCGCGACCAACGGTGCGCACAAGCTCAAGCCCGAGCAGGTCGCCGCGCTCGCGTTCGCGCGCGCCGCCGGCGTGGCCGAGCCGCCGCATCCGCCCAGGCCGGCGGCCGCGCCGGTCCCGCAGCCCGTCGCCGCGGCCGCGGAGGCGCCGCCCGCGGAGGCGCCCGCCGCCGTCCCGCCCCCGCCCGCGCCGCAGACGGCCGTGGAGTCCGTGCCGGTCGCCGGCAACGGCAACGGCCACGGTCCGAGCGGCGACGTGCCGGCGCCCGCCACCCCCGCCGCCCGCCGCCCGCCCGCGGCTCCGCTGCGGGCCGCGGAGCCCCCGCGCCGCCCGGCGCCCCCCGCACCGGCCCGCCGGATGCCCACCGGCCCGCCCGCGCGGCGCGAGACGTCGGCGCGCTCGATCGTCCTGATGGCCGTCCTGGGTCTGATCCTGGCCGGCGGCGTGGTGTTCGGCGCCCTCAAGCTGCTCGGCGGCGACGACAGCAAGGCGCCGCCCAAGCCGAACGTGGTCGTGCCCGCGGGCAGCGACGAGCAGCCGTCCGGCGACAGCGGCTCGAGCAGCAGCTCCGGCACCAAGAAGCCCGCGACGCCGCCGCGTGCCGAGACGACGGTGGCGATCCTCAACGGCACACCCACCCCGAACCTGGCGGCCGCCCTGAAGGATCGCCTGATCGACGCCGACTACACGCGCGACAACGTCGGCGCCGACAACGACCCCAACGGCAAGGGCGTGACGACGTCCGTCATCTACTACAAGCCCGGCGCCGCGGCGCAGGCGAGGGACGTCGCGCGCGTGCTCGACGTCGCTCGCAGCCAGGTCAAGCCCGTCGGCGCACAAACCCCGGCGGTCTCGTCGAACCCGAGCGTCATCGTCGAGATCGGCGCGGACAAGACCGGCAACTGAGCCCGGTGCTCCGGTGACGCTGGTCGCCCGCATCACCTTCCTGGTGCTGGTGGGCGCCACGTTCGCCGCCTTCTTCGTCGCCCAGAGGCTCAAGAGCGCGCCCCCGGTGATCACCGTCGCGAGCCTCAACCGCGACTTCTCGCCCGCCCTGCATCCGCAGCAGTTCTCCGTGTTCCTGAAGGCCGCCGACGACGTCACCGTCGACGTCGTGACGCAGGAGGGCGACCGCGTGCGCCGGCTCGCCGACGACGTCCACGTCGTCGCTCACCGCGCGCTGCGGCTGCAGTGGGACGGCCGCCGCGACGACGGGACGCCCGCGCCCGACGGCAACTACCGGATCCGCGTGTCGCTGCGCAACGAGGGCCGCTCGACGGTGATCCAGCGCACGATGACCCTGGACACGAAGGCGCCGAAGTCGATCGTCTGCGTCGGCACGCGGTGTGACAAGAAGGCCGGCAACAACGTCATCGCCCCCTCGCAGCCGACGGTGAGGGTCTACATCAAGGGAATCTCGCGCGCCTTCCGGACGAAGTTCGCGCTCTGGCGCACCGACCAGGGCCGTCCGGTGGTCGTGAAGCGCTTCCAGAGCAAGCGCGGGTCGCACGTGGCCCTCGCCGACACGACGGGGCTGGAGCCCGGGACGTACCTGTTCCAGGCGCAGGTCCGCGACCGGGCGGGAAACTGGGGCACGAGCCCGGCGGAGATCGAGGCCGGCGCGGTCCGCGGCCGGCCGGGCCTGACCGTGCGCGGCCTCGCCGTCCAGCCGCCGGTCCGCCCGGTCACCGCCGGCCAGCTGGCCGACTTCTTCGTCGACGCGCGCGGCGCGCCGTATACGTGGCGGCTGCGGAGGATCGGCAACGCGCGGATCCTCAAGCGCGGCCGCGGCGACGGGCCGAACCTGGCGATCCACATGCCCAACGACCCGTCCGGCGCGTACCTGCTCGACGTGCGCGCGGGCCGCTGGCACGAGCAGGTGCCGGTCATGGTCCAGGGCGCCAAGCGCTCGAGCGTGCTCGTCGTCGTCCCCGCGATCAGCTGGCTGGGCTCCGACAACGTCGACGACCAGCCGCTCGACGGCATCCCGAACACGCTCACCAACGGCTCGAACGTCCACTGGCCGCGCGTGCTGACGGGGCTGCCGCCGCAGTTCGCCGACGAGGCCGCGCGGCTGCTGGTCTTCCTCGACCGCCACAAGATCCGCTACGACCTCACCACCGACCTCGATCTCGACCTGTCGCGCAACCCGCGCGCGAGCGACCGCTCGGGCGTGCTGCTGGCCGGCCCTGAGACCTGGATCACGCGCACGCTGGCCCGCCGCCTGCGCCGCTACGTGCTCGACGGCGGCCGCGTCGCGTCGATCGGCGCTGACTCGCTGCGCCGGGGCGTCACGCTGCACACCCGGCAGGCCGACGACGCCGGCGTCCTCACGCGCCCGACGCAGCCGACCGCGACGGACCCGTTCGGCGCCCACCTGGCGAAGCTGCGCACGCCGTCGCCGCCCGCCGACCTGATCCAGTTCGAGGGCGACGACCAGGCGCTGATGACCGGGGTCGAGAGCCTGCCCGGGTTCACCAAGCTCGAGGAGTCGCTGCCGGTGGCCGGCGAGCGCACGCTGCTGACCGCGGTCGGCCAGGCGCTGACGCCCGAGGAGGAGGCCGCGGCCGAGCAGTCGGGCAAGCCGGCGCGCGAGCTGCGCCCCGCGCTGACCATGGTGCGCGTCGGCACCAAGCGGGGGCTGGTGATCCGCGTCGGGCTGCCGGAGTGGTACGCGAAGCTCGGCGATCAGGGCGTCCAGCAGGTCACGTACAACATCATCGACCTGCTGCGCAAGGTGACCCCGAAGATCCGGACGGTCGGCCGATGAGGGACACGGCGGCGTTCTCCGACGGCGTGCTGGTGGTCGGCATGGTCGTCGCCGCGCTGCTGGCCGCGGGCGCCGTGCTCGGGCGCACGGTGCGCGGCCGCGCGTACGCGATGCTCGGAGCGCTGGTGCTCACGCCGGTGCTGCTGGTCGCGGAGATCTGGAACTCGCCGCAGCTCGACAGCGCGCGCGACCGCGCGGCGGTCGCCGGCGCCGGCGCCGCGGTCGGCCTGGTCGCGCTGGGCGGCCTCGCGTGGCTGTTCTCGCGCCGGCCCGGCGTGCTGTGCGTGCTCGCGCTCGCCGCGCTGCCGTTCCGGATCCCCGTGCAGGCCGGCGGGAGCACCGCGAACCTGCTCGTGCCGCTGTACGTAGTGATCGGCGCGGGCGCGCTGGCCTGGCTGATCCCGCGCCTCTCGAGCCGCCACCAGGGCGAGCCGGCGCCGCGCTCCGGCGCGCTCGAGTGGGTCCTGCTCGGCGGCGTCGTCCTCTACGCGCTGCAGGCGATCTACTCCTCGGAGAAGTCGACCGCGCTGCAGCAGGTGGTCTTCTTCTACGTCCCGTTCGCGCTGCTGTTCGCGCTCCTGCGCGGGCTCGAGTGGACGCCGCCGCGGCTGAAGTGGGGCGCCGGCGCGCTGCTCGGCCTCGCGCTCGCGTTCGCCGCCGTCGGATTCTGGGAGTTCCAGACGCGGCGGCTGCTGCTGAACCCGAAGGTGATCGCGTCCAACCAGGTCGAGGAGTACTTCCGCGTCAACTCGCTCTTCTTCGACCCGAACATCTACGGCCGCTTCCTCGCGCTGGTGATGATCGGCCTGGCCGGCGTGCTGCTCTGGCGCAGGCTCGCGCGCGACGTCTGGCTCGCCACCGCCGCGCTGGTGGTGCTGTGGGGCGGTCTGCTGACCACGCTGTCGCAATCGAGCTTCGCGGCGCTGCTGCTCGGGCTGTTCGTGCTCGCGTGGCTGAAGTTCGGCGGGCGCACCGTGATCGGACCTGCGCTTGCCGTCGTGGCCGCGGGGCTCGTGCTCGTGCTCGCGTTCCCGGGCGCGCTGCACCTCGACCTCGGGTCCGAGCACTCGGTGAGCCGGGCGACGTCGGGCCGCGCGGACCTCGTGGAGGGCGGGCTGCGGCTCGCGCGCGACCGGCCGCTGACCGGCTGGGGCTCGGGCAGCTTCCAGCGTGAGTACCGGCGTCACGAGCACGCCTCGGGCCGCGAGGCGACGTCGGCGTCGCACACGATCCCGATCACCGTCGCCGCCGAGCAGGGCATCGCCGGCCTGGTCGCCTACGTGGCGCTCGTGGTGCTCGGGCTGCGGCGGCTGCTTCGCGGAGCGCGCGCGGAACCGGTGCGCGCGGTGGTCGCCGCCGGGTTTGCGGCGCTGCTGCTGCACACGTGGGCGTACGCCGCGTTCCTCGAGGACCCGATGGCCTGGACGCTGCTGGCGATCGGGACGGCGCTGGCGCTGCCGGCCGCGGGGGCGGGCCGCGAGTCGCCCGCCGAGGCGGCGTCGCGCAACGGGCGGCCGCGCGAGCCGGCCGTGGCGGCACCCGCGCAGACATGACGCCGAATCGCCCAGAGGGCGATTCTTGGGCGAGTTCGACCAACGTGGACCACGCCCTTTGACGCCTCGCGAACTCGCGGCCGTGCCGAGCCGCTTTGCGCCGCGCGTGGAACGCGCGGGCGCGGCGCTGGTGATCGCCGCGGCGGTCGTCGTGTGGGCGATCACGCGCACCTATCCCAACTACGACTCCTACTACCACCTCGTCTGGGGCCGGGAGCTGCTGCACGGCGTCGCGCCGAGCTTCGAGGCGTACGCCGCGCCGACGCAGCACCCGCTCTACGTCGTCCTCGGTGCACTCCTCGGCGGCGTGTTCGGCGAGTGGGGCGACCGCGCGCTCGTGCTCGTGTGCCTGCTCTCGCACGCACTGCTGGTGATCGGCACGTACCGGCTCGGCGCGGCCGTGTTCGGGCGCTGGAGCGGGCTCCTGGCCGCACTGTTCGTCGGGGCGAGCGCATCGTTCCTGCTCTACGCGGCCCGCGGGTACGTCGACTCGCCGTTCCTGGCGCTGGTGATCTGGGCGGCGGTGTTCGAGGCGGAGGGCCGCGGGCCGTGGCGGCCGCTGGCGCTGCTCGTCCTGGCCGGGTTGCTGCGGCCGGAGGCGTGGGTTCTCGCCGGCCTCGCCTGGTTGTGGTGGCTCCCGCGTGAGCGCCGGCGTCTCCTGCTCACCGCCGGCGTCGTCCTCGCGCCGCTCGTATGGGCGCTGGTCGACCTCATCTCCACCGGCGACCCGCTGCACTCGCTGCACGCGACCTCCGAGCTCGCCGACGACCTCGGACGCGTCCGCGGCGTCAGCCACGTCCCCGGCTCGTTCACCTCCTTCATCTCGAACACGATCCGCCCGCCGGTCGCGGTGCTCGCGCTGGCCGGCGCGCTCCTCGGGTGGCGCGTCCTCGGCTGGCGCGCGCTGCGCGTGCCGCTGGCGCTGTTCGCGGCCGGCGTGATCACGTTCGTCGGCACCGGCGTGCTCGGGCTCTCGATCCTGCCGCGCTACCTGACGGTCCCGTCGGTCGCGCTGTGCGTGTTCGCCGGCTACGCGCTGGCCGGATTCAGCGCCCTGGCCGCGGACCACCCGTGGCGGAGGACGTGGATGCGCGGCTCGATCGCGGCCGCGGTCGTGGGCGCGGTCGGCCTGGCGATCCTCGCGCCGTCGCTGACCAACGTGCGCGCCGAGGTGCGCCTCATCCGCGACACGCACGACAGCCTGACCGCCTTGCTGGACGACCCGAGGGTCGTCGCCGCGCGCCGTTGCGGCACCCTCACGTTCCCGACCTACCGGCTCGTCCCGGACGCCCGCTGGCACGCCGACGGCCGGATCGGGGCGCGCTCGGCCCGCCGACGGGCCTACGGCGTCGAGGTCTTCCCGCTCGGGCAGAAGGCGGTGCGCCGCTACGGGTTCGCGGCGGGCACGTCGCCGCTGGTCAACCTTCCGGACGCGGGGTACCAGCCGCTGGTGCGGCACGGCCTTCTGAGCGCGTACTCGCGCTGCTCTGCCTCGCTTCGCTCGTCACCGGCGGTCGCTCATTAGGGCTTCGCCCTTTCAGCTTCGCCTCGGACCCGTTCCGAGCCAAGCCGCCCGGACTCGATCCCCAGCGCCTCCATCCGCTCCCACAGCGGCGCGTTCTGGGCGTGCGCGGTCTGGGCCAGCGCCCACTCGCGCAGCGCGGTGTCCGGCCGCGTGCGGGTGCCCGCGGCCGCGCGCAGCGCGGCGATCCACTCCTCCGGCGTCGATGCGGTGGTGACGGCCTCGGCCCACGTCCGCACGCCGGCCAGCGGTGGCGCGATCGTGCGGCGCCCGAGCCGCGCGTACTTGAGGATCCGGTACGGCAGCGCGGTCTCGTTGAACTCCGAGCGCTCGAACGGGACGATCCCGACGTCGGCGCACGCGATCAGCCGCGCCGCCTCCTCGTCGTCGCGGCGTCCGAGCCAGATCAGGCTCGGCGCCCGCCGGCAGGCCTGGAAGTCCGGGTCGGCACCAGACTCCTCCGGGTGCGCGTCGCCGATCAGCAGCAGCACCAGCTCGGGCATCCCATCGGCGATCGCGCGCAGCAGCGCCCAGTCGGTGCGGTGGCCGAGGTGGCCGAGCGAGACGGCGACCACGGTCGCGCCCGGGTCGGGCGCGGGGAACCCGTCGGCAGCAAGCGGGACGAGCACGGTCTCGTGGCCGGCCTCGCGCTCGAGCTCGCCGAGCGCGCCGGAGACCACGACGGTCAGCGATGCCCGGTTCATCGCCTGCTCGTGCAGCTCGTTCAGCCGCGCGCGGCGCCGCGGGGAGGCGTCATAGGCGACCTCGTACCGGTCCCAGCGCCAGTACCAGAGCTCGCAGTCGGGGTTATCGGAGATCAGCGCGCGGGCGAGCGGGTACTGCAGCGGGTGGAAGATCACGATCGCGGCGGGGCGGCCCGGCAGCTTCACCCGGCGCGCCTGCGTGGCGCCGAGCCCGTCGGCCACCGGCCCCGGCAGCCGCAGGTAGGCGCCGTAGGGGATGCGAGCCGGCTCGATCGCCACCACGCCGGGCGCCGACAGCAGGTCCTCGGCCTGGTCGCGCAGGATGAACTGCTCGAGCGCGCGCGGGAGCAGCAGCACGCACAGCGGCGTGCGCTCCTCGGGCTCGGCCCGCGCCGCAAGCCCGGGCAGCGAGTACGGCGACGCGCCGGGCCGCTCGCCAGACCTCCATCCGTAGCCGCCGCCAGGATCGGTCATCGCGCTGCAGGACGCTAGCGAGTTGCCGCGTCCGGCCGCTAGCGTCTCTCATTCGATGACGGGCTACCTCAAGCGGCTGCTCAGGACCGGCGCCGCCTACCAGGTCGCCGACGCGGTCTCGAAGCTGATCGCGCTTGCCCTGCTGCCCGTCTACACGCGGCACCTGACGCGCGCCGACTACGGCACCGCCGAGTTGCTGCTCACGACGATCATCCTGGTCTCGATCATCGTGCGCGCGGGGCTCGGCGAGGCGCTCGTGCGCTTCCACTTCCTCGACGCCGACCCCGACCGCCGGCGCCGGCTCGCGCGCACCGCGACCGGCACGCTGCTGGTGCTCTCCACGCTTGTCGCCGGCGCCGCCGCGCTCGCCGCCGAGCCGCTCTCGAGGGCGCTGCTGGGCGCCTCGCACCCGGATGAGCTGCGCGCCGCGGCGCTCGGCCTGTGGGCGTTCACGAACCTCGAGCTCGCCTACGCGCTGCTGCGCGTGGAGGAGCGGGCGCGCGCGTTCGCGCTCGCGTCGCTGGCCAACGTGCTGCTGACCGTCGCGCTCACGCTGTGGCTCGTCGTCGGCCGCGGCGAGGGCGCGCTCGGCCTGCTGCTCGGCAACTACGTCGCGTCCGCGGTCGTGCTCGTCGGCCTGTGGTTCGCGCTGCGCGACTCGTTCGGCCGCATCCACGGCGAGCAGCTGCGCCCGATGCTCCGCTACGGCCTGCCGACGGTGCCCGCCGAGGTCTCCGTCTTCGCGCTGTTCTTCGTCGACCGGCTGTGGCTGTACCGGTTCGAGAGCGAGGGCGCCGCCGGCCTGTACTCGCTGTCGGTCAAGCTCGCCGGCGTCGTCGTGTTCACGGTGCGCGCGTTCCAGTACGCCTGGCCGCCGCTCGCGTTCTCGATCGAGAGCGACGAGGAGGCCTCGCGCGTGTACGCGCGGATCACGACCTACTACGTGCTGTTCACCGGGCTCGTGGTCGCCGGACTCGCGCTGCTCGGCCGCTGGGTCGTGAGGCTGTTCGCGGCGCCGGACTTCTTCGCCGCTCACGAGGCGCTGCCCTGGGTCGCGCTCGGGTGGGCCATGTACGGCCTCTTCCTCGTGCTCGTGGCGATGGCCGGGCGCGCCCAGGTGACCGTGCGCAACGCACCCGCCGCGCTGTGCGGGCTGGCGATCAACATCGCGCTGCTGGCCGCGCTCGTGCCGCCCCTGGGGATCGCCGGCGCGGGCATCGCGCTGGTCGGCGCCTACCTGGTGATGCTCGTGGTCATGTGGCTGCTCACGCGCAACCTGTTCCATGTGCCGTTCGAGTGGGGGCGGCTCGCGCTCGTGGTCGCGGTCGCCGGCGGGCTGAGCGTGGCCGGGGAGCTGGCGCTGCCCGACGCCGGCGCCGCCGGCTTCGTCGAGCGCGCCGCCGTGCTGGCCGCAATCGTGCCCGTCCTGTATGCCACCGGGTTCTTCCGCCCCGGCGAGGTCGCCGCGGCGAAGCGGCTGGTCAGGAGACCGGTGGCCGCTCCGTCAGCCGGCGGTTGAACTCCTCTGCGGCCTCGGCCAATCCTTCGCCGCGGCGGGGGAACAGCGTCGCCGTGACGTGCTTGAAGTAGCGCCTGGCATCGTGCTTGGGCAGGAACAGCGCCGCCAGCGCGCGGAGGCCGTACGTCCACGCGGTCAGCCAGCGCACGAGCGCGGCGGAGACGGCGCTGTGGTGCTTGCGCATGTAGCGGTCGCGGTTGCGCGAGAACTCGACGATCCGCCGCGCCGGCACGCTTCCGGTCACGAGCTGCTCGTGGTGGACGGCGCGCGCGTCCGGGACGTAGAGCGTGTGCCAGCCGGCGTCGGCGAGCCGGCGGCCGAAGTCGACCTCGTCGGAGTAGACGAAGAACGCGGGGTCGAAGTAGCCGATCGCCTCGGCCGCCGAGCGGCGCACGAGCAGCGCCGCGGACTGGCTCCAGTCGACGCGGCGGATGCGGTCGCCGCGGCTCTGGACCACGCAGCGGCGGTGCAGCCACAGGGCGGTCAGGAACGCGGTCCACGGCGACGGGAACCGCCATGCCGACGGCTGCTGGACGCCGTCGGGGCGCACCAGCATCGCCCCCGCCGCGCCGGCCCGGTCATCGGCCGCCAGCGCCGCGTGCAGCGCGACGGTGGCGCCGGGCTCGAGCTCGGAGTCCTCGTTGAGCAGCAGGCAGAACCTCCCGCGCGCCCGCCGCAGCAGCTCCGAGTCGTTCTCCGCCTTGCCCCGGCGCTCCTGGAGCGCGATCACCTCCGTGGTCACGGGATGGCGTGTCGCGGCGTCCGCGGACCCGTCCTGGGAGGCGTTGTCGAGCACCAGCACCTCGGTCTCGAAGTCGACGGTGGCCAGCTCGCGCGCGATCGCGTCGAGGCAGTAGCGCAGCAGCGGGCGCTGCTCGGTGTTCACGACGCAGAAGCTCAGCTCGACGGCCACGGGCCCTGCATACTGCCCTGCCCGCCGGTCATGTGGCGCGCCGCCGGCGAACGCGCGCTAGCTTTGCGAATCGGCCGGGGCTGGTAGGGGATCCGTCTCGGCGGGGGATCACCGATCAGTCGGGAGGCTGACTCAATGCTCAATGCCGTGCGGGCGACGGTCGTCGTCGCCATGCTGATATTGGTTCCGGCGGCCGCCGCGCAGGGCGCCACGGACTCCGTGATCGTCAAGTACAAGGCGAGCGCGACCGCCGCGCAGCGGAGCGCGGTGGGCGACCGCGCCGCGGTTGTCCGCCGCGTCGGCACGGTCGCCGCCAACGGGGCGCAGGTCGTGCAGGTGGCCGGGGACGCCGCCGCGGCGGCGGCCACGCTGAGCCGCTCCGCCACCGTCGAGTACGCGGAGCCGAACGTCGAGCTCCATGCGCTCGCGATCCCGAACGACGCGCTGTTCAACCAGCTCTACGGGCTCAACAACACCGGCCAGACCGGCGGGACGGCCGACGCCGACATCGACGCGCCCGAGGGCTGGGACGCTGGCGGCCTGGGCGGCTTCCCGGCGACCGGCGGCGTGAAGGTCGGGATCGTCGACACCGGCATCGACAGCGCGCACGAGGATCTCTCGGGCAAGCTCGTCGACTGCGGCCGCGCGTCAACGCTGTTCGGCAACGTCAGCTCCGGCAACTGCGCCGACGACAACGACCACGGCACGCACGTTTCCGGCACGATCGCCGCGAAGGCCAACAACGGCGTTGGCGTGGCGGGCGTCGCGTTCAACTCGCCGCTGAGCATGTGCAAGGCGCTCAACGCGGTCGGCTCCGGCAGCACCGCCGGCGTGGCGAACTGCATCACCTGGCTGGTCCAGCGCGGCTCGAAGATCATCTCGATGTCGCTCGGCGGCGGGGCCTCATCGACGATGCAGACCGCGGTGCGCCACGCGTCCAACGCCGGCGCGCTGATCATCGCCGCCGCCGGCAACGACGGCGACGCGACGCTCAACTACCCGGCCGCGTATGCGGAGGTCGTGAGCGTGGCGGCGACCGACAACCGGGACGCGCGGGCGTCGTTCTCGAACGCCAACAGCGACGTCGAGATCGCGGCTCCGGGCGTGAACATCCTCTCGACCAAGCGCGGCGGCGGGTACGTCTCGTTTTCCGGCACGTCGATGGCGACGCCGCACGTGGCGGGCGTCGCGGCGCTGATCTGGGGCAAGAACCCGGCGTTCACCGCGGCGCAGGTGCGTACCAAGCTCGACGCGTCGGTCGACGACAAGGGGCCCGCGGGCCGCGATCCGAGCTTCGGCTTCGGCCGCGTGAACCTGCAGAAGGCATTGAGTTAGCCTCTGGCCGCGTGCGAGTGCATCTGGTCGATCCGGCGGCCTACACGCCGCCGTACGACCGGGCGCTCGCCGCGGCGCTCGCCCGCGCAGGCGCGGACGTGGAGCTGTGGACGAGCGCGTTCGGCTACGGAGACGTGCCGGACGCGCCCGGCGTCCGCGTGCGCGAGGCCTTCTATCGCTGGGCGCCGTCGCGCCGCCGCCGCGCCGCGCGGCTCGCCCAGCACGTGCCGGACATGCTGCGCTACGCCCGCGCGGCCCGCGCCGCCGACGTCGTGCACTTCCAGTGGCTGCCGGTGCAATACCTGGACGGCTTGCTGCTCCCGCGGCGCCCGCGCGTGCTGACCGCGCACGACGTGTTGCCGCGCGAGCCGCGGCGCGGCCAGCTCACAGCCCAGCGGCGGCTGTACGCGCGCATGGACGCGGTGATCGTCCACTCCGAGCACGGCGCGGCGCGGCTGCGCGAGCTCGGCGTGGAGCGCGTGCACGTGATCCCGCACGGCCCGCTGACCGAGCTCACGAACCAGCCCGCGGACGCGGCGCTCCCGCCGGAGCTGCATCGCAGCGGCGGACCGGTCGTGCTGTTCTTCGGGCTGATCCGTCCCTACAAGGGGCTCGACGTGCTCCTGGACGCCTGGCGCCGCACCGACCGCGGGAACGCGCGGCTGTGGGTCGTGGGCATGCCGCGCATGGCGATCGAGATCGACGCGCCCGGCACGGACGCCGCGCTGCGCTTCGTCTCAGGCCCCGAGCTCGCCGCGACGTTTCGCGCCGCCGACCTCGTCGTCCTGCCGTACCGCGAGATCGATCAGTCGGGCGTGCTCTACACGGCGCTGGCGTTCGGCAAGCCGCTGCTACTGAGCGCCGTCGGCGGCTTCCCGGAGGTCGAGGGCGCGGAGCTCTTCCCGCCGGGCGACGCGGACGCGCTGGCGGCCAAGCTGAGCGAGCTGCTGGCCGCTCCGCCTCGCGCGGCGGCCGCCGCGACCTCGTGGGACGAGATCGCCCGCCGCACGCTCGGCGTCTACGAGGCGCTCCAGACGTAGATCGCGTGCGGCTCCGGATCCTGGCCCCGGTCGGGGATCCGCCGCTCTCCGGTGTCCTCGAAGCCCACCTTCTCGGCCACCCGGCAGGAGACCAGGTTGTCGGGATGGATCTGCATGATCAGGCGCTGCAGCCCGAGCCGCTCGTGCGCCCAGTCGCGCAGCAGGGTCACCATGCGAGTGGCGACGCCGCGGCCGCGCGCGTCCGGGGCGACCCAGTAGCCGATCTCCCCCTCCGCGCCGACGCGCAGCGCGCCGACCACCCGGTCGCGCTCGTCGGCCGCGACGTAGCTGTAGCCCGTGCCCGCGACGGCCTCGGCCGCGGAGTGCTCGACGAACTGCTCGGCGTGCTCGCGGCGGTAGGGCCGCGGGAGCGCGAGCGCCCAGCGCTGCGTCTCCAGGTCCTGGGCGGCGGCGGTGATGCGATCGACGTCCGCGAGTCGCGGCGCCCGCAGCGTGATCGTGCCGTCGGTGAGCGTCGGTCGCGCCATAGCGGGAGTCTGGCGACATCCACGTCCCGTCACCCAGCGGCCCGTCACGCGGACCTGCCAGCATGGCCGCCGCCGTGCGCCCGCTGTTCTGGATCTCCGCCTCGTTGCTCGTCTGGACGCAGGCGCTCTATGCGCCCGCGCTGGCCGCCGTGCGGCGCGCCAAGGGCTCGCCGCCGCCGGCGCCCCGCGGCGAGCCGCGCTCCTGGCCGCGCGTCAGCCTGATCGTCGCCGCCTACCGCGAGGAGGCGGTGATCGCGGCCAAGGTCGCCAACGCCCGCGCGCTCGACTACCCCGACCTGGAGATCATCGTCGCGGTCGACGGCGGCGGCGACGCGACGGCCGAGCGCGCCCGCGAGGCCGGCGCGCACCGCGTGCTCCTGCTCGAGCGCGGCGGCAAGATCCGCGCCCAGGATGCCGGCGTGCGCGTCGCCGCGGGTGAGATCGTCGCGTTCTCGGACGCCAACGCGCTGTGGGACCCGGATGCGCTGCGCGCGCTCGTGGCGCCGTTCGCGGACCCGGGCGTCGGCTACGCGTGCGGCCAGGTGCGCTTCACCAACGAGGCCGGCACCAACCAGGAGGGCCTCTACTGGCGCTACGAGCTGTGGCTGCGCGAGCAGGAGTCCGCGCTCGCGTCGGTCACCGGCGGCAACGGGGCGATCTACGCGGTGCGCAAGGAGGCCTACGTCGAGGTCGACCCGATCATGGGTCACGACCTCAGCTTCCCGTTCCGGATGGTCAAGAACGGGTGGCGGGCGGTCTACGAGCCGCGGGCGCGCGCCACCGAGAAGATGGTCCCCTCGATCGAGGGCGAGTGGGCGCGCAAGCGGCGCATGATGTCGCACGGCTGGCCGATCGCGCTCAAGGGCGGCCTGCTCGACCCGCGCGGCTACCCGCCGCTGTACGCGCTGATGATCGCCAGCCACCGGCTGCTGCGCTACGGCACGCCGCTGCTGCACGTCCTGCTCGGCCTCTCCACGCTCGCGCTGCTGCGCCGCGGGCGCGTCTACCGGCTCGCGGCCGCCGCCCAGGCCGCCGTGCTCGGCGCGGCGCTCGCGCCGGTGAAGGCGCGCCCGTTCCTCGTCGCCCGCTACTACGTGTTCACCACGGCGGCGCTCGCCGCCGGGCTCTACGACTGGCTGCGCCACGGCACCGAGGCCGGCTGGGAGGCCCCGGAGGGCACCCGCTGACCTCCTACCTGCATTCACGACGCAAGCGCGCGCTCGACGTGCTGGTCGCGGGCACGCTCGCCGTCCTCAGCGCCCCGGTCGTCGCGCTCGCCGCACTGCTCGTGCGGCTGGAGACGCACGGCCACCCGATCTACCGCCAGCGCCGCGTCGGCCGCGACGGGCATGCCTTCGAGGTCTACAAGCTGCGCACGATGGTCTCCGGCGCCGAGCAAATGGGCGCGGGGATGGCGGTCGACGAGGGCGACACGCGGATCACGCGCATCGGCGCGATCCTGCGCCGCACGTCGGTCGACGAGCTGCCGAACCTGGCCAACGTGCTGCGCGGCGAGATGTCGCTCGTCGGCCCGCGCCCCACGCTGCAGGCCCAGGTCGACCGCTACACCGACCGTCAGCGCCGCCGGCTCGACGCGCGTCCCGGCCTCACCGGCTGGGCACAGGTCAACGGCCGCGCGTCACTGCCCTGGCCGGAGCGCATCGAGCTCGACCTCTGGTACCTGGAGCACGCGTCGCTGCGGCTCGACCTGCGGATCATCCTGCTCAGCGCCCGCATGGCGGTCACCGGCCACGGCCTGTACCGAGGCGAGACCGGGGGATGGCAGTCGGATCGCCCAGGGGGCGATCCTTCGGGGAGTTCCACGAGCGAGTCCGAATGACCCGCCGCGGGTGAACTCCCGCGACTTAGGGGACGACTTCGGGGCCCTTGTTGATGTACGAGGCCCGAAACGCGCGGACCGCGTCGAAGACCTTGTCGTTCATCGTCGGGCAGGTCATGAGGTGGCCCCAGGCGGTCGCCGCGACGGCGGACGGCATGTTCGTCGTGTTCTCGAGCAGCAGCATGTGATAGCCGTCGTCGAGCGACTTGAACAGCGTCTCGAGCTGCTTGACCGTGTGCTCGGGCGTGCCCTTCTTGTACTGGATCTCGATCCGCCCGTGCTCGAGCGGGTGCACCAGCTCGCCGAGCCGCGGCGTGTTGCCGGGCGCGTACTCGCCGTCCTGATACCAGACCGGGTTGTGGTTTCCGGACGTCGGCGGGTTGGTCTTGTAGTCGGACGCCTTGAAGTCCTTGTCCGCGTGCGAGTTGCCCTCGATCTTCGGGTTCGACACCGTGCAGCCGGCCGCCGCCACGGCCTTCGTGAGGTCGGTCTCCTTCACGCTCGGGATGTCGGCGCCGCCCTTCGGCGTCTCCGGACCGCCGCCGCCGCTGCTGTCGTTGCCGCTGAACGCTCCGGCGGCGAGCGCCGCCACGCCGGCCACGATCAGCACGGCGAGAAGGCCCCCGAATGCGAACTGCAGGCGCTTGCGGCGGCCGGCCGCCGCCCGGTCGGCGGCCTCGCGCTCCTCGCGCTCCTGGCGCCGGCGTTCCTTCTCTTCCTGGCGGCTGGACATGCGAGCCGTGAGGGTAGCGGGACGCGGCCCGTTTAGGACGCCGCGGCTCGCCGCCGCGCGCGTTGCGGCTTCCAACAATCGTCCACGAAGCCGGCGATCTCGCTCGTCAGGCGCGCGGGAGCCACGCGCAGCTCGATCAGCGAGCTCGCCTGCAGCAGCCGGGCGTTCGGCAGCTCGGCGGCGAGCTCGCCGGCGTCCGAGAACGGGTGCACGAGGTCGTGCTGGTGACCGATCACGAGCGCCGGGGTGCGCATCTGGCGCCGGCGCGCACGCGGCGGCGCCGTGCGGCCGAAGAACAGGCCCTGGAGCACGGCGGCGCTCGGCGCCGGGTCCTGGCGGACCCAGTCGAGCAGGATGTCGGCCTGCCACGGCAGCAGCCGGCGCGGGACCGCCCGCGCGGCGCGAGCGAGCGCTCGCATCGCCGGCTCGCCCACGGTCAGCGCGGCCATCAGCGGCGTGAACGCGAGCGCAGAGCCGAGCAGCGCATTGTCGAGCACCGGCATCTCGATCACCATCCCGCGCAGCCGCTCCGGCGCCGCGTCGGCGACCTCGAGCGTCACGTTGGCGCCCAGCGAGGTGCCGAGCACGACCGCGTCGGGCACGCCGAGGTGGTCGAGCAGCGCCACGACCTCGCGGGCGAAGTCCGGCATCGAGTAGCGCCACATCTCCAGCGGGCGGTCCGACTCGCCGTGGCCGAGCAGGTCGAACGTGACGACGCGGTTGCCGCGCTCGGCCAGCGCGTCCGCCAGCTGCTCGTGCATCCGCTGCGAGAACAGCAGCCCGTGCAGCAGCACCGTCACGCGAGGTCCGGTCCCGTGGATGGTGTAGGCGAGCCGCTGGCCGTCGAGGGTGAAGGTGGGCACGGAGTTCAATCGTAGGCTGTGGAGATGATCCGTCCGATGCGGGAGGAGGACGTCGACGCCGCGCACGACCTGGCGATGGTGACGTTCCGCGCCTACTCGCGCGCCCGCGGCGAGCAGCCCGAGCCCGAGCCGGACCCGTCGACCGTCCCGCCACGCTATCTGCACCCGCTCCGCACCGATCCGGGCGGTTGCTGGGTGGCCGAGGAGGACGGGCGCCTGACCGGCTGCGCGATCGCGCTGCTGCGCGAGGGCGTCTGGGGGCTCTCGCTGCTGGTAGTCCATCCGGACCGCCAGTCGGGCGGGCTCGGGCGCGCGCTGCTGCGGGCCGCATGGAAGTACGGCGCGCGGGCGCGAGGCTGGATCATCATGGCCTCCGGCGATCCGCGCGCGCTGCGGTCCTACGCGCGCCTCGGGTTGACGGGGCATCCGATGTTCATCGCCGAGGGGGAGCCGCGCGGCGTGGAGGCGCCCGACGGGGTGCGCGTGGGCTCGCTTGCCGACCAGGCGCTGTGCGACGCCGCCGACCGCCACGCCCGCGGCGCCGCCCACGGGCCCGACATCGGCGCCATGCAGGAGATGGGGCTGACGCTGGTCGTCGCCGAGGACCGCGGCTACGCGATGATCCGCTCCGACTCCGGCGTCCGGCAGCTCGCGGCGTTCGACGAGGACGGCGCGCGCGATGTCCTGCGCGGCGCGCTCGCCCGGCTGGAGGGCCACAAGATCGCCGTCGAGTCGCTCAGCGCGCTGCAGTCGTGGGCCGTGCCGGTGTGTCTCGACGCCGGACTGGAGCTCCGCGCGGGCACGGGCGCGCTGTTCACCGGCGGCGACGTGGGCCCGTTCGCGCCGTACCTGCCGAGCGGGGCCTTCCTCTGAGTCTGTACGCGGACACCGCGGCCGCGTACTCGCGCTACCGGCGCGAGGACCCTCGGATCGCCGCCGCGATCCACGCCGGGCTGGGCGGCGCGCGCACCGTGGTGAACGTGGGCGCCGGCCAGGGTGCGTACGAGCCGCGCGATCGCGAGGTCACCGCGGTCGAGCCGGAGCCGGCGATGACCGTCGCCGCCGGGCGGCACGCGGTTCAGGGCGTGGCCGAGGCGCTCCCGTTCGCCGGCGACAGCTTCGACGCGGCGATGGCGGTGCTGACCGTCCACCACTGGACCGACTGGCGCCGGGGCGTGGCCGAGATGCACCGGGTCGCGCGCGAGCGCGTGGTGATCTTCACCTGGGATCCGCGGCGGGTACGCGACCTTTGGCTGGTCGAGGAGTACCTGCCGGAGCTGGGCGACCTCGACGTCCGGCGCTTTCCGCTGCCGGAGGAGCTCGGCGAGCCGGGCGTGGTCGAGATCCCGCACGACTGCCGCGACGGCTTCCAGGGCGCCTACTGGCGCCGGCCCGAGATGTACCTCGATCCGCTGGCCCGGCGCGCGATCTCCTCACTGGAGCTGCTCCCGGAGGCGGTCAAGGCCCGCGCGTTCGGCGCGCTGCGCGCCGATCTGGATTCGGGCGCATGGGCGCAACGCCATGCAGATCTCCTGGAACGCGAGTCGCTGGACCTGGGCTATCGGGTCGTCGTCGCCTACCCTTGATACGTCAGACTATTGACGTTGCGTCCAGAACCTCAGGAGAGCTCCCCATGGCCAAGACCCCGCGCTCACTGAACGGCAAGGTGGCCGTCGTCACGGGCGGCGCCCGTGGCATCGGCAACGCGATCGCGCATGGACTCGCGCGCCAGGGAGCGCTGGTGGCGATCGGAGATCTCGACGCGGCGGCCGCCGAGGCCGCCGCCGCGCAGCTCCCCGGCCGCTCGCTCGGCCTCGCACTCGACGTGACCGACCGGCCGGGCTTCACCGCCTTCCTCGACGAGGTCGAGCAGCGCCTCGGCCCGCTGGACATCCTCGTCAACAACGCCGGGATCATGCCGCTGCAGCCGCTCGAGGAGGAGTCGGACGCGAGCATCACCCGCCAGCTGGAGATCAACCTGCACGGCGTCATCCACGGCACGCAGGAGGCGATGCGGCGGATGCGCCCGCGCAACACGGGCCACATCGTCAACGTCGCCTCGCTCGCCGGCCGCGCCGCCGCGCCGGGCCTGGCCACCTACGTGGCGACCAAGCACGGCGTGATCGGGCTCTCGGAGGCCGTGCGGATGGAGCTGCGCGGGTCCGGCGTCGAGGTCACCGTCGTGATGCCGGGGTTCGCGCGCACCGAGCTGGCCTCCGGCGTGCCGGACCTGCGCGGCGTCAAGCGCGTCACGCCCGAGGAGATCGCCGCGGCCACTGTCGACGCGCTGAGGCTCCCGCGCTTCGATGTCTGGGTCCCGCGCCGGCTCGGGCCGCTGATCGCGTTCGGCGCGATCCTCCCTCGCGCGTGGCGCGAGTGGGTCTCGCGCGCGATGAACTCCGACCGCGTGGCCGCGACCGACCCCCGCGCCCGCGCCGCCTACGAGGCGCGCGCGGCCGAGAGCGCGCCCGCCGTCGAGGAGCCCGAGGAGGCCCAGGCCGCCTAGGTTCCGAGCCAGTCGGCGATGGTCTGGCCGACGAGCTCGCCGCGGTCCTCCTGGAGGTAGTGGCCGGCGCCCGCGATCGGCGTGGGCGCCGGGCGCCCGAGCGCGCTCGCGAACGCCTCGCCCGCGCGCGGCGGCAGCGGGAGGTCCTTCTCTCCCCACAGCATCAGCATCGGCCGCCGGTCCTCGCGCAGCGCGGCGAGCACGCGGGCGCCGGCCTCGGCGCCCGGTGCGTCAGGTGTCAAAGGAAGGATCGCGGGAAACGCGCGCGCTCCCGCCTTGCTCGCCTCGCTCGGGAACGGCGCGTCGTAGGCGGCGGCCACGTGGTCGCCCGGATCGACGGCGCAGCCGCGCCGCACGAGAAAGCCGACCGGCAGCTCCTCGGCGCGCTCGACGAACGCCCTGAACGCATGCCAGGTCTCGCTCATCGGCTGCGTGCCGGTGAACAGGCCGGTGTCCATCAGCACCAGGCGGTCGACGCGGTCGGCGTGCTCCACGGCCAGCCGCAGGCCGATCGGCCCGCCCCAGTCGTGCATCACGAATGTCGCGCCGCGCACGTCGAGCTCCTCCAGCAGCGCGCCCATCGCGTGCACGTGGCGGTCGTAGGAGTACCAGGCGGGGTCGATCGGCTTGTCGGAGCGGCCGAAGCCCGGCAGGTCCGGCAGGATCACGCGATGGCCGGCCTCCAGCAGCGGCCGGGCGACCTTGCGCCACAGGAAGCTCCACGTCGGCTCGCCGTGCCACATGACCACCGGCGACCCGTCGCCCTCGTCGACGTGTGCCAGCCGCAGCCCCTCGTAAGCGCGGAAGCGCGCCGCCCAGGGGAAGTCCGGCAGCCCGTCGAGCAGCACGTCGGGGGTTCGGATCGCGTCGGTCATCGCTCCAGCAACGGCTCCAGCGCCGCGGCGTCCTTGAACGCCGTGACGCGGATCTCGCGCGGGCTCCGCGACCACTCGATCACGTTGAGCACACGCAGACGATCGAGAACGTACTGGAAAGCGAGCGCCTGGGCGTGCGAGGCATAGCGGCGCGAGACGCCGAAGGTCGCATCCGCCGTGCCGGTGACGCTGAGCGCGGGGTCGTGGGAGATCGCCTGCACCTCGGCGCCCATGTAGAGCGCGAGCGCCGCCGCCTCCGCCCGCAGCTTCGCCCCCGGCCGGACGCGCAGGCCGGACACGCTGCGCAGCGCGCGCTCCGGCCCCGAGGCCGGCGGCGGCGCCGGCGGCATGGCGAGCCCGGACTGGCGGGCCAGCGCGGCCGGGTCGGTCCGGAACTGGCGCATGATCGCCTCGGCGGCGCCGATCTTCCAGAAGTAGTTCGACGAGTCGTCGCCGAAGCCGGCGAGCCGCGCGTAGGCGGCGGCGTGGCGCAGCGGCGTCGAGTCGAAGTACAGCTGCGCGTACGGCACGCTGCCGCCTCCGTAGGCGCGCAGGACGCCCTCGAGATTGCCGATCCCCATGTGGTAGGAGACGAACGCCAGGTCCTCGCGGCCGAAGCGCTTGCGGGCGATCGCCAGGTAGCGGCCGGTGGCGGCGAGCGCCGAGCGCGGGTCGAAGCGCTGGTCCACGCGCGCCCGCGCGCGCTCCAGCGCGGCCACCCGGCGGACGCTCGTCGCCCGCGCGATCCGGCGCGTGTAGCGCGCGCTGCGGGAGACGTCGACCTTCATGCCGAGCAGGTTCTGGCCGGTCTCGGCGAGGATCTGGGTCAGCCCGGCGGCGCCCTCCGTCCCGCCGGCCATCGCGTCCGGCCGCCCGGCGCTCTCGAGGAACACGAGACCCTCGAGCCGGTCCGGGCTCACGCCCGCGGCCTTCGCCGCCGCCTCGATCTGCGGCCGGTAGCGCGCCACTCGCGCGGCCGACGCCGAGACGCCGCCGGGCGAGCGCTCGTAGAGGATCGGCGCGGTCCCGGCCGCGGCGCGGCGCGAGAAGTCGCCCGAGCGGTCCGGCGTCCACGCGTACGGGTCGGCGAACGGCTTGCTCCCCTTCGGGGCGGGAACCGTGGGAACCGCGTGCTCGGGCGCGGACCCGCCGCGCAGCAGCAGCGCCGCCGCGACGGCGGCGATCAGCGCACCGGCGACGAGCGCCAGGCGTGAACGGCGAGCACGGACCACGCCTCCAGGGTGGCAGGCTGCCCGCTCCTCACGCGGCCGGCGTTACGCTGCCCGCACGCCCGCGCTCGTGACGATCTCCGCTGCCTTCGGCGCCGGCGGCAGCCGCGTAGCGCCCGCCGTGGCCGAGCGCCTCGGCGTCGAGCTGCTCGATCGCGCGATCCCGGCGCGCGTCGCGGAGCGGCTCGCCGTGCCGCTCGACGACGCGCTCGCGCACGACGAGGCGCTCGGGGACGCGATCGGCCGGCTCGCGTCCTCGTTCGCGCTGCTGCCCGAGCTGGCCGGCGCGCTCGTGCAGGCCGGCGTACTGGCCGGCGAGGACTACCGGCGCGAGACCGAGCGCATCATCCTCGAGCACGCGCCGCGCGGCGAGGTCGTGCTCGGCCGCGCGGGCGCGCTCGTGTTGCGCGACCACCCGGACGCGCTGCACGTGCGCCTCGACGGGCCGCAGGAGCGGCGGGTCGAGCAGGCGATGAGGCTCGGCGGGCTCGACCGCTCCGACGCCGAGCGGATACGCCGCGAGAGCGACCGCGCGCGCGAGGCATACGTGCGGCACTTCTACAGCGCCGACGCTCGCGACCCCGCGCTCTACCACCTCGTGATCGACTCGACGGCGATCGCGCTCGACACCGTCGCCGAGCTGATCATTACCGCCGCTACGCGCTGAACAGCGGCCGCAGCGTCGCCCGCGCCAGCGTGTGGAACGCGAGGTTGAAGCCGACGAACGCCGGCGACACGTCCTCGTTTAGGTCGAGCGCGTCGACGTCGACCGCGTGCACCGCGAACACGTAGCGATGCGGCGGGTCGCCCTCCGGCGGCGCGGCGCCTCCCCACGCCTTGTCGCCGAAGTCGTTGCGGACGTGGAAGGCGCCGGCCGGCAGCTCGCCGCCGCTGCCCGCGCCCGACGCGAGCTCGGTGACCGAGGCGGGCACGTTGACCAGCAGCCAGTGCCAGAAGCCGCTGTGCGTCGGCGCGTCCGGGTCGAAGCAGGTGATCGTGAAGCTCTTCGTCTCGGCCGGGAAGCCGGACCAGCGCAGGTGCGGCGAGTGGTCGGACGTGCCGCCGGCCATCGGGTGGACGAACGATGGGCCCATGAGTTCGCCGTCACGGACCTCGTCGCTCTCCAGCGTGAACGAGGGCTTGGGCGGCAGCAGGTCGTACGGGTCCGGTGCGGTGGGCCGTTCGAGTGACATGAGCTGGCAAGGTACTCCGCGTGGCCCGTACCTTGACGCAGCGCGAGCTCAACCGCGCGCTGCTGGCGCGGCAGGGCCTGCTGGAGCGCTTCGACGCCCCGCTCCCGCGCGTCCTGTCGCGGGTCGGAGGCATCCAGGCGCAGTACGCGCCGTCGATGTACGTCGGCCTGTGGTCGCGCGTGAAGGACCTCGAGCGCGACGCCGTCACGCGTGGCCTCGAGCGGCGCGCGCTGATCCAGGCGACGCTGATGCGCTCGACCATCCACCTCGTCGCCCGTTCCGACTACTGGCCGCTCGCGCTCGCCATTCACGAAGGCCGCCGCGCGTGGTGGCGGCGGGCAACCAAGCGCACGATCGACATGGACGCGGCGGCGGAGACGGCGCGCCGCGCGCTGGCGGACGGGCCGAAGCGGCGCGCCGAGCTCGAGGCGCTGGTCGGCAAGGAGGCATTCCACGGCCTCGGGCTGTGGCTCGACATGGTCCGCGTCCCGCCGTCGGGCACCTGGGAGCGCCGCCGCGCGGACCTGTACGGCCTCGCCGAGGACTGGGCCGGCCCGCCGAAGGCGGATCCCGCGCGGCTGGTGCGCTTCTACCTGCAGGGCTTCGGGCCTGCCACCCGGCGCGAGATCGCGAGCTTCTCCGGCCTCGGCGCGTCCGAGATCGACCTCGCCGGGCTCGAGCTGCGCCGCTTCGCCGCCGAGGACGGCGCCGAGCTGCTCGACCTCCCGCGAGCGCCGCTGCCCGGCGACGTCCCCGCTCCGCCGCGCTTCCTGCCGACCTGGGACGCCACGCTGCTGGTCCACGCCCGCCGCGCGCTGATCATCCGCGAGGACGACCGCCCGCGGATCTTCAACTCCAAGCTGCCGCAGTCGCTGCCGACGTTCCTCGTCGACGGCACCGTCGCCGGCACCTGGCGCCATGAGGACGGCCGCGTGGTGCTCGACCCGTGGTACGAGATCGAGAATCGTGACGCGCTGGAGGAGGAAGGCAGGGCGTTGGCGCAGTACCTTGGGGACCAGTGAGCATCGAGCACGCAGGCCCGTTCCTCGTCTTCGTCGAGGAGGCCCACGAGGATTCCGCCGACCTGCTGTTCCTGCCCGAGGCCACGGCCTCTGACTGGGCGACCGTCTTCTCGCACGCAGAGGTGCGCCACGTGGGCGCCGGGTTGGCCCTCGTGCAGGCCGGCGAGGACGACCGCGCGCTGTACCTGCTGACCGAGGGCACGGTCGGCGTCCGGCTGCCGCGCGACGAGAGCCCGTTCAAGACGATCGACGCGCCGTCGGTGGTCGGCGAGCTCGCGTTCTTCGACGGGCGTCCACGCTCGGCCACGCTCGACGCCGTCACCGACGTCGAGGTGGTGCGGCTCGACGAGGCGGGCTTCGAGCGGCTCGCCGCCGCCGCGCCCGAGCTCGCGCACGCGATGCTGCGCGATCTCGCGCGGATTCTCGCCCTACGCCTTCGTATGGCTTCAGAGGTGATCGCGAACCTGCGCAGCGCTTAGTGGTTCCGGGGGTGGGTACGGCGCATCGCCGGCGCAGTCAGCGGCGAGAGCCAGGTGGCGAGCCCCCTGGGGGCGAGCCAGGTGGCGGTCCGGGCCCGCCGGAATGCGTTGTACTCGCCGCCCGGGACCACTTAGACTCCTCCACCGGTCAAGGAGGAGGAGAGAGATGCGCAGGATGCTCGTCTCGGCCGCTGTTGCGGCCGGCTTGTTGATTCCGCAGTCGGCGCAGGCGGCGATCGACAGCGTGATGGGGGGCGCGGTCGCCTGCGCGGTCCAGGCCAACAGCCAGCGCTTCTGCGGCACCGGCGCCGCGACGGTCGCGAGCTTCGACGGCACGCCGATCGACGTCTCGGTCGCGTTCCCGCCCGCGCCCGCGAGCGGCCCCGACGGGCCGTATCCGGTGATCGGGCTCTATCACGGCTGGGGCGGCTCGAAGATCGCGCTGAGCACGCAGCCGACCTCCGACGTCCAGCGCGCGCTCAGCCGCGGCTACGCGGTGTTCACGATGACCGACCGCGGCTGGGGCCGCTCGTGCTTCAACCCGCGGCCGATGCCGGCGTGCGCGCACGGCTACATCCACCTGATGCACAACGCGTACGAGGTGCACGACGCGCAGTATCTGCTCGGCCTACTGGCCGACGACGGCGCGATCGACCCGCAGAAGATCGGGGCGATCGGCGGCTCCTACGGCGGCGGCGTGTCGATCGCCCTCGGCGCGCTGCGCAACCGCGTCCAGCTCGCCAACGGCACGCTGGCGTCGTGGACGAGCCCGCTCGGCAAGCCGATGCAGATCGCCGCGACTGCGCCGGAGTTCACGTGGAGCGACCTCGATACCGCGCTGATGCCGAACGGCTCGAGCCTCGACTACGTCTCCAACTCGACCTACCGCGGCCCGCTGGGCGACCACCGCGTCGGCGTCCAGAAGCAGAACTGGAACGGCACCCTCTACCAGGCCGGACAGTTCCTCGGCTTCTACGCGCCGGTGGGCGCCGACGCGCAGGCCGACATCTCCGGCTGGAAGG
Organism: uncultured Solirubrobacteraceae bacterium; assembly: GCA_963837485.1. GTDB lineage: Bacteria > Actinomycetota > Thermoleophilia > Solirubrobacterales > Solirubrobacteraceae > Solirubrobacter. The sequence continues at coordinate 130,259 of CAWINP010000001.1, read as the reverse complement.
CGATCACCGACACCGGCGGGCCGTTCGACGCCAACCCCACCGCGCAGGCGATGACCGACGAGCTGACCGCCAACCACTCGGCGCTGTACATCGACGACAGCGTGCAGCCGGCGCCCGCGCTGCTCTCCAACGGCTGGAACGACGACCTGTTCCCGGTCGACGAGGCGATCCGTTACTACAACAAGGTCCGCGCCCGCTGGCCGAGCGCGCCGATCACGATGTTCCACCTCGACTTCGGCCACAACCCGCGTGCGGGCTCGGTCTCCGCGTCCGACCGCGCGGCTCTGAACGCGTCCGAGAACGCCTGGTTCGACTACTACCTCAAGGGCATCGGGTCTGAGCCTGCGGACGCCCGCGGCGGCGTCGACATTTTCACGTCGAAGTGCCCGGTCAGCGGCGCCGGCACGCGCTACCACGCGCCGACCTGGCCGCAGCTCGCGCCCGGTGAGATCCGGCTCGACACCACCGGCACGCAGACGGTCGCCGCGCCCGGCACCGCGCCGTCGAGCCCGTTCACGTCCGGCGACGTGTGCAGCACGACGGCCAGCGCCGACAACGCGAGCGCGGCCACCTACAAGGTCCCGGCGGCGAGCAGCGCCTACACGCTCGCGGGCTCGCCGACGATCGTCGCCAAGCTCACCACCACGGGCGCGAACGACTTCGTGGCCGCGCGCCTGTACGACGTCGACGGCGCCACGCAGCGGCTGATCGCGCGCGGCGTCCAGCGGCCGGTCGGCGTCGGCGCCGGCCCGACTCAGCAGGTCTTCCAGCTGCACCCGCAGGCCTGGACGGTCCAGCCTGGCCACTGCCTCAAGCTCGAGCTGCTGGCCCAGGACTCGCCGTACCTGCGCACGTCGAGCGCCCCGCGCCGCAGCAGGCGGTCCAGGTGACCGACCTGCAGCTGCGGCTGCCGGTGATCGACGCGCCGGGGACCGACCTCGGCAACGGCGTGAGCGTGGCGACGCCCGCGGCCAAGGTCGTCCCGGCCGGCTACAAGCTGGCGCCGGGCTGGGCGACGTACGCGGACGGCTCGGCCGGCGGGACCGTGCCCGCGACGCTGTCGCTCACGCTCGGCGGGCCGGCGAGCTTCGGTGCGTTCACGCCGGGCCTCGGCAAGGAGTACACGGCGCAGACGACCGCGAACGTGATCTCCACGGCCGGCGACGCCGCGCTGACCGCCGCGGGCCCGGTCCATCTCAAGAACGGCACGTTCACGCTGGAGCAGCCGCTCGGGGTCGAGATCGCGCCGGGCGCGTGGTCTGGGCCCGTCTCCAACGGGCCGGCCGCGATCACGTTCCGGCAGGCGATCGCGGCCAACGAGCCGCTCCGGACGGGAACCTACGCCGCGACGGTGACGTTCTCGCTGTCGACGACGACCCCGTAGCGAAGCGGTCCACGCCCCACCCGAGCAGACCCAGGAAGGCAAGGCTCAGCACGAGCACGACGAGCGAGGCGGACGTCCACAGCCAGGTCGGGACGCCCGCCTTGCGCTCGCGCTGGAGCACGGTGCGCGTCTTCTCCAGCGGGCGCGTCACCTGCGCGCGGGCGGGGACCTCGGGGACGGGGATCGCGTCGTCGGCAGGCTCGTACACGGGCGCCGCGACGAGCGCGCGGCCGCTGTAGATGAGCAGCAGCGACTTCCAGTCGCCGGTCACCGGGATCGCGTCGGGAGTGCGGTACACGCCGGGTGCGACACGCGTCAACGTGCCCTCGCGCCGCGGCCCCTTGCCCTGCCAGGCGACATAGCGCACGGCGGCGGCGTCGTCGGCCAACGCGGCCGGCTGGACATGCGCCGTCAGCCCGCTCGCGCCGCGCGTGAGCGTCACGCGAGCGGCGGGCGCCCGCTCGACCAGGCCGTTGGCCACGACGGCGGCGAACACGGCCAGCGCGGCGACGGCGGCCCAGCGCCGCGGCGGCTCGCGCCTCAGGGCGCCGCCCAGCTCGCCGCCGATGACGGCGCCGGCGATCCCGGCCGCGAGCGCCATGATCAGCGCCTCGGGCAGCAGCGCCGCGGTCCAGCCGATCGGCATCGCCGCGTGCGTCCACGCCCATTCGCCGGCCATGCCGAGCGTGCCGACGAGCGCACCGGCGGCCACCGGCCCGCGGCGGGCGAGGAACGCGAGCTCGACCGCGATGCCCTCGGGCACGAACAGCGGGACGGCGGGCGCCGCCTCGCCGGCGATGTGCACGAACAGCGACGTCGTGTAGCCGAGGATCAGCGCGACCACCGCGGCGGCCAGCGCGCCTCCAGGCCCGGCCCAGCGCCGCGCGGCGACGAGCGCGAGCCCGGTCGCGAACGCCAGCAAGGCGGGCTGCAGGACGAGCCGGAACTGCGGCACGCCGAAGTCGAACTCGCCCATGAACGAGGACAGGCCGACAAGCAGCGCCGCGCAGGCGACGACTCGTACGCCGCGTGCGCGGGCGCCCGCCTCCGCGAGGAGCACCGCGACGCCGACGGTCGAGAGGACCCCGCCGCCGAGCATGATCAGGTGCGTCGGCCCCCACAGCGTCACGTCCTGGCCGAACAGCCGGTGCCAGACGTCGTCGAGCGGGAAGCCGATCAGTGCGAACGTGCCGGCGGCGGCGAGCATGACGCCGCCGATGGGCCTGCTGCCCAGCACGAGTGCGAGGAAGCCGGCCGCGAAGATCCCGTACAGCCCCAGCAGGATGAGGTAGTGGGCGGGATTGGCGAGCGGGCCGGGATCGCGGCCCTGGTCGATGTGCAACGACATGTCCCACATCAGGCCCGTGTAGACGGTCGCCAGCGAGACGGCGGCGACGCCGAGCGGCAGCGCCGCCCAGGCCGGCAGGCGGACGAGGCGGCCGAGCGTCTCGGCGAAGCGCGCGATCCGCGTGGGGCGCCCGGCGCGGTGGGCGAGCGCGAACAGCAGCAGGAAGGCGTAGGCCACGCTCACGAAGCCGACCACGATCGCGATCTGGCCCAGCTCCGCGCCTCCCGCTGGAGCAGCGGCGAACATCCGGGGTACGGTAGCGTACATACGGCACCGTAGGTTGAGCTATGTCACAGAAGATGCGAGCCCCACGCATGCCGGTCGAGGTCCGCCGCGAGCAAGTGCTCGACGCGGCTCTTCGGATCATCTGCGCGCGCGGCTACGCGGCGGCCAACATGGAGGCGATCGCGCGCGAGGTGGGCGTGGCCAAGACCGTCGTCTACGACGCGTACGGGACGCGCGAGCGGCTCCTGCGCGCGCTGTTGGAGCGCGAGGAGGCGCGCCTGCTGGCCGCGCTCGAGGTGCCGCCGCAGGCCGGGCTGATCGAGTGGGTCGACCATGGGCTGCGCGCCGTGCGGTCCAATCCCGCCGAGTGGCGGCTCCTGCTCGCGCCCGCCGAGGGGACGCCGGCGATGGTGCAAGAGCACCTGGAGTCCGGGCGCGCCGTCGTGCTCGAGCACCTGCGCGGCCTGCTCGCGCCGCTGCGCCCGCCCGACCTGGAGCTGATGGCGCGCGCCGTGCTCGCCGCGGCCGAGCGCGCGGCGCTCGACGTGCTCGACGGCGAGATCGCGCCCGAGCGCTACGTCGAGTTCGTGCGCCGCCTGCTCCCGCGCGGCTGAACCGGCGCAGCGGCTCGTGACGCATGCCACGATCGCCGGGCCATGCGCACAACGCTCGCCATCGCCGCCGTCCTCGCCTCGCTCGCCATCGCGCCGGCCGCCCGCGCAGCCGACTGGGTCGGCCTGGGCGACTCCTACGCCGCCGGCCCGCTGATCCCGAACCAGTCGCTGTCACCGCTCGGCTGCCTGCGCTCGAGCCGCAACTTCGCCCACCTCGCGGCGTCGCGGGTCGGCATGTCGCTCGCCGACGTCTCCTGCAGCGGCGCCGAGACCGGCGATATGACTGCGCCGCAGAGCACCGATGCCGGCACCAACCCGCCGCAGTTCAACGCGCTGTCGGCCGCGACCAAGGTCGTCTCGCTGCAGATCGGCGGCAACGACATCGGCTTCACCGAGATCCTCGAGAACTGCGTCACCTACAACCCGTTCAGCCACCCGTGCCAGGACCGCTATGTCGTCGGCGGGCGCGATGAGATCTCCGCGCGGATCGCCGCCGCCGCGCCCAAGGTGGCCGCCGTGCTGGCCGGCATCAAGAGCCGCTCGGCGGCCGCGCGGGTGCTCGTGGTCAACTACGCCGCGATCCTGCCCGAGACCGGCCGCGGCTGCTGGCCGCAGGTCCCGCTCGCGTACGCCGACGTCCCGTACCTGCGCGCCAAGGAGCAGGAGCTCAACGCGATGGTCGCCACGCAGGCGGCGGGCGCCGGGGCCACGCTCGTGAACGCCTACGCCGCGAGCATCGGCAAGGACGCCTGCCGGTCGTCGTCGGTGCGCTGGGTCGAGCCGCTTGTGCCCGCGAACGCCGCCGCCCCGTTTCATCCGAACGCGCGCGGCGAGGCCGGCGTCGCCGACGCTGTGGTCGCAGCCGTCCGTTAGGGGGTTGCCTCCGGTCGCTCGATGGGAATAGCGTGGACCGGTGCACGACGTGGTGATCGTGGGCGCCGGCTTCTCCGGCCTCGGCATGGCGATCAAGCTCCAGCAGGAAGGCCGGCGCGACTTCCTCGTGCTGGAGCGCAGCGACGACGTCGGCGGCACCTGGTGGGCGAACACGTACCCCGGGTGCCGTTGTGACGTTCCGTCGCATTTGTACTCGTTCTCGTTCGCGCCGAACCCGTCGTGGTCGCGGACGTACTCGCCGCAGGCGGAGATCCTCGCCTACCTGAGGTCGTGCGCCGACCGCTTCGGCGTCCGCGACAAGCTCCGCTTCGGGTGCGACGTCACCGGCGCGGCGTGGGAGGACGGGCGCTGGAGGCTCGAGACCTCGCAGGGCCCGGTCGAGGCGCGCGTGCTGATCCTCGCGGCGGGCCCGCTGTCGGCGCCGGCGGTGCCGCGGCCTGCCGGGCATGGAGGACTTTGCCGGCACCACGATGCACTCGGCCGAGTGGAACCACGATCACGACCTCGCCGGCGAGCGCGTCGCCGTCGTCGGCACCGGCGCCTCGGCGATCCAGTTCGTGCCGGAGATCCGCAAGGTCGCCAGCTCGGTGCACGTCTTCCAGCGCACACCGCCGTGGATCATCCCCCACCCGGATCGCGGCATCAGCGCCGCCGAGCGCCGCCTCTACGAACGCGTTCCCCAAGTCCAGCGCGTCGTGCGCGGCAGCGCGTACTGGGCGCGCGAGGCGCTCTCGGTCACGTTCATGCACCCGCCGGCGATGCGCCAGCTGCAGCGACTCGCCGAATGGCACCTCAATCGCCAGGTCAAGGACCCGGCTCTGCAGGCGCGGCTGCGGCCGAGCTACCGGATGGGCTGCAAGCGCATCCTGCTGTCGAGCAACTGGTATCCGACGCTGCAGCTGCCGAACGTCGAGCTCGTGACCGACGGGATCGCCGAGGTGCGCGAGCGCTCGATCGTCACGCACGACGGCCGCGAGCGCGAGATCGACACGCTGATCTTCGGCACGGGCTTTCACTTCAACGACATGCCGGTCGCCGAGATGGTCCGCGGCCGCGGCGGGCAGTCGCTCGCGGAGGTCTGGAACGGCACGCCGGAGGCCTATCGCGGCACCACGTTCGCCGGCTTCCCGAACCTGTTCATGCTGATCGGCCCGAACACGGGGCTCGGGCACACCTCGGTCGTCGTGATGGCGGAGTTCCAGATCGCGTACGTGCTCGACGCGTTGCGCGTGATGGACGCGCGCGGCGCGAGCGTCGCCGAGGTGCGCGCCGACGCGCAGGCGGCCTACAACGCCGACGTGCAGCGCCAGCTCGAGGGCACGGTGTGGACGGCCGGAGGCTGCACGAGCTGGTATCTGGACGACAAGGGCCGCGACACGGTCCAGTGGCCGGGCGCCACCTGGCGCTTCCGGCGGCTGATGTCGCGCTTCGATCCAGGGGTGTACGAGCTCGCGGCGACTTAGACCGCGAGCAGGCTCAGCGCGCGCGCGACCAGGCCGCCGCTGCGGCGCCGGACCACGACGCTGGGCGGCGGCGCGTCCCAACGCGGGCGCGGCGGCGGCGTGCTGATCACGAGCTGGCCGGGCCGCCGCGCGGGCTCCTCGAGCGCGAACACGAGCTGGTTCTCGCACGGGCGCGCGAACCGGGACGCGCGCTCGATGTCGAGCGCGAAGGCGAGCTGGGGCTCGGACTCGTCGGCGGCCAGCGCGGCCCGGGGGCCGGGGAACAGCGCGAGCGCAAGCTGATCGAGCGGGTCGGCCCAAGCGAACGCCGCCCACGCGTGGGGAGACACGAACGCGATCGGCGGCGGCGCGGCGGGCAAGGCCGGTGCGGTAGCCCAGGCGCGGGCGGCGGCGAAGGCGACGGGCGGGGGCGCGGCGGGCAAGGCCGGTGCGGTGGCCCAGGCGCCGGCGGCGGCGAAGGCGACGGGCGGGGGCGCGGCGGGCAAGGCCGGCGCGGTGGCCCAGGCGCGGGCGGCGGCGAGGGCGATCGGCGGCGGCGCGGCTGGCAGCGCTGGCGCAGCGGCCCACACCTCGGCGGCGACGAAGGCGATCGGCGCAGGCACGGTGGGCAAGGCCGGCGCGGCGGTCCAGACGCGGGCGGCCGCGAACGTCAGCAGCGGCTCCACGATGGGCGGCTGTGGCGCGGGCGGCCGCGGCGCCGCGACGGGGGCCGCGGGCGGCTGGGGTGCCTCGTGCGTCGGTTGCGCCGCGACGGGGGCCGCGGGCGGCTGGGGTGCCTCGTGCGTCGGTTGCGCCGCGACGCCGGCCGTGGTCGGCGCCTCGGCCGCCGGTGGCGCCGCGACGGCCGCCGCGGCGACGGCGGCCTCGAGCTGGGCCGGCAACTGCGCCAGGTGCGCGGTCAACGCCTGGGTCACGACCCGCAGCTCATGTGACAGTACGTCGCAACGCGCGTCGGCGCTCGCGCGATCGTCACGCAGCCGCGCCAGCTCGTCCGCGAGCGTGCGCTGGCCCTCGCGCCGGCGCTCGAGCAGCGGCATGCCGATCAGCAGCACTGCCCCGCCGGCCAACCACAGCAGGCCGAGCGGACTCGTCAGGAAGGTGACCACGCGCCCGCCGGACGGGATCCGGCCGATGACGTGGGCGCCGAGCGCGCGGCGCGGGACCGTGAACGGGTCCGGCTCCTTGCGCGCGTCGCCCTTCGTGCTCACAGCGCCGTCGGCGGCGATGCGGAGGACGCGGTGGATCACAACGGGCGGATAGCCGTAGCGGCTCCGCGCCTCGTCGGGCACGTTGACGACGACGATGTCGCCGACCCGGGCCGGCCGGTCAAGCCGCTGGAGCACGACCATGTCGCCGGTGTCGATCGTCGGCGCCATGGACGCCGACATCACGGTGGCGAACGGTGGCCAGACGCGCAGGAACGCGAGCCCCGCGAACGCCGCGAAGAGCGCCGCGACGACGGCGAACCAGCCCCAGCTGACCTTGACCGTCCGCGGACGCGCCGGAGCCCACCGGCCAGCGCCGATCCGGGCCCGGGGGAACCGGAGCGAAGGATCGGCGAGGAGTGTGGTGGGCTGCAGCACGGCTGACGGGGGAAGGGCGCGACGCGGGGCGGGCGGGCGGACCCGCCCCGCGTCAGCGCTTACGAGGCGCGGTCGACGGTCGTCACGAACGCCGGGAAGGCGTTCGGGAACGCGTCCTGCGCAGAGCGGATGAATGTCTTGGTGATGTCGTCGCCGGGCGCCTGTGCGATGCCGATGCAGTACACGGCGTCGCCGTCGAGGGCGTTCCAGTAGACGCCGGCGTCCTCATCGTCGATGTTCATGATCTTCGGGAGGTTCGTGGTGTCGTAGTCGGCCGCAGCGCACGCTCCGCCGGAGGCCTTCGCCACGTTCTCGAAGTCGAGCTGCAGCGACGCGTAGTCGGTCAGGTCCGAAGTGTTGGTGAGCAGGACCGCGACGTTGTACGTCTTGCCGGCGAATTGCGAGCCGCTCAGGTCGACCTTGACGAGGACCTTGTCCGCGGGAATCGAGCCCCAACGGCCCAACCAATCGAATGTCAGATCATCAACCTTGGTGGTGACCCCGGCCAGTGCCGAGGTCGCGTCGACCGGCGTGCCCTTCAGCATCGCGGGAGACTCGGCGGTCGCGCCGTTGCCGGCCGTGAAGCCGATGAACCCGGTCGCCCAGACGGCGCCAAGAGCAAGGCCGATGATGCCGAAGGCCAGCCAGGCGGCGAAACGGCGGCGAGAGCGCGAGCGCGGGCTCGCGGCGTGAGGGGAGTTATCGATGCTGGACATGGCTCCATGCCTTGTGAGGGCCGATTCCTTCCGGCCCGTTTGGGAGTGGGTCCCCCGGTTATCGGCAATTTGCGGGAATTCCTGAGCAGGAATTCAGGTTCCGACCGCGACGAACATCTGCACCGCTCGATCACCGTCCGAATGGCACAATCCGCGCCGATCCCCCTGGCATCGACCGACCCTGGCGCGCAGGCGCTCCTGGAACGCTCCGCCGAAATCGCCGCGCTCTCCGAGGCGCTCGCCGCCGTGACCGCCACCGGCGAGGGCCGGCTGGTGCTGGTCTCCGGCGAGGCGGGCATCGGCAAGACGGCGCTCGTGCAGGAGTTCACGGCCGGCCTCGACGGCGTGCGCCGGCTGTCCGGCGCCTGCGAGGCGCTGACCACGCCGCGTCCGCTCGGCCCGCTGCACGACATCGCCGCGGAGACCGCAGGAGCGCTCGCCGCCGCGCTCGAACGCGGAGCGAGCCCCGGCGAGGCGCTCACGCCGCTGCTCGCCGAGCTGCGTTCGCCCACCGTGCTCGTGCTCGAGGACCTCCACTGGGCCGACGAGGCCACGCTCGACGTGCTGCGGCTGCTCGGGCGCCGCGTGGCGAGCGTGCCTGCGCTCGTGATCGGCACTCATCGCGACGTCGGCGCCGCCGATCCGCTGCGCGTCGCGCTGGGCGACCTCCCCTCCCGCGCCGTCACCCGGATCCCGCTGCGCTCGCTCTCCCCGGACGCCGTCGCGACGCTCGCCCGCCCTCACGGCGTCGACGCGCGCGGGCTGTTCGAGCGCACGGCCGGCAACCCGTTCTACGTCACCGAGGCGCTCGCGGCCGGCGGCGCGCTGCCCGACAGCGTGCGCGACGCGGTTCACGCGCGCGCCGCGCGCCTGCGCGAGGACGCCCGCCCCTGCTCGACGCCGTGGCGATCGCGCCGCCGCGCGCGGAGCTGTGGCTGCTGGAGGCGGTTGCCGGCGAGGACCTGTCCGCGCTGGACGCGTGCATCGCCGCGGGAATGCTGCAGGCCGGCGGCGACGCCGTCGCGTTCCGGCACGAGATCGCCCGCGTGGCGATCGAGGAGGCGATGGCTCCCGACCGCCGGCTCGCCCTCAACCGGCGCGCCCTGCCGGCGCTCGCCGCGCGCACGTACGACCTCGCGCGCCTCGCCCATCACGCCGAGGCCGCCGGCGACGGCGCCGCCGTGCTCCGCTACGCGCCCGCGGCAGGCGATCGCGCCGCCGCGCTGGGCGCGCACCGCGAGGCTGCCGAGCAGTTCGCCCGCGCGCTGCGCTTCGGCGACCGGCTGCCGGGCGAGAAGCGCGCCGATCTGCTCGAGCGCAGTCTCGCGCTCGCGTTGGAGGCCGGGCTGGAGGAGCACGTGGCGCGCGCATACACGAACCTCGCCGCTACGCGGATCCCCGGCGCGAGTACGCGGTCGGCGACCCGTTCCTCGAGGCGGGGCTCGAGTACTGCCGCCGGCGCGACATCGACGCCTGGGTGCTGTACATGAGCGGCTGGCTCGCACGCTCGCGGCTCGAGCAGAAACGCTGGGAAGAGGCGGGCGAGCTGGCGCGGTTCGTGGTCGGCCACCCGGGCGTGGCCGCGACCAGCAAGATCACCGCGCTCGTGGTGCTCGGCACGCTGCGCGCCCGCCGCGGGGAGCCCGGCGTGTGGGAACCGCTCGACGAGGCACGCGCTCTGGCTCTGATCACGATGGAGGCGCAGCGCATCGTCCCGGTCGCCGCCGCGCGCGCCGAGGCGCGGCTGCTGGCGGGTGAGCCGGAGCGGGTCGCCGCGGAGCTCGGCGACGCGCTGGCGCTCACGGCGTCCCACGGCCAGGGCTGGGCGGCCGGCGAGCTGTGCCTGCTCGGTCGCCGGGCGGGTCTGGATCTCGTGCCGCCGGTCGAGCCCAATGACCCGTACCGTCTAGAGCTGGCCGGCGAGCATGAGGCGGCGGCGAAGGCGTGGCGCGCGCTCGGCTGCCCGTACGAGGCGGCGCTCGCGGAGCTTGCCGCAGGCAACGAGAACGCGCGGACCGAACTGAGAGCACTGGGGGCGAGATGCGAAGGGTGATCTACTCCATGACCATGTCGGCCGACGGCTTCACCGCCGGGCCGGGCGGCGAGATCGACTGGTCGGCGCCGGACGAGGAGCTGCACCGGTTCCACAACGAGCGGGTGCGCGAGCTCACCGCCCACCTGTGCGGGCGTCGCCTCTACGAGACGATGCTGTACTGGGACTCTGAGGAGGCGTCCGGCTCCGGCGATCCGGTCACCCGCGAGTTCGCGGCGATCTGGCAGACCCTGCCGAGAATCGTCTTCTCCCGCACGCTGTCGTCGGTCGAGGGCAACGCGCGGCTCGCGACGGGCGGGATCGAGGACGAGCTGGCCGCGCTCGACGGCGACGTCGGGGTCGGCGGCCCCGGGCTCGCCGCGGAATGCATCCGGCGCGGGCTGGTCGACGAGTACCAGCTCTTCGTCAGCCCGGTCATCCTCGGCGGCGGCACGCCGTTCTTCCCGCCGCTGGACGCGCGCGTCCCGCTCGAGCTACTGGAGAGCCGGACGTTCGGCTCGCGCGTGGTCTACCTGCGTTTCGCGCGCGCCGTGTAGCGCTTGCCGGCGCGCACGATCACGGTCTTGCGCTTGACCAGGTCGCGCACGCTGACCGCGCCGCGGACGACGCGGGTGAGCGTGGAGGTGCACGAGTCCTGCGTCAGCCAGCGCGTGCCGCGCACGGTGGCCGCGCTGTACTGCCCCCGGGTGCGGAACGAGCCGCTGCCGTCGCCCCACAGCTTGCGCGTCTTCTTCTTCTTGGCGGCCGCCGAGGCCCCGCGCGGGCAGGTGAGCTTCTCGATCAGCGTGAGCGTCGTGACCGGCTTGGAGCCCTTCGTCTGGGTGAGCTTGAACAGGCCGTCGAAGAAGTCGGCCTCGGCGGTCTTGCCCTTGCCCTGCGCGGCGGTGATGCCGATCCGGCCGTTGCGGGTGTCGATCGTGCTGCCGACCGGGATCTGCGCGCCCGCGGTGAGCGTGACATAGCGGGAGCTGCCCGGCCGCTTGATCGTCACCTTCCCGGACACCGGCTCGACGTTGACCGTCTTGCCGGCGACGGGCGCCGGCAGCGGCGTGGGCGTCGGCGTCGGCCCGGGGCCCGGCCCGGCGGGCGCGGGGTTGAGTAGCACGCTGAACGTGTTGTTCAGGTGCTGCGCGACGGCGAGGTCGGGACGCGAGTCGCCGTCGAAGTCGGCAGCCGTAACGGAGTTGGGCGCGCCGGCGAGCGCGATCGGCTGGTCGCGTGTAAAGCCACCGCCGGCGTTGCGGCGCAGGATGTCCACCGCGTCGGTGTTGGAGGCGACGGCCAGGTCGGGGCGGCCGTCGCGATCGACGTCGGCGCTCGTGATGCCGATCGGCGAGGCGCTGACGGGGATCGCGGATTCCGCGTCGAAGCCGTCGTTGGCGGCGCGGCGCAGGAACACCGAGACGGTACTCGGGGCGGTGTTGGTCACGGCGATGTCGGAGCGGCCGTCACCGTTGAAGTCGGCGCTCGCGATGCCGACCGGGTTGTCGCCGGCCGCGATCGGCGTCTCGGTGGTGAAGCTCGGACCGAGCGCGACCGTCACGCTGTCGCCGTCCAGGTTGGCGACCGCGAGGTCGGGCCGGCCGTCGGCGTTGAAGTCGCCGACCGCGAGCGAGCGCGGCGTCTGGCCGGTCGCGAAGCTGATCTGCGGCGAGAACGTGCCGCCCGAGCGCAGCAGCACCGTCGCGAGGGCGCTGTTGTAGCGCGTGACGGCGAGATCCAGGCTGCCGTCGCCGTTGAAGTCCCCGGCGGCGATCGCGCCCAGGTTGGGCCCCACCGAGATCGGCGTTCCCAGCCCCTGCACGAAGCCGCCGCCCGGCTGGCGCAGGAGCACCGTCACCGTCCCGACGCCGAAGCTCGCCACCGCGAGGTCCTGCAGCCCGTTGCCGTCGAAGTCGCCCACCACCACGCCGCTCGGGGCGGAGCCGACGGCGATCGGCGACCCCGCCTCCTGCGCGAAGCCGCCGCCCTGGCGCAGGAAGACCGAGAGGTCCGAGCTCGTCCCGTTCATCGTCACGACGTCGGGGCGCCCGTCGCCGTTGAAGTCGCCGGCGCCGAGGATCAGCGGGTCGTTCCCGACCGGGTAGGGCGAGCCCTCGGTCACGAACGCCGCCCACGCGCTTGAGCCTCCAATGAGCAGCGCCGCTGTGGCCACTGCCGCCGTCACCCGTCCCCTCACCGGACCGATCTTCCCGGTTACGTGCCGCTCGTGGCAACCGACCATCGTGCAGGTGCGCTCGACAAACGATGGAGTTCTCCTGCGCGGTCTTGGGCCCCCATACCAGCGCGAGGACTGCGCGAGCGGCGACTCGCTCGCCTCGGCGTTCGTCGAGGCCGGCGTCCCGCCCCGGGGCGCCTACGTGACCTCGGCTGTACCCGGGTTGAGCCATCATGTGCCCGCGATGAAGCGGATCGAGCTGCGCGGCGGGGGTGGAGAGCCGGTGGACTTCGCGCGCACGCTGCTCTCCCACGGCGTCGCCGAGCTGCCGCCGAACGTGGTCGCCGAGGACGGGTCCTCGCTGGAGACGGTCCTGCCGGCGGGCGGGAGCGCCTGGATCGTGCGGGTGACGCCGGACGGCGCCCGCGCCCGCGTGGAGGCGCCCGCGGGTGCGCCGGAGGACGTGCTCGTGGCGGCGATCGGCCACATGCTGCGGCTCGACGAGGACCTGAGCCCGTTCTATGCCCGCGCCGCCGAGGATCCGGAGCTCGCGTGGGTGGCCGGCGGGGCGGGACGGCTGCTGCGCAGCCCGACCGTGTTCGAGGACCTCGTGAAGACGATCTGCACGACCAACTGCACGTGGTCGGCGACGCAGCGGATGGTCGGCGCGCTGGTCGGCGTGCTCGGGACGCCGGCCGCCGGGGCGCCGGATCGCCGGACGTTCCCGGACGCCGCCGCCATGGCGCGGGCGGGCGACGACTTCTATGCGAGCACGGCGAAGACCGGCTATCGCGGCGCGTACCTCAGGTCGATCGCGGCCGATGTGGCCGAGGGCCGGCTCGACCTCGAGGCGCTCAACGATCCCACGCACTCCGACGAGGAGGTCGCCGAGCGGCTGCTCGCGCTCCCGGGCGTCGGCCCGTACGCGTGCGCGCACATGATGATGCTGCTCGGCCGCTACGGCCGGCTGATCCTCGACTCCTGGACACGGCCGACCTACCGCCGGCTCGCCGCCCGGCCGCGCGTCACCGACAAGGGCATCGAGAAGGCGTTCCGCCGCTACCGCGAGTACGCGGGGCTCGCGTTCTGGCTGATGCTCACGCGCGACTGGATACCGGCGAGCTAGAGATGGCTGACATGTCTCAATCGGAGGGCAGGCGCGACCACACGGTGGTGTCCGAGCGGATGCCCTGCTTGACGTGCAGCGACCGCAGCACGCCCTCCTTGACATAACCGCAGCGCTCGGCCATGCGCAGCGAGGGAGCGTTGGCGACGTCGATTAACAGGGTGACGCGCTGCGCGCCGAGATCGTCGAAGGCCCAGCGGGTGAGCTCGCGCAGGATCGCGGTCCCGACTCCGCGCCCGCGCGCGTGCGAAGAGACGATGTACCCGAGCTCGACCTGCCGGCCGTCGCGGTCGATCTCCGGCGCGAGCGCGAGGCCCGCGAACACGCCGTCGTCGTCGAGCGCGGCGAACGCCTCACGCGAACCGTCGCGCCGCGCGACCTCGTACATCTCGAGCCACCGGCGGGAGAAGCCGGGCGGCGGCGGCTCGGGCACGCGCGTGAACCGCAGCGTGCCGGGGTCATCGAGCAGCGCGTCCATGTGCGCGAGGTGCGAGGCGTCGAGTCGTTGCAGCCGGATCGAGGGCACGACCCGATCCTAGGGTCGTATATCGCGCCGCGACTAGGTTCCCCTCTTCAGTCGATCACCGCCCCGGCCGTGAGGTTGATCTCGGTCGCGGTCATGGTGGCCGCCCAGTCGGAGGCGGCGAATACCGCGATGTTGGCGACGTCGTTGTAGCTCGGGCGGCGATCGAGCAGCAGTGCGGCGGTATCGGGATCGGGTCCGTGCTCGTCGGAGCCGGGTGAGCCGGGCGACAGCAGCCAGGCGACGCGGATGCCCTGGGGCCCGAGCTCGGCGGCGAGCTGCCGGCAGAGCCCGGCGAGCGCGGCCCAGGCGACGTGCGAGCCGCCAAGGTCCGGGATCGCCTCGCGACCGCCGGCCATGACCAGGATCACGCCGCCGCCGCGTGCGCTCATGTGGCGGGCGACCGCGGTCGCGATTGCGAAGTGGGCGGTGACCGACTTGGTCACCGGGCGCATGAAGTCGTCGAACGCGATGTCGACCAGGGCCGTCCCCTGGACGTCGTCGTTGGAGGTGGCGTTGAAGCAGATGCCGGCGTCCGGTCGATCCCACTCCCAGGTGAACACGAGCCGCGTCGGCGGCGTGATCTCCCGGTACTCGCCCCACCCGCCGAACTCCTCGCCGCTGGGGCTGCGCATCACGAGCCGGAGCTTGCCGCCGATCCGCAGGTCCACCTCGGCGACCGGCGTCTCCCAGTCCGCCCCCGGCGGATACCAGCGCCGCAGCATCTCCGCGCTCGTCCACGCCTCGAAGACCGCTTGAGCCGGCGCACGGAACGTGCGCTCGATCCGGATCGCGTTCGAATCGTGCGGCCCTCGATCGGTCATCGGTTCTCCTTCGGCTCGCTGAGAATGTCGTCGACGGCGTCGAACATGCGCTCCCACACGGCCCGCTGGTGGTCGAACCACTCGGCGGCGTCGGCGAGCGCCTCGGGCCTGAGCGTGAGCCGATGCGTCCGGCCCTCGACGCTCCGAACGACCACGCCAGCGCCCTCGAGCACCTTCAGGTGCTTTGTGATCGTCGGCTTGGAAACCCCGAAGCCGCGGGTCGCGACACCAACCGTGGCCGGGCCCCGAGCGAGCCGCTCCACAATCCCGCGCCGAATCGGGTGGGCCACCGCCCTGAACGAATCGTTACCCAATAGGCTAACAATAGCAAGAGCGTGCGTGAACGCACGCGCGAATCGGCTCGTCGCGACGCCACGCGACGCTCTGGGAGCTGAATAGGTGATTCCATGTCGAGAAGCCGTGGACGGCTCCGCTCACCAGGTGAAGGGCCTCGACAGGCGCGGCCCACGACACCAGGAGACCCGATGCCGAAGTACCTGCTGCTCAAGCACTACCGCGGCGGCCCGGAGCCCCACCGTCCCGTGCCCCCGATCGACCAGTGGGCCCCCGAGGACGTGGAGGCGCATGTGGCCTTCCAGCATCACGTCAGCGAGCTGCTCGAGTCCAACGGCGAGTACGTCGACGCGCGGGCACTCACGCCGGCGCGCACCTGGGTGCGCTACGGCGGCCCGGACGCCGCGCCCGTCACCACCGACGGCCCGCATCCCGAAACCAGCGACCTGGTTGGCGGCTGGTGGATGATCGACGTCGATTCGCACGAGCGTGCGCTCGAGCTCGCGGCCTACGTCTCCTCCGAGCCCGGCCCGGGCGGGGAGCCGATGTACGAGTGGATCGACGTCCGGGAGGTCATGTGGGAGCGTCCTCGGACGACTGACGCGGCGTGATCGACGAGCCGGCGCGACGGCTGGACGAGAGCGCGCTGCGCGCCATCGTCCCTCGGGTGCTCGCGGGCCTGGTCCGGCGGGGCGAGGACTTCGATGCCGCTGAGGACGCGCTGCAGGAGGCGCTGCTGGAGGCGCTGCGGGTGTGGCCCGAGCACCCGCCGCGCGACCCGCGCGCGTGGCTGGCGACGGTCGCGACCCGGCGGCTCGTGGACGCCCGCCGGAGCGAGGCCGCCCGCCACCGCCGCGAGGAGGTCACGTACGCCGAGCCGCGGACCGTCTCCGCGGAGGACGGCGACGACACCCTCTTCCTGCTGTTCTGCTGCTGCAGCCCCGACCTCTCGCCCGCCTCCCAGGTGGCGCTGACGCTGCGCGCCGTCGGCGGACTCACCACCCAAGAGATCGCCGACGCCTTCTACGTGCCGGAGGCGACGATGGCGCAGCGGATCAGCCGGGCCAAGCGCGCTCTTGCCGGCCCGCCCGTCCGCCGCCTGGACCAGCCCGGTGACCTCGCCGTCGTGCTGCGCGTGCTCTACCTCATCTACACGGCCGGCCACGCCGGCCGCGTGGACCTGGCCCGCGAGGCGATCCGGCTCGCCCGCCAGCTCACCCTCGCCACCGAGGAACCGGAGGCGCGCGGGCTGCTCGCGCTGATGCTCCTCAACCACGCCCGCCTCCCGGCGCGATGGGACCCAGAGGGTCGCATCGTCACGCTCGACCGGCAGGACCGTGGCCTGTGGGACACGCGCGAGATCGCCGAGGGCGTGCGCGTCCTGCAATCGGCGCTGGCGGTTCAGCGCCCCGGGCGCTACCAGATCGAGGCCGCCATCGCCGCCCTGCACGACGACGCGGCCAGCGCCGAGGAGACCGACTGGCCGCAGATCCTCGCCTGGTACGACGACCTCGT
The DNA here is from genome assembly GCA_963837485.1 of uncultured Solirubrobacteraceae bacterium. Taxonomy (GTDB): domain Bacteria; phylum Actinomycetota; class Thermoleophilia; order Solirubrobacterales; family Solirubrobacteraceae; genus Solirubrobacter. The sequence goes on along the minus strand of CAWINP010000001.1, from coordinate 113,539 downwards.
CGCGCTCACCGACGACCCGGTGCGCCAGGACCCCGCCGCCGTGCTCGGCCGCGCGGTCGCGGTCGGCCACGTCCGCGGGCCCGCCGCGGGCCTGCTCGAGACCGATCGGCTGCGCGAGGTGCTCGGCGACCGCCACCGGTGGCATGCCGTCCGCGGCCACCTGCACGAGCTCGACGGCAACCTGCCCGCCGCCGCCACGGCGTACGCCGAGGCCGCCCGCGCGGCCACGAATATCTCCGAGCGCGACCAGCTGGTCCGTCAGGCCGCCCGCGCTCGGGCCGCCGAGCGGTAGGAAGGCCGTGGACCCGCAGACCACCGAGGAGCTCGAGCATCCCGGTGGACGGAACCTGCTCGCCTCCGCGACCGTGCTCCGGCTCGCCGCCCGTCATGGACAATCGACGTGCTGAACCAACGTCTGCCCCGCGACGTAAATGGGCGAGCAATGACCGGTTCGTCGGCCGAGCCGCCACGCACGATGGATTGGGGCCTCGGCCACTACGAGAGCACCGCGGCGCAGCTGTTGCCCGCGGCCCGAGTCGTCGTGGATCGCGCCGCGCCCGTAGACGGCGAGCGGGTGGTCGATGTCGGGTGCGGGACGGGGAACGCGGCACCGCTGGCTGCGGCACGCGGCGCCCGCGTGACGGGCGTCGATCCCGCAGCGCGGCTTCTGGAGGTCGCGCGCGAGCAGGCCACCGCGCAGGGACTCGACGCGACATTCGCGCTGGGCGAGGCGGCGGCGTTGCCGCTCGCTGATGACGACGTCGACGTGTGCTGTCCGTGTTCGGCGTGATCTTCGCGCCCCAACGCGGCCGCCGCGGCGGCGGAGATGGCGCGGGTGACAGCGCCCTCGGGCCGGATCGTGCTCAGCGCGTGGGTGCCCGAAGGCGCGATCCACGAGGCGGTGCAGGCTGCGCAACACGCCGTCCGCCGAGCGGTCGGCGCGCCCGCCGGTCCGCCGCCGTTCGCATGGCATGACCGCGTTGCCCTCGCTGGGCTGTTGGCGCCGCACGGCTTCGAGGTCGCGGTGGAGGAGGATCGCTTGGCCTTCACCGCGGACTCGCCGGCCGACTATCTCGATGCGGAAGCCGCCAACCATCCGCTTGCGGTTGCCGGCCGCGCCGTCCTCGAACCCCGGGGCGAGGCGGACGCGCTCCGTGACCGCATGCTCTCGATCTACGAGGCGGCCAACGAGGAGCCGGTTGGGTTCCGCGTGACGAGCCGCTACGTCGTGGCGACGGCCCGCCGCGCGTAGGGGTAGCCGGCGAGGACGGCCGCTTGGGCACGTGATCGACGAGCTGGATGACGAGCCCGCACGCCGCAGGTGCCAAAGCCGTCAAGCGAAACGCCGAAGTCATGGACACGGACTTGGGACTAGGGATCGGAGCCGATCGCGGGCCTCGGCCTCGCCAGGGCCGCCGTCGTGCCGGTCCAGCCGCGTCGTGAGTGCACCAGTCCACGCTGCGCCAGCAGGAGGTGCAGCTCGCGCATGCCGCGGCGCGCCCGCCATGACTCGGCGGCGCGACGGGCCGTCTTGGCGCCGACGCCTGGCAGGGGCCAGGAAGCATCCGTCGGGGTCTGCGTCAACGGCTCGGAACAGATCGTCGCCAAGGAGCGCGACGAGCTTCTTCGCGCGACCAGGCCCGAGGCCGTCGATGGAGCCGACGAACGACAGGACGGCCCGGCGGCCACGCGGCGTCGCCGGCCGAGCCGCGCGCACGACTACCTGCCGGCCGTGCGTCGGGTGGTTCTGCCAACGCCCGCTGACCTCCAGCACGTCGTCGGTCTCGACAGCGAACGGGATGCTGCGAAGCCTCAGCGTCACGACGTCGCCGTCGGCGTCGGCTTCGAGGACCGCGAAGCGGTCGTCCGGTGAGCGAAACCGCACGCGCCGAACGCGGACCTGCCCGGCGAAGTCGTCGGGCGGCGTTCCCAGGGTGACGGCCATGACTCCCGGTTCTAACGGGCGCCTCCGTTCGCAATCTCCCGGGGCCGAGGGGGCCCGTCGGCAACGTGATCCGGTGAGCCCACGCCGGGCTCTTCGCCTCCCGTGAGCTCGTTCCCATCTCAGCCTTCCCGACCTCCCGCGTCGCGTCCGCCCTCCGAGCCGCGGCCACCCATTCGCTGGTGGTTGGTCGGGCCGCTCGGCGGCGCACCCTCTGCCTGGCTGTCGGCGCGCCCCACATCGGCTCGGATCGACATGGCCACCGCGACCCGGAAGCTGCGCTTGCGTCGCTCAAGCAGGCGCTGCTGCTCACGGTACCGACCGTACGGCTCCCAGCGGCGGGTGCTGGGACGCGAGCGACCTCGGCGGCGGGCGCAGGAAACGGTAAGGCGCCGCACCGCCGGGGTTGCTCTGCGGCGGGGGCGGGGCGAACACTGCACCCGTGGCTGAACGTTTGTACGACGACGATGCGCGCGAGGGGGAGCGGACGACGGACGCAAGGCCCGCGCCACGTCCCTCACCGCAGCTTGCCGGCATCGTCGGCAACCACGCCCTGAGCCGTGCGCTGCGCCCGTCCCGCGCGCTGCCGAGCGGAGCCGTCTCGCCCGAGCTCGCGCGGCTCCTGTCGCCCCAGCGGTCGCTCGGGCGCGACCCGGTAGCGACGCAGGACCCTCCCGCCACGGCCCCGGCCGCATCGGCGACGACCTATCGGGTGGGGCCAAACGTCTACACCGAGGACCAGTGGAGCGTGGCGATCGTGGAGGTCGCCGGTCTCTGGGACAAGGTCGGTGGCGTCCTAGACAAGCGCAAAGATGCCGTAGACGAGTTCGCTGGCTCCGGAGGTGCCGGAGCCGCGGCCGATCCGTCGATCACCGACGCCATCCTGCAGGCTGCGATCACCGCGGTCATCGCGGCAGCCACGGACGGCGTCGGGCTGGTCGTGGCGGGGGCGCTCGGCAAGGCCGTCGCGGGCGCCGCCAAGCGGGTGTCGGCCGAGCCCAAGACCGTGCTCGCCGTCAGCAGTCAGATCGTCGAGCGCGCCCTCAAGGAGGGAAAAGGGGCCGCGAACAAGAAGATCGCCGACGCGCTTGCGGCCGGGCCCACGCCCGCGCCGGGTGGCGGAACGGCGCGCGCGACCGCGCTGGCGCGCTACGCGAGTGCGCTCGGCGACACGCTCGAGGCCGATGGTGCGGCGTCGCATGCGGAGACGCTGCAGCGGCTGCTAAACCAGCCGACCGACCCGCCGGCGGTGAAATGGGCGGTCGCCGACTCCCTGTACCAGTCGCTGACCACGACGCTTGCGGCATGCAAGGAGGAGCAGTGGCGGTCCACCTCTGACGGTTGGTTCGGGATGCAGATCGAGTCGGGCGCGGGCCGTCTCCGCGGGTACGACACGGGCATCGTCGTGATCGAGTTCACGGACGACAGCTATCCGTCCGGCGAGGACTCGGCGCTCGGCGTCAAGCACGGGTATCTCGGCGGCAAGGGCGCGAATGCAGCGACGGTCGGGGACTACAACGACCGGCCGCTGGACACGATCAACCTGCCCCTCCGTCTATACATGGACAACGGCAGCATGGGCCACGGCTGGATGGAGATCGGCTGGCAGGCGTGGAAGCCCATCGGCTCATCGGTGCCGACCGACGTACGCGGGATCAACCGCTACGGCTTGTCCTGGCTGGCGTGCAAGGCTCTCGGCATGCGTGACATCGACGAGGACGACTCACGCGTGAACGGGGAGAACATCGCCCGCGGGCTCATGATGGTCTGGAACGAGATCAAGAGCAAGTCGGTCAGCCATCTCGGAGGGTCGTTTGAGGTGATGAGCATGACCAGCGGCGTGGGCGCCTCGCCGTTCTGAGCGTCCACGAACCCCTCTGCCGGTCCACGGCTCCCGTCCCAGTCAACGGCATCGGTTGAGGCGGTTGGTAGAGCCCCTCCCACATGACGTACCCGCTCGTCCCGGCCACGTCTATCTGATTAGTGAGGATTACGAAGCCGACTCACTCGGCTCGTTGAGCTTGCCCTTGCGAATTGCAACTGCGTAGCGCGCCCGCGCGGCCTCTCGCGCGAGCAACGGCACACCGCCCGCCGCATCGACCGCCCCGCGCCGCACGTCCTCGGGCAGCCGGGCGCCAGGCTGTCGACGATGGCGGCGATCGCTGCCTCGGGCAGCGGTTCGAGCTCGAGCTCCCCGGGAAGCGCGTCCGCGCGCCGAAGCGCGTCGGAGACCAGTGCAACCCGCTGGTCTCCGGGGCGCGACGTCGCCACGAGCAGCACGCCGAGCCGGCGCAGCCGCCGTCCCGCGGCGGCGAGCAGTGCAAGGCTGGCCGCGTCCATCAGGTGAAGGTATGAGGTGTTCCGCCTGCTCGACACATGGTTGCGGCAAGCCGTGACCACGTTGCTCCCGGAGGACCTAGTGATGCTGTTGGCCGGGAGGGCAGCGCCGAACCAGGCATGGAGCCGGCTTCCCGCGGGCGGCTTCGAGATGATGCGCCTCGGACCGTTGCGAGCTCAGGAGAGCACCGCTCTGGTGCGCTCGTTGGGCGTGCCCGAAGACGACGTGCTGCCGGCGGCGGCGACGAACGCGGCCGCGACGCTGAGGCCGATCATCAGGGCGCGCACGCGCGCGCGTATGTTTTTTTTTTTTTTTTTTTTTTCACCCACCCTCCCGCCCCCCTCTCACCCCACCACCCGGTGGCGCCGCTCGGCGGGCACGCCGATCGCATCACGCGTGCCCGCCGATCCCGCTCGCCGGCATGTCCGGGTCGCGCGCTCGTGCTGCCCGCACAGGGCGGCCCGGTCGACATCGCCGCCGTGCGTTCAGGACCGCTCGGCCAGGAACCCGAGCACGTGCTCGGCGAAGGTCTGCGGTGCCAGCACGTCCGCGACGTGCTGCTGACCGTCGATGACGGCGACGCGGGCGTCCGGCAGGCGGCCGGCCACGGCGTCGATGTCGCGCCTGAAGTACGCCGGGCTGTCGCCGCCGGCGATCAGGAGCGCCGGGCGCGGCGATCGCCTGGAACCGGACGGCTTCGAGAACGTCGCCCGTGACCGCCCGCAGCTCGCGCGGGATCGTGTGCGCCGCCGCGACGCGCGCGGCCCAGGATGGCTGCGCCCGGACCAGGGCGACCTCCGCGTCGGGCATCCGCACGACCTCGCGCATCATCAGCTCGAGCGCGCCCTCCCGGTCGCCGTTCGCCAGCCGCGACTCGATCCGCTCCACGACGCCCGGCGGCAGGTCGCTCCCGGCGCCGGCGAGCGCCGGCTCGTAGAGGATGAGCGCGCGCAGGTTCGCGGTCAGCGCGGCGGCGCCGAGCGCGCAGAACCCGCCGTAGGAGTGCCCGAGCAGGGCGACCGGCGAGCCGGATCGCTCGGCGACCGCGTCGACGACCGCCGCGACGTCCTCGAACTCGCGCGCGACGTCGTAGGGCTCCGCGTCGCCGCTCGCGCCGCGGCCGCGCCGGTCGACGGCGTGGACGGTCGCATGCGGCTCGAGGTACGGGAGCAGCGGCCGCCAGCGCGTGTGGTCGGCGGTCGTGCCGTGCACGAGGACCAGCGGCGGCCCCTCGCCCGTCGCCCAGCAGGCGATCTCGGTGCCGTCGCGCGATGTCGACCCGCGTCCCCGTCGCCTCGGTCGTGTCGTCTCGCGTGCGCGTGCTCATGAGCAGCCTCCTCGCTCGTGGTCACGTGGTGACGCTAGGCCCGCGGCGGCGCCGGATCCATCCATCGTTCGATGTATCTCGCGGGCGCCGTCAGGGCCTGACCAGGCCGTGCTCCATCGCGAACAGCGCGACGCCGGCGCGCGTCGAGACGCCGAGCTTCTCGTAGATGTGGACCGTGTGCGTGTGCACCGTGCCCGGCGCGATCACCAGCGCCGCGGCGATCTCCTTCTTCGACCGCCCGCGCGCGAGCAGGCGCAGCACCTCGACCTCGCGCTCGGTGAGCCCGGCCGGCCAGGAGCGGACGCCCGCCCGCGGCGGAGCGCCACGCCGGCCGCCTCGCAGACCGCTCGTCCGGCCTCGACGTCGAGCGCGCCCGACGCGATCATGCGCTCCACCTCGCCCGCCGCCCGCTCCGGGGCCAGCGCCTCGCGGTGCGGGCGCGGCTCGGTCATCGCCTGGAAGGCGTCCGCGGCGGCGAGCAGGCGCGCGGCGACCGGCATCGCCGCCGCGGTCACGCCGCGGTGGTAGCCGCTGCCGTCGGCGCGCTCGTGGTGCATCCCGGCGAGCTCGGCCAGCGGCCGCAGCGCGGCCGAGCGGGCCAGGATCCGCTCGCCGTGGTACGGGTGCAGGCGGACCTGCTCCCACTCGGACGCCGTCAGCTCGCCGCGCTTGTCCCACACGAGGTTCGAGACGGCGACCCGGCCGATGTCGTGCACGAGGCCCGCAGTCCGCAGCGCCGTGCGCTCGTCGGCGCCGAGGCCGAGCGCGGCGGCGGCCTGCTCGGCGAGCGCCGCGACGCCGCTCGAATGGCCGAGCAGGTAGGGCGACTTGACATCGACGAAGCCCGCCATCGCCGCGGCGAGATCGTCGAGGCGCGCCGCCGGCACGGACGCCGGCGGGCCCGGCTCCGCGGCGAGGACGGCGTCCCACACCGAGCCGGCCTCGAGCTCGTCGAACACCCCGGCGGCGCACCGCTCGAGTGCCGCGGCCGCCGCGGGATCGAACCAGCCGCCGGCGCGGCGGCGCACCATCGCGCGCGTCTCCTCGCGCCCGGCGGTGCGGTGGAAGATCTCGACCTGGTTGGCGAGCGCGATCACGCGCGCGCGCCGGCTCGATCGCCTCGCCGGCGAGGTCGCGCGGCACGCCCTTGCCGTCCCAGCGCGCGTGGACCTGGAGGACGATCCTCGCCACCTCCTCGCCGAGCCCGAAGCGCCGCGTGAAGCTGGCGCCCGCCTCGCAGTCCGCCCGCAGCGCGTAGGCCTGAAAGCGCTTGCCCGCGCTCACGTTCCTGAGCGTCGCCCGCACCCGGCGCGCCGGCGGCTCGCCCCGCACGGACGCGCGGATCGCGCTCAGCGACTCCACGGGCCGGGCCGCGTCGACCGGCGCGAACGCCGGGATGGCCGTGAACTCGCTCGTGCCGAACAGGCGCGCGGCCTCGTAGGTGAAGGCCGTGCAGCCCGACCGGATGGACGAGCCCGGCGTAGAAGACGTCGCGGAGCTCGCGCTCGCCCAGACCGAGCTCCTCCGCGATCCGCAGCGCGACGAGGCACGTCCGCAGCGCCTTCTCCTGCGGAAAGCCGCGCCCGAGGTCGGTCGCGAGCGTGATCGCGGCGAGCAGCTCCGCGAGCCCGATCCGCTGCTCGCGCACTGCCGAAGTCATACGCCGCGAACCCATCGGCCGATGCTATCGCCCGGACGGCCACCGGACCGGACCTGGTCACTCGAAGAACCCGCTAACGCGCCAAACGGCGCTGGATGACGTTGTTGCCCATGCCCTGGTAGTTCCAGGGTGCCTGGAGCGGCTGGGTGGCGCCCGTGGCGTCCGTCGCACGAGGCCATCTCGGCTCGCCCGTCGTGGCCGTCCAGCCGAAGCTCCAGGCGCGCCAGCGAACTCGCCGCGCGCTGCGCTCCACTCACCCACCCCTCGACGCACTCGACCGCTCGAGAGGCGCTGACGACACGCCCCAACCCCGCGGCGACGGCGATCTCACCGGCCGTGCCGGCTCGACCGACGTCGACGAGCGCTTCCGTGCGGTCCGGGAGCTGCGCGACGTGCAGCATCTGACCTGGAAGGCGATCGCCGAGGCACTCAACATCGCCGAGTCGACCGCGATCTACCGCCACCAACGCGCCAGTCGCCCCCCGCGCATCGGCGTCGCCGACCCCGGACGCCGAGCCCTGATCGCCACGCTTGGCTGTGGCGGGCTGCGCGTCTCGGAGGCCGCCGAGCTCGATCTCGCCGACATCGACCTCGCCCACCGCAAGATCCGCGTCAGTGACGCCAAGACCGAAGCCGGGGTCCGCAACGTCGACCTGACCGATCGGCTCGCCGCCGAACTGCGGAACTACCTCGCCACCCGCGCCAACGACCCGCCGACCGCGCCCGCGTTCCCGACCCGCACCGGCGGCCGGCGCGACAAGGACAACATCCGCAACCGGGTGCTGGCGCCCGCCCTGCGGCGCGCCAACGAACTGCGCGCGCGGCGCCCTTCCGCCGATCGACACGCCCGTCACGCCCCACACCCTCAGGCGCACCTACATCAGCATCATGCTCACCGCCGGGGCCGACGTGCCGTACGTCCAGGCGCAGGTGGGGCATAAGGATCCGAAGCTGACGCTCCGGATCTACGCGCTCGTGCTCAAACGCCGCGACCGCCGCCAGTTCGGCGACGCCTTCGACTGGCTCATGCGCGACGCGATTCCGTCCATGCAGCACGCCAACATGCCAAGCACGGAGCCTCTCACGAGGGCCGCGTAAGGCCGTAGATCGCGGCCGATACGATCCAATTTGGACCCGACATGGGGCCAGAAGTCCGCTCAGATGACCCTGATACGCCGGCCAGCCGCCGAGCTCCCAACGAGAGAACCCGCGCGGGGCGCGGGTTCTGTGAGGTGGAGCTAGGGGGACTCGAACCCCCGACCTCCTGGGTGCGATGCATTTTTTTTTTTTTTTTTTTTTTTTTTTTTTTTTTTTTTTTTTTTTTTTTTTTTTTTTTTTTTTTTTTTTTTTTTTTTTTTTTTTTTTTTTTTTTTTTTTTTTTTTTTTTTTTTTTTTTTTTTTTTTTTTTTTTTTTTTTTTTTTTTTTTTTTTTTTTTTTTTTTTTTTTTTTTTTTTAAAAAAAAAAAAAAAAAAAAAAAAAAAAAAAAAAAAAAAAAAAAAAAAAAAAAAAAAAAAAAAAAAAAAAAAAAAAAAAAAAAAAAAAAAAAAAAAAAAAAAAAAAAAAAAAAAAAAAAAAAAAAAAAAAAAAAAAAAAAAAAAAAAAAAAAAAAAAAAAAAAAAAAAAAAAAAAAAAAAAAAAAAAAAAAAAAAAAAAAAAAAAAAAAAAAAAAAAAAAAAAAAAAAAAAAAAAAAAAAAAAAAAAAAAAAAAAAAAAAAAAAAAAAAAAAAAAAAAAAAAAAAAAAAAAAAAAAAAAAAAAAAAAAAAAAAAAAAAAAAAAAAAAAAAAAAAAAAAAAAAAAAAAAAAAAAAAAAAAAAAAAAAAAAAAAAAAAAAAAAAAAAAAAAAAAAAAAAAAAAAAAAAAAAAAAAAAAAAAAAAAAAAAAAAAAAAAAAAAAAAAAAAAAAAAAAAAAAAAAAAAAAAAAAAAAAAAAAAAAAAAAAAAAAAAAAAAAAAAAAAAAAAAAAAAAAAAAAAAAAAAAAAAAAAAAAAAAAAAAAAAAAAAAAAAAAAAAAAAAAAAAAAAAAAAAAAAAAAAAAAAAAAAAAAAAAAAAAAAAAAAAAAAAAAAAAAAAAAAAAAAAAAAAAAAAAAAAAAAAAAAAAAAAAAAAAAAAAAAAAAAAAAAAAAAAAAAAAAAAAAAAAAAAAAAAAAAAAAAAAAAAAAAAAAAAAAAAAAAAAAAAAAAAAAAAAAAAAAAAAAAAAAAAAAAAAAAAAAAAAAAAAAAAAAAAAAAAAAAAAAAAAAAAAAAAAAAAAAAAAAAAAAAAAAAAAAAAAAAAAAAAAAAAAAAAAAAAAAAAAAAAAAAAAAAAAAAAAAAAAAAAAAAAAAAAAAAAAAAAAAAAAAAAAAAAAAAAAAAAAAAAAAAAAAAAAAAAAAAAAAAAAAAAAAAAAAAAAAAAAAAAAAAAAAAAAAAAAAAAAAAAAAAAAAAAAAAAAAAAAAAAAAAAAAAAAAAAAAAAAAAAAAAAAAAAAAAAAAAAAAAAAAAAAAAAAAAAAAAAAAAAAAAAAAAAAAAAAAAAAAAAAAAAAAAAAAAAAAAAAAAAAAAAAAAAAAAAAAAAAAAAAAAAAAAAAAAAAAAAAAAAAAAAAAAAAAAAAAAAAAAAAAAAAAAAAAAAAAAAAAAAAAAAAAAAAAAAAAAAAAAAAAAAAAAAAAAAAAAAAAAAAAAAAAAAAAAAAAAAAAAAAAAAAAAAAAAAAAAAAAAAAAAAAAAAAAAAAAAAAAAAAAAAAAAAAAAAAAAAAAAAAAAAAAAAAAAAAAAAAAAAAAAAAAAAAAAAAAAAAAAAAAAAAAAAAAAAAAAAAAAAAAAAAAAAAAAAAAAAAAAAAAAAAAAAAAAAAAAAAAAAAAAAAAAAAAAAAAAAAAAAAAAAAAAAAAAAAAAAAAAAAAAAAAAAAAAAAAAAAAAAAAAAAAAAAAAAAAAAAAAAAAAAAAAAAAAAAAAAAAAAAAAAAAAAAAAAAAAAAAAAAAAAAAAAAAAAAAAAAAAAAAAAAAAAAAAAAAAAAAAAAAAAAAAAAAAAAAAAAAAAAAAAAAAAAAAAAAAAAAAAAAAAAAAAAAAAAAAAAAAAAAAAAAAAAAAAAAAAAAAAAAAAAAAAAAAAAAAAAAAAAAAAAAAAAAAAAAAAAAAAAAAAAAAAAAAAAAAAAAAAAAAAAAAAAAAAAAAAAAAAAAAAAAAAAAAAAAAAAAAAAAAAAAAAAAAAAAAAAAAAAAAAAAAAAAAAAAAAAAAAAAAAAAAAAAAATTTTTTTTTTTTTTTTTTTTTTTTTTTTTTTTTTTTTTTTTTTTTTTTTTTTTTTTTTTTTTTTTTTTTTTTTTTTTTTTTTTTTTTTTTTTTTTTTTTTTTTTTTTTTTTTTTTTTTTTTTTTTTTTTTTTTTTTTTTTTTTTTTTTTTTTTTTTTTTTTTTTTTTTTTTTTTTTTTTTTTTTTTTTTTTTTTTTTTTTTTTTTTTTTTTTTTTTTTTTTTTTTTTTTTTTTTTTTTTTTTTTTTTTTTTTTTTTTTTTTTTTTTTTTTTTTTTTTTTTTTTTTTTTTTTTTTTTTTTTTTTTTTTTTTTTTTTTTTTTTTTTTTTTTTTTTTTTTTTTTTTTTTTTTTTTTTTTTTTTTTTTTTTTTTTTTTTTTTTTTTTTTTTTTTTTTTTTTTTTTTTTTTTTTTTTTTTTTTTTTTTTTTTTTTTTTTTTTTTTTTTTTTTTTTTTTTTTTTTTTTTTTTTTTTTTTTTTTTTTTTTTTTTTTTTTTTTTTTTTTTTTTTTTTTTTTTTTTTTTTTTTTTTTTTTTTTTTTTTTTTTTTTTTTTTTTTTTTTTTTTTTTTTTTTTTTTTTTTTTTTTTTTTTTTTTTTTTTTTTTTTTTTTTTTTTTTTTTTTTTTTTTTTTTTTTTTTTTTTTTTTTTTTTTTTTTTTTTTTTTTTTTTTTTTTTTTTTTTTTTTTTTTTTTTTTTTTTTTTTTTTTTTTTTTTTTTTTTTTTTTTTTTTTTTTTTTTTTTTTTTTTTTTTTTTTTTTTTTTTTTTTTTTTTTTTTTTTTTTTTTTTTTTTTTTTTTTTTTTTTTTTTTTTTTTTTTTTTTTTTTTTTTTTTTTTTTTTTTTTTTTTTTTTTTTTTTTTTTTTTTTTTTTTTTTTTTTTTTTTTTTTTTTTTTTTTTTTTTTTTTTTTTTTTTTTTTTTTTTTTTTTTTTTTTTTTTTTTTTTTTTTTTTTTTTTTTTTTTTTTTTTTTTTTTTTTTTTTTTTTTTTTTTTTTTTTTTTTTTTTTTTTTTTTTTTTTTTTTTTTTTTTTTTTTTTTTTTTTTTTTTTTTTTTTTTTTTTTTTTTTTTTTTTTTTTTTTTTTTTTTTTTTTTTTTTTTTTTTTTTTTTTTTTTTTTTTTTTTTTTTTTTTTTTTTTTTTTTTTTTTTTTTTTTTTTTTTTTTTTTTTTTTTTTTTTTTTTTTTTTTTTTTTTTTTTTTTTTTTTTTTTTTTTTTTTTTTTTTTTTTTTTTTTTTTTTTTTTTTTTTTTTTTTTTTTTTTTTTTTTTTTTTTTTTTTTTTTTTTTTTTTTTTTTTTTTTTTTTTTTTTTTTTTTTTTTTTTTTTTTTTTTTTTTTTTTTTTTTTTTTTTTTTTTTTTTTTTTTTTTTTTTTTTTTTTTTTTTTTTTTTTTTTTTTTTTTTTTTTTTTTTTTTTTTTTTTTTTTTTTTTTTTTTTTTTTTTTTTTTTTTTTTTTTTTTTTTTTTTTTTTTTTTTTTTTTTTTTTTTTTTTTTTTTTTTTTTTTTTTTTTTTTTTTTTTTTTTTTTTTTTTTTTTTTTTTTTTTTTTTTTTTTTTTTTTTTTTTTTTTTTTTTTTTTTTTTTTTTTTTTTTTTTTTTTTTTTTTTTTTTTTTTTTTTTTTTTTTTTTTTTTTTTTTTTTTTTTTTTTTTTTTTTTTTTTTTTTTTTTTTTTTTTTTTTTTTTTTTTTTTTTTTTTTTTTTTTTTTTTTTTTTTTTTTTTTTTTTTTTTTTTTTTTTTTTTTTTTTTTTTTTTTTTTTTTTTTTTTTTTTTTTTTTTTTTTTTTTTTTTTTTTTTTTTTTTTTTTTTTTTTTTTTTTTTTTTTTTTTTTTTTTTTTTTTTTTTTTTTTTTTTTTTTTTTTTTTTTTTTTTTTTTTTTTTTTTTTTTTTTTTTTTTTTTTTTTTTTTTTTTTTTTTTTTTTTTTTTTTTTTTTTTTTTTTTTTTTTTTTTTTTTTTTTTTTTTTTTTTTTTTTTTTTTTTTTTTTTTTTTTTTTTTTTTTTTTTTTTTTTTTTTTTTTTTTTTTTTTTTTTTTTTTTTTTTTTTTTTTTTTTTTTTTTTTTTTTTTTTTTTTTTTTTTTTTTTTTTTTTTTTTTTTTTTTTTTTTTTTTTTTTTTTTTTTTTTTTTTTTTTTTTTTTTTTTTTTTTTTTTTTTTTTTTTTTTTTTTTTTTTTTTTTTTTTTTTTTTTTTTTTTTTTTTTTTTTTTTTTTTTTTTTTTTTTTTTTTTTTTTTTTTTTTTTTTTTTTTTTTTTTTTTTTTTTTTTTTTTTTTTTTTTTTTTTTTTTTTTTTTTTTTTTTTTTTTTTTTTTTTTTTTTTTTTTTTTTTTTTTTTTTTTTTTTTTTTTTTTTTTTTTTTTTTTTTTTTTTTTTTTTTTTTTTTTTTTTTTTTTTTTTTTTTTTTTTTTTTTTTTTTTTTTTTTTTTTTTTTTTTTTTTTTTTTTTTTTTTTTTTTTTTTTTTTTTTTTTTTTTTTTTTTTTTTTTTTTTTTTTTTTTTTTTTTTTTTTTTTTTTTTTTTTTTTTTTTTTTTTTTTTTTTTTTTTTTTTTTTTTTTTTTTTTTTTTTTTTTTTTTTTTTTTTTTTTTTTTTTTTTTTTTTTTTTTTTTTTTTTTTTTTTTTTTTTTTTTTTTTTTTTTTTTTTTTTTTTTTTTTTTTTTTTTTTTTTTTTTTTTTTTTTTTTTTTTTTTTTTTTTTTTTTTTTTTTTTTTTTTTTTTTTTTTTTTTTTTTTTTTTTTTTTTTTTTTTTTTTTTTTTTTTTTTTTTTTTTTTTTTTTTTTTTTTTTTTTTTTTTTTTTTTTTTTTTTTTTTTTTTTTTTTTTTTTTTTTTTTTTTTTTTTTTTTTTTTTTTTTTTTTTTTTTTTTTTTTTTTTTTTTTTTTTTTTTTTTTTTTTTTTTTTTTTTTTTTTTTTTTTTTTTTTTTTTTTTTTTTTTTTTTTTTTTTTTTTTTTTTTTTTTTTTTTTTTTTTTTTTTTTTTTTTTTTTTTTTTTTTTTTTTTTTTTTTTTTTTTTTTTTTTTTTTTTTTTTTTTTTTTTTTTTTTTTTTTTTTTTTTTTTTTTTTTTTTTTTTTTTTTTTTTTTTTTTTTTTTTTTTTTTTTTTTTTTTTTTTTTTTTTTTTTTTTTTTTTTTTTTTTTTTTTTTTTTTTTTTTTTTTTTTTTTTTTTTTTTTTTTTTTTTTTTTTTTTTTTTTTTTTTTTTTTTTTTTTTTTTTTTTTTTTTTTTTTTTTTTTTTTTTTTTTTTTTTTTTTTTTTTTTTTTTTTTTTTTTTTTTTTTTTTTTTTTTTTTTTTTTTTTTTTTTTTTTTTTTTTTTTTTTTTTTTTTTTTTTTTTTTTTTTTTTTTTTTTTTTTTTTTTTTTTTTTTTTTTTTTTTTTTTTTTTTTTTTTTTTTTTTTTTTTTTTTTTTTTTTTTTTTTTTTTTTTTTTTTTTTTTTTTTTTTTTTTTTTTTTTTTTTTTTTTTTTTTTTTTTTTTTTTTTTTTTTTTTTTTTTTTTTTTTTTTTTTTTTTTTTTTTTTTTTTTTTTTTTTTTTTTTTTTTTTTTTTTTTTTTTTTTTTTTTTTTTTTTTTTTTTTTTTTTTTTTTTTTTTTTTTTTTTTTTTTTTTTTTTTTTTTTTTTTTTTTTTTTTTTTTTTTTTTTTTTTTTTTTTTTTTTTTTTTTTTTTTTTTTTTTTTTTTTTTTTTTTTTTTTTTTTTTTTTTTTTTTTTTTTTTTTTTTTTTTTTTTTTTTTTTTTTTTTTTTTTTTTTTTTTTTTTTTTTTTTTTTTTTTTTTTTTTTTTTTTTTTTTTTTTTTTTTTTTTTTTTTTTTTTTTTTTTTTTTTTTTTTTTTTTTTTTTTTTTTTTTTTTTTTTTTTTTTTTTTTTTTTTTTTTTTTTTTTTTTTTTTTTTTTTTTTTTTTTTTTTTTTTTTTTTTTTTTTTTTTTTTTTTTTTTTTTTTTTTTTTTTTTTTTTTTTTTTTTTTTTTTTTTTTTTTTTTTTTTTTTTTTTTTTTTTTTTTTTTTTTTTTTTTTTTTTTTTTTTTTTTTTTTTTTTTTTTTTTTTTTTTTTTTTTTTTTTTTTTTTTTTTTTTTTTTTTTTTTTTTTTTTTTTTTTTTTTTTTTTTTTTTTTTTTTTTTTTTTTTTTTTTTTTTTTTTTTTTTTTTTTTTTTTTTTTTTTTTTTTTTTTTTTTTTTTTTTTTTTTTTTTTTTTTTTTTTTTTTTTTTTTTTTTTTTTTTTTTTTTTTTTTTTTTTTTTTTTTTTTTTTTTTTTTTTTTTTTTTTTTTTTTTTTTTTTTTTTTTTTTTTTTTTTTTTTTTTTTTTTTTTTTTTTTTTTTTTTTTTTTTTTTTTTTTTTTTTTTTTTTTTTTTTTTTTTTTTTTTTTTTTTTTTTTTTTTTTTTTTTTTTTTTTTTTTTTTTTTTTTTTTTTTTTTTTTTTTTTTTTTTTTTTTTTTTTTTTTTTTTTTTTTTTTTTTTTTTTTTTTTTTTTTTTTTTTTTTTTTTTTTTTTTTTTTTTTTTTTTTTTTTTTTTTTTTTTTTTTTTTTTTTTTTTTTTTTTTTTTTTTTTTTTTTTTTTTTTTTTTTTTTTTTTTTTTTTTTTTTTTTTTTTTTTTTTTTTTTTTTTTTTTTTTTTTTTTTTTTTTTTTTTTTTTTTTTTTTTTTTTTTTTTTTTTTTTTTTTTTTTTTTTTTTTTTTTTTTTTTTTTTTTTTTTTTTTTTTTTTTTTTTTTTTTTTTTTTTTTTTTTTTTTTTTTTTTTTTTTTTTTTTTTTTTTTTTTTTTTTTTTTTTTTTTTTTTTTTTTTTTTTTTTTTTTTTTTTTTTTTTTTTTTTTTTTTTTTTTTTTTTTTTTTTTTTTTTTTTTTTTTTTTTTTTTCTCAGGATAGGATTGACTTGGATTGCCAAGTCGGTTCCCGTATCACGATATTGTCGACGAACTGCGCGCGTCGATTGTGGATGGTCGGCTTGAAGCGGGCGAGAAGCTGCCGTCGGAGAACGACCTGGCGGAGCGGTTCAAGACGAGCCGTCCCACGGTCCGCCGTGCGCTCGCGCTTCTGAAGGCTCAGGGCCTGGTCACAACCGAGCAGGGGCGTGGGGCCTTCGTGCGGGCGAAGCCGCACGTCCGGTTGCTGCTGTCGGGCGAGAACTTCCGGCGCCATCGGCGGGAGGGTGTCTCGGGCTTCAATGCGCAGGTTGAGGAGCAGGGCCAGGTGGCCGAGCAGCGGCTGTTGGAAGTGGGGTGGCTCGCGGCTCCCGAGGAGGTTGGGGTGCGCCTCGGTGACGGCGGCGATTCGCGTGTGGCGGTGCGTCGGCGGCTGTTCGTGGTGAATGACGAGCCGGTGGCGTTGTGCGACAGCTACTACCCGCGCGACGTCGCGGAGGGCACGGCGATCCCTGAGCCGGAGCGGATCGCTGGCGGGGTGTACGGGCTGATCGAGGATGAGAGCGGGCCGATTCGGCGGCGGCTTCAGCGGTCGATTGATGACGTGGAGTGCCGGATGCCGACGCAGAGCGAGCTGGAGGCGTTGCAGCTCGGTCCGGGTGTGCCGGTGCTGCGAATCCTCCGGACCGTGTACGACTCGGAAGGGCGGCCGGTCGAGGTGCAAGACACCGTGGCGGCGGCAGATAAGCATCAGCTGCGGTACGAGGTCCAGATGCGATGACGCGATTGCGGCTTGGGGCGTGTCTGTCGTTGACTGGGCGCTACGGGCGCTTCGGTCGGCAGGCGGCGCACGGGCTGCAGGCGTGGCGGCGCTTGGTCGGCGACGACGTCGAGCTCGAGATCGAGGACGACGGCAGTGATCCCGGGCTGTTTGCCACTCGGTTGTGGAGCATGGCCAGCCGAAGCGATCTCCTGCTCGGGCCGTACTCGACGCAGCTGATGCGCGAGGCGGCCGGCGCGATGGCGGAGATCGACGGCGTGCTCTGGAACCAGGGCGGCTCCGGCGATGACGTTCAGGCGCTGTGCCCGGGCCGGGTGGTCTCGGTGCTCGCTCCGACGAGTCGGTATGCGATCCCGTTCGTGCGCACACGAGCCGCGGAGCAAGAGCGGGCGCCGCTGTGGGTCGTGCGTGGGCGCGGGACGTTCGGGCGGCAGGTGGCCGCCGGCGCGGTCGAGGCGGCGCGGAGCGAAGGTCTGGAGGTCGTCGAGGCGCGCGCGGGTGACGGGTTTTCGTTCGAGGACGCGCCGGACGTGTGGGACCTGTTCTCGGCTGGGCGCTTCGAGGACGACGTGGCGATCGTCAAGGCGGCTTGGTCGGCTGCGCGGCCGCCACGCGTGATCGGCTCGGTTGCCGCGGGCGTTCAGGAGTTTGGTTCGGAGGTCGGCTACATGGACGGCGTCTACGGGATCGCGCAGTGGTTCCCGGGCCGTGGCGACGCGCCCGAGCTCGGGCCGGCTGAGAGCGAATTCCTGGCGGCGTACTCCGATGCCGCGGAGGCCTCACCGGACTATCCCGCGGTGCAGGCTGCAGCTGGGGCGGTACTGGCGACGCGATGTGCCGAGCTGGCCGGGAGCCTGGATCGCGCGGCGCTGTGGGAGGCGGCGGCGGGGCTGGAAACCTCGACGCTGTTCGGCGAGTTCAAGATCGATCCGGCCACGGGCGCGCAGGTCAAGCACACGCCCGTGCTGGTGCGCTGGCGCGACGGCGCGCTGCAGCTGGCCTCGTAGCGACGCGGTCCGGTCGCCCCTGATGTTCCCGTGGTGACCTGAACGGCGCGAATCGCCGTGCGTTCCTTGACTTGTAATTCCAAGTGACCTACCGTCGGCCCAACTTGTAATTCCAAGTTGTCGTAGTCAGGGGGTTCGACGTGCGTCTTCCGATCGACACGAGCCGACTGCAGTTCCTAGTGGTCGCGGCCGCTGAGCCGTTGAAGCAGTACGAGCAGGACAAGCCCCGTGCCACGTGGGCGCCGCGGGTGGACACGAACGGCGAGGTGCTGTGGGGCGTGAACCTGGTCGCGTTCGGCGCTGGTGAGGCGGACGTGTTCCGGGTGGCGGTGCCGGGCGATCCAGGCGTGGCGGAGGGCGAGATGGTGCGCGTGGATGCGCTGACCGTGCAGGCGTGGGAGCGGGACGGCCGCTTCGGGATGTCGTATCGGGCGGCGGCGATCCACTCGACGAAGCTGCGGCCGGCGAGCGGGGAGAAGGCGGCGGCGTAGAGCACGCGGGCGGGGCTGCGGGAGGTCGTTGTGCGGCGGGAGAGTCCGGCTGAGGCGTGGCTGCGCCTGGTCTGCCGACTGGTCGGAGGTGTGTGGCGGTGGCGGCTGGAGCTGGGCCTGGTGGTCGTGCCCGTGGTGTCGTGGCGGCTGCTGGGGCGTTCGCTCGGATCGCTCCCGGCCGCTGGCGTGGTCGTGGTGACGGCGGCGGTGGTGCTGGCGGTCCCGGGCTCGCGTGGCGCGCTGGTGCGTTGGTTGCGGGCTGCTCGGGTGCGGCGGCGGTGGCGGCGGGCGTGGGTTGACGTCGGGTTGCCTCGGGTGGTGGCGCGGCGGGTGTCGTGGGTGCCGGCGGGCGAGCTGGTGCGGATTCAGTGCTCTCGCGGCTCCTCGATCCCGGAGGTGGAGGCGCAGGCGGAGCGGTTGGCGGCGTGTCTGGCGGCTCGTGAGGTCCGGGTCGGGCGCGATCCGCGGCATGCCGGCTGGGGTGACGCGTTGATCGTGCGCCGCGATCCGCTCGATGGCGTGACGGTCGCGTGGCCGCTGGAGGCTGCCGAGGGGCCGTTGTCGCTGTGGGAGCCGGTCCCGCTCGGCGTCGACGAGTTGGGCCGCACGGTCAGCGTGGGCCTGCCGGAGCGGAACCTGTTGATGGGCGGCGAGCCGGGTGCCGGGCAAGAGCGCGGCGCTGAGCCTGGTGCTGTGTTGACGAGCTGACGGTCGGCACGTAGGAGCCGTCTGACGAAGTTCACGGTCGGCACGATCGTCGAGCAGTTGACGCCGGGACGCAGATTTCCGGCGTGCTTAGCGGTCGGGACGTTCAGGTCGCTCGTGCGCGTCGTCGCGCGCCGCGCCATCGCGTACATTCCAACACGCGTTCCCCCTTCCCGCCGCCGCTGTGGTGTGGCAGGCTCGCGGCGTGCGCGTCTGGACGATCCATGCTCGTGGTGGACAGCACTCTCGCGCGTCGAGGCCCAGTCGCGGCCGGCCGGCTGCCTGCCCGGCTTGTGGCGGGCGCTCTCGCGCTGGGGCTTCACGCCTCGCGGAGTGCGCATGCGCGACGGCGAGCGCTCGCTGCGCCTGCGTCGCGTGCTGCTCGCGCTGCGGGGCACCACGTGCTGCTGCCGGCCTGCCTGAGGCCGGCGCGCGACGGCGTCGAGGTGATCGGCGAGCGCTGCATCGCGCCGCGCTGGCGAGGCATCGCCGATCGCCAGCGCTCGGACGCCCGCCGGACACGTCCGCGGCTGCTACGCGCCGCCCGCCGCGCCGACCGTCGCGCGTGCGCGGCCCGCTGGTACGTGGCGCTCGACGTCGATCCGGCCCGTCACGCCGCAGCGCTCGCGCTCGGCGACATCATCGAGCGCTCTGCTGATGGCGCGGCTGGCGGCGCGCTTCGGCCCGAGTCGCTCGGGCGTGGAACGCGCCAGCGCTGACCGGCGGCGTCTCTCGCATCGGCGTCGCCGCTGCCGCCGTAGCCGTCCTCGTTGGTCGCTGGTCGTGCCCGGCACGACCCTGATCGCTGATCAGCTCTGACATGGCGGTCAAGCGCCGCCACCCCATCGGTCCGACCGCTGACGCTCCTCGGCGCTTTACGCCGGCCGCGGCGAGCTACCCCATCCCGTCACTGAGCTCTCGCGCGCTCACCGGGAGCTTCGGTCGTTATGTCGTTCGGTCGCCGAGCCCCCTTATCGTTTTCTCTCGCTCTACACTTCACCACCATCACCCCATCATAAGGTCTGGCGGCCGCGGCGCTCGATCCGAGTGTGCGGCTGTGGCTGCTCGACGGCAAGCTGGTGGAGCTGGCGGCGTGGGAGCCGTGCGCGGAGCGGCTCGCGGGCCCGGACGTCGAGCAGGCGATCGGGCTGCTGGAGACGGTGCGCGAGGAGATGGAGGCGCGCTATCGCGAGCTGCTCTCGACCGGGGCGCGGAAGATCGCTCGCGACGCGGGGTTGCCGTTGCATGTGATCGCGTGCGACGAGCTGGCGTTCTATCTGTCGGCGGAGGACCGCAAGCAGCGGGCGCGCTTCGGTGAGTTGCTGCGCGATCTGGTGGCTCGTGGTCGTGCGGCCGGGGTGATCGTGGTGGCGGCGACGCAGAAGCCGTCGGCGGACGTGGTGCCGTCGGCGCTGCGGGACCTGTTCGGGTTTCGGCTGGCGATGCGGTGCACGACTCCGCAGGCGTCGGACACGATCCTCGGGGCCGGCTGGGCGAGCCAGGGGCATACGGCGGCGACGATCGCGCCGAGCCAGCGCGGGATCGGGCTGCTGCTCGCCGAGGACGGGCTGCCGGTGCGGTTGCGCTGCTTCTACCTCGATGACGCGGCGGTGGACGGGCTGGCGGAGCGGGCGTGCTCGTTGCGGGCGGATGCGTCGCTGGCGGCATTGCAGATGGCGGAGGGAGGCGAGGCGGGATGACCGGGGAGCGGGTGCGGGCGGAGGCGTTCCGGCTGCGGCGTGAGGGTCTGTCGTTGGCGGAGATCGGCGAGCGGATCGGCGTGTCGTGGTCGACGGTGCAGAGCTGGCTTGGCGGCTACGGCGAGCGGTGCTTGGTGCGCGAGTGCAAGCTGTGCGGCGAGCGGTTCATCACCTCGACGGCGCTGCAGCTGTATTGCACGCCGGCGCACGCGCGCAAGCACCAGGCGATCTACGGGCCGCCGCGTCGCGTCGAGGTGATGCGTGAGCGCGCGCAGGAGCTGGACGCCGAGATCGACCGGCTGCGCGCGCTGCTCGAGGAGCGGGAGGCGGCATGAGCGGCGCGGTGGACAAGCGGGCTCGGGTGGCTCGGGCTGCAGCGCGCAGGGGTGCCCAAGCGCGAGATCGCGGCGCGGCTCGGCGTGTCGGTGATGACGGTGTCGGCGCTGGTGCGGCAGGCGCCGACGTTCCGCGCGCGCTCGTGCGCGTTGTGCGGTGAGCGGTTCGTGCCGACCAACGGCCGTCAGCGCTACTGCCGCCCGCAGCATCGGGCGTGGCATCGGCTGGCGATGCTCGCTCGAACTGCAGTGCCCGCATTGCGGCGCGGCGCTCTCGCAGCCGCACGAACGAGCGAGAGCACGAGCCGTGAGCACGCAGGAACGGCTCACCGCAGTCGGCCGAGGCGGCCGCGACCGGCGCGCAGCACCGTGGCGGCGTGGACGGAGTACCTGCAGCTCCTGGAGGGCGACGTCGCCGAGCTGCGGGCGGAGCTGGAGGCGCGAGCCGCGTGACGCTGTCGCTGGAGCTGGCGCGCGAGCTCGCCGAGTGCGCGGCGCGGCCGGACTTCGAGCTGCTGCACCGGCGGCAGCGCGCGACCGGGTTCTGCGCGCACCCGGTGCGGCTGAAGGGCCGCATCGACGTCCGCGACGGCGACGGCCGCTGGCGCACGCTGGTCGACGGCGAACGAGCCCGACGGCGTGCTCCGCAAGGCGTGCGGGAACCGGCGCGAGGCGGTGTGCCCGCCGTGCGCGGAGCGCTACCGCTACGACGCCTACCACCTGATCGTCGGCCGGGCTGCGCGGCGGCAAGGGCGTGCCGGACACCGTGCGCGGCCATCCGCTCGTGTTCGCGACGCTGACCGCGCCGAGCTTCGGCTCGTGCACACGCGCGTGCTCGGCAAGGACGGCAAGCCGCGCCGCTGCCGCCCGCGGCGGGATGCCGAGACGTGCCCGCACGGCGTGCGGCTCTCCTGCAGCCAGGTGCACGGCGAGGACGACCGCTGCTTGGGCGAGCCGATCTGCCTGGAGTGCTTCGACCACGACCGGGCGCTGATCTGGAACAACCTGCTCGGCGAGCTGTGGCGGCGGACGACGATCTACCTGCCGCGCAAGCTCGCGCGGCGGATCGGTGTCACGCAGAAGCGGCTCGAAGCGGATGGTCCGCGTCTCCTACGTGAAGGTCGCGGAGTACCAGCACCGCGGCCTGGTGCACGTGCACGTCGTGATCCGGCTCGATCGCGCGATGCCCAAGTACCGCGCGCACGTCGTGCGGCCGCCGCGCGAGCGCTTCACGGTCGAGCTGCTCGAGGACGCGCTGCGCGCCGCCGCGGCCGACGTGACCGTGCCGGTGCCCGCGCGAGGTCGGCGGCGGGTACGTGACCTGGGGGCCGCAGCTCGACGTGCAGCGGATCGGCGAGAGCCTCGAGCGCGAAGCACTGCGCGGGCTACCTGGCCAAGTACGCGACGAAGGCGACCGAGCAGGCCGGCGGCGTGCTGCACCCGGTCACCGAGCACGAGATCGACGCGCTGCCGGTGCGGCCGCATGTGCGCGAGTTCCTGCGCCGCGCGTTCGCGCTCGACGGCGAGCTGGAGGGCCGGCGGCTCGCGCAGACCGCGCACGCGTTCGGCTACCGCGGGCACTGCCTGACAAGTCGCGGCGCTACTCGACGACGTTCAAGGCGCTGCGCGAGGCGCGCGAGGCGCACGTGCACGCAGCAGCTGCTGGAGCGCTCGAAGGACGCGACGCAGCTCGCGATCGCGGCCGGTGGCGAGCGGCGTGTGTCATGGGCTTCGCCGGCCAGGGCCATTTCACAACCGGTCAGGCGGTTCTGGCCGAGCAATCGGCCGCTGATGCCCGCGAGCACCGCCGCGCGGCGTGGGAGGAGCGCTCGATGGCGTTCTCCGCGGGGCTGACGACGACGAGCAGGGGCGATCGGGGCGCGGTGGCGGCCCCGGCTGCGTGAAGGGAGGTCCTGGTGGGTGAGGAGTCGATCCGGGCGCTGGCGACCGTGACGTTGGATGCGCGGTCGTTGGAGAGCCTGGGTCCGCAGACGCTCGATCGGCTCGCCGAGCTGGTCGAGGCGCGGCTGATGCTGCGTCGGGCCGCCGGCGCGGAGCCGTTGTTGTCGGCGGTGGCCGCGGCCGAGCTGGTGGACGTGTCGCCGGCGACGGTGCGGCGGGCGATCCGGTCGGGTGCGCTGGAAGTGGCCGGCTACGTCGGCTCTCGCCCGCGCGTGCGTCGCGACGACGTCGTGGCCTGGATCGCGCGAGGTCGGCGGCCGGCGCCGGTAGTCAGTGAGGCGCAGCTGGCGCGTCCCGGACTTCCGTCCGCGGCCGCGGCGGCGCGTGCTCGGCGATGCGATCGAGTCTCTCGAGGAGCGTGCGGCGTGAGCGTCCATCGGATCGTCCGAGAGGACGGGTCGGTGTCGTGGCTGGTGCGCTGGCGCGAGGGCGGTCGCGGCTCTCGGATGCGCGCGCGGCGTTTCGATCGCAAGGCCGATGCGGTGGCGTTCGAGGACGAGATCCGGCGTCGCCGGCGGCTTGGCGAGCTGGTGGGCTTCGCCGGCGCGCAGGAGACGCTGAACCATCTACGTGACCGAGACGTGGGCGAAGACGCACGCGGTCACGCTCGCGCCGAAGACGGCGAAGCACTACGCGAGCCTCTACGACCTGCACATCGAGCCCTACCTGGGCGAGCTGAAGCTGACGGAGCTGTCGCCCGACGTGATCGGGCGCTGGCAGGCCGATCGGGTCGCGGCCGGCGCGGGCCGCGTGGCCGTGCTCCAGGCGCTCGATCTGCTCGGCGGCGATCCTGCAGCGCGCGGTCGAGGGCGGCCGGCTGGCGCGCAATCCCGTGCGGCTGGTGCGGAAGATCGCGCGTCCGCGGCGCAAGGAGGTCAAGCCGCTGGCGCCCGCGACGGTCGAGGCGATGCGCGCGGCGGCGAGCCCGCGCGACGCGACGCTGTTCTCGGTGCTGGCGTACGCGGGGCTGCGGCCGCAGGAGGCTTTCGCGCTGCAGTGGGGCGACGTGCGGCTACGGACGCTGCTGATCCAGCGGGCCGTGTCGCTGGGCCAGGAGAAGGACACGAAGACGACGGCGCATCGCACCGTGCGGCTGCTCGCGCCGCTGCGGGAGGACCTGCTGGCGTGGCAGTTGCGCTCGGGCCGGCCAGCCGAGGACGGCGCTCGTCTTCCCGGGTCCGTCAGGGCTTTGGACGAAGACGACCTACGACAACTGGCGCAAGCGGGCGTTCGATCGCGCGTGCAAGGCGGCGAAGGTCGAGAGCGCGACGCCGTACGCGCTGCGCCACAGCTTCGCGTCGCTGCTGCTGCACGAGGGCCGCTCGGTGGTCTACGTCGCGCGGCAGCTCGGGCACGACGCGCGGCTGACGCTGACGACCTACGGGCACGTGATCGACGAGCTGGATGACCAGCCGCGCATGTCGGCTGAGGACGCGATTCGGGCGGCTCGCGAAAGCTCGTGTGCACGTGGTGTGCATCCGCGACGAGGCGACCGGCTAGGGTGCCTGAGAACCACCAAAGCCCGCACTCCGCACGATCTACGCGGAATTCGGGCCAGTGGAGCTAGGGGGACTCGAACCCCCGACCTCCTGGGTGCGATCCAGGCGCTCTCCCAACTGAGCTATAGCCCCGAGCCGGCAGGAATCGGGAACCCGCCGTCCAACGCCGCACTATAGCCGCCCCGGCTAGATTGCCCGGCCGAGACCCGCTCGAACATGCCCATACTCCAGCCCTCCTTCCGCGGCCGGCTGCGGCTCTTCTTCGCCGTGATCGTCGTCGTGCCGATGATCGCCGTGGCGGTGGTGCTTTATCAGCTGCTCGGGGCCAATGACACCGGGAAGCTGAACTCGCGGTTGGGCGAGGCTCAGGTGGCGGCGACCGGGTTGTTCAATGAGGCCCGGGACGACGCTCGGGAGGCGGTCCCGATGGCCGAGGGCGACGTTCCGCTCGCGACCGCGATCCGGGACAGGAAGCCGGTCGAGGTCCGCCAGCGGCTCGAGCAGATCGCAGGCGAGAGCGGGGCGGAGCGGATTCGGCTCGAGGTCGACGGGCAGGCTGCGATCGACGTCGGGCGGCGGGACGTGGTGGCGCCGTACGTCTCGGACCTCGCGGACTCGAAGGGGCGGGCGATCGGGCGGTTGACGATCTCGACCACGACCGCGCCCGACTTCGCGGCGCGGCTGCTCCGGCTGCTGGCGGTGCACAACCGGATCGACGAGAACGGGCGGGTCGTCACCACGACGCTACCGGCCGCTCGCGACGCGGACATCCCCGACCGCGGCGAGGTCGAGATCGGCAACACCGACTACCGCACGACGTTCTTCTCGGCGCCCGCGTTCGACGGCGGCGAAAACGAGTTCCGGCTGCTCGCCCGCAACCCCAACACCGGGCTCAGCGGCGCGACGGCCGTCGTGTTCGCGCTGACGTTCGGCTTCCTCGTGCTGGCGTCGGTGTTCGCGGCGATCGTGACGCGGACGCTGCAGTCGGAGATCCAGCGCCTGCTCGTCGCCGCCCAGCGGCTCGGCCGCGGTGACTTCTCCGTCCAGGTCCCCGCCGAGGGCAATGACGAGTTCGCTGCGCTCGGCAAGGAGTTCAACAGCATGGCGCGCGAGCTGGAGACGCGGCTGGAGGAGCTCAGGCGAGAGCGCGCGCGCCTGCAGGAGGCGATCCGCCGCGTCGGCGAATCGTTCGCGCGCGGCCTGGACCGCGAGGGCGTGCTGGAGATCGTCGTGCAGACCGCGGTGGACGGCGTCGGCGGCGCCTGCGGGCGCGCGATGATGCGCACGCGGGCCGATGCGCCGCTGCAGGAGGTCGCCCGCACCGGCGAGCCGGAGGCGTACGAGCGCGCGCTGCACGCCGCCGAGCTCGCGGTGATGGACGCGGGCGAGGTCGCCGAGATCCAGATCGGCGGGGCGTCCGCGCTTGCCGCGCCGCTGTCGGCCACCGAGGGCGGCGACCGCGTCCTCGCGATCGTGTCCGTCGCCCGCGGCGACCGCAGCTTCAGCCACCCGGAGCGCGAGCTTTTCAGCTACCTCACGAGCCAGGCCGCCGTCTCGGTCGAGAACGTCGACCTGCACGAGACCGTGCAGCGCCAGGCGGTGACCGACGAGCTCACGGGGCTCTTCAACCACCGGCGCTTCCAGGAGGTCATGGCGGCCGAGGTCGAGCGCGCCCGCCGCTACGACCAGGAGATGGGCCTGATCATGCTCGACATCGACAACTTCAAGCGCGTCAACGACACGTACGGCCACATGCAGGGCGACATGGTGCTGCGGGAGGTCGCCCGCGTGCTCCGCCAATCCGCGCGCGAGATCGACGAGCCGGCGCGCTACGGCGGCGAGGAGATGGCCGTCGCGCTGCCGCAGACCGACCTGGAGGGCGCGTTCCGCTTCGCCGAGCGCGTCCGCAAGCGCATCGAGGCGCTCGACCTGCCGCTGCTGGACGGCGACGGCGTGCTCAAGGTGACCGCGTCCTTCGGCGCCGCATCGCTGTCCGCGGCCGCCAACGGCGACAAGGAGGGCCTGGTGGCGGCGGCGGATGCCGCGCTGTACCGGGCGAAGCGATCCGGAAAAAATCGCACCGTGAAGGCCGAGTAGGCTGAAGGGGAAGGAGGTGGCCAATGGGACTGCTGGACGACGCCATCCGCGAGCACCTCGAGCTCAAGCGCAAGCACGGCGCCGACCCGGGGGACGTCGCGCGCCAGGAGAAGGAGGCCCTGGGCCAGGGTGGCCCGCGGGCGGAGTTCGCGCAGCCCGCGGCCGAGCCCGGGGCGGCGCCCGCAACGCCCGAGCCCGAGCCCGCGCCGGCCGCCGAGGCGCCCGCGTTCGAGGTGCCGGAGTTCGAGCCGCCCGAGCCCGCCGCGCCGCCGGAGGCCGCCGCAGCGCCCGCCGCCGCCGAGGACGAGCTGCCCGACGGCGAGCCGGGCATCACCGAGCTGCCGACGGAGTCCCACCCCGCGGCGGCACCCGGCTACGACGAGGACCCGTGGCTCGACGACGAGCCCGACGAGGTGCCCGCCGAGGAGGCGCTCGAGACGCGCCGCGAAGATTCGCAGACCGGCGAGGAGGACGTGCTGGAGGAGACCCCGGACTTCCTCCAGGAGACGCCCGAGCATGACCGCCTGTGGTTCGAGCAGAAGCCGCCGCGCGACTTCGACTGGGACAAGTAGTCCAGAAGCCGGCCTGGTTGCTCTAGAGCGGCGCGAGCTCGCCGATCTTCGCTCGTACCGTCTCGCCACCCCGAGCGATCGACGGTCGGATGGCCCCCGGCGAGGGCGGGCCCAGTGCCCCGGGCCCGCCTTCGCCGCGTCCGCCGCGGCGTTGAGACACCTCCACGCACATGTGTGCTGACGCGACAGCTCCCCGGGTACTCATGCGTCATCCATAGTCGTGAGATGGAGGGATGCATGGCTCGTTCACGAGCTCTTTTCGCCACTGCTGCGGGAGCGGTGGCCTTGCTCGCCACAACGCCGGCCGCGAAGGCGGATATCGGTGTGGGCGCCGGGTCCGACGGACTCGTCGCACCGGAGGCGGTCGCGGCGCCGGCTGCGCAGCACGCGCAGTCAACGCAGGGTGACAAGGGCGCAGGACACGGGAAGTTCCAGCCGGGCGCGCCCGGGATCGGCGACCCGTACTTCCCGCTGGAGGGCAACGGCGGCTACGACACGCAGCACTACGACCTGACGTTCTCCTACGACCCGGCCACCGACCGGCTCGAGGGGCTCGCGATCATCACCGCCAAGGCGACGCAGGATCTGTCGCGCTTCGACCTCGACCTGCAGCAGCTGGACGTCAGCAGCGTCACCGTGGACCTCAAGCGCGCGACATTCGATCGCGACGGGCAGGAGCTGCAGATCACGCCCAAGAACGGGATCCACGCCGGCCGCACGTTCGTCACCACGGTCCGCTACGGCGGCGTCCCGCAGACGGTCGTCGGCTCGCCGATCGTGTTCGGCTCGCCTTACGGCTTCCTGCACACCGACGACGGCGCGTTCATGGGCGATGAGCCGAACGTGGCGTCGACCTGGTTCCCGGTCTCCGACCACCCGCAGGACAAGTCGACCTACACGTTCCGCGTGAGCGTGCCGAAGGGACTGGGCGTGGTCGCAAACGGCCGGCTGATGTACCAGAAGGACATCCGCGACTCGTCGCTGTGGGTATGGAACGAGCCGCTCCCGATGGCGAGCTACCTCGTGACCGCCGACATCGGCCACTGGCTCGTCAAGCAGGGCCGCACGCCGGGCGGGATCCCCGAGTACGTGGCCGTCGACCCGGTGCTGCCCGACGTGACGACGACCCGCAACGGCACGACGACGACGCAGTCCGCGCTCGACTTCTTCTACGACTACTCGGCCGAGGCGGCCGACCTGTGGTCGCAGATGTTCGGGCCGTACCCGTTCGACACCGTCGGCGCGATCGCCGACAACGCGACCTTCAACGGCCAGCCGCTCGGCTTTTCACTCGAGACGCAGACGAAGCCCGTCTATTCGGCCGTGCGCAGTCCGAACACGATCGCGCACGAGCTGGCGCACATGTGGTTCGGCGACAGCGTCTCGACCCGCACGTGGGACAACATCTGGCTCAACGAGGGCTTCGCGACGTTCGGCGAGTACCTGTGGGGCGAGCACTTCGGCACGCGCACGGCGCACGAAGCGTTCCTGGCCGACTACAACAATCCGAATCGCCCGCCGGAGTCGGCGTTCTGGCAGTTCCGGATCGCCGACCCGGGCCGCGACACGATGTTCACCAGCGCCGTCTACCGCCGCGGCGGGATGACGCTGCAGGCGCTGCGGGAGAAGATCAACGACGACGCCACGTTCTTCAAGATCCTGACGACGTGGACGTCGACGCATAAGTACGGGACGGGCACGACGGCGGAGTTCATCGCCCTGTCCAAGAAGATCACCGGGCTGGACCTGGACAACTTCTTCCAGATCTGGCTCTACACGCCGGGCAAGCCGACCACCTGGTGATGCTGAACGGGGCCGCCGGCAGCGGCGGCCCCCGTCCGCACTACGGATTCGTCGTCGAGAGGGTGAACGTGAGCACGCGCGAGTAGCTCCCGCTACGGAGCGCGTCGTTGGCGCCGATCGACTGCTTGAAGCCGAGCGTCACGACGTCGTTGGAGACCGGGGCGTTCCAGGTCTTCGGGACGCCGGAGACCTGCAGCGGCTGCGGCAACGAGAACGTGCCGTTCACGAGGTGCCCGGGATCCGAGATGCTGAGCGTCGCGTCGCCCGCGGTGGAGATCACGTTCGCCGTCGTCTGGGTCGTGTAGTCCTTCGCCGTGCCAGGCGTGAACGCGCCGAACGAGGGCGACGCGCCGAGCGTCAGCCCCAGCGTCGGGTCGACGGTGCCCGACGCTGCGGTGTTGTCGACCGCCGTGGGCGCCGGCGTGCCGGCCTTCTGCGAGTCGAGCTCGAGGAAGTCCAGGCCGGCCTGGTAGTCGGTCGCCGCGTCGTTCTTGCCGGTCACCGTGAGCGTGACCGTGTGCCTGCCCTTCGAGAGCTCGAGCGTGCCGAGCCCGATCGCGTCCGGGCGGGCGGTGACCGCAGCGTAGCCGTCGATCGCCTCGCCGATCGGCCGCCCGTCGATCGCGAACTTCACGATGCCGAAGTTCGCCGCCTTGACGATGCCGGCGGCGACCGCGTAGGCGTCGGGCCACTCGACCTCGAACGGCAGCGTGAGGCGGCTCTGGTCGGCGTTGCGGTTGTCGAACAGCTGGTACGCCTTGCCGGACGCCGTGGCCAGGGACGTGCGCACGACGCTCGACTGCGTCGCCGAGCCGGCCGTGTTGGAGTTGTAGGACTCGGTGGCCGGAGCCATCGATTCGGCCTCCAGCAGCGCGTAGTGCGGGATCGGCGGATCCTCGACGGCGTTGGCCGACCGGCTCACGATGACCGCGATCGGCATGGCCGCGGCCGCGACGCAGGCGACCAGGGAGAGCAGCTTCTGCTTCATCGATGGCTCCTATG
Organism: uncultured Solirubrobacteraceae bacterium; assembly: GCA_963837485.1. Taxonomy (GTDB): domain Bacteria; phylum Actinomycetota; class Thermoleophilia; order Solirubrobacterales; family Solirubrobacteraceae; genus Solirubrobacter. The sequence goes on along the minus strand of CAWINP010000001.1, from coordinate 84,248 downwards.
CGTCCTGCAGGCCCGGGTGGCCCGCCTGGACCACGTAGGACTTGCGGGTCGAGATCGGCGCGCCGGGGCGCTTGACGTACGGGACCACGCGGAAGTCCCCGCGGCACTCGGTGGGCGACAGCGCCACCCGCACGTAGCCGCGCTGCTGCTGGTTGAACTTGATCCAGGGGTTCTCGGTCAGGCGGGCCGCGTTGCCCGTGTCCGACCCGTCGCCGGTGGTCGAGATCGAGGTGCCGACGAACTCCGAGCCGAGGATCTTCGACTGCGGGTTCGAGAAGTCGGCGAGCAGGTCCGACGCCCAGTTGGCGTGGACGTCGCCGGTGATGACGATCGGGTTCAGGCCGCCCTTGGCGTTGATGAAGTTCAGCAGCCGGTCGCGGTTGGCCTTATAGCCGTCCCAGGCGTCCATGTTGAAGCTCTCGCCGGCGCCGGTGGTGTTGTCCTGCTGGGCCATGAAGACCTGGTTGGCGAGGATCTGCCACGTCGCGGGGGACTTGTCGAGGCCGTCGGTCAGCCACGCCTCCTGCTGGAGACCCTCCAGCGAGCGCGACGGGAGCAGCCGCTCGTCGCAGCCCGAGCGGCTGCCGTCGCCGCATGCCTGGTCGGAGCGGAACTGACGCGTGTCGAGCACGTGGAACGTCGCCAGGTTGCCGTACGCGGCGCGCCGGTAGACCTGGATCGTGGAGCCGACCGGTCGCGCGTTCTTGCGCAGCGGCATGTGCTCCCAGTACGCGCGGAACGCGGCCGCGCGGCGCTTGATGAACGCGTCGTGCGGCATGCCCTCCTCGGGCACCTCGCCGGCCCAGTTGTTGTCGATCTCGTGGTCGTCGAAGGTGACCAGCCACGCCGCCGCGGCGTGCGCGGCCTGCAGGTCCGGGTCCGTCTTGTACTGGGCGTGGCGCTCGCGGTAGTCGGAGAGGCTGACGATCTCGCGGTTGGAGTGGCCGCGCGGGTTGCCGCCGGTCGACGTGTAGAGGTTCGTGCCGTACTCGTAGATGTAGTCGCCGACGTGGATCACGAGGTCGAGCTGACCCTCGTTGGCCATGTGCTTGTAGGCGGTGTAGTAGCCGTGCTCGTACTGCTGGCAGGACGCGAACGCGAACACGAGGTTGTTCGGCGTCGTGCCCTGGGCCGGTGCGGTCTTGAAGCGGCCCGTCTGGCTCGCCTCGCCGGCCGCGATGAAGCGGTAGAAGTACTCGCTGCCGGCCTGAAGGCCGGTCGGCTCGGCGTGCACGGAGTGGGCGTCGCCCAGCACCGCCAGGTCCTCGCCGGAGGCGACGACCTGCGTGAAGGCGTCATTCTTCGACACCTCCCACTTGACCGGGACGGTGACGTCCGGCATGCCGCCGTCAGGGCTGAGCGGCGACGGCGCGAGCCGCGTCCACAGCACAGCTCCGTCGGGCGTCGGATCGCCGGCGGTCACGCCCAGCGAGAACGGATAGCCCGTGATCCGCAGCGGTCCCGGCGTCGCTCGCGCGAACGGGATCTGCGTCGCCAGGGCGGCTGCTCCGGCGCCGCCCGCGACCGTCAGGAAGCGGCGGCGTGACAGCCGCTTCGGCCCCTCTTCACTCACTACGACCCCCTTGTCGTGTTTAGCCCGCGGGAGCCTCTAGGGCGAGAGCGTTCACATCCGTTGCCAGACGGTGATCGCACGGTGAAATCTCCGTGATCTCGCCCCGCTCAAGCGCCCGCGGCGTGCGGCCGACTACCGCAGGCAGTGCGCCTCATCTCCTCGCGCAACATCCGAGACGGAGTGGAGCTGGCGCGCGACGTCGTCGCGGGTCCGCCCGGGACGGCGCCGCTCCTGCGCGCCGGCGTGCGCCTGTCGTCGCGATACGTCGGGCTGCTGCTGCGCTCCGGAATCGGCTCGATCTGGATCGAGGACGAGCTCGGCGCCGACCTGGCGATCGCCGAGCCGCTGACCGCCGAGACGCGCGGCAAGGTGCACCGCGCGACCGGCACCGCGCTGCGGGAGGCGAGTGCGGCGCTTCGCTCGGGCTCCGGCCTGCCGCGCTCGATCGTGGACTCGCTCTCCGGCGTCGCCGAGGCGATGGTCGGGGACCTGCTCGACGTCCCGGACGCCGCGCTGATGCTCGAGGACCTCAACAGCTTCGACTCCTACACGCACCGCCACAGCGTCCAGGTGACCGTGCTCGGGCTGCTGATCGCTCGCCGCATGTGGTCGCAGGACGGCTGGACCGACTACCGCGGCCAGCGCCGCCGCGACCGGCTCGAGCAGCGCCTGCGCAAGCTCGGCGTCGGGCTGCTGATCCACGACGTGGGCAAGCTCGCGGTCCCGCCGGAGATCCTCAATAAGCCCGCTGCGCTGACCCCCGCCGAGACCGAGGTCATGCGCACGCACCCGGACGCCGGCGTCGAGCTGCTGCGCGGCGCCGACCTGTCGCCGCTCGTGCTGTCGGTCGTGCGCGACCATCACGAGCGCCCTGACGGCTCCGGCTACCCGCGCGGTCTTTCCGGCGAGACGGTGCAGGAGCTTCCCCGCATCGCCGCGGTCGCCGACGTCTACGACGCCGTCACCTCCGAGCGCGTCTACAAGCCGGCCGGCCCGCCGCGCCTGGGCGTGCGGGTGATCCGCGAGGGCACCGGGACGCAGTTCTGCCCAGAGGTCGTACGCCATTTCGCCGCGTTCGTCATGCCGTATCCCGTCGGCCACGAGGTCGAGCTGCCCGACGGGCGCACCGGCGTGGTCTCAGACGTCGACTCGCAGTCGCCGGAGACGCCGACGGTGCGCGTGCTCGAGAACGGGGCGGTGACCGAGCTCGTGGTCGATCTCTCCGAGACCGCCCGGCTGTAACGGATCCGGGGGTCCGCGCCTCTTTAGGGCATGGACTGCGAAGAGCTCGTCGCCCTGGCGACCGAGTACTTGGAGGGCGCGCTGCCGCCGCCGCAGCGCGAGCGCCTCGAGGCGCACCTGCGCGAGTGCGACGGCTGCGAGGCCCACCTGGCGCAGCTGCGGTCGGCGATCGAGGTCGCCGGGACGCTGCCGCCGGAGCGGCTGCCGGAGGGGCGCATCGAGGCGATCCTGCGCGCGGTCGAATGATCGAGGAGGCGGCGTTCCGCAAGCTGGTCGCCGAGCACAGCTCGGCGCTGTTGCGGCTCGCTCTCATCCACAGCCCGAGCCGGGCGGTGGCCGAGGAGGTCGTGCAGGAGACGTGGATCGCGGTGCTGCGCAGCATTGACGGCTTCGAGGGGCGCTCCTCGCTGCGCACCTGGATCTGCCGCATCCTGATCAACACGGCGCGCCGACGGGCGGCGCGCGAGGGCCGCTCGGTGCCGTTCTCGGCCGTGGCCGGCGCCGGCGGCGAGCCGCCGGTCGACCCGGCGCGCTTCAACGGGGGCCACTGGATCGCGTTCCCCGTTGATCCCGCCGAGCGCGCGCTCGGCGCCGAGGTGCGCGAGCACATCGAGCGTGCGATCGCCGCGCTCGGCTCGCCGCAGCGCGAGGTGATCGTGCTGCGCGACGTCGAGGGCTGGTCGGCGGAGGAGGTGTGCGAGGCGCTGGAGCTCACGCCCGGCAACCAGCGCGTGCTTCTGCACCGCGCGCGGGCGAAGGTGCGCCAGGCGCTCGAGGATCTGCTGTAACGCTTCGCGGTACCGCCGCCTCCAATGCGCATGACCGCCCCGAAGAGCGCCGGACGCCGCGAGTGGACCGCCCTGGCCGTGCTGGCGCTGCCGTGCGTCGTCTATGCGATGGACCTGACCGTGCTCAACCTCGCGCTGCCCTCGCTGAGCGCGGACCTGCGCCCGAGCGGCACCGAGCAGCTGTGGATCGTCGACGTCTACGGGTTCATGGTCGCCGGGCTGCTGATCACGATGGGCTCGCTCGGCGACCGCATCGGGCGCCGCCGGCTGCTGCTGCTCGGGGCCGCCGGATTCGGCGCCGCATCGGTGCTCGCCGCGCTCGCGTCGAGCGCGGGCATGCTGATCGCGGCGCGCGCGCTGCTGGGCATCGCGGGGGCGACGATCGCGCCGTCGACGCTGTCGCTGATCACGAATCTGTTCCAGAACCCGCGCCAGCGGACGTTCGCGGTCGGCGTGTGGATCACGAGCTACTCGGCGGGCGCCGCGATCGGCCCCGTGGCCGGCGGCGCGCTGTCTGTCGCGCTTCGGCTGGAGCTCGGTCTTCCTGCTCGGCCTGCCGGTGATGGCGCTGCTGCTTGCGGCCGGCCCCCGCCTGCTGCCGGAGTACCGCACCCCGGGCGGCGGCCGGCTGGACCTCGTGAGCGCCGCCCAGTCGGTCGGCGCGGTGCTGGCGTTCGTGTACGGCGTCAAGACCGGGTTCGCCCCGATCCCGCTCGCCGCCGGCATGCTGCTGGGCGCCGCGTTCGTGCGCCGCCAGCAGCGCTCGGACGATCCGCTGCTCGACCTCGCGCTGCTGCGCGGGCGCCGGTTCCGCGCCGTGCTGGCCGCGAACCTGATCGGTTTCCTCGCCCTGTTCGGGGTCGACCTGCTGATCGCCCAGTACCTGCAGTCGGTCCTCGGCCTCTCGCCCTGGGCGGCGGGCCTCTGGTCGCTCCCGTCCGCGCTCGCGTTCATCGTCGGCGCGCTCGCGACCTCCGCGCTCGTGCGGCGGGTCTCGCCCGCCACGGCGATGACGGGCGGCCTGCTGGTCGCGGTGGCCGGCTTCGCGGGGGTCGCCGTCGCGGACGGCCTGCACGCCGTCGTCGCCGGCTCGTTCGTGTTCTCGCTCGGTCTCGCGCCGGTGTTCACGCTGGCCGCCGACCTGATGTCCGGCAGCGCCCCGCCGGAGCGCGCCGGCGCCGCGTCGGCGCTCAACGAGACGACCTCCGAGCTCGGCGGCGCGCTCGGGATCGCGCTGCTCGGCAGCCTCGCCGCCGCGGTCTTCGGTCCCGGCACGATCGGCGCCGCGGTGCTGGACCCGGAGCGCGCCGCGGCCGCCCGCGCGGCGTTCACCGACGCACTGCACGTCACCGCCGGCACCGCCGCCGTGCTGGTCGCGGCCGCCGCCGCGGCGCTGCTGCTCGCCGAGCCCCTGGGGATCCGCGGGGTCCTGCGCAGCGTTAATGTGCGTTCGTGAAGCGCCGCTTCGTCCGCTTGGTGCCCGGCTTGGCGTTGCTGCGCGGCGTGCGCGGTCCGCGGCTGCGGCGCGACGTGATCGCCGGGGCGGTGCTCGCCGCGCTGCTGGTCCCACAGGGCATGGGCTACGCCGCGCTGGCGGGGCTGCCGCCGATCACCGGCCTGTACGCGACGCTCGTCCCGCTGCTCGTCTACTTCCTGCTCGGCCCGTCGCGGATCCTCGTGCTCGGCCCGGACTCGGCGGTCTGCCCGCTGGTCGCGGCGGCGATCGTCCCGCTCGCCGCCCACGACACGGTCGACCGGGTCGCGCTCGCCGGCCTGCTGGCGCTCGGCGTCGGCGGGCTCATGCTCGCCGGCGGGCTCGCCCGCTTCGGGTTCGTCACCCAGCTGCTCTCGGTGCCGGTGCGGCTCGGCTACCTGATCGGCATCGCGGTCACGGTGATCGTCGCGCAGCTCCCGAAGCTGTTCGGCTTCTCGGTCGGATCGGAGAACGTCATCCGCGGCCTCGCCGACTTCGTCTCGCACCTGGACGAGACCGACGCGGCCGCGCTCGCCCTCGGCGCGGGCTCGCTGGCGCTGATCGGCGCCCTGCGGATCGCCGCGCCGAAGCTGCCCGGGGTGCTCATCGCCGTCGTGGGAGCCACCGTTGCGGTCGCCGTGCTCGGTCTGGCCGACACCGTCCCGGTCGTCGGCGCGGTCCCCGCCGGCCTGCCGCAGCTCGGGCCCCCGGACGTCGCGTTCGCCGACCTCAAGGCGCTGCTTCCGGCCGCGGTCGGGATCGCGTTCGTGGCCTTTGCGGACACCAGCGTGCTGTCGCGCAGCTACGCGAGCCGGCTGCACCAGGACGTCGACCAGAACCGCGAGCTCGCGGTGATGGGCGTCGCCAACCTGGCGACCGGGTTCGCCCAGGGCTTCCCGATCTCCACCAGCAGCTCGCGCACCGCGGTCGCCGAGGACATCGGCGCCGGCAGCCAGATCGCCGGGCTGACCGGCGCACTGGTGCTCGGGGTGCTGCTGATCGTCGGCACCGGGCTGGTGCACGACATGCCGTTGTCGGCGCTCGCCGCGGTGGTGATCGTCGCCGTGCTCGGGCTGATCGACATCGACGGCGCGCGCCGCCTCTACCGCTGGCGGCGGACCGAGTTCGCCGTGGCTATGGCCGCATTCGCCGGCGTCGCCGTGCTCGGCGTCCTCTGGGGCGTGGGTGTCGCGATCGCGCTGTCGCTGCTGGTGTTCATCCGCCGCGCCTGGTATCCGCACGACGCCGTGCTCGGGCGGGTGGACAACCTCAAGGGCTACCACGACATCATGCGCTACCCGGAGGCGCGCGGGATCCCCGGCCTGGTGCTCTACCGCTTCGATGCGCCGTTGTTCTTCGCCAACGCCGACCTGTTCCGGGCGCGCTTGCTGGCGCTCGCGCACGCCGACGGCACTGACCGGATCGTGGTGGCCGCCGAGCCGATCACCGACATCGACGCGACGGCCGGCGAGACGCTCGCCACGCTGGTCGACGAGCTGCGCGCCGACGGAGTCGAGCTGGCGTTCGCGGAGCTCAAGGACCCGATGCGCGACCTGCTGCGCCGCTACGGCGTCGAGCAGCAGATCGGCGCGCAGCTGCTGTACCCCACGATCGGCGTCGCAGTCGCCGCCTACGTGCGCGAGAGCGGCGTCGACTGGCGCGACTGGGAGGACCAGCCGAGCCCGCGCTAGATGGAGGCGAGGGGAATCGAACCCCTACCTCGGCCGTGCAAAGGCCGCGTGCTCCCGTTATCACTACGCCCCCAGGAGGCGTCTCAGCTTAGATCGCGCACGACGTCGACCGTCGCCGCGTTGATCTCGACGGTGTCGCCGACGTCCGGCGCGTAGCCGCCGGCGAGCACGACGACGACCGGCGCGCGCGGCGTGAGGCGGTGCAGGACGTGCTCGTCGCGCGCACGCAATCCGGGCTTCGTCAGGGCCAGGCGGCCCAGCCGGTCGCCCTCCCACGGGTCGGCGCCGGCGAGGTAGAACGCGATCTCGAAGTCGAACTCCAGCGCGGTGTCCAGCGCGTCCGAGAGCGCCTCGAGGTATGCGTCGTCGCCGGTGCCCGACGGGAGGTCGATGTCGAGATCGGAGGTGTAACGTCGTACGAAGTCCGAACTTGAGAGGACGGAGGACGAAACCGATCTCCATGGGTAGTTTCGCGCGCCATGCAGGGAGAGCGTGAAGGCGTCGGGATCGGGGCCGAGGATCTGCGCCGTCCCGTCGCCCTGGTGCACGTCGCAGTCGACCACCAGCGCACGCCGCGCGCGGCCGTCGGCGCGCAGGCGCGCGACCGTCACCGCCACGTCATTGAACAGGCAGTAGCCGCGGGCGAAGTCGCGCCCCGCGTGATGCGTGCCGCCGCCGAGGTTCATCCCGATGCCGCGCTCGAGCGCCTGTCCCGCCGCGCCGATCGTGCCGCCGACCGACCGCCGGCCGCGCTCGACGAGCACCTCCGACCACGGTAGCCCGAGGCCGCGCTGCTCGCGCAGCGTCATCTCACCGTCGCGGATGCGCGCGAGCAGACCGCGGTCGTGGACGTCCTGGAGCCACTCCCACGGCACCGGGTCGGACTCGTGGATGACGACGCCGTCCGCCTCCACGCGCCGGCGCAGGCGCTCGTACTTGTCGATCGGGAACGTGTGCCCGTCGGGCAGGGGAATGCGCCAGCGATCGTGGCTCCAAGCCTCCACGCCTCTAGAATGATCGCTGCCGGCACCCCATACGGGGTTTCCCCGGCAGCGGGGAGAAGCTGGTGACGATCTACTTCGGCGGCATCGATCTCGGCGGCACCAAGATCCAGGCTGCGGTGATGGACGCCGAGCACAACGTGCTCGGCGCCAAGCGCGACCAGACGCCGCTCAAGGGCGGCCCTGAGGCGATTGCCGCGAAGATGGCCGAGGTCATGCGCGCGGCCGCGGAGGACGCGGGCGTCGAGCCGGACTCGCTGGACGGCATCGGCGTCGGCTCGCCGGGCAGCGTCGACGACGCCGCGGGAACCGTCACGAGCGCGAAGAACCTGTCCGACTGGGGCGGGACGTTCGACCTGCGCGACGCGCTGGAGGCCGAGCTCGGCGCGCCGGTCTCGCTCGGCAACGACGTCGACCTCGCCGTCGACGCGGAGTTCCAGGTCGGCGCGGCGAGGCAGTTCCGCTCGCTGCTCGGCGTGTTCTGGGGCACCGGCGTCGGCGGCGGCATCATCCTCGAAGGCAAGCCGTGGCTCGGCCGCGGCACCGCCGCGGAGATCGGCCACATGGTGGTCAAGGCGGACGGCGCCCGCTGCCCGTGCGGGCGCCGAGGCTGCATGGAGGCCTACGCCGGCCGCGGCGCGATGGAGGCGCGCGCCCGCCGCCGCGTCGAGAAGGGCGAGAAGACGCACCTGTTCAAGATCATGGAGGAGCGCGGGCGCGACAGGCTCTCGAGCGGCGTCTGGGAGCGCGCGCTGGAGCGCGGCGACAAGATGGCGCAGGAGCTGCTCGAGGAGGCGGTCGACGCGCTCGGCAACGGCGTCGCCTCGGCGATCAACCTGCTCGACCCCGAGGCCGTGGTGATCGGCGGCGGCCTGGGCATCCGGCTCGGCCAGCCGTGGGTGGAGCGGATCCGCAGGGCGATGCTCCCGCACCTGTTCGTCGACTCCAACCCGCCGCCGGTCTTGCTCGCCGAGCTCGGCGACCTCGGCGGCGCGCACGGGGGCGCCCTGCTGGCCGCCCGCCGTGCGCACGCGCAGGCCTAAGGCGCGACGGGCTCCACCGCGGTGAACGAGGCGATGATCGCGATCGTGTAGATCACCGAAGTGCGCGCCGCCTTCGCGTCGGGCACGGTGAAGAAGCGCATCAGGATGTGCGGGAGCCCGGCGGTGCCGATGAAGATCGTCAGGCCGGTCGAGATCACCAGCCACGGCGAGCTGAGGTACGTGCCGGGGCCGAGGATCGCGCGGCCGTCCTTGTGGTTGGCGGCCGCCGTGTCGAGCACCTGGGCGGGCGAGAAATTGAACTTCGCCAGCACGGCGACGGCGACCACGACGCCGGCGATCATCAGCATGCCCGCCTTGATGATCTGCACCCAGGTCGTGGCCAGCATGCCGCCGAAGACGACGTAGACGACCATGAACACGCCGCAGACGGCCACGGCGACCGGGAAGCCGACGCCGGTGAGCGCCTCGATCACGGCGCCCGCGCCGACCAGCTGGGCGACGAGATAGATCCCAGGTCGTCGCCTTGCGCCAGGGCCAGGAACGCGACGAAGTACGCGCTGTAGACCAGCGTGGCGGTCGCCGTGAAGCGCCGCCGGTCGTGCACCAGCTCGTTTCATAAGAACCTCCCGCGGGGCGGGCGACCCGAAAACTCAGGGCGCGAGCCGTGCAAATTCAGGGCTGACGGCGCCGGTCCCGCCGCTTAGGTTGCCGGGAGATGCGCAGCTGGGAGGAGGTCGAGCGCGAGCGGCGCGAACCGCGGCGCGAGCCCGCGCCGCCGGTGGCGTGGGGCATCAGCAACCACGCGCTCGCCCGCGTACTCGCCCGCAACCCGAACCCGGCGCTGGAGCGCAATCTGACGGTGCGTCCCCCGAAGCCGCCGCTGAAGTCCGGCCGCGAGGTCGACGCGATCTTCGACGCGAGCCCGTTCTTCAAGGACCTGATCGGCGCCAAGCTGAAGAAGCTCCCGCTCGCCAAGGCGATGCACCTCGACGACGAGCATGTCTTCGAGGCGGCGTGGGTCGAGTACGCGCAGCGCTCCTTCAACCCCGATACGAACCGCAAGTTCAACGCGGAGGAGGCCAGGGCGTTCATGGCCGCCAAGGGGCTGCGGGCGTTCCAGGACGAGGACCGGGGCGCGATTCACATCCGCAAGCTGCGCGCGGACCTGCGCACGCAGTTGCACGAGGGCCTTCACCTGTTCAGCGCCGATCGCTGGAAGGACCGGATGGGCATGGCCTACAACACGAACGAGGGCTTCACCCAGTACTTCACCCGCAAGCTCGGCGACGAGCTCGGGCTCGAGGCCGACGAGGGCTCGTTCCTGAAGCAGTACACGTCGGTCACCCACCTCGTCGAGGCGGTCGGCGAGGCGCCGGTGGCCGCTGCGTACTTCGAGGGCGACGTCGCCGGCCTGAAGGCGGCCGCCGACGCGCGCAAGCCGGGCGCGTGGAAGCAGTGGCTCGACCTGCTCGACGCGGGCGACTTCAAGGGCGCGAATGCGCTGATGCGGTGACCAGGCCGGACTCGTAGGCGAGCACTACCGCCTGCACGCGGTCGCGCAGCGAGAGCTTGGCCAGCACGTGGCGGACGTGCGTCTTGACCGTCGCGGGGGAGATCACCAGCGCCTCGGCGATCTCGCCGTTGGACAGGCCGCGGCCGATCATCCGCAGCACCTCGCGCTCGCGCTCGGACAGCTCGTCGAGGCCGGCCGGCTTGCCGGGCGCTGGCCGCGAGACGTACGCGTCGACGAGGCGCCGCAGCACGCTCGGCGCGAACAGCGACTCGCCGGCGGCCACGGTGCGGATGGCGTCGACGAGCCGCTCGCGCCCGGCGTCCTTGAGCAGGAAGCCGCTCGCGCCCGCACGCAGCGCGTCGTAGACGTGCTCGTCGAGGTCGAACGTCGTCAGCACGAGCACGCGCGTGCGCAGCCCGGCGAGCCCGATCCGGCGCGTGGCCTCGATGCCGTCCATCACCGGCATGCGGATGTCCATCAGCGCGACGTCGGGCTCCAGCGTGCGAGCCAGCTCGAGCGCCTGCGCGCCGTCGGCCGCCTCGCCCGCGACGTCCAGCCCCGCCAGCTCGAGGATCAGCCGGAAGCCGGTGCGGACGAGCTCCTGGTCGTCGGCAATCAGGACGCTGGTCACAGCGGCAGCACCGCCGTGACCTCGTAGCCGCCGCCCGGCAGCCGCCCGGTGTGCAGCTCGCCGCCGAGCAGGCGCACGCGCTCGCGCATGCCGATCAGTCCATGGCCGTCGCCGTTGGTGGGCTCGCGCTGGGAGACGCCGACGTCGCGCACCTGCAGGCAGAGCGCCCGCCGCTGCCACGAGACCAGCACGGTGGCCGGCGCGCCGCGCGCGTGCTTGTGCACGTTGGTCAGCGCCTCCTGGACGATCCGGAACGCCGACATATCCAGGCCGGCCGAGACCGCGCGCGGCTCGCCCTCGACGTTCAGCGTCACCGGCATGCCCGCCGCGCGGGCGCGCTCGACGAGGCCGGGGAGCTGTGCGAGCCCAGGCTGCGGCGCCACGCCGTCGCTCTCCTCGTCGGAGGAGCGCAGCACGCCGAGCAGCCGCCGCATCTCGCCGAGTGCGTCCTCGGCGGAGCGGTGGATCGCCCGCAGCGGGCGGCGCGCGCGCTCCGGCTCGGCGTCCAGCGCGGCGTCGGCGGCGTCGGACTGGATCGCGATCACGCTGAGCGCGTGCGCGACGACGTCGTGCAGCTCGCGCGCGATCCTCGCGCGCTCGTCGGCCACCGCCATCTCCGCGGTCCGCTCGCGCTCGTGCTCGAGCTCGGCCGTGAGCTCGTGCAGGCGCTGCGTCTGCGCGCGCTGGTGGCGGACGACGCGGCCGGCGATCGCGGGCAGCAGCACGGCGCTGACCGCGCCGAAGTACTCGCCCGGCACCTCGTGGTTGATCCACGAGCCGGTGACCGACGCGCCGACGCCGAACGCGGTCACCGCGACGACCGGCTCGATCTCGTGCACGTAGGCCGCGAGCGAGTAGAAGAGGATGAACGCGGCGACGTAGCCGAGCACGATGTAGCCGTCGGTGGGGATGAACCAGGCGACGGTCCCGAGCAGTGCCGCGAACGCGGGATGCGTGCGCCGCCAGGCGATCGGCAGCGTCGAGCAGAGCGCGATCAGCACGCCGGCCGGCTCGTCGGCGATCGGCCACACCAGCGCCTGCGCCACCGACGGCACGGCGAGCGCGAGGGCGAGCAGGAGGTCGGCGTGGCGCCGGATCATGGACCGACGGTAACCCAGGCGCGCGGAGCCGTCATCAACCCGAAGGCGTAGTCCTCATCCGCCCGCGGGCCGATGGCGCGCCCGCGGTCACTCGTAGACGACGACGTCCGGCCGCGGCTCCAGGCGCATCACCTGCCGGGGCGACATCGTGCTCGCGTCCTCCCGGTAGAAGAGCTTGAAGCCGCGATGGAAGCGCGGCGCCTGGGCCACGAAGTTGCGGTACTTGGCGACCTTGACCTCCTGCGAGCCGAAGCCGTCGACGTTGAGCACGTAGGCCAGGCCCGGCGGCACCTTCAGCTGCGCCTCGGGAACCATGTTGTCGGTGAACTGGTGCACGAGCAGCAGCTTCTCCGGCAGGTCGTAGCGGCGGACGAGCTGGGACAGCCACGCCGTCGTCGCGTTCACCTCGCGGGCGCCGACCTTGCCGATCACCTTGCCCGGCACCTCGCCCGGGCCCATGCGCCACTCGGGATCGAGCGCGAGGCCGACGTCGGGCTCCTTGAGCCACTTGCGCAGACGCGTCGTCTCGGTGAAGAAGTCCGAGCGCCCGGGCTGGATGTCGAGCAGCAGCAGCGACCTGGCCTTGCGCGCCGCCTTCAGGTAGCGCCGGATGACCGAGTCGGGCTGGCGCAGGTTGTAGCGACCGCCCTGCCCGGGCGCGCCCGCGGCCACGACGGCGATCAGCTCGAGCGCCGGAAGCACCGGCCGCGAATCGCGCCCGTACGGCGCGGCCTGGCGCGCGAGACGGCGCGCGGCGTGGTCGGGCGTCCCGATCCCGAGCGCGCCCAGCTGGCGGTCCTGCGGCGCGCCGTAGTACGCGACGACGCGGAAGCGCGGCAAGATCGTGCGCCCGCCGCGCGGCAGCTCCTGCGGCTTGGCCGCCGGGGCCGCAGCGGCGCGTTCGGGCTTGGGCTTGGGCACCTCCTGCTTGCCGCCGCGCCCGAGCGCCAGCGCGCCGATCGCCACCACGCCGACCAGGATCGCGAGGGCGGCCGCGCGACGGCGCCGGTAGACGGCCGGGGTTGCCGGACGGGCGGCCACGCGCGCTGCCTACCCGTCCCGGGTGCTCGCCACGCAGCGCAGCTTGACGGTTCCCCGGCACAGTGCTATACATCGCTTTATCTAGTCAACTAGCTAAACGGCACATGATCGACTTCCATCTCAACCCCCGCTCCGGCGTCCCCACGTACCTGCAGATCGTCCAGCAGGTCCGCCAGGCCATCCGCCTCGGGCTGCTCGCGCCGGGCGACCAGCTGCCCACCGTCAAGGACGTGGTCGCGCACCTGGCGATCAATCCGAACACGGTGCTGAAGGCGTATCGCGACCTCGATCACGAGGGGCTCGTGGAGGCGCGCCGCGGCCAGGGCACGTTTGTCTCTAGCCGCCTGCTGCCCGACCCGCCGGCCGACGTCGCCGGCCTGCAGCGCGAGCTCGGCGACTGGGTCAAGCGAGCGCGCGCGGCCGGCGTCGACGACGAGGGGCTGTACGCGCTGTTCGGCACGGTCCTGCACCGCATGGAGCGGGCCGCATGACCGGCGACGGCTCGCCCAGAAGGCTCGCGTCGCTGGGAGCAATCGCCCGTGCCGACAGGGAATCCCTGGGAGCGCCGGAGGGCTCGGAGCCGGGGGCGATTCTCCCGGGCGAGGTGACGAAATGACCGCTGCCCTGGAGACGCACGGGCTCGGCAAGCGCTACGGCGCGCGCTGGGCGCTGCACGACTGCTCGCTGGAGGTCCCGCAGGGGTCGGTGACCGCGCTCGTCGGCCCCAACGGCGCCGGCAAGACGACGCTCCTGCACCTCGCCGTCGGTCTCGCGTCGCCGGACGCCGGCGACGCCAGCATCCTCGGCTGGTCGGCGCGCGAGCAGCCCGCCCTGGTGCTGCCGCGCATCGGCTTCGTCGCGCAGGAACACCCGCTCTACCGCGGCTTCACGATCGCCGAGATGCTCAAGCTTGGGCGTAAGCTCAACCCGAGTTGGGACGCTGCGGTCGCGCACGAGCGGATCGAGCGACTCGGGCTGTCGCTCGAGCAGAAGGCCGGCACGCTGTCCGGCGGCGAGCAGGCGCAGGTCGCGCTCACGCTGGCGCTGGCCAAGCGGCCGGAGCTGCTCGTGCTCGACGAGCCGATGGCGGCTCTGGACCCGATCGCCCGGCGCGAGTTCCTCGGCGCGCTGATGGAGGCGGTCGCCGAGGGCGGGCTGACCGTGATCCTCTCCTCGCACATCATCGCCGACCTCGAGCGCGTCTGTGATCACCTCGTCGTGCTCGCCGGCGGTGCCGTGCAGCTCGCCGGGCCGCTGGAGGACGTGGTGAGCGAGCACCGGCTGCTGACCGGGCCGCGCGGCGACGCCGACGAGGTCTCGCGCGTGCACGCCGTGATCGAGGAGCGCCACAGCGAGCGCCAGACGACGCTGCTGGTACGCGCCAACGGCCACGTCTACGACGCCCGCTGGGAGGTCACGCCCGTGGGTCTGGAGGACATCGTGCTCGGCTATCTGGGGAGGCGCTGATGCTTTGGGTCGGATGGCGCCAGCAGCGCACCGAGGCGCTGCTCGTCGCGGCGGGGATCGCGCTGCTCGCCGCGTTGCTGATCCCGACCGGGATCCATTTGGCGAACGTGTACGACCAGACCGGCGTCGCCGCCTGCATCAAGAGCGAGTCCGAGAGCTGCAACACGGTGCTGATGTCGTTCCAGGACCGGTTCCACGGCATCACCGGCCTCTTCAACTGGCTCCAGCTGCTGCCGGGGATCCTCGGCGCGCTGCTGGCGGCGCCTCTCGTGCTGGAGCTCGAACAGGGGACGTACCGGCTCGCCTGGACGCAGAGCATCACGCGCCGGCGCTGGCTGGGGACCAAGCTGGCGCTGCTCGGCGCTGCCGCGATCATCGCCGCGGGGCTGCTGACCGTGCTGCTCACCTGGTGGCGGCAGCCGCTCGACGAGCTCGAGGGAGGCTTCAGCGAGAACGCATTCTCGTTCGAAGGCATCGTCCCCTACGCCTACATGCTGTTTGCCGCCGCCCTGGCGCTGGCCGCCGGCGTCGTGCTGCGGCGCGCGGCGCCCGCGTTCGCGATCGCGATGATCGGGTTCTTCGCCGCGCGCTTCTTCGTCACGGACAGATTGCGGCCGCACTTCATGGACCCGATCGTGAAGCTGTCGAACACGGCGCCGTCGCCCGGGTCGCTGCGCGACGCCTGGGTGCTCAACGGCCCGATCCTCGTCGACCGCCACGGCAACCGCCCGTCGCGTGCGCTGATGGATCAGTGCCTAGGCCCGCACGTCGCCGGCGGACCTCAGCAGGTGCCGATCGAATGCCTCACGAAGCTCGGCCTGATCACACGTGTCGACTACCACCCGGCGGACCGGTTCTGGACGTTCCAGTGGATCGAGACCGGGCTCTACGTCGGCGTGTCCGCCGCGCTGGTCGCGTTCGCGGCCTGGTGGATCCTCAAGCGTGTGAGCTAGCCGCAAACCCGCGGTCGAGCAGCTGCATCGCCTGCTTGCCCGGGTCGGGCGAGTGAAGGAGGACGACGCCGAGCTTGATCGGCCCGCGCCGCGCGGTCGCCACCAGGCAGCGGCCGGCGGCGTCGGTGTAGCCGGTCTTGACGCCGGTGGTGCCGGGATAGCCCTGGCGCAGCAGCGGGTTGTTGTTGTAGAGCCACAGCTTCCCGCCCTTGATGGGGAACGCCAGCTTGGCCTCGCGGCGGCCGACGACCCGGGCCAGCCGCGGCTCGCGCAGCACGGCGCGGGCGATCGCCGCGAGGTCGCTCGCGCAGGAGTGGTTGCCCGCGTCGACGAACCCGCTCGGCGACGAGAAGCGCGTGCAGACGAGGCCCAGCGACTCGGCCGTGCGGTTCATCAGCCGCACGAAGCGCGGGACGGTCTTCGCCGCCCGCTGGGCGAGCGCGATCGCCGCGTCGTTGCCGGATGGCAGCAGCAGCCCGTGCAGCATCGTGTTGACGCCGATCCACTTGCCCTTCGGCAGCAGCCCGACGCCGGAGCCCTGGTAGGCGAGCGCCTCCTTGGTGATCAGCACCTTCGCCTTCGGCGGCACGCGGTCGACCACCACCAGCGCGGTCATCATCTTGGTCAGCGACGCGATCGGCAGCACCTTCGTCGGCTCGCGGCGATACAGCACGCGGCCCGTGTCGAGGTCGAACAGCAGCGCCGAGCGCGGCGGCTTCTTGAAGTCGATCGACACCTTGTCGCGCGGGTCGTCCAGGCGCACGGCGAGCGGTGACGGCGCCGTGCCGCCGCCGGCCAGCGGCGCCGTCCCGGTTTCCTGCAGCGGCGCCTTGGGCGTCGGCGTGGCGACGGCCGTGTGCGGCGACGGGTCGCGTTGCAGGACGAACGCGGCCGCAGCGCCCGCGCA
Source organism: uncultured Solirubrobacteraceae bacterium (assembly GCA_963837485.1). GTDB lineage: Bacteria > Actinomycetota > Thermoleophilia > Solirubrobacterales > Solirubrobacteraceae > Solirubrobacter. The sequence continues at coordinate 67,863 of CAWINP010000001.1, read as the reverse complement.
GGCGAGCAGTACCAGCACGGCGAAAATGGGAGCGACTCGGCGGCGCCTGCGGCGGCCGCCTTGAAAGACCTGGTACGGCATCAGCTCAGCGTGCCCAGGAGCTTCGCACCGACGGCGGCGGAGGTTTCGCGAGCACGCGCACGGCGAGCAGGCCGAAGACGAAGCCGCCGATGTGGGCGAAGTACGCGACCCCGCCGCCCCCGCCGGCCGGGTTCGCCAGGTCGAAGTACCCGAACAGCGCCTGCTGCAGGAACCAGATGCCGAGCACCACCAGCGCCGGCAGCTCGAGGATGGTGAAGAAGAAGATGATGAAGATGACCGTCACCACCCGCGCCCGCGGGTAGAGCACGATGTAGGCGCCGAGGACGGCGGCGATCGCGCCTGAGGCGCCGACGGTCGGCACTTGCGAGCTCGGGCTGACGATCACCTGCAGCAGGAGCGCCGCGATGCCGCCCGCGAGGTAGAAGAGCGTGAACTTCACGGAGCCCATGGCGTCCTCGACGTTGTTGCCGAAGATCCACAGGAACAGCATGTTGCCGCCGAGGTGCAGCAGCCCGCCGTGCATGAACATCGCGGTGAACACGGTCGTCCACGTCGCCGCGGTCGGCGGCTGGCAGCCGGTGGCGATCTCGACCTGCTTGCCCGGGTGGGTGACCTCGTACGGGATCGCCGCGTGGTCCTGCAGGTTGCAGATGTAGTGGGCGTTGCTCGGGTCGCCGAACGAGATCCCGCCGCGCTGCCAGAGGAAGTAGACCGCGACGTTGAGCGCGATCAGCGCGACCGTGACGACCGGCGTCCGGCTGGTCGGGATGTTGTCGCGCAGCGGCAGCACGGACGGTCAAGGGTAGGTCAGCCCGCGGTCAACGCGTCTCTAAGGTTTTCTGTAATCCGGCCGACAATCGGTGCACCGCCCCTCCAAGCAGGCAGATTTCGCGGCGGTCCAGTTTGTGCGATCTGTGACTAATTATACCGTTGCGGTGATCGGCGTCTTCGTTGTCGGGGTCGCGGGTGTGAGCTGAGCGGTGCGCGTGACGGTCATCGCGTGGCGTTCGACGGCGATCACGAGCGTGGCGAGGTCGCGGTAGCCGATGATGCGTCGGAACTGTTGCTCGGCGACGAGCATGCCGGCGGCGGTCCAGCGCTTTCGCATGTCGCCGCCTTGCCAGCGTTTGACGTTGCGCTGGGTGTGGCGGACGATCTCGATCATCGACTCGCACGGGTTCGTCGAGGACAGCGTCTTGGCGAGCTGGCCGGTGATCCCGAGCCGCATCAGCGTCAGCGTCTCGTGCATCCCCTCGCGCAACGAGGCGGCGGCGTCCGGCCACGTGCGATCCAGCTCGCCGGCCAACAGCTGCAGGCGCTGCTCGGCCAGGTCGGCGTCGGCCAGCGACCAGGCTGCGCGCAGCCGGCCCTGGACCGCGTCGCGGTCACGCTCGGGCAGCAAGTCGATCACATTCCTTTCCTTGTGCCGCTGGCAGCGATGGACCAGCGCGTGCTCGCCGAAGACGTCGCGGATCGCCCGCCGCAGCGCCTTGCCGCCGTCGATCACGAACAGGATCGCCTGCCCAGGGTCCAGGCCGCGGTCGACGAGATCGGCCAGCAGCGTCCTGGCCAGGGTGGCGTTCTCGGTCGAGCCCTCCCAAAGCCCGAGCGGGAGCTTGACGCCTTCGGTCGTGATGCCCAGCGCGACGACGTGCGTGGCCTCGGCGACCTCCATCCCGTCGAGCATCATCACCGCCAAGCGGACATCGTCCAAGCGCCTGGACATGAGCTCCTCCAGCGCGGTCCGGGTGCGCTCGACGAACATCTCCGAGACCGACGACTTGCCCGTCGCCGAGGCCTCGGTCTCGACACCGAGCCCGACGGGCTCACCGACGCGAGCGAACTTACGCGTCGAGACGCCCGCGAGCATCCGGTCCATCACCGCCCGCCGGTACCTCGTGATCAATATCTTCCGCCCCGCGTCCTCGCTGATGGCGCGCCTGACCTACGCGCGCAAGTTCGCGCTCATCGGTCTCGTCCTCCTCGTCCCCGCCGTCCTCGCGCTGCACGCGTACTGGACGCAACAGGGATCCCAGATCGCGTTCTCCGCCAAGGAGCGCGTCGGCATGGTCTACCTCAAGCCCGCCAACGAGCTGGTGGTCAAGCTCGTGCAGGCGCGCGCCGCCGCCGTGCGCGGCGACGAGGTGCCCGCGCTCGACGATGCGATCGCCGCCGTCGATGCCGCCGAGACGAGCGACGGCCCGGCGCTCGAGACCACGAAGCTGTGGACCGGGCTCAAGGGCACGATCGCCGAGGCGCAGGGCGCCAGGCCGCGCTCGCCGCAGGCCGCCTACGACGCCTGGTCGCCCGCCGTCTCCGGCGCGCTCGGGCTGGTGGTCCAGGTCGCCAACGGGTCGAACCTGATCCTCGATCCCGACCTCGACACGTACTACCTGATGGACACGCTGATCACCAAGCTGCCGACGGCCGCCGACCAGGCCGGCCAGACGGCCGATCTGGCGCTGATCGCGGGAGCCGGCGGCTCGATGGACGAGCGCGTCGCGCTGGCGACCGCCCAGGGCAGCCTGGCCGGCACCCTCGGGCTGCTCTCCGACGGCCTGCAGACCGCGTACACCCACACGGCGCGCACGACGCTCAAGGACGAGCTGTCGGGCCCCGAGACCGCGGTCACGCACGCGAAGTCGGGCCGGGTCGACGCGGTGGCCGAGATGGAGGCCGTCACGACGCCGGTGCTCGATCAGCTGCTGAAGGTGCGGGTCGACAAGCTCTCGGCCGCGCGCACGAAGCTTGCCGTTGTGTTCGCGCTGGCGCTGCTCGTCGCGCTGTACCTGTTCGTCGGCTTCTTCGTCTCGGTGCGCACCGCCGTGGCCGAGATCTCCGGCCGGCTTCGCTCGCTCGCCCTGCGCGACACCGCGGCGCTGCGCTCCGGCCTGGAGTCGATCGCCCGCCGTGACCTGACCGTCGAGATCGTGCCCGAGACGGAGCCGATCGTGGCCATCAGTCGTGACGAGCTCGGCGACGTGGCCCGGGCGGTCAACGCCGTGCGCGACGACACGCACGCGTCGGTGGCCGCCTACAACGACACGCGCGAGGCGCTGTCGGAGGCGATCGGGCGCGTGGCCCGCAGCGCCCAGAGCGTCTCCGGCACCTCGCAGGAGATGGCCTCCTCGTCCGAGCAGACCGGGCGCGCGGTGGCGGAGATCGCCCTCGCGGTGGCCGACGTCGCGCGCGGCGCCGAGACGCAGGTGCATCGCACCGGCAACGCGCGCACCACGACCGACGAGGTCGCCGTCGCGACCCAGCAGGGCGTGGCGGACGCGCAGGAGACCGTCGCCGCCGCCCAGCGCACGCGCGAGGCGGCCGAAGCCGGCGGGAGCGCGGTCAGCGAGGTCTTCGAGGCGATGCAGGCCGTGCGCGAGTCCTCCACCGCCGCGGCGGAGTCGATCCGCGGCCTGAGCGAGAAGTCCGACGACATCGGCGGCATCGCGGCGACGATCACGACGATCGCCGAGCAGACGAACCTGCTCGCGCTCAACGCCGCGATCGAGGCGGCCCGGGCCGGCGAGAGCGGCAAGGGCTTCGCCGTCGTGGCCGAGGAGGTGCGCAAGCTCGCCGAGGAGTCCGAGACGGCGGCCGGCACGATCGCCACGCTGATCGCCGAGATGCAGGACGTGACCGCGCGCACGGCACGGGTGATCGAATCCGGCGCCGAGCGCACCGAGGCCGGCGCGGCGAGCGTCGACGGCGCGCGCGACGCGTTCGCGCTGGTCGGCCAGAGCGTCGACGACATGGCCGCGCGGGTAGAGGCGATCGCCGCCGCGATCGCGCAGATCGCCGAGCGCATCACCGGCGTCGAGCAGGACATGGGCGAGGTCACCTCGGTTGCCGAGGTCACCAGTGCCGCGTCCGAGCAGGTCACCGCGACCGCGCAGGAGACGTCGGCCTCCGCGCAGCAGATGGCCGGCTCGGCGACCGCGCTCGCCGAGACCGCGTCCGAGCTGTCTCAGCTCGTGGCCGCATTTACGCTCAGATAGCCAACCCGGCGGAGGTACGAGCCCCTAGGCGAGTACCTCCAGCGACGTGAGCCCCTGCGAACGTCGCCTTTCACCCTGCGGTAGCGGCCAGGGGTCCGGTGCCCGGCCGGTCCTGACTGATGTGCTCGTCCGCGTGATAGGAGCTGCGGACGAGCGGGCCGGCGGCGATGTGCTCGAACCCGAGCGCGTACGCCGCCGCCTCCAGCGCCTTGAATTCGTCGGGGTGCCAGTAGCGGACGACCGGCAGGTGGCGCTCGGTCGGACGCAGGTACTGACCGACGGTGAGGATCGAGACGCCGGCCTCGCGCAGATCGGCGAACGCGGCGACCATCTCCTCGTGCGTCTCGCCGAGCCCGACCATCAGGCCGGACTTGGTCACGACCTCGCCCTCGCCGAGCTCCAGTGCGTTGCGCAGCACGCGCAGCGAGCGCTCCCAGCGCGAGCCGCGGCGGGCCACCGGGTACAGCCGGGGGACCACCTCGACGTTATGGTTGAAGACGTCCGGGCGCTCGGCGATCACCTTCGCGAGCGGCATCTCCTCGCCGCGGAAATCGGGCGTCAGCACCTCGATCTTGCACTCCGGCGCCTGCATGCGGATGCTGCGGATCACGCCGCACCAGACCGAGGCGCCGTAGTCGGGCAGGTCGTCGCGGTCGACGCTGGTGACGACAGCGTGGCGCAGGCCCATGCGGGCGACGCTGCGGGCGACGCGCAGCGGCTCCAGCGGGTCGTTCCAGGTCGGCTTGCCGGTCTTGACGTTGCAGAACCCGCAGCGGCGGGTGCACGTGTCGCCCAGGATCATGAACGTGGCCGTGCCGCGCTCCCAGCAGTCGCCCGACGTTCGGGCAGGCCGCCTCCTGGCAGACCGTGTGCAGGCCTTCGTCTTTGATCTGCCGGTTGAGCTCGCGATAGCGGGCGCTGCCTGGTGGCGGCACCTTGAACCACGACGGCTTGCGCGTGCGGAACGGCAGCACGTCCTCGCCCAGCACCTTGCGCGGGTCCATCCCGCCCGGGTTGGCGCGCGAGCGGGTCTGGTGGATGCGCAGGACGGGGTCGGCGCTCAAATCAGGTCGGATGATCGGGGTGGGGCGGAGGGGCGGCTTACCCGATTGAGGGTATCGAGGCCAGGACCTCGGCCTCGGGGCCCGATTCGAGCACGAACAGCGCGCGGTCGACGCCCGCCGCGTCGAGCGTCTCGAGGTTCTCCGGCGTAGCGCCGTAGTAGGTCACGGGCACGTGCTTTCCGGCGCGGTCGCGCAGCTCCGCGATCCGCGGGCCGAGCGTCTCGACGTCCTTCATGTTCGGCATCCAGCCGTCGCCGTAGGCGAGCACGCGGTCCTCCGCGCGCGGGCCGTTGCCGCCGATGAAGACCGGCGTCCGCAGCGCCTTGGGCCACTGCCAGATCGGGTCGAAGTCCACGTGCTTGCCGTGGTACTCGCCCTCGTCGTTGGCCCAGATCGCCTTCATCGCCTCGACGCGCTCGCGCATGTTGCCGTGGCGCGTCGCGGGGTCGGTGCCGTGGTTTTGCATCTCCGGCCGGTTCCAGCCGGCTCCCACGCCGAACACGAAGCGCCCGCCGGACAGCACGTCGAGCGAGGCGACCTGCTTGGCGAGCACGATCGGGTCGTGCTCGATCACCAGGCAGACGCTCGTGCCGATCTTCAGCGTCGTGGTCGCCGCGGCCGCGAACGCGAGCGCGACGAACGGGTCGTGCGTGCGGCGGTACTTGTCGGGCAGCGGGTCGCCGTTGCGGTCGATCATGCCGGCGTGGACGGGGATGTGCGTGTGCTCGGTCACCATCAGCGACTCGTAGCCGCGCTGCTCGGCTTCGCGCGCGAGGACGTCCGGACGCACGCCGTCGCCGATCAGGAAGATCGCGAGCCCGAGGTCCACTACGCGGGAACGGCTTGCTCGATGCCGAGCCGCTGCGCGCTGACGAGCCGCTGGCGCACTCCGAACGCCTCGCAGAACGCGTGGCCCATGCGCTTGCGGAAGCAGGCGACGCCCTCCGAAGCGCCCTCGGCGGCCATCGAGGTCATCTGCACGTCGGGCAGACCGCAGGCCACGACCCAGGTGAACGGATCGAGGTCGTTGTCGACGTTGACCGCGAAGCCGTGGCTGGAGACGCCGTGGCTGAGGTGCACGCCGACCGACGCGATCTTGCGCTCGCCGACCCACACGCCGACGTGCTTGTGGCCGAGCCTGGTCCCGGCCTCGATGCCTGCGCGGCCGAGCGCGGTGACGATCGCCCGCTCCATGGTCAGGATGTACTCGGGCACGCTCGCGACGTGCATGATCGGGTAGCCGACGAGCTGTCCGGGGCCGTGATAGGTCAGCCTGCCGCCGCGCGGCGTGCGCACGACGTCGATGCCGAACGAGCCGTGCGGCAGGTCGTCCTCCTCCGAGCGGCGCCCGACCGTGTAGACCGGCGGGTGCTCGAGCAGCAGCATCAGGTCGGGCAGCTCGCCAGCGATCACCCGCTCGCGCAGGCGCTCCTGGAGCGCCGCGGCCTCCGCGTACTCGACCGTCCCGAGGTTGCAGACCAGGAGATCGTTCGCCATGCAATCGAGTTTAGTCCGGGGGCGTTTCGCCGCGGCGGCCTGACGCCCCATCAGCGGACGCGCGGCGTGCACGGCGCGGATTCGCTGAACGGCAACTGCCCAGGTGGAGGAGCGGGACAAAGTTGCGGTCACTGTAAATCGATCATCGCCCTGGGCTCCGAGCCGGGGGGTGACCCACGTTTGTCAACCATAGGCGTACAAACGTGGGTCACCCCCCTTGCCTATGCGCGGTTACGTGATCGATCGTGCGCGCTTCGCGCCAGAGAACGATCGATCGCGATCGACGGCGCCGGCCGCGCGTGGCCGCGCAGCGCGGGCGGTATCGCGGCGCGGGCGGCATGCGCGGTGCGGGCGGCATGCGCGGTGCGGGCGGCATGCGCGGTGCGGGCGGCGTCGCGGTGCGGGCGGCATGCGCGGTGCGGGCGGCATGCGCGGTGCGGGCGGCATCGCGGTGCGGGCGGCATCGCGGTGCGGGCGGCATGCGCGGCGCGGACGGCTCGCGGTGCGGGCGGTATCGCGGCGCGGCCGGCATGCGCGGCGCGGGCGGTATCGCGGCGCGGCCGGCATGCGCGGCGCGGGCGGTCCCCTGCACCCCTTACCTGCGCAGTTGCCGTTCAGCGGTCCGCGCTCAGCACGCGGCGGGTCCGCTGATGGGGCGTCAGCCCGCCGAGCCGAGGCCGAGTCTGCCGCTCCGGGACTCGGGGAGCCCCGGAGCGGTGTCCGTCAGACCGTGTCCTAGTTGATCGGCCAGTTCTCCAGCTTCTTGCGCAGCACGCCCAAGAACTGCGCCGCCGCGGCGCCGTCGAGCGCGCGATGGTCCCAGGACATGCACAGGTAGGTCATCGAGCGGATCGCGATCGAGTCGCTGCCGAGTTCGTCGGTGACGACGACCGGCCGCTTGACGACCGACTCGGTGTCGAGGATCGCGACCTGCGGCAGGTTGATCACCGGCGTCGCCATGATCGAGCCGTACGGGCCGGGGTTGGTGATCGTGAACGTGCCGCCGCTGACCTCGTCCGGGGTCAGCTGGTTCGCGCGGGCGCGCGTGGCGAGGTCCTTGATGCGCTTGGACAGGCCCTCGACCGAGAGGTCCTGGGCGTCGCGGATCACCGGCACGATCAGCCCGCCGGTGCCGAGCGAGACCGCGATGCCGAGATGCACGGCGTCCGTGTAGACGGTGTGCTGGTCGCCCTCGAGCGTCGCGTTGAGCCCGGGCATCTCCAGCAGCGTCTCGATCGTCGCGCGCGCCTGGTAGGGCAGGTAGGTCAGCCCCGCCTGCTTGCGCACGGCCTCGATCCGGGACATGTCGGCCTCGGCGATCGTCGTGCACGTCGCTGCGGTCTGCAGCGACTGCACCATCCGCTGGCCGATCGCCTGGCGCATGCGCGAGAGGCCGCCGCCGGTGGGCGCCGGCGCGGGTGCGGGCGCTTCGGCGGGCGGCGGCTTGGGGACCTCGTCGATGCGGGAGAACCTGGGCTCGCGCTTCTTGGGCGGAGCCGGCTCGTCAGGCCGGTAGGGGCTCTCGATGTGCATCGGGGGCTCTTCCGGCGACTCGACCGCCGCGAGCACGTCCTGCTTTCGCACACGTCCTCCGCGCCCCGTGCCCTCGATCCTCGACAGGTCGATGTTGTGCTCGGCGGCGATCCGCATCACGACCGGCGAGTACCGCGCCGCGCGGCCCTCGGCGGCGGGCTCGGCGGAAGCGGGCTCCGCGGAGGCGACCTCCGCGGGCGCCTTCGCGGCCCCGTTCTCGGACATATGCGCCTCGCCCGGCTTGGCGTCGGTGGCGATCCGGGCCATCACCGTGCCGACGTCGACGGTCTCGCCGACCTGCACCACGATCTCGGCCACGCGGCCGGTGGCCGGCGACTCGACGTCGGTGTCGATCTTGTCGGTCGAGATCGCGGCGATGATCTCGTCGGCGGTGACCCAGTCGCCGACCTGCTTCTTCCACTCGACCACGGTGCCCTCGGCCACCGACACCCCCATCTGGGGCATCGTGACGTCGATGTAGGTCTCAGTACTCGAGGAGCTCACGGCACGCCTCCCTCACGTCGTCGACCTGCGGCAGGACGGCCTGCTCGAGCGGCGGCGAGAACGGGATCGGCACGTCGGGCGTCGCGACGCGCACGACCGGGCCGTCGAGGTCCTCCCAGGCCTTCTCGGCGATGATCGCGGCCACCTGCGCGCCCGCCGCGCACGTCTGGTTGGCCTCGTCGACGATCACGACCTTCGACGTCTTGCGCACCGAGCGCAGGATCGCCTCCTCGTCCAGCGGCACCAGCGAGCGCAGGTCGAGCACCTCGACCGACGCGCCGTCGAGGTCCGCCGTCGCCTCCAGCGCCGTGTGGACCATCGCGCCGTAGGCGATCACGGTCAGGTCGGTGCCCTCGCGGGCGACCCGGGCCGTGAACGGCGTCTCGTAGGTGCCCTCCGGCACGTCGCCCTTGATCCGGCGGTAGAGGTGCTTGTGCTCCATGAACAGCACCGGGTTCGGATCGCGCACGGCGGAGATCAGCAGGCCCTTGGCGTCCTCGGCCGTGCTCGGCGCGACGATCTTCAGGCCCGGCGCGTGCATGAACCACGCCTCGGGGTTCTGGGAGTGGTACGGGCCGCCGGAGAACCCGCCGCCGGAGGGAAGGCGGACGGTGATGTTCACCGACAGCCCCATCCGGTAGTAGGTCTTGCCGGCGACGTTGACCAGCTGATCGAAGCCGCAGGAGACGAAGTCCGAGAACTGCATCTCGGCGATCGGGCGCAGGCCCTCGACCGCCGCGCCGATCGCGCAGCCGACGATCGCCGACTCCGCCAGTGGCGTGTCCATCACGCGCTTGGCGCCGAACTCGTCGATGAAACCGTCGGTCACCTTGAAGGCGCCGCCGAACACGCCGATGTCCTCGCCCATCAGGAACACGCGCTCGTCGGCGCGCATCTCCTCGCGCATGGCGTCCGAGATCGCCTGCAGGTAGGTCATGGTGGGCATGTCAGGACCCCTTGAAGCCGGACCAGGGGGCGCTGCCGTCCTCGAGCAGCGACGGCTCGTCGGCGAACAGCCCGTGCGTGACGGTGTTGCCGTCCGGCATCGGCGACTGCAGCGCGCGCTCGACCGACTCCTCGATCAGCGCCTTGACCTGCTCGCGGATCGCCGCGGTGTCGACGCCGAGCGCCTCCAGCCGCTTCTCCTGACGGTCGATCGGGTCCTTGCGGCGCCACTCCTCGACCTTGCTGGTCGGGACGTACTTCATGTCGTCGTGCGCGGCGTGGCCGTGCATGCGCATCGTCACGGCCTCGATCAGCGTCGGCCCCTCGCCCGCGATCGCGCGCCCGCGCGCCACGCGGGTGGCCTCGAACATCGCCTCGGGGTCGTTGCCGTCGACCGACACGCCCGGGAAGCCGTAGGCGGCGGCGCGCTCGATCGGGTTCACGGCGAACTGCTGGTCGAGCGGCGTGGAGTACGCGTACTGGTTGTTCTCCAGCACGAAGACCACCGGCAGCTTCTGTACGCCGGCCCAGTTCATGGCCTCGTGGAAGTCTCCGCGCGACGTCGAGCCGTCGCCGAACCAGGTCAACGCGCAGCGGGCCTCGCCGCGCAGCTTGAACGCCATCGCCATGCCGGTGGCGATCAGCATCATGTCGGGCAGCATCGAGACCATGCCGACGCAGCCCTTCGTGCGGTCGCCGAAGTGCACGTTGCCGTCGCGCCCGCGCGTGATCCCGTCGGCGCGGCCCATGTACTGGGCGAAGATCCGCCACGGCTCGACGCCGCGGATGATGTGCGCGGCCAGATCGCGGTGCAGTACGCACAGGCGGTCGGAGGCCGCCATCGCCCAGGCCGCCCCGGCGGAGACCGCCTCCTGGCCGAACCCGTCGTAGAAGCTCCCCGGAACCTTGCCCTGCCGGTAGAGCGTCATCGCGCGCTCCTCGACGCCTCGCATCGTGAGCATGGCGCGCAGCAGGCCGACCCGGTCCTCCGTGGTCAGGTGCTGCGATACGTCAGGCAACGCTGACGCTGCGGTTTCGGTCGCCATCTATCCCTTTCCTCTGTACAAGTGGCGCCGCCCGGGATCGCCGGGAGGCGCGATTCCCGAGCAGGCGGGATCTCCGCTTACGGCCCGGCAATTGCGTTGCCTAGGGTAGGGCATGGCTGGTTAGCCTTGCCATTGACGATGGTCGAGTCGGTGTTCTGGCCGCGTCTGCGCTGGCGGATGCGGGGAGCGTGGCAGTGGCCCGTGTTCGCGGCGCTCACGGTCGTGGACGCGCTGTTGGTCGCGCGGCTGCCGTTCCACGGCGATGGGCCGGACGCGATCGGCGCGCTGCTGCTCGCCGGCTTCTTCAACCTGCTCGCGGTCGCCGTCGCCGCGCCGCTGCTCGGCGCGCTCGTCCGCCGCCGCTGGCGGCCCGACCTGCCGCGCATGATCGCGCGCGACTACGCGGGGACGGCGCTGCTGCTCGCGGTGACCGCCGCGCTGGTCGCCGGCGGGCTGATCCATCGCGCCGGCCTGCTGACCGAGCACCGTGCGCGCAGGGCGGCGCTGGCGGCGACGCACGCCTACGTGGTCGCGCAGGCGCCCGGGTTCCGCGGCGGCCTCGCCGCGGCGGACGTCCTGCAGGAGGAGACCGACCTGTATCGGATCTGCGTGTACGGCACCGACCCGCTCCCGCTGTGCGTGTACGTGAACACCGACCAGGTGCCCGCGGGCGTCAAGCGCGACCCCTCGCGCGTGCCGAACCGTCACAACTGAGGCGGCATCCGGGAAGAGGGGACATGGAGCGCCTCTCCGACGACGAGCTGCTGGCCATGACGCCGCGCCGGCCGGAGGCGTTCGCGGTCTTCTACCGCCGCCACGAGCAGACGCTGCTCGGCTGGCTGATGCGCCGCACGGGCGACCCGGAGCTGGCCGCCGACCTGTCGGCGGAGACGTTCGCGGCGGCGCTGCTCGGCGTACGGCGCTTCGACGCCCGGCGCGGGCCGGCGCTGGCGTGGACGTTCGGGATCGCCCAGCACAAGCTTCAGCGCGCCCTGGATCGCGGCCGCGTCGAGGACCGCGCGAGACGCCGGCTGGGGCTGCCGCCGCTCGTGCTCGAGGACGAGGCGCTCGAGCGCGTCGCGCGCCTGGGCGGCGACGCGCGCGTGGACGCGCTGCTGGCCCGGCTCCCGGACGCGCAGGCCGAGGCGATCCGCGCGCGGGTGCTCGACGAGCAGCCCTATGGCCGGATCGCCGAGTCGGTGCGCTGCTCGGAGAGCGTGATCCGCCAGCGCGTGAGCCGCGGGCTGGCGACCCTGCGCGCGATCGTGGAGGAGAAGCCATGAGTGAGTTCCCGGCTTTCGAGGCCTCGCTGCTGCGCGCCGCGCACCGTCGCTACGGGTGGCGGCGCTGGCGCCCGCGCGTGGCGTTCGCGCTCGTCGCCGCCGCGGCGGCCGGCGTGATGCTGCTGCTGGTGCGGCCCGCGCCGCGCGATCCGGAGCGGGTCGCGCAGCCGGCCTGGAAGACCGTCAGCGTGCCCGCGTACGGCGTCGACGTGAGCCTGCCCGAGGGCTGGCAGATCGCGCCGCGGTCGCTCACGCCGCAGCTGGAGGACCCGCGTGAGATCGTCACGGCGACGACCTTCGCGCCGGTGGCGTCGGCCCGCCCGTGCACGGCGTTCCCCGCCGTCACGGTCGGCGCAGGCGACGCGCTGGTCAGCGTCCAGGAGCGCGCCGGCGCCTCCGGCTTCGCGCCGCGGCCGCCGCGCTTCAAGCCGGCGCCGACCTCGCCGATCACCGCGCGCCTGGTCCAGGCGTGCGTCGCCAACCCGGGCACGGTCTCGTGGCAGGACTTCAGCGACGGCTTCCGCAGCTTCCATGCGCTCGTCGTCATCGACCCGCGCGCGTCGGCGCGGGTACGCGGCGAGGCGTACCAGATCCTCGACCGGCTGCGCTTCGACCAGGGCTTCATCCCCTGGTGGCGCAAGGCCGGGTAAACGGATGTCCGACTGTACGCACCGCATTCCGGCGCGAGTCTGTGCCGGATGCGCGGACTCCGTCCCAGCCTCTGCGCGGCGGGCTCGCTGCTGGCCGCCGCGGGGGCGCTGTGGCTGCTCGCCTCGGCGCTGCTCGGGTTTCACGCGTGGCCGGGAGGGCCGGCCGACGAGCCGCCCGGCGTCGCGCGGCTTCCCGCCGCGGTGAAGCCCGCCGCCGCCACGCCGTCGCCCGGCCCCGTCTCCCGCGCCGTCACGCTCGTGCACGACACCGCCGCGCCGGTCGCCACAGTCGCCCCGGCGCCCGTCCAGACCGTCGTCGCCGGCGCCGAAGACGCGGCCCAGCAGGCCGCCCCGACCGCCGACGGCCTACTCGGCGGCGGCTAGGTACTCAGCGACGCGGCCGAGGAACGCGGCGGCCTCGTCGCCGTACAGGATCCGGTGGTCGCTGACCAGCGTCAGCTCCATCACCTCGCGCGCGACGATCGCCCCGTCGCGCACGACCGCGCGCGACTCGAGCTCGCCGGCGGCGAGGATCGCGGCCTGCGGCGGGTTGAGGATCGGCGCGAAGCGCCGCACCGGCAGGCTCCAGACCGTGAACGTGCCGGCAGCGAGCTCCGGCGCGCCGACCGACCCAGACGCGACGCGCTCGCCGAGCACGCGCAGCTCGGCGGCGATCTCCTCGGCGCTCTTGCGGTCGGCGTCGAGCACGCGTCGGCACGACGAGCGCGTCCGGGCCGGCCATCGCGACGCCGACGTTCACGCGCGCGTAGCGCTCGAAGCGCCCGTCGCGGTAGGCGCCGTTGACGCGCGGGAAGTCGCGCAGCGCGAGCGCCGCCGCGCGCACCAAGTACTCGAGGCCGGCGTGCGCGGGCTCGGCCTCCAGCGTCAGCGAGAAGTCGGGCGCCGTGGCCTTGGACTCCGCCATTCGCCGCACCAGCGTCTGCTGCGCGCGGGTCAGCTCCTCGTGGCTGACCTCGCCGCGCCCCGTCGGAGCCGCCTCTTCGATCACGCCACCGATGTTAGGGCGGCCGTCTCGGCCTCCACGACCGCCGGCGGCAGCGTGAAGCGGAACACCGTCCCGCCGCCCTCCCGCTCCTCGACCCAGATCCGCCCGCCGTGGCGCTCGACGATCTTGCGGCAGATCGCCAGCCCGATACCGGTGCCGTCGTAGGCCTCGCGGTCGTGCAGGCGCTGGAACATCTTGAACACGCGCTCGCGGTGCGCCGCGTCGATCCCGATGCCCGCGTCGGCGACCGAGATCTGCACCATCCCGGTCGGCGACGCGTCCGCGCGCACCCACACGTGCGCCCGCCGCCCGTCGCGGAACTTCAGCGCGTTGGCGACCAGGTTCTGCAGCAGCTGCTCGAGCTGCACGCGGTCGCCCATCACGCGCGGCAGGCTCCGGACCTCGACGTGCCCGTTGGAGTGGACGATCGCCGCGGCCAGCGTGCGCAGCACGTCGCTCACCACGTCGTCGAGCTCGACCGGCGCCGGGTCGCCGCCGCGGCCGGCGCGCGAGTACGCGAGCAGCGCCTCGATCAGCGACCGCATGCGGGTCGCGCCGTCGACCGCGTAGTCGATGAACTCGTCGGCCTCGCCGTCGAGCTGGCCCTTGTAGCGGCGGCGCAGCAGCTGCAGGTAGCTCGAGACCATCCGCAGCGGCTCCGAGAGGTCGTGGGAGGCGATGTAGGCGAACTGCTGAAGCTCGGCGTTGGAGCGCTCGAGCGCGTCGATCGCCTCGCGCTCCTCGGTCACGTCGGTGAACGAGACGACCACCGTGTACGGCGCGCCCTCGCTGCTGTCGACCGCGCGGGTGGAGACCGACAGCCAGCGCACGGCGCCGTCGGCCCGCCGCAGCCCGAGCGGCACGCCGAGCCGTGGCTCCCCCGTGCTCGCGGTTCGCCGCATCGGCCGCTCGTCGTCCGCCACCGGCTGGCCGTCGATGCCGATCAGCATCCACCCGGCGTCGGCGCCGTTGACGCCGAGGATGCGGGCCGGGTCCATGCCGAGGATGCGTGCCGCGCTCGGATTCGATGCGGCCAGCGACCCGTTGCGGTCGACCATCACGACGCCCTCCTCGAGCGTCTCGACCAGCGAGCGGAACGCGCTGCGCTGCGCCTCGCTGGCGCGCCAGTTGACCAGGCACGCGATGCTCAGCGCGGCGATGAAGGCCGAGTGCACGGCCGCCCACTTCCACGACGAGCCGGGATGGTTGAAGACGGCGTCGTGGTCGATGAACGCGGCCATGATCCCGTGCTCGAACAGGACGTAGGCGACCGCCACCAGGAACGGGACCCAGTCCTCGTAGAGCGAGAGCGCCGCGACCATCACGAAGAAGTGGAAGTGCGCCTCGATCAGCCCGCCGGTGATGTGGACGAGCACCGCCGAGCAGGTCAGCAGGCCGAAGACGACGACCAGCGCCCGCGCCCGGCGGCCGCCGAGACCGAGCTCGGCGACGACGCCGAAGACGGCGACGATCGCGCCGTCCAGCAGCGCGCGCGGCAACGACATCCCGTACAGCAGCGCGACGACCGGCAGCGCCACGACGTGCGCCCACAGCAGCCACACGAGCGCGCGGTGACGCGCCCGCCATTGCTCATCCGGCAGGGTCTTTCCGTGCGGAAGGACCGACCCCAATCGCCTCAACCCCCGCTGGGCGCTCATCGGCGCCAGGAAGATTAGGCGCTTAAACGCTCGTTGTACGCAAGATTGAGGTCGACCAGCCGCCCGCGATCCTCGAGCACCTCGTCCGGCGTGCCGTCGAGCACGATCCGGTGGTCCTCCGAGAACACCGCGCAGCGGTCGGCCAGCCGGTCGAGCGCGTGCAGGTCGTGCGTCGCGCACACGATCGTCTTGCCCGCGCGGTGCAGCTCGCCGATCAGCTCCAGCAGCCAGGCCTGCGTGCGCGGGTCCAGTCCGGCCGTCGGCTCGTCGAACAGCAGCACGTCGGGGTTGGTGGCGAGCACCGACGCGATCGCCACGCGCTTGCGCTCGCCGCCCGAGAGCTGGTGCGGCGCGCGGTCGGCGAGGCGCTCGATCCCCAGCAGCGCGAGCACGTCGCCGATCCGCTCGCGCACGGCGCCCGGCTCGAGGCCGAGCTGGAGCGGGCCGAACGCGACCTCCTCGCGCACGGTCGGCGAGAACACCTGCGCGTCCGAGCTCTGGAACACGAACCCGATCCGCGCGCGGAAGCCGGTCGAGAACTGCTCGTCCTCGAGATGGGCCTCGGTGACCTGCTCGCCGAACGCGCGGTACGTGCCCGCGGACGGGAACAGCAGGCCGTCGAGCACCTTCAGCAGCGTCGACTTCCCGCAGCCGTTGGCGCCGAGCAGCGCGAGCCGCTCGCCGCGCCGGACCTCCAGCGACACGCCGTCGAGCGCGGGGAAGCGGTCCAGGTAGGAGAAGCGCAGACCCTCGCAGGCGAGCAGGGACTCAGACACGGCCGGCTCCGGTCAGCAGCACCGCGAGGACCGCCGCGCCGGCGAGGAGGGCCAGGTCGCGGGCGGCCAGGCGCGGCGGGTCGAGCGTGCGCACCTCGCCACGGAACCCGCGCGCGACCATCGCCTGATGCACCTCGATGGCGAGCTCGTGCGTGCGCGCGAGCAGGACGCCCGCGCTGCTGGCGACGAACCGGCGCCCGGAGCGCGAGCGCTCGCGCGGCGCCAGCACCCGCGAGCGGCGCGCCTCGTGCAGGTCCGACACGACGTCCAGCAGCACGAGCAGGTAGCGGTAGCTCATGCCGGCGACGAGCACGAACGCGCGCGGGACGCGCAGCGCGCGCAGGCCGGCGAGCACGTCGGTCCAGCGCGTGGTGAGCGTCACCAGCAGCACGAGCGAGATCGAGATCGCGACGCGCAACGTGATCAGCCCGGCGCCGGTGAGGCCCTGGCGGGTCAGCCCGACGTCGCCGAACAGCGGCACGACGATCTCCCCCGGGGTGACGATCGAGAGCGTCGCCGGCAGCACCACGACGCCGGTGAACAGCGGCACGAACAGCCACACGCGCTTGACGAAGAAGCCGAGCGGCAGCCGCGCCGCGGCCGCCCCGGCGAGCGTCGCCGCGTAGGCGAGCGCGAGGACTCCGAGGCGGTGCACGAGCGCCACCGAGATGAGCAACACGAGCGCGGCCACGAGCTTCGCGCGCGGGTCGGCGCGCTGCAGCGGACCACGCGCGCGGGCGAGGTCGTCGTTGAGCAGCACGGCGCGCAGCGTGCCGGTCGCCGCGCGCACGGTCTTATCGAGGTAGCTGCCGCGCCGGCGCGTGCCGATGCACCCGCACGGGCACAGGCCGGGCTCGGCCTGCAGGAGCCATTCGGGAGTCATGCCGCGACCCCCGGCCGCCGCAGCGTGCGCGTGATCGCGTACACGGCGCCGGCGGCCACGCCGATCGCCGCCAAGCCGACGAACGCGGACAGCAGGTAGCCGACCGCCGAGCCGTCGCCGTAGCCGCCGAGCACCGAGTGGCTCCAGAAGTCCGCGTAGCGGTTGAGCCCGCTCGGGACCGCGTCGAGCCCGTACTTGCCGAGCCGCAGGTCCTGCGGCGCGTCCTCGCCGAATGCGCCGCCGGGCGCGAGCAGTCCGAGCGGCGTGAGCGCGACCAGCGCCGCGATCGGAATCCAGCCGCGGCGCAGGCGCGCCGGTGCCGCCTCGTTGACCCGCAGCAGCGGCAGGTTCGCGCGCTGCAGGTAGGCGACGATCCCGAACGTCAGCGCCCCCTCGACGAAGCCGGCGACCGTCAAGTGCGCGAGCGCCATCGCCGGGATCGTCTGGGAAAGGCCGAACGGCGCGTACAGCGGCGTGCCGTCGGCGGCGTGGAAGAGCGCCGGCTGGAGGCCGAACTCGACCGCGGCGCAGAGCGCCGCGGCATTGATGCCGGCGTAGCCGCCGAGCCCGGCGGCAAGCGCCCGCCGGGGCGAGGTGAGCGCGCTGCGGCCGGCGGCGAGCCGGTAGACGCCGTAGCCGAGCATCGGCATCACGAACGCCATGTTGAACGCGTTCGCGGGGTACGCGAGCACGCCGCCGTCGCCGAAGAAGAGCGCCTGGATCAGCAGCGCGATGCTGACCGCGATCACCGCAGCCCACGGTCCGAGCACGACCGCGATCAGCACCGCCCCGACGGCGTGCGCCGTCGTCCCGTCCGGGATCGGCACGTTGAGCATCATCACCAGGAACGAGTAGGCGGCGCCGAGCGCGACGAGCGGCACGTAGCGGCTCTTGACCGTCCGCTCCACGCGCCGGGCGGCGATCGCCCAGACCGGCACCATCGCGGCGCCGAGCGTCGCGCAGGTGGCCGGGCTCAGGTAGCCGTCAGGGATGTGCATGGCGTCCTCCGGGGCAGTCGGGGCACAGGCCCACGATCGGGAAGTGCTCGAAGCGGGCGTCGAAGCCGGTGGCCGCGAGCACCGCGTCGCGGATCTGGTGCAGCGCGCCGTCGGCGAGCGCGGCATGGCGGCCGCACGCGTCGCACACCGCCCAGCCGCGGTGGCGGCCGGCGAGCGCGTAGAGCCCCGGGCCATGCCCGAGGTGGACGTGCTGGACGAGGCCGGTCTGCTCGAGCGTGTCGAGGTTGCGGTAGACCGAGCCGAGGTCGGACGGCGGCAGCCTGCCGTCCAGACCGCCGGCCACGTCCTCGGCACTCACGGGCCCTTCGGCCGTGTAGAGCGCCTCGAGCACGAGCCGGCGGGCAGCGGAAACCCGCAGGCCGCGGGCGCGCAGGGCGCCCACGGCGGCAGCGGGAGATGAGGCCGCAAGCAGCGGCCGCGCGGGGGACATGGTCATGTCGGTGAAGGAGGAGTTCCGGCGCCGCACCCTGATGGCGGCGCCGGCTGGGGTTGATCGTTCTTGCGCGCCGGGCGCAAATGCGGATCACTCTCAAGTGAGCTGCGGCACCGCCTGCGCGGTCAGCACGCAGCCGACGACGACGATCACGAGCGCCGACGCGGTCGGCAGCGCGGTGACGAGCCGCCCGGGCGGGCGCAGCCGGCTGATGCTGCGCGCGGCCAGGACGACCGCGAGGCCGAGGCCGACGAGCGTCGCTGCAAGGCCGAGGCTGAACGCCACGATGAGGACCATGCCCAGCGCGATCTGGCCCTGGGCGACCGCGCCGAGCAGCACGACGAGCGCCGACGGGCAGGGGATCAGGCCGGCCGACGCGCCGAGCGCGAGCAGGGCGCGCATGGACAGGCCCTCGGGGGGCGCGTGGCTGTGCCCGTGCCCGCGCCCCCCGTGCCCGTGGGCGTGACCGTGCCCAAGCTCGTGGTGGTGGTGATGGTGATGTCGGTTGCGCAGCCGCCCGCGCAGCACCGACACGCCGACGATCACGACGAGCGCGCCGGAGACGAGGTTCAGCCACGGATACAGCTGCTCCGGCAGCACGTACTGCGACAGCGCGAGCGCGACCAGGCCGAGCGCGAACACGCCGATCGTGTGCGTGACCGTCACCGTCGCGCCGAGCAGCACGGCGTGGCGCGCGGTCCCGCGCGTGCCGACGAGATAGGCCGCGACCATCGTCTTGCCATGGCCGGGCGAGAGCGCGTGCACGGCGCCCCAGCCGAACGCGGTCACGAGCAGCAGGAGCAGCACGCCCTTGCCGGCCGCCGCGTCGCTGAACGCGCGCGTGAAGCCGCTGTCGGCGGCGTGGTCGCGCGAGGCGGCGATGTGCGTCCCGTCCGGCGCGGCGACCGTCCCGTTCCCGGGCCGCGCGGTCAGCTTCGCCACGCGGACGTCGGACGGGCTCTTGAGGAGATCCTGCGGATAGCGCCGCAGTCCGCCCGTCGGGTCGCTCGAGGGAACGCTCGAGCGCACGGCGGTGCCCGTGCCGGGCGCGGCGACGATCGCCTTCCAGCCGACGCGGCCGGGGAACGTCGCGTCGCGGACGACGACGTCGCGCGCGTCGCGCACCTTCGCGGTCAGCGGCAGCTCGACGCGGGTCGTCGTCAGACCGCCCTGGCCGCTCGGGTGTGTGAGCGTCGCACGGCCGGCTTCGACAAGCGGCACCACGCGGCCATCGACGGTGACCCCCAGGTGCTTGGCCACCTCGGCCCGCTTGCGGGCGAGCACGGCGGCATCGGCCATCCCGCGCTCCTGGAACGTCGGGATCTCGGCCTGATCGAGGATGTAGCGGACGTCGACGCGGTCGGTCGAGACGCGCACCTGGGCGAGGTGATTGACCGAGAAGTTGCCGAGCGGGTGCGCCCCGGCGGCCGGCACGAGCAGCAGGAATGCCGCGGCGACGAGGATGGCGAGGCGCTTCATCGCGTCACCAGCCAGGGATGCGCCGCCAAGCCGTGCGCCCGCGCCAGTCGCAGGTCGCGCGCGGCCTCTTCGCGCCGGCCCAGCTTGCGCGCCGCCACCGCCGCGTGGTAGCGGAAGACGGGGTCGAGCGACCCGAGCTTCAGCGCCCGGTGCGCCCACTGCAGGCCCTCGCCGGGGTGGCCGGTGCGGGTCAACGCCCACCCGAGCGCGTCGGCCGAGCGCACGCTCGGCGCCGCCGCCCACGCACGCCGCGCGAGCTCCAGGCCGCGGGCCTTCGAGCCGTGGTCGGCCTCGTAGATCGCGAGCTCGACGTCGGTGTTGACGCCGGACGCGGCGAGCAGACTCTCCTCGGCGCCGACCAGCGCGAGGTCGCGGCGCCCGTCCGACCGCCGGCCCGCGGCCAGCTCGGCCTCGCCGAGCCCGATCGCGTACTCCGGCAGCGGCAGCCGCTCGACGACCTTGCGCCAGAGCGCGATCGCCGCGGGCGACGTCCCGGCCAGCCGCGCGCGGCCCGCCAGTGCGGGCACGTAATCCGGGACCGCGGCCAACGCGGCCGAGTAGGCGCGTCGTGAATCAGCCGGCCGGCCGCGCGCCAGCTCCAGACCGCCGAGCAGCGTCTGCACGTAGGCGATGTTCTCCGGCACCGGGCCGCCGGCGGCGATCGCGGCGCGCATCGCGTCCGCGGCGCCGTCGAGGTCGCCGTGCAGCTCGCGCAGGTACGACACGCGCGCGTAGGCGGCCAGGTTGGGCTTGCGGTCGATGAAGTCCTGCAGGGCGCGCTCCGCCTCGTCGTAGCGGCCGAGCTCGACGAGCGCGTCGACCTGGACCGGGAACGCGGCCAGCGCGTCGGGCGCCAAAGCGCGGGCTCGCTGCGACAGAGACAGGGCCTGCGAGAAGTCATGCCGCGCGGCGGCCAGCGTCGCCGCCTGCACGACGGCGTAGGCATCGGTCGGCCGCTTCGCCAGGGCCTGGCGGAGCACGCCGTCGGCACGCGAGTAGAAGCTCGCGTCGCCGGTCTCGCGCACCTTCTGCAGGTACGCGGCGGCGAGCGCGGCCGACTGGCCGAGATTGCCGGCGCGGACGGCCGACTGAAGGCGGGCGATCTGCGCGTCGGTGTCGGCGTCGGGGCGCAGCGGGGCGGCGAGCGAGCCGGCGGCCGGGGGCCGGTCGACCTTCGCGCCGCCGAGCGTCAGCACTGCGAACGTGGCCGCGAAGGCCAGCGGGATGGCGAGCAGGGCACTGCGCCGCCGGGGTCGAGAAGCGATGTGGATCATGGTCACGTGGGAAGACGGCGGTCCCGCCGCCGGTCAGGCGGCGGGACCGCGATGTCGATCAGGCCGGCGGCTGCGGGACCGGCGCGTGCGCCGGCTCCGTCCGCTTGGCCAGGCCGCCGAAGCCGTCGTGCGGCTGGGCGACGTAGGGGAACGTGGACCGGAACGGCAGGTCGTTCTGGTCGACGCCGTCGCCGAGCGGCAGCTGCTTGCCGCCCTGCTCGGGCTTCAGCAGCGCGCCGCCGATGACGCGCAGCTCGATGTCGGTCACGTCGTCGGTCAGGCGACGGCCGTTCGGGAAGCCGGCGTTGTCACCGGCCAGCGCGCCGTAGCGGTTGGGGCTCGCGCTCGGCGGCACGCCGAGGTTGAGCTTGAGCGTGTCGGCGGGCGCCGGGTTCTTCGAGATCTGCGTCAGGCCGGGAAGGCCGGTCAGCAGCGCCTGCACGATGTCCGTCCGGTTGTTCTCCTTGACGCCCAGGCCGAACAGGGCGTTGAGGAGCTTGGCCGGCTCGGGGTTCAGCGCGAACGTCCCGAAGTTCCTGAGGTCGTTGCTCGGGGAGGTGGCGTTGAACTTGTCCTTCTGCCCGATCGGGACGATGACCTCGTTGATCAGCGGGTTGCCGAGGCGCGAGACCTGGACCCAGTCGTTGTCGCGGCCGCCGCGCCGGCGGTCGTTGCGCAGCACGCTCATGCGCCGGCGCTCGGTGGAAGCCCACACGCCGATCACGGCGTTCTTGGACGTCGGGCCCGCGACCGAGCGGCCGTCGCTGGTGACCGCGGCCTCGGGGACCTGCAGCACGAACGAGTGCGTGTTGTAGCCGGACACGTCATCGCGCCCGCCGCCCTGGTTGCCGAGGCCGATGGCCGGACGGCCGGGCTTGTCGATGTTGATGCCGTCGAAGACCGCGCCGAGGTCGACGAAGAACGGGTCGTCGGCCGGGCCGACGAACGACTTGCCGCCGCCAAGCGTGTTCTTGACCGCGCCGAGCCAGACGGGCTCGTAGTTGGGGATCGTCTTCGGCCCGACGTTGTCCGGGGCGACCGGGGCGTTGCGCAGGATCATGCGCTCGCCGGTCTCCTTGCGGTTCTTGTAGCTGACCCGGTAGAGGTCGTACGTCTGGACGAAGTTGATGTCCGGATCGTCGACCGAGGTGACCTGCGGCGCCGCGTAGAGGAACGAGTTCGGGTTGCGGAAGCGCTGGTGGAAGACCCAGCGATAGGCCACGTCCTCGTAGCCGTCGCCGGTGTTGTCGATCTTGACGTAGTAGCGCGCGTCGGGATCGAGCTTGCCGAAGTACGGCCCGCCGGCCGGCTCCTCAAGCGGGATCCAGTTCGCGACGAACGTGACCGAGCCCGGCGCGTCCGGCGCCGTGAACGCATACACGTCGGTGTTGTCGGCCGTCGGGTCCTTGAGGATCCCGGGGGCTTCACGATGGCTGGAACCGAAGACTCCGGTCACGGCCACCAGGGCGGCAGCGATCGAGGCGACGATCGCTCCCGGCACGAGACGACTCATGCACTCTCCTTGAGGTGGGGTTTCAGCCCTCCTTGCGCTCTCACGCGGCGAACGGATGTAAAACTCGTTGCGAACGGGTCGCAGTTAGCCCGCTGACAACACTCAGGAATCCTCGTGCCTCGGTCAGGCTGAACCGCGCGGTCTCGGGCGCGCGCGAAGACCTCGTCGAGCGCTACTGCGTCACGGCGACTGGTAGCGCTGCCACTTCGCGATGAAGGCGTCGGACTCCAGCTGCGCGAGGTCGCCGCGCAACGCGCGGGCGAGCCTGCCGGTCTCGCGCGGGCGGGTGTCCCAGAACAGGACGACCTCGCCGGTGTCGATCTCCACGACCTCGACGTGCTCGAGCCGCTCGGACGGCCGGAACAGCCGGCCCTCGCGGTGGACCTTGAGCTCGTAGGCCCGGTTAGCCCTCACGCCGGCACCGCCCGCTCGCCGTCCAGCACGCCGTCCGGGGTCCAGATCGCGGGCACGGCGTCGACGCCGTCCGCTCGCGCACGCTCGGTGTTCTCGTTCAGGGCGCGCGCGGTGGACGCGAGCGCCGCGCCCTTGATCACCGCCGCCGGATGCATCTCGCACGCCGCCGCGGCGATCAGCACGTTCGACTGCACCGACAGGTCGCGACCGGCCGCGAACGCCTGCCGGAAGGCGGCGAGCGAGAACGCCACGCCGCGGCCGATGCCCTTCGCGTACGTCGCCGCGAGCATCGCCCACTCGCCGGCCACGTCCTCAGGCCAGTGGATCTCCATCACGCCGAGCGCGCGGGCGCGGCGCTCGACGTCCTCGCGGTAGGCGTCGAGCTCGTGCTCGCAGCGGAACGCCGGCTCGCCGAGCCGCACGGGGATCCACTCCGGCACCTCGCCGAGCGCGTGCAGCGCGCGTTCGGCGACCAGGTAGGACTCCGGCGACGCGAGGTCGTAGTAGAAGCGGGGCTGCTCGGCGTTCATCGGCGCGAGACCGGCGGATCGCTCGCGAATGCACCGGTCGTCGCTGCCCGCGGCGGCCGTCGTTCGCATACTGGTGGTACGTGTGCGACGGCCGCCGCCCGGCAGCGGCGGGCGGGGCCCGCGAGAATCCGTCGGGGTCGTGCCGATGGACGCCTAACCGTGGATGAGCCAGCCGTCGGCGGCACGCGCAGCCTCCATCACGCCCTCCGACAGCGTCGGGTGGCCGTGGATGATCCGCGCCACCTCGGGATAGCCGCCCTCGAGCAGCTTCGCGTTGACGAGCTCCTGGATCAGCTCGGTCGCCTTCGCGCCGACGATGTGGCCGCCGACCAGCTCGCCGTAGCGCTTGTCGCCGATGATCTTGATCACGCCGCCGCGATCGCCGTAGACGGTGCCGGCGCCGACCGCGCCGTACTGGACCTTGCCGACGGTGACGTCGACCCCCTGCTCGCGCGCCTGCTCCTCGGTCAGCCCGAAGGAGGCGACGTTCGGCGTGCAGAAGGTGGCGCGCGGGATGTCGATGTACTCGATCGGATGCGTCTCCAGGCCCGCCGCGTCCTCGACCGCGATCACGCCCTCGTCGGACGCCTTGTGCGCGAGCGCCGGGCCGGGCACCAGGTCGCCGATCGCATAGACGTTCGGCGCCGTCGTGCGCAGCGCGCCGTCGACCTTGACGAGGCCGCGCTCGTCGAGCTCGACGCCCGCCGCCTCGAGGCCGAGCGCCTCCACGTCGGGCCCGCGCCCGGCGGCGATCACCAGGTACTCCGCCTCGCCGGTCTGGTCGCCGTAGGAGAACGTGACCTTGCCGTCCTGGGTCGCCACGTCCTGCACGAGCGTGCCGGTGTGGACCTTGATGTTCTGCTTGGCGAACGAGCGGGCCGCGACCTTGGAGATGTCGGCGTCCTCGGTCGGCAGCACGCGGTCGAGTGCCTCGAAGAGCAGCACCTCGCTGCCGAGCCGGCCGTACGCGGACGCGATCTCGGTGCCCGACGCGCCGGCGCCGATCACCGCGAGCGTCTTCGGCAGCGACTCGAGCGCCCACGCGTCCTCGGTGCCGATCACACGGCCGCCGAACTGCATTCCCGGCACGGGCCTGGCGACCGAGCCCGTGGCGAGGATGATCGCCTTCGTCGCGTCGTAGATCTCGTCGCCGACCTTGACCTTGCCGTCGCCGGCGAGGCTCCCCTCGCCCTCGATGTAGTCGATCTGGTTCTTCTTGAAAAGACCGGCGACGCCGCCCGTCAGCGTCTTGATCACCTTCCGCCGGCGCGCCGAGACCTTGTCGTAGTCGACCTCGCGCCCGGCGACCTCGATGCCGAACTCGTCGGCGTCGTCGATCTCGGACAGGATGTCGGCCACACGAAGCACGGCCTTGGCGGGGATGCAGGCGTAGTTGAGGCAGCGACCGCCGACGGTGTCCTTCTCGATCACGGCGGTCTTCATGCCGAGTTGGGCGGCGCGGATGGCGGCAACGTAGCCGCCCGGTCCGGAGCCGATCACGATGCAGTCGTACGAAGGCATTTCGGCCGATGACACTAGCGATCAGGTCACAAACAAGATGATCGCGACGACGGTGCCGCCGATGACGACGATCCAGCGCAGGACCTCGGGGTCCAGGCGCCGCCCGTACTTCGCCCCGACCTGCGCTCCCACGATCGAGCCGGCCGCGATCAGCGCCGCCGCCTCCCACGCCACGTCGGCCACGGCGACGAACAGCAGCGCGGCGATGCCGTTGGCGACCATCACCAGCGCGTTCTTCATGCCGTTCAGCCGCTGCAGGTCGTCCGTGAAGCAGAGCCGCAGCAGCGCGAGCATGATGATCCCCTGCGCGGCGCCGAAGTAGCCGCCGTAGATGCCGGTGAAGAACGCGACGGCGAACGCCGCGTTCAGGTGCTCGGAGTGAGCGGAGGTCTTCGGCGTGCGCTTGAACGCCATCAGCGCGACGGCGAACAGGATCAGCGCCGGCACGACGGCCTCGAACACGCTCTGCGGCAGCGCGAGCAGCAGGATGCCTCCGGTGAGCGAGCCGAACGCCGAGCCGACGGCGAGCCGCATCACCCTCGCGCGCTGGCCGCGCAGCTCCTCGCGGTAGCCGATCGCGCCGCTGACGTTGCCGAGCGTGAGGCCGAGGCCGTTGGACACGTTCGCGGTCACCGGCGCGTAGCCCACGGCCAGCAGCGTGGGGAACGTGATCAGCGAGCCGGAGCCCACGACCGTGTTGATGCCGCCCGCCGCGAAGCCCGCGGCGAGCACGGCCAGCGCCTCCGGGAACGTCACCTGGGCGGCACCTGGAGGCGCGCCATCACGCGCACGAGCAGCCAGAAGATCGGCGAGCAGATCACGATCACCCCGATGCCGAGCAGCAGGCCGAGCAGGCTCGAGGCGAGCAGCAGCGACAGCGCGGCGTAGAGGATCGCGACCGCCAGCAGCGCTTCGAACCCGAGCACGACGAGGTAGCGGCGCTGCCACAGGCCGACGGCGGCACCGCCCATCATCACAGCGAACGCGAGGCCGACCGCGGGCGAGGCGTTGCCCGCGCCGGCGATCACGCCGACCACGTTGGCGACCGCGATGGCGGCCGCGAGGGCCGCGGCCAGCTTGATGCCCAGCGGCCGCTCGTCGGGACCGAGCGGCTCGAGCCCCGCCCGGATCTCGTCGGACCGCCGCCGCGACCGCTCGTAGCCACGGTCAGCCACGCAACGCCTCCCGCAGCTCGCGCGCCGCGGCGCCGGGGTCCTCCGACTCGGTGATCGCGCGCACGACGACGATGCGGGTGGCGCCGCGCGCGGTGACCTCGTGCACGTTGTCCTTGTCGAGTCCGCCGATCGCGAACCACGGCTTGCCGATCGTCTTGGCCGCCTGCTCGACGTAGCCGAGCCCTGCGGCGGGGCGGCCGGGCTTGGTCGGCGTTTCGTGCACCGGGCCGACGGCGAGGTAGTCGACGTCCGGGTCGGCCTCGGCGGCGAGCGCCTGCGCGGGCGCGTGCGTCGAGCGCCCGACGATCCGGTCCGGGCCGACCGCGGCGCGCGCCTGGGCCGGCGTCGCGTCGTCCTGGCCGACGTGCACGCCGTCGGCCTCGCAGGCCTCCACCAGGTCGGGCCGGTCGTTGAGGATGAAGAGCGCGCCGGCGGCACGGAACTCGCGCGCCGCGGCGACGAGCCCGTCGTCGTCGAGCGTCTTGTCGCGCAGCTGGATCAGGTCCACGCCGCCCTCCACGGCAGCCTCCAGCCACGCCCGCGGTCGCGCCGGGCAGACGAGGTACAGGCGGGCGGTCGCGAGCCGTTCGCGCGGCGTCATCGCGCTAGCATCACAGCACAACACGGGAGCCCGCCAATCTCGGGCTGAGAGGGCGCCGCCGGGGCGCCGACCGTCGAACCTGATCCGGCTCGTACCGGCGTAGGGAGGCCGTAGCAGCAGTGGCACCGCAGTCAGAGAGCTTCGACGTCGCCGTCGTCGGCGGCGGGCCGATCGGCTTGGCGTGCGCATGGCGCGCGGCGCAGCGCGGAGCCCGCGTGGTCGTGCTCGACGACGGCTCGCCCGGCGCGTGGTACGTGGCCGCGGGGATGCTCGCACCGGTGTCTGAGGCCGAGTTCGGCGAGCGCGCGCTGCTCGAGCTGGGGCTGGAGAGCGCGCGGGGCTACGAGGCGTTCTGCGCGGAGCTGGACGACCCCGGCTATCGCGACGTCGGAACGCTCGTCGTCGCCCGCGACCGCGACGAGGCGGAGGCGCTCGATCGCCTGGCCGCGTTCCGCGCGAAGCTCGGCCTGCCGGTCGAGCGGCTGCGGCCGACGCAGGCGCGCGCGCTGGAGGGCGCGCTGGCGCCGACCGTCCGGCTTGCGCTCGACATCCCGAGTGACCACTCGATCGACCCGCGCAAGCTGGTGGCCGCGCTCGCGCGCGTCGCGGGCGAGGTCCGGCGCGCCCGCGCGGCCTCGCTGCGCGTCGACGGCGAGCGCGTGACCGGCGTCGTGCTCGAGGACGGCACGCGGCTCGCGGCCGGCGCCGTCGTCGTAGCCGCCGGCGCCGCGGTCGCGCGGCTCGGCATGCCCGAGCACGCGCGCGTGCCGGTGCGGCCCGTGAAGGGCCAGGTGCTGCGGCTGCGCGGCGAGCCGGAGCTCGTGCGGCGCACGATCCGCGGTGAGCAGGCGTACCTGGTCCCGCGCGGCGACGGGCGCTATGTGCTCGGCGCGACGATGGAGGAGCGCGGCTGGGACACGACGCCGACCGCCGGCGGCGTCTACGAGCTCCTGCGCGACATCGGCGAGGTCGTCCCCGGCGTGCTCGAGCTCGCGGTCGAGGAGCTGATCGCCGGCCTGCGCCCGGCCACGCCCGACAACCTGCCCGCGATCGGGGCGGGCGCGCTCGAAGGGCTGGTGTGGGCGACCGGCCACTTCCGCAACGGCATCCTGCTCACGCCGGTGACCGCCGCGCTGGTGGCGGGGGTCCTGGCCGGCGACGGGCTGCCGGACTGGGCTGCGCCGGCCGACCCGCTGCGGTTCGCCGCGGTAGTCGCATGAAGGTGGTGCTCAACGGCGACGACGCCGTGTTCGACGACGGCGCCACGGTCGCCGTCGCGGTCGCGGCGCTCGACCTGCCGGCGTCCGGGCGCGGCGTGGCCGTCGCGGTCGACGCGGAGGTGGTGCCGCGCGGCGAGTGGGCGCGGACGGAGCTTTACGAAGGGGCGCGGGTGGAGATCCTGCGCGCGATCCAAGGAGGCTGAGATGGCCGCGACCGGCACCGACGTTCTCTCCATCGGCGGCCGCGAGCTGCACTCGCGGCTGCTGCTCGGGACCGGCGGCTTTCGCTCGTTGGATGTCCTTGCCGCGGCGCTGGAGGCCTCCGGCTCGGAGCTGGTCACCGTCGCGCTGCGCAGGATCGACCCGGCGGCGCGCGGCTCGATCGTCGACGTGCTCGACCGCGCCGGCGTCCGGCTGCTGCCCAACACGGCGGGGTGCTTCACCGCGCGCGACGCGGTGCTGACCGCGAAGCTGGCCCGCGAGGCGTTCGAGACCGACTGGGTCAAGCTCGAGGTCGTCGGCGACGAGCGCACGCTGCTGCCCGACGCGCCGGCGCTGCTGGAGGCGGCCGAGGAGCTGGTCGACGACGGCTTCGTCGTGCTCCCCTACACGAACGACGACCCGATCCTCGCGCGCCGGCTGGAGGACGTCGGCTGCGCGGCGGTGATGCCGCTGGGCTCGCCGATCGGCTCGGGCATGGGGCTGCTGAACCCGTACAACCTGCGGCTGATTCGCGAGCGGGCGTCGGTCCCGGTGATCCTCGACGCGGGCGTGGGAACCGCGTCCGACGCCGCGTTGGCGATGGAGCTCGGCTACGACGCGGTGCTGTGCGCGAGCGCGATCTCGCGCGCCGAGGACCCGATCGCGATGGCGCGGGCGATCCGGCTCGGCGTCGAGGGCGGCCGGCTCGCGTACCACGCCGGCCGCATCCCGCGCCGGCTGTACGCGACGGCGTCGACGCCCGAGGAGGGCGTCGCCGAGTTCTGATCATGCGATGTGCCGCACGCGGTGCTCGCCGAGCGAGCGAGAGGCCTGGGACGCGAGGCCCCCGTCGCCCGTGAGCAAGACCGGGTCGTCGAGCCCTTCCGCCAGTGCGAGATACGTCGCGTCGTAACTCGTGAGGTTGTCTCGGAGCTCCCACACGCGCTCGCGCATCGGCGCGTGCGGGTAGCGGACGAGGCGCGTCGCCGCGAGATCGGCGACCGCGTCTGACGCGCGCGTGGCATCGATCGCGCCGCTCAAGGCGAGCCTACGCAGGGCGTTCAGCGTCTCTGGCTCGATGAGCTCGGGAGCATGCAGCGGCTCTTGCTCATGATCGGCGATTGCGGCAAGCAGCGCCACGACAGTGGCCGGGCGGCCGAGGAGGAAGTCCGTGAGCACCGACGCATCGACGACGATCAACGAGCGTCGCGCTCCGCGCGGATGACGTCGGCGCTGGACGGACCCGTGTATGCGCGGCGCTGGCGGATCCGTTCGGCGAGCTCGGGGACGGTCGGCACTCGCGCGATGTCGCTCATGCGGGCGAGCAGGAACTCGTTCAGCGACTGACCGGCGAGTGCGGCCTGCGACTTCAGGCGCCGATGGACGTCGTCGGGAACTCCCCGTACCTGAACGTTCGGCATGCGCACACGATATCACTACGCATGCACAGCATGCGTAGTGATACCGCTTCTAGCCCTCGACCGTGCCGCGCAGGACGCGCAGGTAATGGCAGTGGCGGGAGACCTCCCACTTCGCGTTCTTGCGCGCGGTGATCGTCAGCTTGCCGGTGCGGGTGGTGAACCCACCCGTGCGCGTTGAGACGGTGAACGTGCCGCGGCACGAGGTGGTGCGCAGCACGGTTACGCCGTCCCCTTGGGTGACGGTGAACTCGGCGCCCTTTGCGAGCGCCTTCTGCGTGGCGCTCGGCGCGACCTTGACCGTGCCGCGGACGGCGTCGACCGTCGCCCCGAACGCAACCGCCTGCGACGTGGTGAGCGGCGCATACTCGCCGCCCGCCGGCTTGAGGCGGACCTGGCCGGAGACCCAGCCGATCAGCACGGTCGGCGCCTGCGCGCTCGCGGGCGCGGCAGCTGCCGGGATGGCGATCGCGGCGAGCACGATCGCGACGCGTGCGGTCATCGCTTCTTCACAGCGGTATAGCGCTTCGGCGCGCGGACGAGGATCTTCTTGCGCTTGACGAAATCCTGGACCTCGACGACGCCCTTGGCAACCCTGGTCAGCGTCTTGCCGCAGCTGTCCTGCACGAGCCACTTGGTGCCGCGGACGGTCGCGGCGCTGTACTGCCCGCGGGTGCGGAACGAGCCCGAGCCGTCGCCCCACAGCTTGCGCGTCTTGGGCTTCCTCTTCGCGGATGCGCCGGCTTTGCCGGCCTTCGGGCACTTTGTCAGCTGCTCGACGAGCCGGAGCTCGGTCACCCCGCCCGCCAGCTTGAGCTTGAAGATGCCCTGGTAGAACAGCGCGCTCTCGGCGGGCTTGCCGGCCTTCGGGATCGCGAACAGCCGGATCTTGCTCTTGCGCGTGTCGACCGTCGACCCGTTCGGGATCCCGCGCGTGACGTCGACGGGCTCGAACTTGCTCGAGCCGGGCAGCTTCACGAGCGTCTTCCCGCCGAGCGGCTGGATCACCACGCTCTTGTTCGGCACGGGGGTGGGCTCCTGGGCGGGTCCGACGGTCGGCGTCGGAGTGGGCGTCGGTGTCGCCTGCTGCACCACCGTCACCGTGAACGCGCGTGTCTTCACCGTCTGGTTCCCGGCGCCGTCGGTCGCGCGCACCGAGAACATGTACTCGCCGGGCTGCAGGCCGCCGAAGTTCGCCGGCGACGTGCACTGCCCGAAGCTGCCGACCACCGCTCCCGGCCCGTCAAGCTTGCACTCGAACGTCGTGCCCGCATCGATGGAGGAGAAGCCGAACGACGGCGACGTTTCGGTCGTCGCCCCGCTCGGGCCGGAGATCACGTCGGCCGGCGGCGGGGTCAGGTCGACCGCGAACGTGCGCGACGCGATGGGGCCCGTGTTGCCGGCGTCGTCGGTCGCCCGCACCTCGAACGTGTACGTGCCCTCGATCTCGGCGAGGTCGCCGTACGGCTTCGGCGAAGCGCAGAAGTTGAAGTCGTTCGCGGGGCCGCCCTGGCGGTTCATACGGCACTCGAGCGTCGCCCCGTCATCCGGCGAGTGGAACGCGAACGTCGGGTCCGTTCTGATCGGGCCGGACGGCCCGGCGTCGATGATCGCCGCCGGCGCCGCGGTGTCGACCGTGAAGTCCTCCGTCGCCGGCGTCGGGTCCTCGTGGTTGAGCGGGTCGGTCGCGACGACCGAGAACGTGTAGTCGCCGTCGGCGAGGCCCGCGTAGGCCTTCGGTGCGGTGCAGGCGGCGAAGGTCCCGGTCGCCGCGCCAGGCCCGTCGAGCTTGCAGCGGAACGTCGAGTTCGCCTTCGTCGACGTGAACGAGAACGACGGCGCGTTGCTGTTCGTCGGGCCGTGTGGATCGCTCGTGATGGTCGTGTCAGGGATCGCCGAGTCGACCGTGATCGTGCGCGTGTTCGAGTTGCCCGACGTGTTGGTGGCCGCGTCGGTGGCGCGCGCGACGTAGGAGTGGGCGCCGTCGGGGACATTGTTGATCGCTAGCGTCCAGTTGCCGCCGGTGGCGGTCGTGGTGCCGCGCGAGTTCGCGCCTTCGAAGACCTGGACGGTTGCGTTCGCCTCGGCGGTGCCGGAAAGCGTGACCGTGGCCGAGCCCTGAGTGGCGTTGCTGCCGCCGATCACCGGCGCGTTCGGGGCCACCGTGTCGACGGTGATGGTGCGCGTGTTGGAGTCGCCGGACGTGTTGGTGGCCGCGTCGGTGGCGCGCGCGATGTAGGAGTGCGCGCCGTCGGCGACGGAGTTGACCGTCACTGTCCAGTTGCCGCCCGTCGCGGTGGTCGAGCCGCGGTTGGTGGCGCCTTCGAGGACCGTCACCGTTGCGCCGGCCTCGGCGGTGCCCGACAACGTGACCGTGTTCTTCTTCTGCAGCGCGTTGCTGCCGCCGATGACCGGCGCGTTCGGCGCGATGGTGTCGACGGTGATGGTGCGCGTGTTGGAGTCGCCGGACGTGTTGCTCGCCGCGTCGGTCGCGCGGGCAACGTAGGAGTGCGCGCCGTCGGCGACGGTGTTGATCGTCACCGTCCAGTTGCCGCCGGTGGCGGTCGCCGAGCCGCGCGAGGTCGCGCCCTCGAAGACCTCGACGGTCGCGTTCGTCTCGGCCGTGCCGGAGAGCGTGACCGTGGTCGATTTCTGGATGCCGTTCGCGCCGCCGATCACCGGCGCATTCGGCGCGGTGGTGTCAACCGTGATCGTGCGGGTGTTCGAGTTGCCTGACGTGTTGCCGGCGGCGTCGCGTGCGGTCGCGAGGTACGAGTGCGCGCCGTCGGCGACGGAGTTGATCGTGACGGTCCAGTTGCCGCCGGTGGCGGTTGCGGTGCCGCGGGTCGTTGCGCCCTCGAGGACGGTGACGGTCGCTCCGGCCTCGGCGGTTCCGCTGAGCGTGACCGTACTCGTGTTCTGGGTCGCGTTGCTGCCACCGATCACGGGCGCGTTCGGCGCGACGGTGTCGACGGTGATCGTGCGAGTGTTGGAGCTACCGGAGACATTGCCCGCAGCGTCAGTTGCCTTCGCGACGTACGAGTGCGCGCCGTCGGCGACGCTGTTGATCGTCACCGTCCAGTTGCCGCCGGTCGCGACCGCGGTTCCGCGGGAGGTCGCGCCCTCGACGACCTCGACCACCGCGTTTGCCTCGGCTGTACCGGTCAGCGTCACGGTGCTCGTGTTCTGCGCGCCGTTGCTGCCGCCGATGACGGGAGCGGCGGGCGCGGTCGTGTCGACTGTGATGGTCCGGGTGTTCGAGTTGCCAGAGCTGTTGCCGGCCGCGTCTCGGGCGGTCGCGACATAGGAATGGCTCCCGTCGGCGACCGAGTTGATGGTCACCGTCCAGGCGCCGTTCGGCGCACTCGTGGTGCCGCGCGTGGTCGCGCCTTCGAGGACGGTGACGGTCGCGCCGGGTTCGGCGGTCCCGGTGAGCGTGACCGTGCTCGTGTTCTGCGCGCGGTTGCTGCCGCCGATGACGGGAGCGGCGGGCGCGGTCACGTCGACGGTGATCGTGCGCGCGCTGGAGTTTCCGGAGACGTTGCCAGCCGCGTCGCGCGCCGTCGCCGTGTATGTGTGCGAGCCCTCGCCCACGCTCGGGATCGAGCGCGTCCAGGTCCCGCCGGTCGCGGTCGTCGTCCCGCGCGACGTCGCGCCCTCGAAGACCTCCACGGTCGCGCCCGCCTCGGCCGTGCCGGAAAGCGTGACCGTCGTGCTGTTCTGGGCGGAGTTGTCGGGCGGCGACGTGATCGTCGGCGCGGCCGGCGCCGTCGTGTCGACGGTGAAGGTCTGAGTGTCCGGAGTGCCGTCGACGAGATCGCCGTGCACGGCGCGCACGCGGAACGTGTACGCGCCGTCGGCGAGCGAGCGGTAGGTCACGCTGGCGCCGCACTTGGTGAACGTGCCCACCGTCGAGCCAGGCCCGTCGAGCCGGCACTCGAATCCGGCAAGCGGGTCGGTCGACGTGTGCGTGAACGTCACCACGGCCGTCCCGACGATGCCCGAGGGTCCGCCGGTGATCGTCGTGTCGAGGTCGACATACTCGTACGCGCCTGAGTCGCACGCGGCACCCTGCGGGCGCGGCATGTCGCGCTGGTCGGTGCCCGTGCATGTCCCGGCGAGGCTCACCGCGGCGCTGTTCGAGGGCACCGTGAACAGGTCCGTCTGGCCGCCCGCGTCGAACAGGTCCGCTGAGAGGCCGGGATCGACATTCTGGCGGTCGCTGGCGAGCTTGAAGCCGCAGTCGCTCTGGCTCTCCAGGTTCCCGCCGCCGTCCCCGAACGTGACCGTGCAGTTGGCCGGCCCGGCGACCGGCGCCGCGAGGCCGACGTTGCCGGTGTTGTTGGCGAAGATCGAGTCGGTCGAGCTGATCGTGCCGCTCGAGTCCATGTGGATTCCGCCGCCGCGGCTCACTGTTGACGTGTTGCGGGCGACCGTCAGCCGCGTCATCGTCGCGGTCGTCTGCGCGTTCGTGACGAGGTCGATGCCGCCGCCGTTGCGCGCCGTGTTGAACGCGAGCGTGGTGTCGGTCATCGAGAGGGTCCGCGCCGCCGAGGTGCCCTGGAAGAAGATGCCGCCGCCGTCGCCGCCCGCGCCGGTCGGCGCCTGGGTCGCGACGTTGTGGTCGATCAGGCTGTTCAGGATCAGCAGGGTTCGCGGCGCGGTGGCGGCGATGCCGGCGCCCTGGGCGGCCGCGCCGCCGGTCACGCGCACGTGCGAGAGCCCGACGATCGCGGAGGCGCTGACGAGCAGGTCCCCGCCCTGGCCCCCGGTCGCGGTGCCGTCGGCCATCGTCAGGTTCTGGAACGTCACGATCCGCTCGCCGGCGATCGTGAAGATCCGCGCCTTGCCGTCGCCCTGGATGATCGTCGTGCGCGCGCTCGCGCCGATGATCGCGACGCCGCTCGGCGGCACGAGGTCGCCCCCGGTCAGCGTCGTCGTGCCTGGGGGGATCGTGACCGTGTCGTCAGTCGCCGTTGTGCGTCCCGCCTCGGTGAGCGCGGCACGGATCGTCGTGCAATCGGTCTTCGCGCACGACCCCGTGCCGTCGCTCAGCGTCGTGACGGTGAAGTCCTCCGCGCGCGCGGAAGGGGCCGCGCCCAGCGTGGCGACGATCCCGGCGGCAACCAAGAGAGCACGCCAACGCATGCCTGAGCGACACTAACCGGACCCGAGCGTCGCCTGCAACGCCCGATCGGTGAGGTTTTCAGCGCTTCTTGCGGGCCGTGTAGCGCTTGGGCGCGCGGACGAGGACCGTCTTGTGCTTGACGAAGTCCTTGACCGAGACGACGCCCTTGGCGACGCGCGTGAGGGTCTTGCCGCAGAAATCCTGGACGAGCCATTTGGTGCCGCGCACGGTCGCCGCGCTGTACTGCCCGCGGGTGCGGAACGAGCCCGAGCCGTCGCCCCACAGCTTGCGCGTCTTGGGCTTCTTCTTGGCCGCCGCGGCCGCCTTGCCGCTGGGGCACTTGGCGAGCTTCTCGACCAGCCGCAGCTCGGTGATCCCGCCGGCCAGCCGGAGCTGGAACAGCCCGTCGTAGAACAGCGCGCTCTCGACCGGCTTTCCGGCCTTCGGGATCGCGAACAGCCGGATCTTGCCCGCGCGCGTGTCGACGATCGAGCCGTTCGGGATCCCGCGCGTGACATCGACGGGCACGAACTTCCTCGTCCCCGGCAGCTTGACCAGCGTCTTCCCGCTCACCGGCTGGATCACCACGCTCTTCCCGGGCTCGGGGGTCGGCGTGGGAGTTGGCGTGGGCGTCTGCCGTTGAACGGCGGCGACCGTGAACGAGCGCGATTTCGTCGAGGAGTTGCCGGCGGCGTCGGTCGCGCGCACGAAGAACGTGTACGCGCCCGGGGCCAGTCCGCTGAAGCTCGTCGGCGAGGCGCAGGGCTGGAACGTCCCCTGGCCCGCCGGCCCGTCGAGGCGGCAGGCGAACGTCGTCGCGGCCTCGGTCGAGCTGAATGTGAACGACGGCGCGGTGTCGTGGTCACGCCGGACGGGCCGGAGTCGATGCTCGTCGGCGGCGGCACGAAGTCGCCCTCGTAGGCAC
This sequence comes from uncultured Solirubrobacteraceae bacterium, assembly GCA_963837485.1. Taxonomy (GTDB): domain Bacteria; phylum Actinomycetota; class Thermoleophilia; order Solirubrobacterales; family Solirubrobacteraceae; genus Solirubrobacter. The sequence continues at coordinate 32,130 of CAWINP010000001.1, read as the reverse complement.
CGGCGTCGCAGCCGGCGCCGATCGGCCGCGCGACGTTGCGCTGGTCGAAGATGGTGGTGCCGGCGCAGATCGTCGAGCCGATCGGGATCAGGTCGACCGCCGGGCTCGTCATCGGGAGCGCGAAGGTCTTCGTTTCGCCGCCGTTGAGCGCGAGCGCGGCCAGCTGTGGATCGGTGTTGCGCCGGTCGGAGGTCGTGATGAAGTTGCAGTCGGTGAGCGATTCGACATTGGAGCCGTTGCTCGTGGGCTTCGCGGCGCCGCCGCAGTTCGAGGGCCCCGGAGCGGGCGCGGCCTGACCGAAGTCGCCGATGTTGTTGGCGACGATCGAGCCCGCGACGGTGAAGCCCTCCGCGTCGGCCATGTAGATGCCGCCGCCGGTCGTCAAGGACGAGGTGTTGGCGGCGATCGTCGAACGCGTGAGCGTCGTCGCGTTGGTCGCGTTGCTGCTGACGTAGATGCCGGCGCCCGTCGGCGCCCGGTTGCCGGTCACGGTGCTGTCGACGAGCGTGAGCACGTTGTTCGTCAGCTGCGGATTGCCGATCGACGCGATTCCTCCGCCTTGGCCCGCCGCCGCCGGTGGGAGCGGTCACCGCCTGGTTGTCGTCGATCAGGCTGCGGCCGATCGTCGGCGTCGGAACCGGGGCTCAGGGCGATGGCGCCGCCCTGCGCGGCCGATCCCGCGGTCACGTGGGCATGAGCAGCACAAGCAGACTGCTGGCGTTGACGGCGATGTTCCCGCCGTTTCCGGTGCCGGCGGCGCCGTCTTGGATCGTGACGTGCTGCATCGCCAGCCCGACCGGGGTCTCGATGCCGCTGACGACGAACACACGGCTCTTCTTGCCGCCCGCTGATCCTCGTCGTCGCCGCTCTCGGCGCCGTTGATGATCACGCTGCCGTTGGTGGAGATGCTCAAAGCCGAGCCGTTGAGTAGGTAGTCGCCCGCCGGGAGGTCGATCGTGTCCGTGCCTGCGATGCGGTTCGCTTCGGCCACGGCGCCGCGCAGCGAGCACGGGCCGGTGCCCTGGCAGTTCAACGCGCCGTTGTCGGCCGTCGTGTTGACGTTGAACGTCGCCGCCGATGCGGACGTCGCGCAGACCAGCAGGGCCGCCACGGCTGCAAGAAGGAAAGCGCGCACCCGCATGCTCGGACGACCATCCCAGACCGCCGTCAGATGAGCAATGGGGTCCACCTACCGTTTCGGACGGGCCGTGTAGGTGCGGCCGGCGCGGATGAGGATGGTCTTCGGCCGGCGATTGTCGCGGACGGCCACGACGCCGCGGGTGACCCGTATGCGCGTCTGCTTGCACGTGTCCTCGACCGTCCACTTGGCGCCGCGGCCGGTGGCGGCGGCGAAGCGGCCGCGGATCCGGAATGCGCCGGCGCCGTCTCCCGTGAGCCGGCGGGTACGGCCGCAGCGGAGCGTCTCGCTGAGCGTGAGGTCGGTTCCGCTCGCGGTGAAGACGCCGCCGGACAACTTCGTGGTCTCGGTGCCGGTCGGCGTTGCGGCGATGACGATGACGGCGCCCTGCTTGACGTCGACGACGGTGCCGACCGCGACCGCGGTCCGCGTGCGGATCTCGGAGAGGGCGGTCTCGCCCGGCCGCCGGATCAAAGTCCGGCCGGCCTGCGGCCGCAGGACGACGGTCTTGCGGTACGCGGGAGTTGCGACCGGCGTCCCCGCGGGCGTCGGCGTCGGTTTTGGCGTGGCGGCGACGACCACCGGTGCCGCGACGCTGAACCGGTGCTCGGTCGTGCTCGCGTTGCCGGCAGCGTCCGTCGCCCGCACGACCAGGACGTGCTCGCCCGGCGCCAGGCCCGGGAAGCTGACGCCGGACGCGCACGGCGCGAACCCGCCGCCGTCGAGGCTGCACGCGAGATCGGCGCCGGGTTCCGCGCTCAGCGAGAAGCCATCGGGGCCGCCCGACACCGCCGGTGCGGGCGGCGGCGTGAGATCGACGCGCACGCGCCGGGCGGCCGACGGCGCGCTCGTGTGCACGGCCTCGTCGGTCGCCGTCGCGGTGTACTCGTGCGCGCCCTCGGGCACGTTCGCGATCGCCACCGTCCAGGCGCCACCGGCGTCGGCCTTCGCCGTCCAGCGCGCGCCGGCTCCCTCACTCACCGCGATGTCCGCGCTCGGCTCAGCGCTGCCGGACAGCGTCACCGTCGCCGAGCTCTGCGCGCTGTCCTGCGCGGGAGAAGTGATCTCCGGCGCGGCTGGCGCGGTCACGTCGACGCGCACGGTCCGCACGACCTTCTCCGACGTGTTGCCGGCCGCGTCGTCGACCGTCACGTCGTAGGTGTGCATCCCGTCGGCCGGCGGGACGGTCGTCTCCACGCGCCGGTCGCGTCTGACGTGGCACTGGCGCGCGGGACGCCACCTTCGGAGATCGCCACCACGCTTCCCGGTTCCGCGACCGTGCCGGCGAATCGCAGGGGCGGCTGCGTGACGAACGCGCCGTCGTCGGGCGCGCTCACCGTGGGCGCAGGGGGCGCGACGGTGTCGATCGCGAAGCGCTTGACTCCCTCCTCCGTGCCCGACGCGTCGGTCGCGCGCAGCGTGAACACGTGGTCCCCGTCGGCCAGTCCGGTGTAGGCGCGCGGCGACGGGCAATCCAGGAATGCCTCGCCGTCGAGGCTACAGGTGAACGTCGCGCCCTCGCCCGCGGTGTAGGCGAACATGACGTCGTGGCTCCTGCCCAGCGCGGGCGGCTCTGCGGTGAACACGATCTCCGGCGCGGCGGCTCGCGCGGGCTGCGCCGCGAGCCCGAGGAGTGCCGCGAAGACCGCAAGCGCACGCTTCATCGCCGCTTGGGTCTGGCGAGGTACGTCTTGCCGGCGCGCAGGATGATCGTCTTGCCCTTGACGTTGTCGCGTACCGACACGACGCCCTTCCTCACGCGGGTGAGCGTGCCGGCGCAGGAGTCCTGCACGAGCCACTCGGTGCCTCGCACCGTGGCGGCGCTGTACTGGCCGCGGGTGCGGAAGGAGCCCGAGCCGTTGCCCCAGAGCTTGCGCGTCTTGGGCTTCTTGGCGGCGGCATGCGCGCCCCGCTTCGGGCACTTCGCGAGCGGCTCGGTGAGCGTCAGGTCGGTCGTGGTCTTGGTCTGCGTGAGCTTGAAGATGCCGTCGTGGAAGGTCGCGGTCTGGCCGGCCTTGGCGGTCAGTGAGATGGTGCCCTTCTTCGTGTCGATCGTCGAGCCCAGCGGGATGCTCTGCGTCCCGTCGAGCTGCACGAAGCCCTTCCCCGGCACCTTCACGAGCACCTTGCCGCTGACCGGCCGGCCGACGACCGTCTTGCCCGGTACAGGCGTCGGCGTCGGCGTCGGCGTCGGCGTGGGCGTCGGCTGTTGCGTAGCGCCCGCGATGATCCGCGGCGCCGACGGCTCGGAGACGTTGCCCGCCGCGTCGGTCGCCCGCACGGTGTAGGTGTGCGCGCCGCGCGGGGATCGGATAGCTCCACGTCCCATCCGCGCCGGCGGTGGTCGTACCGAGCGTGCGCGCCGCCGTCGAGGATCTCGATCTACGCGTTCGGCTCGGCCGTGCCGCTCAGCATCCCGCCGTCGGCCGACATGATCACCGGCGCGCCGGGCGCCACGGTGTCGACGGCGAAGGTGCGCACGGCGGCGGCGCCGATCGGCGTGAACTGGTCGTTGACCGCCTGCACGACGAACCGGTAGCCGCCGTCGTCCAGGCTCTCGTAGAGCTTCGGCGACTGGCAGGCCGAGAAGCTCCCGTTGTCGCGCGGCGTGTCCAGCCGGCACTCGAACGTGACGTCCGCCTGCGTGCGCTTGCTGAAGGTGAACTGGACGTTGCGCCGGTTCGTCGGGCCGGACGGGCCGGAGTCGACGGCGGCGCCCGAGTCGAGCTCGAACGCGCCGGCGTCGCACGCCACGCCCTGCGGGCGGGCGACGTCGCGCTGGTCGGTGCCGGTGCAGGCGCCGGCGAAGTCCACCCATGCGGTCGAGGAGCCGGCGCCATCACGTCGGTCTCACCGCCCATGTCGACCACGGCGTCGCTGACCAGCCCGCTGTCGTTCTGGACCTCGAAGCCGCACTCGGTGCCGGACTCGAGGTTGCCGCCGTCGTCGGCAATCCCGGTGCCGCAGTTGGGCGGTCCGAGACCTGCGAGAAGTTCGAGGCGAGGATCGAGCCGCTGACGTGGAACGGCGCGTTGCCCGCAATCGCTCCGCCGCCGCGGTCGCCGGACTGGTTGTACGCGACGGTCACGCGGGTGAGCGTGGTCGAGTCGGCGGGGTTGCCGTACTCGAGGATGCCGCCGGTGAGCCGGGCGGAATTGAACGCGATCGTCGAGTCGCGCACGACCAGCGTCGCGGCCGGCCCGTCGCCGCCGAAGTTGAGGATCGCTCCGGCGTCGCCGCCGCCGTTGAGCGCGGAGTTCTGGTCGAGCAGGCTGTTCTGGACGGTCATCGTGCCGCCGCGGTTGGCGAGGCCGCCGGCGCTGTAGCCAGATCCCGTTGGTGACGTGGACGTGGTCGAGCGTCAGGTTGCCCGCGCTTGTGAGGTTGCCGCCGAAGTAGTTGTTCGCGGGCGTAGCGGTGCCGTCGCGCATCGTCAGGTGCGAGATCGTCGCGGTGACGCCGGCCGCGACCTCGAACACGCGGTAGTCGTCGCCGCCGTGGACGATCGTGGCGCGCGCGTTCGCGCCGCGGAGCGTGACGTCGCTGCCGACGGTCAGCGCGCTGCTCAGGAAGTAGTCGCCGGCCGGGACCTCGATCGTGTCCTGCCCCGGCAGCGTCGCCGCCTGGCTCAGCGCGGAGCGGATGCTCGGGCAGGCGCCGGCGGCGCACGGCCCGTCGTCCTCGCCGGTCCCGGTGACCGTGAGCGTGTCGGCGCGCGCCGCCGAAGCGGCGGCGACCATCACGAGGACGGCGAGCGTCAGTGCCCGCGCGAAGAAAGAGACGCGTCCCTGCATCGACCGCTCCTGACCCTAGCCGCCCCGGCCTAAAGACGACAACGGCCGAACGGGCAGGCTCCTCAACGCTTCCTCGGCTTCGCCAAGTACTTCTTGCCCGCGCGAACGATGAGCGTCTTGCGCTTGACGTGGTCGCGCACCGTCACGACGCCCTTCGTGACGCGGGTCAGCGTGCCGGCGCAGGAGTCCTGGACGAGCCAGCGCGTGCCGCGGACGGTCGCGGCGCTGTACTGGCCGCGCGTGCGGAACGAGCCGGAGCCGTCGCCCCACAGCTTGCGCGTCTTGGGCTTCTTCTTGGCGGCCGCCGCCGCGCGGCTGCGCTTCGGGCACCTTGCGAGCGCCTCGGTGAGCGTGAGGTCGGTCGTCGTCCTGGTCTGCGTGATCTTGAAGATGCCGTCGAAGAACTTCGCCGGTCTGCGGCTTGGCGCCCGGCTTCTGACTGGGCGGTGAGCCGGATCGTGCCCTTCTTGGTGTCGATCGTCGAGCCGTGCGGGATCGGCTTGCTGGGATCGAGCGAGCACGAACTTCCCGCCGGGCGTCTTGACGAGCACCTTGCCCTTGGCGACGGTGCCGGCGACGTCCTTCTCCGGCGACCGGCGTCGCGGTCGGCACCGGCGTCGGGGCGTCGGCGTCGGCTGGACCGGAGGCGCCGAGGGGACGACGCTCGAAGCGCCGGCGTCGCAGCGCCGCGCCCTCGGCCGCGCCGACGCCGCGCTGGTCGGCGCTTGACAGGCACGGCGGGACGATGTCCGACCGCCGGGCTGCCGGAGCGATCGGCAGCGTGCCGCCCGGCGGCAAGCGCGGTCGCCAACTGCGGGTCGGTGTTCTGAGTTGGCCGCCCAGGGCGCACTCGCTGCCGGACTCGAGGTTGCCGCCGGCGTCACGTCGCGCGCGGGGCCGCCGCAGTTGGCGGCGGTTGGCGGCGAGGATCGAGCCGCGCGAGCGACGCGCCTGGCGACGCGGACGCGAGGAACAGCCCGCCGCCCTGGTTGGCGCGCGATCGTCACCGCCTGCAGCCGCGTGGTCGACGTCGTTGGCGCGGATGTCGATCCCGCCACCCTTGCGCGCACCGTTGAACGCGATCGTCGAGTCGCGGATCTGGACTGCGGTGCCGTTGCCGGGGTCGTCGATCAGGATCCCGCCGCCCCCATCAGGTCCAGCGAGCCGGTGGCCGTGTTGTGGTCGATCAGTGCTCGGCATTGATCGCCAGCACCGCGGAGCTGCCACGGCGGAGATCCCGCCGCCCGACGTCGCCGTCCCGCCGGTCACGCGCACGTGGTCGAGCGCCAGCGTGGCGGTGTTGCCGACGCTCACGTTCCCGCCCGGGCCGTCGCTGGAGGTGCCGCCGGCGAGCGTCACACCGTCACGCTCACCGATGTCTCCCCGCCGAGCGTGAGCACCTGGCTCGCACCGCCGGCGGTATCGTCGTGGTAGTCGCGCCTGCGCCGGCGATCGTGATCGCCGGTAGCGCTGCTGCCGACGCTGAGCGCGCCCTGGGTCAGCGTGTACGTCGCGGCCGGGACGACGATCTGGTCCGGCGGTCCGTTCCCGTTCGCGACCGCGGCCTCGACGGCAGAGCGCAGCGAGCACGAAAGCGCCGTACACGGAACCTGGCTCGGGAACGTGTCCTGGTTGGTGGTGACGGTGAAGACCGCGGCGTTCGCCGGGGCGGCACCGATGAGGATGGCGGCGATCGCCAGGCCAAGGACACGCATGCGAGTTGCCCGATACACGCGCGAAGGCCCGCGGTTGCGCTATCGCCTAGGGCGCGCCAGGTAGCTCTTCGGAGCGCGCAGGATGATCGTCTTGCGCTTGACCTTGTCGCGGACGGACACGCGCCCTTGGAGACCTGGTGAGCGTGCCGGCGCAGCTGTCCTGGACGAGCCAGCTTGCGTGCCGCGCACGGTCGCGGCGCTGTACTGGCCGCGGGTGCGGAACGAGCCCGAGCCGTTGCCCCACAGCTTGCGCGTCTTCGGCCTTCTTGGCCGCCGCGCTCGCCGAGCGTTGCTTCGGGCACTTCGCCAGCGTCTCGTTGAGGGTGAGGTCCGTCGTCGTCCTGGTCTGCGTGATCTTGAAGATGCCGTCGAAGAACTTGGCCGTCTGCGGCTTGGCGCCAGCTTCTGCTGCGCGGTCAGCTGGATCGTCCCGTCCTTGGTGTCGATCGTCGAGCCGAGCGGGATCGGCTTGGTCGGATCGAGCGCGATGAACTTCCCGCCGGGCGTCTTCACCAGCACCTTGCCCTGCACGACCTGCGCCCGCGACGCTACTTGCCGGCGACCGGCGTCGCGGTCGGCGACGGCGTGGGTGTGGGCGTGGGCGTGGGCGTCGGCGTCGGGCGGCGGGCGGCTTCGGGATCTGGAAGCCGCTGACCGGCGGCGCGGCACGCCCCCTGCTCGTAGGCGCCCGGCGTCGCACGCGCCATCGATGTCGGCGTTGCGCGTGGCGCTGGTCGACGCGCTGCCTGCACGCGGTCTCGAGAGTTTCTTCGCGAGACTTGTCGGCCGGGATCGGGAGGACCGCGGTCTGGCCGCCCTCCTCGCTGAGCGCGTCGACGAGCCCGGCGTTCGAGGTCATTGCTCGGGGAACCCGCATCCGATGTCGTCCTCGATGTTCTCGGACCCGGTCAAGGCGGTGGCGGCCGCGGTGTGGCAGTTCGAGCGGTGTCGCCGATGTTGCCGACGAACAGTGAGCCGTCGCGACAGTCCCTGCCCGCTGACGAAGATGCCGCCCGGGTCCAGCGCCCCGCTCCGAGTTGAACGCGAGCGTCACGTGCGTGCATCGAGTACGCTGGATGCCGTCTCGCCGAGCCACGCGATGCCGCCGCCGAGGCCCGCATGGTTCTTGTAGATCGTCGGACTCGCTGATCGAGAGGCTCAGCCCCGTCGTGGCCCCGAGGTTGGCGATGCCGCCGCCTTGCCCGCGCTCGCGTCGTTGTGTCGATCAGCGACGCGGTGACGAGCAGCTGTCCGGTGTTGGCGACGCCGCCGCCACTCGTCGCCGTCCCGTCGGTGACCCGCGTGTTGAACAGCAGCAGCGAGCCGTTGTTGAGGATGTTGCCGCCGTCGCCCGCTCCAGCGCTGTCCGCCCGGATGGTGACGCCGTACATGCCCGACTGCGCGCTGGCGCCGACGCTCAGCGTCCGCGCTCGAGCCGTTGCCCTGGATGATCGTGTCGTGCGCATTGGCGCCCGTGATGGACACGTCCTTGTTGAGCGCGAGCTCGCCCTGGACAGCAGTACGTCCCGCTGGGCAGCCCGATCACGTCGCCCTCGCCGGCGGCGGCGACCGCGCCGCGCAGGGTCGTGCACGCCGAGTAGCCCGGCAAGCCTGGATACGGGCCGCACGATCCGGCGCCGTCGGCGGTGCCGGTGACGATGAACGCCTGCCCGTCCGCGCGCGCCGGCGACCCGGCGACGAGCACTCGCGGCGACGAGTGACCAGCAGAGCGAGGAGGGCGCGGAGCTTCATGGCACCGTCCCTAAACCTCGGCTAGCGCCGAGGTTTCGCCAAGTAGCTCTTGCCTGCGCGTAGGACGATCGTCCTCTTCTTCACCTGGTCGAAGACCGACACCACGCCCCTCTTCACGCGCGTGAGCGTGCCCGCGCAGGAGTCCTGGACGAGCCACTGTGGTGCCACGCACGGTGGCGGCGCTGTATTGGCCGCGGGTGCGGAAGGAGCCGGAGCCGTCGCCCCACAGCTTGCGTGTCTTGGGCTTCTTGGCGGCCGCGCCGGCGCCGCGCTTGCAGGGCGCGAGCGGCTGGCTGAGCGTGAGGTCGGTCGTCGTCTTGCCGAGCTTGAGCTTGAAGATGCCGTCGTAGAACGTCGCGGTCTGCGGCTTGCCGCCCGGCTTGAGGATCGCGGTCAGCGTGATCTTGCCCTTGGTGACGTCGATCTCTGAGCCGTTGGGGATCGGCTTGCTCGCGTCCAGCGGCGCGAACTTCCCGCCCGGGAGCTTGATCAGCACGGTCCCGCTGGGCTTGCCGGTCGCGGCCTGCTGCGGCACCGGCGTCGCGGTCGGCGTCGGCGTCGGTGTGGGTGTGGGCGTGGGCGTGGCCGTCTGCGCCGCCGGCGAGGTGACCCGGAACGTGCGGAAGCTCGGCGAGCCGGACGGCTGCTGCCCCGTCGGGTCAGCGAGCGCGACGGCGAAGACGTAGTCACCGGGTGCGAGCCCCGCGTACTGCTGGGGCGACGTGCACGGCACATAGCCGCCCGTGTGGCCGGGGCCGGTGAGCTGGCAGACGAACGTCGCCGCGGGATCGTCCGCGATCGCGAACGAGAACGACGCCGACGTGGCCGTCGTCGAATCCGGCGGCCCGGAAGAGATCGTCGGCGTCGCCGGGCCGGTCGCTGACTGCTCGTACGCGCCGGCGTCGCACGGCTGCCCGCGCTGGAAGCCGCGCTGGTCGAAGCCAACGCAGAAGGCGACCATGTCGACCGCGGGGCTGAGGGCATCGAACGTGAGCACGTCCGTGTAGCCGCCCGCGTCCTGCAGGACCCCGCTCAATTCCGGGTCGACACCGACCTTGCTGCCGCCCTGCACATCGAGCGCGCACGAGTTCGAGTCGTCGAGGTTGTAGCCCTCGTCGATCGGCTTCGCGGTGGTGGGGCAGTTGTTGGGCGAGTTGCGGGAGAGCAGCGAGCCGTACAGCTCCGTGTCGATCGCGCCGCTGGCGATCCCGAAGCCGCCGCCGGTGGTGTTCCAAGCGATCGTGGTGTCCAGGATGCTCGCGTCGCCGGTGCCCTCGAGCATGATGCCGCCGCCCGTGGAGCCGCTGTTGAACGCGATCGTCGAGCTGGCGACCTCGAGGTGCGAGGCCGAGCCCACCCCGCCGCTGTCGATCCCGCCGCCGCCGAACGTCGAGGTGTTGTGGTCGACCACCGAGGCCAGGAGACCGAGCGAGGCGCCGGGGAGGTTCGCGATCCCGCCGCCGGACGACGCGGTGCCGTGGGCGACCTGCGAGAAGAACAGCGTCAGGTCGCCGCGGTTGATGATGTTGCCGCCGTCGCCGCCGTTGGCGTTGCCGTTCTGGATCGCGACGCTCAGGACCTGCACTGTCACGCCGGCCCCGACGTCGAGCACCCGCACCTCGCTCTCGCCGTCGATCTGGGTCGCGCGGGGGCCCTGGCCGATGATCTCGACGTCGTCGGTCAGCGCCAGCGTGTCGTTCAGCCGGTAGGCCCCCGGCGTCGCGAGCACGATCTGATCCGGGTTGTCGGGATCGTGGTTGTTGGCGTTGGCCTCCGCGACCGCCGCCCGCAGCGTGGTGCAGCTCCGCGTCGGCGCCGTGCCGCTGCAGGAGCCGGAGACGTCTACGGTGCCGGTGACGGTGTAGGAGTCCGCGAGCGCGGGCGCCGCGACGATCAGGCAGAGCACGGCGGCGAGGGCCGTCCAGGACGCGAGGCGCATGTTCGGGCGACCCTAATCCCGCGTCCATCTGGCGGCAACCGCCGATCGGGCAGGCCATCATGCGGGGCATGGACGTGGATGCCCTGCTCGACGACTGGGAGCGCGCGTGGTCGGGCCGCGACGCGCGCGCCTTCGAGGACGTGTGCGCGCCCGACGTCCACTACGAGGACCCACTGACGCCGGAGCCGCTGATCGGGATCGCGGCGCTGGGCAGGCACGCGCGCCAGTTGTGGGAGGCGTTCCCCGACGCGCGCGTGAACGCGACCGGATCGCGGCTGACCGACGGCCCGTTCGTGTGCGCGCCCTGCCGCGTCCTCGGCACCCACGAAGGGCGGATCGGCCGCATCTCGCCGACGCACAACAAGCTCGAGCTGCACGCGGTCGTGTACGCCGAGCTGCGCGACGAGCGGCTCCTGCGCGTACGCGCGTTCTTCGACGTCTACGGCGCCGGGATGCAGCTCGGCGCCCTGCCCAAGCACGGCACCGCGGGCGAGCGCGCGCTGCTCATGCTGCGCGGCTTCGGCCTGCGCCAGTAGGCCGCGCCAGGTACTGCTTGCCGGCCTTGAGCAGGATCGTCTTGTGCTTCACCTGGTCGAAGACCGACACCACGCCCCTCTTCACGCGCGTGAGCGTGCCCGCGCAGGAGTCCTGGACGAGCCACGTGGTGCCGCGGACCGTCGCGGCGCTGTATTGGCCGCGGGTGCGGAAGGAGCCGGAGCCGTCGCCCCACAGCTTGCGTGTCTTGGGCTTCTTGGCGGCCGCGCCGGCGCCGCGCTTGCAGGGCGCGAGCGGCTGGCTGAGCGTGAGGTCGGTCGTCGTCTTGCCGAGCTTGAGCTTGAAGATGCCGTCGTAGAACGTCGCGGTCTGCGGCTTGCCGCCGGGCTTGAGGATCGCGGTCAGCGTGATCTTGCCCTTGGTGACGTCGATCTCTGAGCCGTTGGGGATCGGCTTGCTCGCGTCCAGCGGCGCGAACTTCCCGCCCGGGAGCTTGATCAGCACGGTCCCGCTGGGCTTGCCGGTCGCGGCCTGCTGCGGCACCGGCGTCGCGGTCGGCGTCGGCGTCGGTGTGGGCGTCGGCGCCGGCGTCTGCTGGGCCGGCACCGGCACGCTCGCGCCGGAGCCCGGCGTCAGCTCGAACGCGCCCGCGTCGCACGGCCCGCCGCCGGAAGCGATCCGGATCACGTCGCGCTGATCCACCGGCACCAGGCACGGCCCGACGACGTCGATCGCCGGGCTGCCGGCGCCGATCGTCAGCACGTCGGTGAACCCGCCCTGATTGCTCGTGCCAGCCGCCAGCAGCGGGTCCACCCCGTGCCGGCTCCCGTTGCCGCGGAACCCGCAGGTGTCGAGGTCCTCGACGTTGCCGCCGAGGTCGCTCGGCACGACGTTGCAGTTCGCGACGCCGTTGCCGGCCACGATCGAGCCGCCGGCCTCGAACGTGCCGCTGCCGGCCGCATAGAGGCCGAACCCGCCGTTGCGGGCGACCGTCGACTGGAGCAGCTCGACGCCGTTCGCGCTGTTGCCGGTGATGGCGATCCCGGCGGGCCCGCCTTCCACGGCCGCGTTGCCGGTGATCGTCGAGTTCGTGACGGTGACGGCGCCGGCGCTGCTCGCAGCGCCCGATGCGGTGAGGAAGATCGCCCCGCCGAGGGTTCCGGCCGAGTTGGCGTCGAGCAGGCTCGAGACGACGGTGAGCGTCCCCGGCCCGATCGTCGCGACGCCGCCTCCGCCCGTCCCCGCGACTCCGCTGGTGACGCGCACGTACGCGAGCGTCAGGTCGCTCGCATTGAGGATGTCGCCGCCGGCGGCGGTCGAGCGGCCGTTGCTCAGCGTGACGAGGCTGATCAGGATGCCGCCGGCTCCAGAGGCGATGTTGAACAGGCGGAAGTTGGTCGCGCTGCTGCGAGTGATCGACGTCGTCCGCGGGCTCTCGCCGGTGACGATCAGCGGATTCGTGATCGGGATCTCGCCCTGGGTCACCACGTACGGGCCGGCCGGCAGGTTGATCGCATCCTGCTCGTGTCGGTGTTGGCCTCGGTCACGGCCGCGCGCAGGCTCGGGCAGCTCAAGCCCGTGCACGTGACGCCGACCGGGTCGGCGAAGCCGGTCACGGTGAAGTTCCGCGCGGCCTGCGCGGGCGCGGCGAGCCCGAGGAACGTCAACGCGGTCAGCAGCGCCCGGCGCGCCGGCCGACACTACGGGCGCCGTGAGCGCCGCAGGCTGAACTTTCAGACGGTGACCGCGACCGGCGGATGGTCCGACAGCGGCCCGCGCTCGAGCACGGCCGCGTCGCGGCCGGGCGGGCCGGCGCTGTACAGGTGGTCGACGTGGTTGCCGGCGACATGGACCAGGCCGCCCAGCTCCGGCGGGTGCTTGAGATTGATGTCGCCGCCGAACAGCAGCAGCGGACGCGGGGCCCACTCGAGCGCGCGCAGCGTGTCCCGCAGCGCCCATTCGTCGCGGTGCGTGCTCGCGTGGACATTTACGACCCAGCCGCCGGCCAGCCGGACCGCGTGGGCGACGCGCCGCTCCGGCGTGCGGGTGAGCTGTGCCCAGCGATGCTCCAGCACTTCCCCGCGCACGAGGATCGCGTTCGCTCCCCCGCCGTTGGACTTCAGGATGTCCGGGTTGGCTTCCGAGATCAGCCGCCGCAGCCACAGCAGCGAGTTGCGCGAGGTGAGCACGCTGCGCTCCTGTGCGCCGGCAACCGCGGCCAGCTCCGGCGGCCACCAAGGCGGCACCTCCTGCAGCAACGCCACGTCCCACTCCCAGCCCGCGAGCGCCGCGGTGAACTCCTTCAGCAGCGAGCGCCCGGCGGGCTGCGGGCTGCGACCGTGGTAGAGGTTCCAGGTCAATGCCCGCACTCGAGACCCCTCTCCACTTCCTCACCGGCGCCGAGCTCGACGCCGGCGACCTCGCCGCGCTGCTCGACCGCGCCGCCGAGCTCAAGGCCGCGCCGCTCTCGTCGCGGGTGCTCGAAGGGCGATCGGTCGCGCTGATGTTCCAGAAGCCGTCCACGCGTACGCGCTCGTCGTTCGAGACCGGCGTGTTCGAGCTCGGCGGGCACCCGATGGTCGTGCGCGCCAACGAGCTGCAGTTGACGCGCGGGGAGTCGGTCCGCGACACGGCGCTGGTGTTCTCGCGCCACGTCGCCGCGATCGGCCTGCGTACCGGCAGCGAGGACGAGCTGCGCGAGCTGGCGACGTATGCCACCGTACCGGTGGTCAACATGCTCTCGCCGCTGCACCACCCGTGCCAGGCGCTCGCCGACCTGCAGACGCTGCGCGAGGCCTACGGCGACCTGCAAGGGCGCGTGCTCGCGTACGTCGGCGACGGCAACAACGTCGCCCGCTCGCTCGCCATCCTCGGCGCGCTGGCGGGCCTCGAGGTGCGCGTCGCCGCGCCCGACGGCTACCAGCTCGAGGACGTCGACAGCGCCGTCCTCACCGATGATCCGGCCGAGGCGGTGGCCGGCGCGGACGCGGTGTATACCGACGTGTGGGTGTCCATGAGCGATGACGAGCAGTCCGCGGCGGCCCGCCGGCAGGCGCTGACGCCCTACCGGATCGACGACGCGCTGCTCGACCGCGCGGCGCCCGGCGCCTTCGCGCTGCACTGCCTGCCGGCGCACCCCGGGGAGGAGATCACCGGCGCGGTGCTCTACGGTGAGCGTCAGCGCATCTGGGACCAGGCCGAGAACCGCCGCCACGCCCAGAAGGCACTGCTGGAGCTGCTCGTTTCCCGCGCGGCCCCGCGTGGGTAGGCCATGCCGTCGTTGAAGAAACCCACCGATCTCGTCGTGATCCCGGCCGAATGGCTGAGGGACACTCTGGACGCCGCCGTGCGGCGCGGGCGGATGACGCGCGACGACGCCACGGAGCTGCTCGCCGAGCTGCTGCGCGGGCGCCGTGCCGAGGAGCCGGACGCGTTCCCGATCGACGGCTACGACGAGCTCACCGCGGCTCAGCTGATCGAGCGCGTGAAGGGCCTGGAGACCGACGAGCTGCGGCGGGTGCGCGACTACGAGCGCCGCAACGCGAACCGCAAGACCGTCCTCTCCGCGCTCGAGCAACGGCTCAAGCCGTGACGAGGATCGGGGCTCCCTCGGTCACCACGATCGTGTGCTCGGCGTGCGCCGACGGCGAGCCGTCCTCGGTGCGCACCGTCCAGCCGTCGTCGTCGACGTAGACGTCGCCGGCGCCGGCCGCGATGATCGGCTCGACGGTGATGACGAGGCCGCGGGTGAGCGGCGGCCCGTCCCACGCCACGTTCGGCACGTCGGGCTGCTCGTGGATGCGGCGGCCGATGCCGTGGCCGGTCAGCTCGGCGCAGACGCTGAAGCCGCGCTTGGTGACCTCGGCCTCCACCGCGGCGCCGATGGCGCCGACGTTCGCGCCCGCGGTCGCCGCGTCCAGGCCCCGCCGCAGCGCGGACTGCGCCGCGGCGGCAAGGCGCTGCTCGCGCGGGCGGACCTTGCCGACGGCGACCGTGCGGCACGCGTCCGCGTAGTAGCCGGCGAGCTCGGCGGTCACGTCGATCTTCACGAGCTGGCCCTCGCGCAGGCGGCGCGGGCCGGGGATGCCGTGCACGGCCTCGTCATCGACCGACAGGCACACGGTGCCCGGGAAGTCGTAGTCGAGCTGCGGGCCCGAGCGCGCGCCGTGAGACGCGAACACGCGCGCGGCGACCTCGTCGAGCTCGCGCGTCGTGACGCCGGGGCGGACGCGACGGCTCAGCTCGCGGATCGTCTCGGCGACCACGCGGCCTGCCGCCCGCAGCGCCTGGAGCTCCTTGGCAGTCTCGATGGACACCCTGTCATCCTCACATATCCCATGCCGGCACTCGCACAGCGGCCCTCCCGAGGCGACGTCCTCGAGCTCACCGTCGACTCGCTCGCCCACGGGGGCAACGGCGTCGCACGCCTGGAGGGCTACGTCGTGTTCGTCGCCGGAGCGCTGCCGGGCGACCGGGTGCGCGCGGTGGTCGGCAAGGCGAAGAAGGCCTACGCGGAGGCGCGTGCGATCGAGATCGTCCAGCCCGCGCCCGACCGCGTCCCGCCGGTCGCTGACCATCCGGGCGCGCCGTGGCAGGAGCTGCCCTACGAGCGCCAGCTCGCCGTCAAGGCCGAGCAGGTGCAGGACGCGCTGCGCCGGATCGGCCGCCTCGACGGCGTCGAGCTCGAGCCGATCGTGCCCGCGGTCGCGCAGTGGCGCTACCGCAACAAGCTCGAGTACTCGTTCGGGACCGGCTCCGACGGCGAGCTGGTGCTCGGCTTCCATGCCCCCGGACGCTGGAACGAGATCGTCTCGATGGACGACTGCAAGCTCGCGTCCGAGCGCGGCAACGAGCTGCGCGAGCAGGCGCTGGCGTTCTGCCGCAAGCAGGGCCTGGAGGCGTGGGACCGGCGCGACCACCGCGGCTTCCTGCGCAACCTCGTCGTGCGCGAGGGGCGCAGGACGGGTGCGACGCAGGTGCGCCTGATCACGTCGCCCGGCAAGCTCGACGTGGACGCCTTCGCGGCCGCGGTGCACTGCGACGGGCTGTGGTGGACGCAGACCGAGGACCTGAGCGAGTCGACGACCGGCGGGCAGACGGCGCTGCTGTCCGGCGCGCCGCAGCTGCCCGAGCGCGTCGGCGACCTCGACTTCCTGATCTCGCCCGAGGCGTTCTTCCAGACCAACACGGAGATGGCCGAGCGTCTCTACGAGCTCGCGCGCGACTACGCGGGCCTGCGCGGGCACGAGCGCGTGTACGACCTCTACTGCGGCATCGGCACGATCGGCCTCTCGCTCGCCGCCCGCGCGCGCGAGGTGATCGGCGTGGAGATCGTCGAGGCGGCGGTCGCCGACGCGATCGCCAACGCGCGCATCAACGAGATCGAGAACGCCCGCTTCTTCGCCGGCGACATCCGGCTCGCGATGCGCGAGCTCGTCGAGCGCACCGGGCGTCCCGACCTTGCGGTGATCGACCCGCCGCGCGCCGGCCTCTCGGCCAAGATCGTGCGCCGGATCGTCGAGGCGGCGCCGAGCCGGATCGTCTACGTGTCCTGCAACCCGACGACGCTGGCGCCCAACGCCGCCCAGCTCGTCGAGGCGGGCTACCGGCTGGTCAAGGTCCGCCCGGTCGACATGTTCCCGCAGACGCCGCACATCGAGGCCGTGGCCCTCTTCGAGGCCGGTCCCGACGGCGTGAAGAATCCCGAAACGGACTAGCCGGCGCCGCCGAACGGCGGGATGTTGCGGAACGCGGCCGGGCGCGGGTCGTCCGGCGTCGGCGGCCGCTCGGACGCCTCGGTCTCCGGGGTCGTCTCCTGCGGCGGGTGGACGGCGACCCAGCGGCCGTTCGCGTCCAGGCGCATTTTCACCTTCGCGGCGGGCGGCTCGCCCGCGTCCTGCCGCCCTGATGGCTCGTGCCGGGGCATGGTCCGAGTCTAGCCGGAAAGTTGAAGTTCATCGGTGAAGCTGCCGATACCGGGGCGGGCAAAGAACGCAAGGCGCTGCGCTACTCGATCGCCGGCCCGAACGTGGGCGACTACGTCGCCACGGTCGACGCCAACGGCCACGCGGCGATCACCGACCCGGGCACCCGCTCGGGTGGCGACGCGATCCTCGCCTACCTGGACCTCTAGGCGGCTTGTGCGAGATCGCCCGTGTCCTGAGGCCCGCCGAAGCGGCGCAGGGCGTGGGCGATCTCGGCATAGACCTCGGAGTTGAGGCCCATGCCGAGGTGCGAGGCGCGGACCTCGATCAGCTCGGCGGCGGGATCCAGGCAGGCGCGCCAGTTGACGATCCCGTCGGTGCGCGAGTAGAGCGCGACGTACGGGACGCCCACGTGCGCCTGCAGCCGGTTGCGGAACTCCGCGCAGCAGGCGCCGCGCAGGCAGCTCAGCCGGAACATCCCGGGGATGCGGCCGGTGCCGAGCGCGCCGACGACCGCCACGTGCGCCAGCACGAACGGGTGGACGTCGAGCTGGGAGACCGTCGGAGCGCCGAGCGTGACGATGCAGTCGACCAGGTCGGGCCGGCGTGCGGCCAGCGCGCGCGCGAACCCGCCGCCGCGGCTCTGGCCGATGACCACGACGCGCTGCCCGGTCTCTTGGGCGAACGCCTCCAGCCGCGCCTCCAGCCGCGCGCACGTCTCCGACGAGCAGTCGACGTTGGCGCGGATGCCCGCCCGCAGCGTGCGGTAGCCGTTCGCGCGCAGCCAGCGCGTGAGCGTCGCCAGCGAGCCGTCGCCGGCCAGGAAGCCGGGGATCAGCAGCACCGGCCGGCCCTGGCCGTCGGGGACGCCGTGGCCGCGCCAGACGGAGCTACGCATCAGCGCCGCCATCTCGACGCCGGCGCGGCTCTCGCGCCACAGCGGTGGGATCTGGGGGAGCCGGACGGCCACGTCCATTTCATACCGGAAACGCGAGGAAGTCGACACTGCCGATCGGGGGGTACGATCGGGCTATATGCGAGCCGCCACCATCCGCGACGGCCGGATCGAGGTCGTTGAGCATCCGGATCCTGAGCCGCAGGACGGGCAATTGCTCGTCCGAGTCCGCGCCGCGGGGCTGAACGGCGCCGACATCCTCCAGGTCGCGGGCCACTACCCGCCGCCGCCGGGCGTCCCGGCCGACATCCCCGGGCTCGAGCTGGCCGGCGAGGTCATCTCCTGCGGGCGCCGCGTTGGGCGCTTCGAGCCGGGCGACCGCGTGATGGGCATCGTGGCCGGCGGCGGCCAGGCGGAGCTGGCGGTGATCCACGAGCGCACGGCCATGCCGGTCCCCGAGGAGCTCGACTGGACGGCGGCGGGCGGCGTGCCGGAGGCGTTCACCACCGCCCACGACGCGCTCTTCACGCAGGCCGGGCTGATGGTCGGCGAGCGCCTGCTCGTCCACGGCGCCGCGGGCGGCGTCGGCATGGCCGCGGTCCAGCTCGGCACGATGGCCGGCGCGCGCGTGACCGCGACCGTGCGCAACGACCACTGCCGCGAGCAGGTCGGCGCGCTCGGGGTGCAGGCGATCGAGCCGGAGGGCTTCGAGGACTACGGGCCGTTCGACGTCATCCTCGAGCTCGTGGGCGCGCCGAACCTGACGGCGAACCTCGAGGCGCTGGCGATCGGCGGCCGGATCGCGGTGATCGGCGTCGGCGCCGGCGCGGTGAGCGACATCGACCTGCGGTTGCTGATGGCCAAGCGCGCGATGTTGCGCGGGTCGACGCTGCGGCCGCGGCCGATCGAGGAGAAGGCGCTGACCGCGCGGCTGATGGAGAAGATGGTGCTGCCGGGGTTCGCGTCCGGCGACCTGTCGGTGCCGGTCGCGGCGGCGTATCCGCTTGACGACGCTCCCGCCGCCTATGACCGCTTCAAGGCGGGCTCGAAGCTGGGAAAGGTTGTTCTGGAGATTTAGGGGGTTTCGCCTCCACTTCGCCGGCCGTCGTGGGCGCGGCGTCGCCCGCCGGGGCCGGCCGGCCTTGCTCCGCTCCGGCGACGTTAGTAGGGCGGGAAGTCCGACCACCACTCGCCGAGCACGCGGAACGCGTGCCAGAACTCGCGCTTGGCGGACTCCTCGTCGAGCGAGCGGTCGATGTCGGGCACGTAGAGCGCGTCGATCGACGGCGTCAGGTGCTGCACGATCCCGGGGTCCTCGCGGATCTCGCGCGCCAGCGGGAGCTGAAGCTCGTTGAGCACGTCGAGCGCGTCGGGACCCATCACGACCACGATCTTGGGCTGCACGATCGCGATCTCCTCGACCAGGCGGGCGATGCACTCGGGCGCGGCGAGCGACGCGTCGGCGACCGGGCACTTCACGCACAGCGTCCCGTAGACCGCCAGGGGGTCGATGTCGAGCCGCTTGAGCGATTTCATCAGGGCGGTCCCGGCGCGACCGTAGAAGGCGACGCCCTCCTCGACCTCGGCTGGCGTCGGCGCGTGCTTGAGCAGGAGCACGTCGGCCTGCGGGTGACCGGAGCCGAGCACCGGCATGAGATTCCCGCGCGGACAGCGGTCGCACGCCTGGAGATCGCGGGTGAAGTGGTTGAGCTCTCGGATCGCGCGCTCGAGGTACTTCTCGCGGATCTCATCATCAGTGGCGGGCATTCCGCCCACCGGGTTCACCCCTCGGCCGGGTTCTCCTTGCCCCTGCAACTCAGCTCCCGCCGCGACCGGCGACGGCGCGGGCGACCTTGCGCCGGCGGGTCGCACGGCGGGCGGCGGGCGGCGTGGCGCGCGTCTGCAGGAACTTCAGGGCCTGAACGTGGGCGTAGCGCAGCGAGGAAGGCTTGCCGGCGATGTCGGCGTCGCGCAGCGATTCGAGGAATTCGTCGGGGCCGTCGAAGTCGCGCATGCGGATCCGAACCGAGCCGAGCCCCTGGGCGACGTGGCTGTCGCTGCCGGCGCCGCCGACGATCCGGTACTTGGCGGCGAAGCGCACGGCCTCCTCGTTGAAGGCGGGGATCGCGATGCGCGGATTGAAGACCTCGATCGCGTCGATGTCGGCGACCACGGCGAGCATGTGCTCGTAGTCGGGGACGGAGTGCATGCGGTCGAACGGGTGCGGGACGTAGACCAGCCCGCCCTGGCGGCGGATCTCGGCGATCGTCTCCTCCAGCGTCATCCCGCGCGGGATCTTCTCCTCGATGAAGAGGCCGATCACCTCGCCCTGGTCGGCGGTCTTGACCTCCTCGCCGACGATCACCTTCACGCCGAACTCGGTCGCCTTAGCGCGGGCGTCGAGCGCGCCCGAGACCTCGTTGTGGTCGGTCACCGCGATCGCGCCGAGGCCGACCTCGCGGGCGGTCGCCAGCAGCACCTCGACCGGCGTCGCGCAGTCGTGCGAATGGTCGGTGTGCATGTGCAGGTCGACGTCGATCAGCTCGCGTTTGGCGAGCCGCGCCCGCACGTCGGGCTTGCCGGTCGGGTCGTGGCGCATGGCGGCGAGCCGGCGGTAGATCGCCTCGGTCTCGTCGGCGACGCGGCTCCAGCTCAGGTCGGTCTTGGGCTTGCGCGCGGCGAGCTCGGCTCTGAGGGCGTGGTCGCTGACGATCCGCTGCAATTGCGCGGCCAGCACGTCGACGTCGGCGGGCTCGAACAGCAGCCCGAGGTCGCCCTCCTCGAGCACCTCCTCGTAGATCGGCTGGCGGGCGGCGACCGGGACGGCGCCGGCGCCGAGCGCCTGGATCAGCACGCCGGGGGCGGCGACCTGGCCTAGCGAGGCGGCGACCACGACGTCGGCGCCGGCGATCGCGGCGGCCTCGTCGCTCTCGACCCGCACGCGCTCGCGCAGGCTGGAGCGCAGCGTGGGCATCGCGCCGGTGGCGCTGACCACGACGGCCTCCCAGTCGAGCTCCTCGGGCAGGCGCCTGAGGGCTCGCAGGAAAAGCCTCAGCGCGGCGCGCTCCTCGCGATCGGAGAACACGATCCGCGTCGGGCCGTCGCGCGGCTCGCGCGGCTGCGGCGTCACGCCGGGGCGCAGCAGCTCGTAGGGGGACGGGAAGAAGCGCTGGAGCAACTCGGCGGTCGCGCCGTACGCGGCCGTGCGCGCGTCGAGCCGGCCGAAGAACAGCTCCACGAAGCGCCGCGCGACCTGGGTCGACAGCACACGCTCGGCGGGCGCGTGGAAGGACCCGACGTTGAGCGCGCGGCTGTGACGCAGCGCGACGCTGCCGGCGCTCGGCGCCCACGGCTCGTGCACGTGCACGAAGTCGAGCTTGGCGACCGTCAGCACGTCCTCGATCGTGCGCGCGATGTCCACCGGCGGGCTCGGCGCCGCTCCGCGCCGGTGCCCGGGCAGCAGCTCCCCGACGCCGAGCACCCGCACGCCGCCGTCGGGGTCGAACAGCGCGTCCGGCTTCTCCCGCGCCGCGCGCACCAGCCGGCGCGACTCGCGCACGAGCTCGGGCGACTGCGACGGCGCGAGCAGCAGCACCCGGTGCCCGCGCTCGGCCAGCTCCCGCGACACCTCCGCGACGAACGTCCCGACGTCGTTGGACTCCTCCAGCGCACGAGGCGCGACCTGCGCGATGGCGAAGGACTCCGGCACCTCGGCGCAGCATAACGAGGCCTACAGGTCCGGGATCTGGAGATCGCGGCAGATCGCCACCGCTGTCCGGCGAGGCACTTCGCGATGCCGCGGGACGGCGGCCACGAGCCGGCCGAGGGGCGTAGATTCTCTCGCATGCCGCTATGAGCGGCAATGCTCGAAATGTCGCCCCCCCAGATTCAGCTCTCGATCATCTATGAGCCCGTCGAGGCCGGCTGGACGCAGGCGCGAATCGCCGAGTTGCCCGGCGTGATCACTGCGGCCCCGACGCGCGCCGAGGCGAAGGACATGGTTCTCGACGCGCTGCGCGAGTACCTGTTGTCCTTCACCGAAGAGCCTCCGGCCGAGGGTGAGCGCGAGCCGGTGGCGCTCACCATCACCGCCAACTAGTTCTGCGACGACGAGGCGCTGCTGGGTTGGGCATATTCCCGCTGACAAGGCGGCGCTTGCGTTCGCGGTCCTTGCCATGCATAGTTCGCGCGGCCTTGCGCCACGGACGGCCACTGGTGAGGGTCTGCTGCCTCGTGCTCGCGGACACGGTGGGGTGAGTGCTGCTCCCGTCGTCGATCGCGCAGGCGGGGACGGCCTACGTATCCGGGCGGGTTCTGCGCTACGACGCCGTGCCGGGCACCTCGGAGCAGCTCGCGGTGTCCGGGAACGCGGACGTTGTCGCGCTCTCATCCGACGGCATGAGTCCAGGCGCGGGCCGCGGCACTCTGCAGGGCTGGATCGAGTGCGCGACGTCGGGCTTCGACTCGATCGAGGTCATCCTCGGTGACAAGGACGACTGGTTGCAGCTCTACGGCTCCTCGACGCCGCTGCACGCCGACGCGGGCCTGGGCAACGACCATTTCGAGCTCAACGCCTCGCAGGCCCCCTTGTCGCTCGAAGGTGGCGAGGACGACGACGAGCGCACCACGGCCGCTTCCGCATCGCGCTCACGCTCACCGACGTGTACGGCAACGCCCGCCACGTCTCGCTCCGCGTCAAGCTCTAGACCGCAGGAGGTCAGGGACGCCGGCGAGCGAGTCGGGATGGGCGAGGACGGCCTCGAACGCGTCGCGGCCCCGGCTGATCAGCCAGCAGCGGAAGTCGTTGAACGAGTCGTCGCCCATGCCGCGATCGAGCACGTGGCCGGCGCCCCAGATGTCGTAGCGCGTCGCACGCGTGTCCTGCGCGTCGAAGATCCCCGAGAACGCGCGAATGTCGTCGTGCGGCAGCTCAAGCGACAGGGCTCGCAACACCACGGCCTGCGCGTCCGCATCGCGCGAGCGCTCGATTAACTGCCAAAACCCGTCGAGATCCATGGCAAAAGCGAGGGGGAGCGTCGGGCGCTCCCCCTCGAACGCGACTACTTGGCGGCCTTCTCGGCGCTCTTGCGCGCGGCGCGGGCCGCCTTCTCGGTGCGGGCGTGCGTGCGGATGAACTTCTCCGTGTCCTCGCGCGCCTGGTCGTCCGGGCGCTGGTTCTGCGGGGACTTCATGAGGTAGGAGGACGGGCCGTCGAGCTGGCCGCCGATGCCCTGGTTGAGCGCGAGCTTGCAGCAGCGCACGGCGTCGATGACGATCCCGGCCGAGTTCGGTGAGTCCCAGACCTCGAGCTTGAGCTCGGCGGTCAGCGGCACGCCGCCGAACGCCTCGCCCTCGAGGCGGATATGGGCCCACTTGCGGTCGGTCAGCCACGGCACGTAGTCCGACGGGCCGACGTGGACGTCGGACTCGGCCATCGGGTCCTCGACGATCGAGGTGACCGCGTTGGTCTTGGAAATCTTCTTGGACTCCAGCCGCTCGCGCTCGAGCATGTTGTAGAAGTCCATGTTGCCGCCGACGTTGAGCTGCGACGTGCGCGCGAGCTTGACGCCGCGGTCGCCGAACAGGCGGGCGAGCGAGCGGTGGACGATCGTGGCGCCGACCTGCGACTTGATGTCGTCGCCGACGATCGGCAGGCCGGCCTTCTTGAAGCGGTTGTCCCAGTACTGCTCGCGGGCGATGAAGACCGGGATGCAGTTCACGAAGGCGCAGCCGGCTTCGAGGATCTGCTCGACGTACCACTTCGTGCCCTGCTCGGTGCCGACCGGGAGATAGCTGACGACGACGTCGGTCTTGGTCTCCTTGAGCACCTCGACGATGTCGACCGTCGAGCCGGGCGCCTTGGTGATCTTCTGCGACAGGTACTTGCCGAGCCCGTCGTGCGTCATCCCGCGCTGGACCGGCATGCCCATGTGCGGGACGTCCTTCTCGACGAACCTGATCGTGTTGTTCTGGCCCGCCCAGATCGCCTCGGAGAGGTCCTTGCCGACCTTGTCGGCGTCGATGTCGAACGCCGCCGAGAACTCGATGTCGCCGACGTGGTAGCCGCCCAGGTCGACGTGCATGAGGCCGGGGACGCGGTGCGACGAGTCCGCGTCGCGGTAGTGGTGGACGCCCTGGACGAAGGCGTTGGCGCAGTTGCCCACGCCGATGATCGCCACGCGGACCTTGTCGTTCTGGTAGCGGCCGCCGCCGTTCGTGGACGGCTCGGGACCGGTGTGCTTCGTCAAGGGAAGTCTTGCCTCCGAAGTAGGGACGTCGCCCCAGAGAACCCGACTATGCCGGGTCAGTTACAGGGCGCGTGAGCTCTTTGCGGACGTGGAAGATGCGCTGCAGCACCGTGATCACCGCCATCACGGCGAGCACGTACACGGCCACGGTGATCGCGTCGTCCCAGAACTCGGCGAACACGAGGCCCGCAGACAGGATGACGACTCGCACCGCGCGGTCGGCGATCCCGACCTTGCATTCCACGCCCAGCGCCTCGGCGCGGGCGCGCGTGTAGGACACCATCAGCGACGCCAGGACCGCGATCACGACCGCGCCGGCCGCGAGGTCGTCTCCCTGACGCGAGAAGTGGACGCCGACGGCGGCGAGCACGACGCCCTCCTCGATCCGGTCCAGCGTCGAATCCAGGAAGGCCCCGAACGGCGAGCCCTTGCCCGACATGCGCGAGTAGCGGCCGTCCAGCGTGTCGCAGACCGAGCCCACGATGAACGCGATGCCGCCAAGCAGCCACCACTGCTTGTAGATCAGGACGGCGGCGACCACGCACAGCCCGAACCCGGTCAGCGAGATCGCGTTCGGCGTCAACCGCGACTCGATCAGCCGGTTGCGGATCTGTACCTGGTAGTCGCGCGCGGTGCTCGGACGACTCATATGTGGCCGAGAGCCTATCCGGCGCGGGCGGGCGCTGCGAGGCGTTGGTGCCACGCCCAAGCCTGCGGGCGGGCGCGCGCGAACAGCGTCTGCGCGGCGAGCGCCGAGACGGCCGCCACCGCGGCGCCGGTCACGGCGTCGAAGACCCAATGGTTGCCGGTCGCGATCACCACGAACGTGACGACTGGCGCATAGGCGCACCAGAGCGCCTTCGCCCAGGCGTGGCGCGCCATCCGGATCATCGGGACGCTCAGCATCAGCGCGAAGCACACGTGCATCGAGGGCACGGCCGCGAACGGGTTGAAGAGCGCGCCGACCGAGGACTCGGAGATCCCCGTGAAGTCAGCCACCGTGTCCGCGAACCCGAGCTCCGGCAGCATCCGCGGCGGCGCCGTCGGGTACAGCAAGTAGCCGACCAGGGCGAGTCCCATCGCGACCATGAACATGTTGCGCACGAAGTAGAAGTGCTCGTTGCGGAACAGGTAGATGAACGCGAGCGTGCACGTCGTGACGACGAAGTGCGAGTTCAGGTACATCCAGCTCGCCAGGTCATCTAGAAACCCAGTGCTACTCGCCCACGTCTGCACCGACTGCTCGACGAACACATGCGTCGAGCGCTCGAGGTCCACGATGTCTCGCGCGTGCGTGAAGGCGGCGATCGTCTGGTCATAGACCAGCCCGCGCGTGAGCCGGTAGAGCCAGTACGCGCCGCAGAACAGCACGATCTGCCGCAAGAGGTCGAGCGCTCCGTTCGGGAGCCTGCGGCTGATCGCGTCCATCAGCCTCGATGCTAGACACGACCCATCGCCGTACGTAGTGCGGTTGTCCCCCGGCCTTGAAGGTCTTAACCGCCGGCGCGCAGCTGCTCCCTGCAGCCGCGGTCCGAGCGGTTGTCGATCCCGAAGCGGGCCTGCACGAGGATCACGCCGCTGTCGCCGGGGTCGACCTCGGTCCAGCCGCCGGGCGCGCGGCGCACGCAAGCGCCGCGCGTGGACCAGTAGCGCGTGTAGCGCTGGCGCACGATCGTCGGCTTGCGCGTGTCGACCTCGAACCAGCTCGGGCCGGCTGCGACCACCTTGGCCCCGTCGGAGGCCGGCGGATCGGTGCCCCGCACCTCCCAGATGCGCCAGCGCGGCGAGTGGTAGACGAGCTTGAGGAACCGCGCGCCGCGGTCGAGCAGCTTGGCCTCCTGGCGCGCCGAGTAGTCCAGCGGCGCGTTCGGCAGCGCGACCCAGCGGACGGCGTTCTCGCGCAGCCAGCCGTGGTAGCCGGCGGCCGTGAGCTTGCCCGACGCGTAGAAGATCGGGTTCGACTTCTGGTCGAGCTGGCGCTCCCAGCCACGCGCCAGCGGGACGACCTTGGCGAGGTCGGCGGCCTCCCAGTGGTTGCGCGTGAGCGGGACCTCGACGCGCTCGCCCGGCTTGGCGACCTTCTCGAGGTACCCGCGTGCCTCGGCCTGGAAGGACGCCTTCGTGCTCGGGTCCCCGTGCGCCTCGGCGACCGCGCGCACGGCGGGCAGCCACTGCAGGTAGAGCAGGCCTACGCCGAAGAATGCGAGCGCCGCGAACGGCACGCGCCGCCGGTGCGCGAGCGCGAGCGCCGACGGGCCGGCGAGCACGCCGAGCCGGAGCGCGTTCTGCCCGAACGGCGACGGGATGAAGAACGCGCCGATCAAGACCACCAGGTAGAGCAACCCGGCGGCCCAGATGATCCGCCTGCGCGGCGTCAGCAGCGCCACCGCGCCCGCCGAGAGCGCGAGCATCGGCCAGAACGTCAGCGCCGTGAAGCGGTCGGTCCCGCCCTCCGGGAACAGAAGCCAGAGCACCAGGCCGCCGGCCAGCGCGGGCAGCGCGAGCCGCGCCGCCGTGCCCCACCCCGCGCGCCCGCCGGCCAGCAGCGTCGCCGCCGCGCCGAGCAACAGGAACGCGCCGGCGACCGGGCTCGCCCACATGGCGGCGAGCGCGAGCAGCACGGAGGCGATCCGCCAGTGCAGGCTCGGCCCGCGGCGCTCGCACCACCACGCGGCCATCGCCAGCGCCACGCCGAGCAGGAACGGCATCCGCCCGATCGCAAGGTTCGACAGCACGCCGGCCGCGAACAGCCACGACGCCGCGGCGGCCGCGGACGGCGTCGCCGCCGCGCTGCGGGCGAGCGGCACGAACGCGGCGACCGCGAGCACGGCGGAGGCGGCGCCGACGAGCGCCGGCGTGGCCTGCGCGGCAATCGGCGCGAACAGCAGCGAGTAGCCGAGCACGTGGTGCCCGCCGTACCACTGCGCGTTCCAGACGGTCAGCCCTTCCTTCTGGAACAGCCACGTCCGGTAGTCGTGCGCGGCCATGTCGGCGGTCGCCGGCTGAGCCACCAGATAGACGACGACGAGCACGGCGCAACCGAGCGCCGGCGCCAAGGGATGCTCGAACGCGCGCCGCACGCCCTGGCACCCTAGCGCGCGGGGTAAGCGTGATCGCCGTCTCGGCGGCGCGGCGCTTACCGGCGACTGCGCGGCGTCGCCGCGGCCCGACGTCCCATCAGCGGACCCGCCGCGTGCCGGGCGCGGCTTGCATCAACGGCAACGGCGCAGGGAGAGGGTTCGGGCGAGAAAGTTACCGTGACTGTAAATCGATCACCGCACCGCGCCCTCGAGCGAGGGGTGACCCACGTTTGTTCACCGACAGGACGCAAACGTAGGCCACCCCCCCAGGCGGTGTGCGAATTGGTGACCGATCGTGCGCGATTGCCACCCGATTGCGATCGATTGCGATCGACCACCCCGCGATCGCTGGTTGGGTGGCGGCGCCGGCATCCTGCACCCCTTACCTGCGCAGTTGCAGTTCAAGCCAGCGGCGCCCAGCATGCGGCGGGTCCGCTGATGGGGCGTCAGCCCGCCGTGCCGCGTGCCGCGTCCCGGCTCAGCGCGCGGACGCGAAGTCCGCCGTCACCATGCACCGCGCCGACGACGCGCGCTTGCCCACGCCCACGTTGCGGAACCTCGACGACAGCAGGATCTGGCGGTGCGCGGCCGAGTTGAGCCACATCTGGACGACCTTGCGGCTGTTGCAGCGCGACAGCCACGCGAGCGTCTCTCCGACCGTGCGCTTGTGCGTGTAGCGCCGCAACCGGGCGTGCACCGAGCCGTGCGAGAAGACGCCGCTGCGGAGCATTGCCGCCGAGTGCGCGTCGGCGGCGCGCGCGAGCGCGTGGTCGACCCTCAGCGTCGCGAGCCCGTGCTGGGCGCGGACCTTGTTCATCGCACGCAGGATCGCCTTCTCCGTCCGGTCCTGTCGCGACGAGGCGGCGGCGGAGGCGGGTACGACGATGGTGGCGAGCAGCAGCGCAGCGACGAGCGCGCGCAGCAGCGTGCGTGCGGAACGCATGGGGCACTTTCTCCCTGGGGGCCGGGCGCCTGACCATGGCGCTCCGGAGAGTTGACCGACCGCGCCTTCCCGGCGCGAGAGCGACGTGCGTTCCTTCGCGGGGCGCGGACCTTATTGCCCTTCTCGTCAGGGTTCAGGCCCGAAACGCGCCATTCGGTAATGAATCTGACGCCGACACGCACTTTTTCCCCTTATTGGGGTAGGGGCCGTCACCCCCAGGGCGAACAGCTACGGTCCGCGTGGTGACCGACACCACGCGCGCCCGCGTGCGCCGGATTCGTGACCGCCTGCGGGAGATCTACGGCAGGCCGGTCGCGCCGCCGCACGGCCAGGGGCTCGACGAGCTGATCCTCACCGTCCTGAGCCAATCGACCAACGACCGCAACCGCGACGTCGCGTTCCTGCGGCTCCGTGACCGCTTCCACAGCTGGGAGGCCGTGCGCGACGCCCCGAACGCCGAGGTCGAGGAGGCGATCCGCCCCGGCGGCATCAGCAAGGTCAAGTCGGCAAGGATCCAGGAGATCCTCAGGGAGCTCGACGGCGACGACCTCAGCGACCTCGCGGACGCGACCGTCGAACAGGGCCGCGCACAGCTCACCGCCCTTCCCGGCGTCGGCCGCAAGACCGCCGCCTGCGTGCTGCTGTTCGCGTTCGGCAAGCGCGACGTCCCCGTCGACACGCACGTAAGCCGCGTCGGCACGCGCCTGGGCCTTTTCCGCGAGAAGGCGCCGTTCGAGGAGCTGCACGACAAGATGCTCGACATCACGCCCCGCGGGCAGGAGCTGGAGCTCCACGTCAACCTGCTCCGCCACGGCCGCCGCACCTGCCATGCGCGCCGCCCGGACTGCGGCCATTGCGACCTTCTGCGCATGTGCCCGTTCGGCTACAATCTCAGCCAAGCAGACTGAGATCTTGTAGAGGAGTCCAGCACATGGCAAAGACCATCGGCATCGACCTCGGCACCACGAACTCGTGCATGGCCGTCCTGGAGGGCGGCGAGCCGACGGTGATCGAGAATTCAGAGGGTGGGCGCACCACCCCGTCGGTGGTCGCCTTCACGCAGAGCGGCGAGCGCCTGGTCGGCACCGTCGCCAAGCGCCAGGCGGTCACCAACCCGACGAACACCGTCTTCTCCATCAAGCGCTTCATGGGCCGCAAGGAGGCCGAGGTACGCGAGGAGGAGTCGATCGTCCCGTACAACGTCATCTCCGGCAGCGGCGGCGACGCGCGCGTAGAGGCGGGCGGCAAGGAGTACTCGCCGCCGGAGATCTCCGCGATGATCCTGCAGAAGCTCAAGGCCGACGCCGAGGCCTACCTCGGCGAGTCGGTCGACAGCGCGGTCATCACCGTCCCGGCCTACTTCAACGACGACCAGCGCCAGGCGACCAAGGACGCCGGCCGCATCGCCGGCCTGGACGTCAAGCGCATCATCAACGAGCCGACTGCGGCCTCGCTGGCCTACGGGCTCGACAAGGAGGCCGACCAGACGATCCTCGTCTTCGACCTCGGCGGCGGCACGTTCGACGTGTCGGTGCTGGAGATCGGCGACGGCGTGTTCGAGGTCAAGTCGACCGCCGGCGACAACCACCTCGGCGGCGACAACTTCGACAAGGCGATCGTCGACTGGCTCGCGGCGGAGTTCAAGCGCGACCAGGGCATCGACCTGACGCAGGACAAGATGGCCCTGCAGCGGCTCTATGAGGCCGCCGAGAAGGCCAAGATCGAGCTGTCCTCCGCCCAGGAGACCCAGATCAACCTGCCGTTCATCACGGCCGACGCCTCCGGCCCCAAGCACCTCGACGTGCGCCTCACGCGCGCCAAGCTCAATGAGCTCGCGGGCTCGCTGATCGAGCGCGTCGTCGGCCCGGTCCGCCAGGCGATCGACGACGCCAAGGACAAGGGCGTCAAGGAGATCCAGCACGTCGTCCTCGTCGGCGGCATGACGCGCATGCCGGCCGTGCAGGACAAGGTCAAGGAGCTCACCGGCAAGGAGCCGCACCGCGGCGTCAACCCGGACGAGGTCGTGGCCGTCGGCGCCGCCATCCAGGCCGGCGTCCTGGCCGGCGACGTCAAGGACGTCCTGCTGCTCGACGTCACCCCGCTCACCCTCGGCATCGAGACCAAGGGCGGCGTGATGACCAAGCTGATCGAGCGCAACACGACGATCCCGACGCACAAGTCCGAGGTCTTCTCGACCGCCGAGGACAACCAGCCCTCCGTGGAGATCCACGTGCTCCAGGGCGAGCGCGAGATGGCGACCTACAACAAGTCGCTCGGCAAGTTCCAGCTGACCGGCATCCCGCCGGCGCCGCGCGGCATCCCGCAGATCGAGGTCGGCTTCGACATCGACGCCAACGGCATCGTGAAGGTGTCGGCCAAGGACCTCGGCACGGGCAAGGAGCAGAAGATCGAGATCAAGTCGGGCTCCGGCCTGTCCGACGACGAGATCAAGAAGATGGTCTCCGACGCCGAGTCGCACGCGGAGGACGACAAGCGCCTGCGCGAGCTGGCCGAGGCCCGCAACGCCGGCGAGTCGGCCGCCTACAACGCGGCCAAGCAGCTCAAGGACCTCGGCGAGCAGGTCGACGACGCCTCCAAGCGCGAGATCGAGGACGCGATCAAGGCCGTCAACGACGCGCTCACGGGCGAGGACGCGGAGGACATCCGCGCCAAGACCGACCGCCTGCAGTCCGCGTTCCACAAGGTCTCCGAGACCATGTACGAGCGCGCCCAGGCACAGCAGCAGGCCGAGACCGCGGCGAGCGGCGCCTCCACCAACGGCGCGGGCGACTCCGCCGCCGAGGAGGAGGTCGTCGACGCCGAGGTCGTGGACGAGCAGAAGTAGATGGGCGACGAGACCGTCCGCACCGAGGAGGAGGAGTTCTCGGCAGCCGCGCCGCCCCATCCTGGGGCGGCCGGCACGGGTGAGACATCCTTCGGCGACGCCGAGGCCCCGGCGGCCACCGAGCTCGCCGCCGTCCAGGGCGACCTGGACGAGATGAGCAAGCAGCGCGACGACTACCTCGCGCTCGCGCAGCGCACGCAGGCCGACTTCGAGAACTACCGCAAGCGGATGGCGCGCGAGAACGCCGCCGCGCTGGACCGCGGGATGGCCAAGCTCGCCAAGGAGCTGCTGCCCGCGCTGGACCACCTCGAGCTCGCGCTCAAGGCGGCCGAGGGCCACGAGGACGTGGTCAAGGGCTTCCAGATGGTGGCCGGCGAGCTGCGAGCGGCGTTCGAGCGCGTCGGGATCCAGGCGTTCTCGCCGAAGGGCGAGCCGTTTGACCCCAACGAGCACGAGGCGATGGCCTCCCACCCGGTCGAGGACGCCGAGAGCGGCACCGTCGTCGAGGTCTACCAGTCCGGCTATCGCATCAATGGCGCGGTGCTGAGGCCCGCGCGCGTTGTCGTGGCGGCGTAGCGATGGCGCGCGCGGCTGACTACTACAAGACCCTCGGCGTCGACAAGAAGGCGTCGCAGGACGAGATCAAGAAGGCGTACCGCAAGCTCGCGCGCCAGTACCACCCGGACACCAACAAGGATGCCGGGGCCGAGGACCGCTTCAAGGAGATCTCCGAGGCCTACGACGTCCTGGGCGACCCCGAGAAGCGCAAGAAGTACGACCGCGGCGGCATGTTCGCCGGCGCCAACCCGTTCGGCGGAGCCGCCGGCGGCAGCGGCGGCGGCGGCGCGACCGACTTCGGCTCGTTCTCGGACATCCTGTCGGGCATCTTCAACACCGGCGGCGGGCGCGCGACGCGTACCAAGCCGATCACCGAGCGCGGCAAGGACCTCGAGACGAGCGTCTCGCTGTCGTTCGAGCAGGCGATCGAGGGCGCCCAGGTGCCGGTCACCGTCGCCACCCACGCCGCGTGCACGACGTGCCGCGGCACCGGCGCGCGGCCCGGCACCTCGCCGAAGGTCTGCCCGGTCTGCAACGGCCGCGGCGTCGAGGCGCAGGGCCAGGGCGTGTTCTCCATCACCCGCCCGTGCTCGCGCTGCGGCGGCACCGGCACGGTGATCGAGGAGCCCTGCCCGACGTGCGGCGGCCAGGGCCGGCTGCGGGAGATGAAGCGCTATCGGGTGAACATCCCCGCCGGCGTCAAGGACGGCTCGAAGATCCGCCTGCCCGGCAAGGGCGAGGCCGGGCTGCGCGGCGGTCCTCCCGGAGACCTGTACGTCGTCACGCACGTGAGCGAGTCGCCGG